>NZ_CP062946.1:2129632-2839509 GCF_014898095.1 Thalassotalea sp. LPB0316
GTTGTAGCTTTCTGACTCTTCTGGTTGTAAGTCTGGGTTACCTTCAAATACCGCTGTGTATTCTTGTGGCTCACAAGCGCGATCTTGGTTACCAATCGCGGCACAACGCAAGGTATCGACTAAGTTTGGTGACTCGTCGGTACGACCTAAGCCCATTTGGTGTAATGACGGCGCTCTAAACGCTGTACCCCATGAACCACGAAGATTTAAATCTTCTGTTGGCGACCATAAAAATGATACTTTCGGGTTAGTCGTTGAGCCAAAGTCAGAGTAATCTTCGTAACGCACGGCCATTTGTACTTCTAATTCATCAAGTACAGGGATGGCTAATTCACCAAAGATCGACATGTTGTCACGTGAACCATTAGCTTGCGTTGCTTCTGTACCAAATACTTCACCGCGTAGGAATTGATCGTCTGGGTTGTCAGAGATTGATTCTTCACGATATTCTGCACCCACCGCTAAGAGTAAATCACCGTGGCTCATTTCCATTAATGGCCCTGAGAATTTCACATCGAGTGTACGGTTAGTTGATTTACCAACACGGGTGGTGGTTGTCTCAATGTAATCTAACGATTCTTGTGAGTTGCTTGACGGCTCAAACGGGTCCCATAAGCCTGAATCAATCGCTTCTTGCGTACGACGAGAGTTCGGGAAACCATTAACGCCGCGCTCTACTGATTCACTCTTAATGTAGCTATATGCTGCTTCCCAGCTCCACTCATTAATTTCACCTTGAATACCTAAAATGGCACGGTAGTAATCGGTATCAACGCGCTTTTCACGGTTACCAATATCAACCGTACGGCGACGCATGGTTAAGTCTTGTTGGTAAAACTCGTGAGTTGGCATATCAGCAAATGGGTGGTTGATGTTGTCACCGTCCATTGTTAGCTCGTTAAAGCTCGGGCTACCAGCACCGCGAATGGTTGATTTTGAGTTTTGACCGTTTAACTCAGCAAATACTCGTAAGGTGTCATTTACTTCATATTTACCCATGTAGTTATAGCTAAAGCGCTCGGTCGCTGGGAACATTGTCATGTGAGGCGCATAGTCGTAACGACAAAGGTTGTTGGCTAAGTCAGTATCTTCGGGAGAACAAACATCATTACCAAAGGTGTCGATAATACGGTTTGATGGATCTGCCGCTAGTGCGATAGTGCCAGGAATACCCGATGAACTTCTGAAGTCTGTGGTATATGGATCGTTCGGGCGAAGCGCCGTTTGATTTGCCGACTTTGCGTAATCGCGATCGGCGTATAATACTTCTTCGCGTTTGAAGTAATCTAAAATAAACGTGTGGCTAGCCTTATCACTTGAGGTACCAAATACCATTGATAAGTTTTGTTCTTCACCGCCGCCATCGGCTGTGTCACCCCATTTGCCCGATAGTTCGACACCTTCTACGTCATCGCGTAAAACAATGTTGATTACACCGGCAATAGCATCAGAGCCGTAAGTTGCAGAGGCACCGTCTTTTAGGATGTCAACGCGCTTAATAGCAGATACTGGAATGTTGTTGATGTCAACGAAGGCAGTATCAATGCCTTTAGCAAATGGGCTCACTGATACGCGGCGACCATTGACTAAAATTAACGTTGAATCTGCGCCTAAGCCACGCAGTGAAACACTCGAACCACCGTTAGCGGTATCGTCACTTGAGTTAGCTTGGGTAGAGAAGGTGCCTTGGCCTGAAATCGGTAACTTAGCGAATAAGCCGATTAAATCAGTAACACCTGTTTTTGCAATATCATCAGCAGATAAGCTAGTGATAGGCGATGGGCCTTCCATATTGGTTCGCTTGATGTGCGAGCCAGTTACTTCAATGCGCTCAATTTCTTCTGCAGCTACAGCAGCTTGGCTAGCGATAAGTGCTGATGAGATTGAAAGCGCGAGTGCGGTCTTTTTAGTAAACCTTAACATGTTATATTCCTTATAATATTTCTTTTATCCGTCAAATACTGCTTTCGAAAAATCGATTAGATGACAAAGTGTGCAGTTGCACTAAGCATCTTGCCTGTCAAATATTAATAAAATACTTACTAAATGTAAGATTTTATTTTTACATTGAGATAACAAGTGCTTAACTTATATTACGATGGGTGTCGTAATTTGCAAGCGGGGAAATATTTTTAACGTGTTGTTTATTTTGAATTTAAGTTAAAATGTCAGCAAATCATTACAAAATTGAGCCAAACATGAAAACTAGCGCACTGATTAACTATCTTGATGAATTACTACAAGCTTCGCAGATCAAAGACTTTTGCCCAAATGGGTTACAGGTACAAGGATCTGAGCAAATTAATAAGATTGTTACCGGTGTAACGGCCTCACAAGCATTAATCGACCAAGCAATCGAAGCACAAGCCGATGCGTTATTGGTGCATCATGGTTATTTTTGGAAAAATGAACCAGCGCCACTTACCGGCATGAAGTTTGAACGAATTAAAAAGTTAATCGATAACAATATTAATTTGATCGCTTATCACTTGCCCTTAGATATACATGGTGAATTGGGTAATAACGCTCAACTTGCTAAATTACTCAATATTGAGGTTACAGGCCCTCTAGAAGTTGGCAACCCATTTAGCGTAGCTGTTCAAGGCGAGTTGCCAGAGGCGTTATCTGGTGAGGTTTTTGCTCAGCGAATTAATCAAGCGCTTTTACGTAAAGCACTACACATTTCACCGCCATCAAACAAAACCATCAAGACCGTGGCATGGTGTACCGGTGGTGGCCAAGGTTATATCGATTTAGCTGCTCAGCAAGGTATTGATGCCTTTATTAGTGGTGAAGTTTCAGAGCAAACCACGCATATCTGCCATGAAATGGATATGCACTTTTTCGCCGCTGGCCATCATGCAACAGAGCGCTATGGCGCGAAAGCGCTAGGTGAACACCTCGCTGAAAAGTTCGACCTCGACGTTCAATTTATTGATATTAATAATCCGGTGTAGCCTGTTGGTTGGAAAGTGGGAAGGTTGGAAGGTAGGAAAGTTGGAAGGTAAGAATGTAGGAAGGTAAGAATGTAGGAAGGTTGGAAGGTAGCTAAAACTTTAGAACCTTAGAACCTTAAAACCTTAGAACATATGCGTGCTTCAGCTTCACGTCTTCAGCCACTGCCACAATTGGCCTAGGCTTTCATATAATGCACGTGTCGACTTTTCCAGGGCACTAGGTCTTGGCAGGTAATACCCCAAATTTTTTTCACCATAAAAGTCTTTGACTAAAAAGTGTGTCGGTGCAGGCGTTACATCAACGCCATAGTGCTCAAAATATTTCACTGCCCTTGGCATGTGGTTGGCGCTCGTTACCAATATAACGCCTTTCCCTTGCACGCGAGGGGCGATTAACTGAGCTTCTTCTTCGGTGTCTAATGGATAGTTTTCCGTTAATATTTTACTGCTAGGTACACCAAGCTCGATAGCGGCGCGTTTAACCATTTGCGCATTGGAAATACGCTCGTCAAAGTTTGAGCCTGAAGTGATAATCGTTAAATTGGGTTGGAGTCGATACAATCTAACCGCTTCAACGACACGGGCCAAAGAACAATCCTTCAATTGACTTAACGCAGGCATGGTTTCATCGCTAGTATGTGCACAGCCCAGTACAACAATGTATTCACTATTTTGTGGGATGGTATTTAGGGCATCGTATTGCTGTTCAAAAGGGTAGAGTAACCGGTCGGCAATCGGTGGCATTGATCCTAACAGGAAAACGACAAAACCAAGGCATAGTGTTCTAAAGCTCAATTTGGGTTTTGCTTTATAAAAAATAATAGCGAGTAGCAAAAATATGAGGATCAGGCCGGTAGGGCTAGCGAACATGCCGAAGAGCTTTTTTAAGGTAAAAAGGAAATCCATTATTATACCAAAAACTTAAGTTAATTATTAACTTAGACTATATCAGGGTATGGCTGAAAAACCATCCCCTTAATATAGATGGCACTATTTTATTACTTTTGCTGCTTTTAGCGCGTCGATTTGCTCTGGACTATAGCCACATTCTGATAAGACTTGCTCAGAGTGTTTACCTAATGTTGCACCAGTAAATTTGTATTGCGCTTCGCCAGAGGAGAATTTAATTGGGCAAGCGATTTGTTTGATCGGTGCTGCGTTGTTATTTTCCACTTCAACGATCATATTACGTGCTTGTATTTGCTCGTGTTGGCATGCTTCATTAATTGATAAGGTTGGCTCAACGCAGGCGTCTATTTCGGCAAAAACCTTTTGCCACTCGGCGAAGTCTTTGGTCTTAAACGCTGTTTTGAGCGCATCTACTAATGGTGCTTGTGAGGATTGACTGTAATCTAAACCATTTTCAAACAACTCGGGGCGGCCAATTACATCACATAATCTTTTCATAAACGGTGGTTCAAGCCCTCCTACAGAGAAGTATCTACCATCTTTGGTTTCATAGTGGTTGTAAAAGCTACCACCGTTTAACACCATGGATTCACGAACAGCATCAACGCCAGCACCAGCGGCTTCAGCGCCAGCCATTGCGTTTAAAGCAAAGGCTGCATCCGTCATGCTAATATCAAGGTATTGGCCTTCACCTGTTTGCGTGCGATGCACAACCGCCGCTAAAATACCTGTTACTGCGTGCATAGAGCCACCAGCGACATCGGCTATTTGAAAGCCGACTGGCAGTGGGCCTTCATGTTTTTTGCCGGTATAACTGGCGAGGCCTGAAATGGCCAAGTAGTTAATGTCATGTCCCGCTCTACCTTTATAAGGGCCCGTTTGGCCGTAACCGGTTACTGAACAATATATCAGGGCTGGGTTAATGGCTTTTAACGCATCGTAATCAAGGCCTAAACGCTCCATTACCCCAGGTCTAAATTGCTCAACGACAATATCATAATCCATCACCAGTTTTTTGATGATCTCGATGGCTTCAGGCGACTTCAAATCAAGCCCAAGAGAGCGCTTTGAGCGATTAAGGGTTTTGTGAACATAAGATACGCCATCGCTATCTTTTTCGCCCAAGTGTCGCGTGAGATCTGCGCGGTTCGGCGCTTCCACCCTAAGCACATCGGCGCCTAAATCCGCTAGCATCATAGTGGCAAATGGCCCAGGTAACAATGTTGAAAAGTCGAGTACCTTTAATGAGGATAACAACATAGAAAAACTCTTTATAACGATTTAGCAACTTACACTCTATGCAAGAGTGGCAAACACAACAAGTGTTAAATAACACCTCTAGATTAACAATTTTGACCTTTGCCTAGGCTTTTCTTTAGGGTGGTTGTTAATTCGTTGGTAACGCATGGTTAATTCTTTAGGGCTGCTATTTTAAGCCATGGTGCTTAGGTGTTGCGTTGCTACTGTAGGTCGTCAATTAACGAACTAAATGTCAATTAAACGGTGCTTTTTTGTTATTGGGCGGGTTTTGACTAAGTTCTATGATGAATTTACATGAGAGAGTTAGGGACGTGTCACCTGTGTTAGGGGTTTTGTGGGGAATGCTAGAAAGTTAGCGAACGACAACCTAATACCGATGTGGTAACGCTATATGTTACCGCTAAAGCGAGACCAAAATAAAAATAGCTAAGGTCACACGCGCTGGATACTTCCTAATAATTATTACAATAAGAGCAGAGTTAGAGATTATGATTTTTACACAAGCAATCGAACGTAATGCCAACCTTTATGCTAATCATACCGCGACTATTTTTAATGGTCGCAAGCATTCTTGGGCAGAGGTTAAGCAACGCATCAGTAAATTGGCAACAGGTATTTTAAGTCAAGGGGCCTCCCCAGGTGATCGCGTAGCGATCTTAGCGCTTAATTCTGATCGTTATCTTGAATATTACTATGCATGTGCTTGGGCTGGTGTTGCAATGGTACCACTGAACATTCGTTGGTCGGTGAGTGAAAATCAATATGCTTATAATGATTCTGGCGCAAAAATGTTATTTGTTGACGATATGTTTTTGCCGACGGCTTATGACATTGCACCTGCTCATCCGTTAATTTTTATGGGGGAGCAAGCTACGCCAGAGAGTATGGTTAGCTACGAATCGCTCGTTGATAATGCAACTGAAATGCCTGCTCACGACGCTCAACCGACCGATATGTTAGGGATTTTCTACACTGGTGGTACAACTGGCTTTCCTAAAGGGGTGATGCTCTCACATCAAAATGTTTGGAGTAGCTCTTTTTCTATTTTAATGGAGTTAAGGTTAAAAGAGCGTGAACATCCAGTGATGATGGTTGCTGGTCCAATGTTCCATTTAGCTGCAGGCGCTATGTGTTGGGCGAGCGTTATTGGTGGTATCACCATTACCATTATTCCTGCTTTTGATGTCGAGCAAGTACTTCATGTAATCGCGCGTGACCAGGTTACCGATACATTACTCGTCCCAACAATGGTTAATATGTTGTTGGCCGATGAAAAACTCGCCGATGCTGATTTATCTAGCTTACAGCAAATTATTTATGGTGCGTCACCTATGCCTGAAGGGACGTTGTTGGAAGCGATGAACAAGATGCCTACCGTGGGCTTTTGTCAAGCTTATGGTCAAACTGAAATGGCACCCGTTTGTTCGGTCTTACCACCTGAGTATCATGTCCTTGAAGGTGAAAAAGCTGGTCGAATTCGTTCAGCTGGTCGAGTGACTTACACACTTGCATTGGCGATTAAAGATGAAAACGGCAAGGATTTAGCGCCAAATGAAGTGGGCGAAATTTGTGTTAAAGGCGCTAATGTTATGATGGGCTATTGGAACAAAGAAGAGCAAACACAAGCGGCAATTAAGGATGGTTGGTTACACAGCGGCGATGCTGGTTATGTCGACGAAGAAGGGTTTATTTTCCTTGTTGATCGCGTTAAAGATATGATTATCTCAGGTGGCGAAAACGTATTCTCTGCTGAAGTTGAATCAGCCGTGTCTAAACACCCTGCGGTGCATGAAGTAGCGGTTATCGGTATACCATCGGTTGAATGGGGCGAAAGCGTCCACGCTATTGTGCGACTTAAACCTGAGCATAGCTGTGCAGAGCAAGAATTAATTGATTTTTGCCGCGAATATATCGCAGGTTATAAAACACCTCGTTCGGTCGAATTCAGAACTGAGCCTTTCCCAATAACCGGCGCTGCGAAAATTCAAAAGAACGTCTTACGAGAGCCATACTGGCAAAACGAACAACAAAAAATTGGCTAGGGCGTTTTTCTTTTATCCTTTAGGGAGATTACCAATATTTATCACTATGTCATAGTCGGCGCTGGCAGCACCGGCGGTGTCTTAGCTCCCCGTTTATAGAAAAAACAAACAACAAGTTTTATCTGATGGACGCTGATGGTACTGATAAATCAATGTTAATTTCGTCAAATACCAATGCCCAACGATTACAATTGCAGAAAAAGCAGCAGATATGATTTTAGCTAGTTAAAAGGAGTTGTTATATGTATGACGAACCAATCACTTGTTGGGAAGATTTAGCTATAGGGCAAGTATACGAATATGGTGCGGTAAGTATTAGTGAGTCGGAGATCATTGAGTTTGCTAAGGCTTATGATCCGATGCCATTTCATATCTGCCCTGAAAAGGCTAAACAAAGCCCATTTGGTCAACTCATTGCAAGTGGTTTACACACGCTAAGTATCAACCAGCGGATGAGCTTTGATCATGTATTTAGCCAGTGGGCAGTAATTGCTGGTAAAGAGATCAGCCATTGCCAGTTTTTAGCGCCAGTCTTTGCGGACGATGTCTTAAGCGCGCAACTTACCATTACCGATCTAAAAACCTTAGGCAATAATGCAAGAGGTAGTGTTTATTTCTCCATTGTGACAAAAAATCAACTCAATCAGCCAGTACTCAGTATTCGCTGTGAAATGATTTTGGCCTGTAAATCAAGAGTATAAGTATTAGCCCTGAAAAAGCAGCTAAGCCGATAAATTTATCGTTAGGGCTGAATGTACATGAAAAACAACACGAGTTGTTTAATCAGGATACAACACCAACACTGTAAACGCATGAGTCGCCTGATTCCTCAGAACATGCTGTTAATAGCTAAGCTGATGAAGAGCAATCATACATGGTTCCAACACTTGTCAAAGGTATGAGCTTTGATGGTACATTAGGCTTTTGGCTTTCTAAGCAAGGGTAACCAATAAGTCACACCAAAGATCAAGGTGTTAATTAGGGCAGTAGAAAACTTAGGCTCAACCGCCAACAGGTTTTTCTTTACGGCGACAAATTCAGACGCGTGAATGACAATTAAAATAGCGGCGATAAGCATTAATTCATCCGCGTACATCGCAACGGGTGCGATAAACGGTGCAAACGCTGCCACGACATAAAAAATAACGGTGATGAGTTTTAATAGATTCAGAACAAATGGCATAACTTTTTCCTTTGATAATAATTTTTATTCTATGTTTTTTATTACGTTAACATGACTTAGTCGATAAAAAAATAGCCACCCTAGCGTGGCTATGTTCGAAGTCGTAATGTATCTGAGCTTTTAGCTTAATCCATAAAGTGGTAGCTAAACTGTAAGGTGTAAGTTGACGAAGGCATTGTTGCTACCTGATGAGAGCCCGTTAACAATGGCGTATCATTGTGGTAGTAGAAGTACTTTTCATCCGTCAGGTTACGGGCGATAAACGCAACATCCCAATCGCCATCTGGTGATGCTAAACGCATTGACAAATCAACCAGTGTAAAAGCGTCAACTTTTGACTCTGGATCTAAATCAGGTGCAGCGAAGAAGTCATCACTGTGATTCAGGTTTAATCGTGAGATTAAATCGTATTCACCTACTGTTGTCATATATTCTAAGCCAACGCTTGCCGTGAATTTAGGTACGTCTTGGTTGGTCTTGCCGCTTAGGTCATTGCCGCCAGCCGCTGCACATGCCGCTGCGTTAGCATAACCACCTTCAACCACTTGTAGCGCAGTACAGCCTGCATTTTCATATGAAACAAATTCAAAATCGATGTAACCGAAAGTAGAGTATACCGTCCAGTCATCAGATACTAGCCAAGTTAAATCAAGCTCTAAACCTTGTGAAGTTGCTTGGGCTGCGTTTGACACAATAAACGTGGTACCACCAGTAAACTGAGTGGTTTGCATGTTGTCATAGTCGGTGTCAAAGATTGCTGCATTTAAGGTTGCGGCACCTTCAGCTAAAACAAATTTACCACCAACTTCAAACGATGTTGCTTCTTCATCTTCATACTCTGCTTCTGCTGGATCAGCAGACATTGCAAACGAGTTAAATCCGCCACCTTTAAAGCCTTTTGAGTAGCTAACATATAAATTTGTATCTTGGTTAAGCGTCCAATTGAGGTTCACATTTGGCGAAAAGTGAGATTCATTGCGTTCGAGATCGTTAGCGTGAGGTGTCGCTTCAAGTACTGCGATACTCCAAAAGTAGTTTTCAATAGGATTGGTAATTGGTAGCCCATCACGGGTACCATTGCCAACACCACCAAATAAGCTGACCGCTTGAGTAGCCGTTTTATCTTCTTCTGAATAACGACCAGATAGCTCAAGTTTTAAGTTCTCTGTTAAGCCAATCCCCACTTGACCGAAAATCGCAAGCGTTTCAGAGTTTTGATCTAGAACGGCATAACGCGATGTTACATGGTGCTCAGGAAAAAAGCCTAAAGCGCCAAAAAAGGCTCCGCCAACCGCAGAGGTTTGATTTGTTGCGGTATCAGTAATACCTTCTGCAACCAGATCCGAGTCTTGATAATAAACGCCAAATAGATACTCAAAGCTATCGTTGTCTTGTGATACAAAACGCGCTTCTAAACTCGTTTGTTCGTAGTCTTCAAAATCTGAAAAATGAATAATTGGTAGTGGGCCGAAATCTGCGTCTAACGTGCGATCAAAGTCGTAATTAGATTGGGCCGCGATAAAGGTAAAGGTACCTGCGTCAGTATTGTAATTTGTTTTGAACGCATATTCGCTAAAGTTGGCATCAAATAATGCGACTTCTTCACCTTTATAACTTAAGCCGGGGTAGCCCATTTGAGAGCCTGTGCCAATATGATTGACGGTTCCGTCTTCTCCTAATGATTCAATCACGGGGGCTAATGGCCCAGCCAAAGTAGCCAGCTCCCACCAGATCCCTTGTTGTTCTTGAACACCTTGTTCAGCGCGAAAGTTGAAGCTAAGTGCATCATTCACTTCCCAATCTAGCATGCCGCGAATTGCCATATCGGTTTGAATAGAGCCTGTGCTGTTATCTATGGCATTTTTCATTAAACCTTTATCGTTATCATTGTATTTAAAGGCTAATCGACCTTTAACGCTACCATCATCACTGAGTGCGCCAGTAATATATCCTCGTGTTTCGATTTGCTGTTGCTGGGTTTCATAACCGACAGTAACTGAACCTTCAAAATCTTCACGAGCTTGGGCGGGGTTAATTGAAATAACACCTGCGATGGTATTTTTACCAAATAGCGCGCCTTGTGGGCCACGCAATACCTCAACAGTTTCTACATCGAGGAATGAAAATCGCGATTGAATCCCTCGACCGTGGAAAATACCGTCAACGAAAATACCGACAGATTGTTCACCACCGGCTTGAAGATCGGAATTGATCCCGCGCATAGAGATGGTATCTTGAATGGCGTTTGCTGAAATACTGACGTTTGGCAGACTTGATGACAGATCATCGAGCCGCTCTATCTTCATTTGTGCCATTTCTTCACCGCCGATAACATTCACCGACGCTGATACTTCTTGCAGTGTCTTAGGGCGCTTGGCACCTTTAACGACAATAACTTCGACTTCTTTTTCGGCACCTTCATTTTGTTGAGCAATACTCATAGCGCTGTAGCTTGTGCAAGCCAAAGCGGTAGATACTGCAAGACAAATTGGTGAGAACTTTCTTGTTTTAAGCATAACCCTTCCCCTGTGTTCATTGTTTTTTAGTAGGCGATTACCCGAGGGTTTTCGCCATTACTTTATGTTTTTTATTATTATTTTGTACTTGTTCATCTGATACTGCTGAATATCCAGCGTTTCATCAATAACATTTAAGTACATTTTTATTAACACAAAAATTGCTCAAAAAGTAAGCTTGGCAGAATAAGATTAGTATAAGGCAGAAATGGATAAAAATTTATTAACTAAATTACTTTGAGGTATTCCTTTCGGTATATGCCCGGTGTTACTCCGGTCCAGTTTTTAAATGCTCGAATAAAGGCGCCTGTTTCCGTAAAACCTGTTTTCTCAGCAATGTCTGCAATCGTGTAATTGGGTTGTTGCAGACAATAGAGAGCTAGGTCTTTACGAATAACATCCTTAATTTGCTGGTATGTATTCCCTTCGCCTTTAAGCTTTTGGCGCAGGGTTTTTGGCACCATGTGCAATTGCTGAGAAACATCCTCAAAGCGCGGAAAGTCTGGGCCGTCATGAGCTTCAATTATGCGTTTTACCTTGGTGGTAAAATTATCTTGATCAACGGGATTAGTTAAAATGTTATAAGGTGTTGTAGCGATATAGTCATCGAGATCGCTGTACTTTTTAACGATTGCCAAATTGAGAAAGCTGCGACTAAATCGAATAGATAATTTATCTTGATTAAATTCTTGTCGGCAGCCATACAACAGGGCGTACTCTGTGTGAAATGGCGGCGGTGAAAAATTAAACGTTACTGATTTTATTGGGATTTCCTTGCCTGTCAGCCAGCAACCGAAACGGTGGATACCACATAAGACAAAATCAGCAAGAAAATGGTAATCATCAAGTGATGGATCCTTTAGAACAAGTTCAAGAATGATGTCGTTACCATCTGGCACTAAGTTTATTTTATAGCCGTGATCAATATAGTTATATAGCCCAACCATTAACGTTAATCCTTGACCTAACGATTCAGCACTCATTGCTAATCTACTGGCATAAATAAATGCGCCATTAGGCAAAGCTTTACTTGATAGTCCTAAATTTTCATCCTGTAATACAGCCCATGCGTAGCGTGTAAAGCGCGTTAATACGCTAAAAGGTACTCGAGTGGTTAGGCTTTTTAACTCTTCTTTCTTGATATTAAACTTACTTAGGTATGGCCACGGATCAATTCCATTGCGCTCTAAACTCGTAACAAGCGCAGCGATGTAGTGAATTGATGTGGTTTTTTCTGTCATGGCAATTTTTCCGCTCAACAACCTTTTATAAGCTGACACCATCTTAATATGCTCTATCGTTAATGTAGGGTGATTTAAATTATTAATATGATGACATTCGTCTTCAAAATAGGCGCTTTACCGCAATTGTCAATTGATATGTTCTTTTATGTCATTGGGTAATGGCAATAGCTAGACAACACTGAAATCAAGATTTAAAGACACAACTGTGTTTTTACATAGGGTGAGTTAACGCTAAGTTGATGCATAACGATACAGTTCGCAGGGGCTTACAAGCATCTCGCCCTAACATCATGACAATAACTCGAAGGAATAATGATGTTAGATAAAAGTAAAATTGGCCACCAGTTTGAACCATTTTCAGCAGACGTTGAAAAGGGCCGAATAAAATTTTTTGCCCAATCAATTGGTGAAACAAATCCAGTTTATTTTAACGAACAAGCGGCACAAGAGGCTGGCTACAAAACCATTATAGCGCCACCGACTTTTCCTATGTCACTCGATTTCGAATCGCCAGCGTTTTTACCTGTTGTAGGTTTATTACAATTAGACATTGGCCGCATTCTACACGGTTCACAAACGTTTAATTATTATGGTCAATTGTATGCCGGCGATAGCATCAAAGTGACGTCAAAGATCAAAGATATTTTTGATAAAAAAGGTGGTGCGTTAGAGTTTGTTATCCTTGAAACAGATTACGTGAATCAAGATGACGAATTGATTTGCCAAGCAAGCCAAACATTAGTCTATAGAAACGGTTAAGGACCAAATGATGACAGATATTTCAATTGGAACACAGTTGCCGGCGTTAACTTTACCGGCGATAAACCGCACTACATTAGCCTTATTTGCAGGTGCCTCAGGTGATCATAACCCCATTCATATTGATATCGACTTTGCTAAAAGAGCGGGTATGGATGATGTTTTTGCTCACGGTATGTTGTCAATGGCTTACTTAGGCCGTTTGCTGACTAACTGGCAGCCACAGTCAAAATTACGCAAGTTTGAAACTAAATTTACTGCAATAACACAACTACGCGATGTTATTACTTGCAGTGGTGAAGTTATTGATGTGTTTGAGTACAACAATGAACCGTGCGCTAAAGTCGCCATTCAAGCAGCAAAAGATGATGGCACTAAAACGCTAGTTGGCGAAGCTGTCGTAGCTATTTAATTATTGGAGAAGTTAATTATGAAGCGTTTTATATTTGAAGAAGAACATGAGATGTTCCGCGAGTCTTTTCGAACGTTTTTACAAAAAGAAGTTGTTCCTTATCGCGATGAGTGGCGACAAGCAGGCATGGTGCCACGAGAAGTTTATAGAAAAGCTGGAGAGATGGGCTTTTTAGTACCTCAAGCACCAGAGGAGCTAGGTGGTTTAGGGCTTGACGATTTCAGATTCCAGCAGATCATTGCTGAAGAAATGGGAGCCTGCGGTGAGACAGGGTTTATTTCAAACCTGCACACATCAATTGTTGCGCCCTTTATTCTGGCAAATGGCAGTGAAACGTTACAACAAAAATATATACCGGGCTCAGTAACCGGTGAGCTTATCCTTGGTATAGCGATGACAGAGCCCGATGCTGGGAGCGATGTGGCAGGGATGCGAACAACAGCGGTAGATCAAGGAGATCATTATTTACTTAACGGTAATAAAACCTACATTTCTAATGGGATTTGTGGCGATCTATTTGTTGTAGCGGCTAGGACCAACCCCGATATTCCTCATGCAATTAGCTTGTTTGCTGTTGAAGCCAATTTTGATGGCTTTATTCGCGGTGCGAATCTCAAGAAAATGGGCATGAAATCACAAGATACAGCAGAGCTGTTTTTCGACAATGTTAAAGTACCCAAAGAAAACTTGATTGGTGTTGAGGGTGAAGGTTTTAAATATCTTATGGCTGGTCTAGCCAAAGAAAGGTTGAGCTGTGCGATGTGGAATATTGGGCTTGCTCAATACGGCTTAGATTTAACCGTCGAGTTTGTCAAAGAGCGCAAAGCGTTTGGTAAATCGGTTGCTCAATTTCAAAATACCCAATTTAAACTTGCCGATTTGAAAGCGCGATTAGATGCGATAACTGCATTGTGTGATCAGTTATCAATAGCAATTAACCAAGGTCATGCAACCTCAGAAGATGCTTCTAGTGCTAAGTTGTTATCGAGCGAACTTCTTTGTGATGTCGCAGACGAAGGCGTGCAGTTGCATGGTGGAGCAGGGTACATGGAAGAATACCCAATTTGTCACCTTTACAAAGACTCCCGTATTACTCGAATTTTTGCCGGTACATCAGAAATTATGAAGTTAATTATTGCTCGCGATATGTTCAAAGACTAGATAGCGCATTTTTTGTCGAAATTAAGCCAACGGGTCAAACCGTTGGCTTTTTTGCTTTTAAAGCACCGTTGCCATCTTTACTTGATTAAAGTGCTCTAATACTTCCGCCAATTCACGGTGAATCTGTTGGCGCGTCTGTGCTGAATCTGGCTGAGTTTTACCAATTACTGCCATAGTTGCAGGGTGAACAAGTAAGTCTTTAGCGTGATAACACGATGCTGATTTCATTGGCGGTAATTTACCATCGCTGTGGTAGTCTCGCTCTATTTCCTCTATTGATAACGATGTCATCGTCGTTGACGCTTCAAGTGCAGCTGTTAAGTAGTTTTTACAAACAGGGTGTTTAGCGATAAAGCTAGGTATGATTTTGGTTGAAATCTCAACGAGTTCAATACTTTGTTGAGTCAACTGGGCAAGCGGGGCACTATTGATTTTCACGGCAATAGTAGTGGCAAGATTTTCATATCTATCCCAATCATTCGCAGTGTTCGCCTGTGAAAATGCAGAAACGGTAAATGCGATTATTGCGGTCAGCAAACTAAGTTTATTCATTTTTATTCCTAATATCAGGTGAAGGCTAGTGAATTGTCTATCTAAATTGAACTTGGCGCTAATATATCTTATTTTTAGTTAAATGAAAATTATTATCATTTGTATGTAAGGCGTATTTAAAAGAGGCTAGGTTGAGCCTTGTACTCATGAGTGATTGTTGTACATGATTTTGGCTGGAAGTATTAAATGATGGGCGAGGTTGTTTATCTGTGAGCGTCATCAAACATAAACAACCTTGCTACAAGAGAGTCAGGTACGTTAGAAAACGTAGATCACACCTAGCCCGATTTCCGCTTCGTAATCGTTACGGGCAATCGGACTATCTTTGATATCACCCAAGTATTGTTCATAAACTGCTTCGCCAAAAATTTGCCAGTTATCGTTAAGGTAGTGACGATAGTTGTAATTGAGCCCGACGGAGCGAAAACCACCACTGAGGTTGGTTTCTGGCAAACCTGATGCTGCCGCTTGGTCGGCATCAATGCCAAAATCTTTATTGGCATAATCACTGTCGTGATAGACTACTGCAAGCGCAATTTCGTGCCCGCTACCATCGTTTTTTTCGCCAAAGCGCTTACCCATACCAAGTAATCCTAGATTACCGTTTTCAGTAACAACAATTCTACCATCAACCCAGTAGCGCCAGTTGTCGTCGAAGGTGTGTCTTAGCTGCATGACTAATTCCATACCTTCTTCACCGTCACCTAAACCATCTAAATGGCCGTCGTCAGAGTCACTCTCTTCTCGACCTTCGTCGAACCCTATTGCAACATCGACTAACCAACGGTTATCTCGAAGGCCTCGCCAACCTAATGCTTCACCAGCCCAGTAAAAAATATTATCACCACTGCGCCATTGCACCGCGCCTGCAGGATCAACTTCGAAGCCATATTCATCTGAGCCTTCATATGCCGCTTCATACTCAACGCCTAAACCTAGACCAAAAGCCCAGCCATTTTCGCCTTTGGTGAAATCATCAACCGATGGTAGTGGTACTAACGGGGTTTTGTCTTCTTGAGCGATAGCACTGTTAGATAGCAAGCTTTGTGTAAGTAATAGAAAACATAACGTTATTGTTTTTTTCATCCTGATCCCTTCTAGCGGTAATAGGTCGCTTTAGTCTTTTGTTGCCTTGAATATTTTTAGATTACGAAATAGCTATAAGCAAGGATCATAGCGTTTTACAATTAGCATTGTGGGTATCGCGGGTTTCAACCAATGGTTTTTTACTTTAATTGAAAGAAGTTGATGCTTTAAAAGAAGTGGTGGACGCTTTTACTGAGACAGGGGCTTGAACCAGTGATTGGCTCGGGCATTGTAAAGAGCATAAGGTGCTCACACCGCTTTTACAAACGTATATCTTTGGATTTAAGGACTAAGAAGTGGTGGTGGACGATACTGGGCTTGAACCAGTGACCCCCGCCTTGTAAGGGCGGTGCTCTCCCAACTGAGCTAATCGTCCAGTGCGATATGCAAATAGAGTTTTGAATTGGTGGACGATACTGGGCTTGAACCAGTGACCCCCGCCTTGTAAGGGCGGTGCTCTCCCAACTGAGCTAATCGTCCAAATTCAACATTATTATCTTAGTGGTGGACGATACTGGGCTTTATACCAGTGATTGGCTCGGGCATTGTAAAGAGCAGAAGGTGCTCACCCTTAGCTAATCGTTATCAATCTACCGTACACTATCAAAAATAGTGGTGGACGATACTGGGCTTGAACCAGTGACCCCGCCTTGTAAGGGCGGTGCTCTCCCAACTGAGCTAATCGTCCAATAAGAAATAATCTTTCTTTACAGAGAGTCTTTGAATGACCTTGCACTATTTAAAATAGTGGTGGACGATACTGGGCTTGAACCAGTGACCCCGCCTTGTAAGGGCGGTGCTCTCCCAACTGAGCTAATCGTCCGTCTCTGTGGGGGCGTATTATAGGTGGTCGTAAAAAGCTGTCAACAAAATACCGATATTTTTTTTGAAAAAGTGTGTGTTCGCTTTAATTTTCAACATTTTGTTTGTTTTATCTACGTATTTAAAACAATCGCTAGATAAAGCTGTATTCATTTTAATTGCTTGTTAAAATAGCGCCCAAATTTTATCCCTATTTATTAATAAGCGTGTGGCTTATTACACTTACTTTGTGAGCAAGATATGACATTAACGACTCGATTTGCCCCAAGCCCAACAGGCTATTTACACGTTGGTGGTGCTCGTACGGCACTTTACAGCTGGTTATACGCGAAGAAAAATGGCGGTGACTTCATCTTACGTATTGAAGACACTGACCTAGAGCGCTCAACGCAAGAATCTGTAGATGCTATTTTAGACGGCATGAACTGGTTAAACCTTGATTGGAATAAAGGCCCGTACTACCAAACACAACGTTTCGATCGTTACAAAGAAGTCATTGCTCAGCTATTAACGTCTGGCCACGCTTACCGTTGTTACTGTACACCCGAAGAAGTTGAAGCAATGCGCGAAGAAGCCAAAGCTAAAGGTGAAATTGAAAAATACAACGGCATGTGGCGCGATCGCACTGATTACCCTGAAGACAAGCCTTATGTTATCCGCTTTAAAAACCCGCTAGACGGTGAGGTGGTAATCAATGATGTGGTTAAAGGCGACATTACGATTAGCAACCAACAGTTAGACGACTTAATTATTGCCCGCTCTGACGGTAGCCCGACATACAACTTAACTGTAGTGGTTGACGACTGGGATATGAAAGTCACGCACGTGGTTCGCGGTGACGATCATATCTCGAATACACCTAAGCAAATTAATATCTTAAAAGCACTAGGTGCTGAAATTCCTGTTTATGCCCACATTCCAATGATTTTAGGCGATGACGGTAAACGCTTATCTAAGCGTCATGGCGCAGTAAGCGTTATGCAATATCGCGATGACGGCTACTTACCAGAAGCATTATTAAACTACTTAGTGCGTTTAGGATGGTCACACGGCGATCAAGAAATTTTCTCAATTGAGGAAATGATTGAGTTATTCGACTTATCAGGTTGTAACCGTGCGCCGTCTGCATTTAATACAGATAAGCTGATTTGGGTTAACCAACATTACATGAAAACAATGGCGCCAAGCTATGTGGCTAAGCATTTAGCATGGCACATGGCGGATCAAGGTATTGATACATCTAATGGCCCAGCGTTAGAAGAAATCGTTAAAGTACAAGCGGATCGGGTAAAAACGCTAAAAGAAATGGCGCAAATCTCAAGCTACTTCTACCAAGATTTCACAGAGTTTGACGCCGCTGCCGCGAAAAAACACTTGCGCGGCGTAGCTCAAGAGCCATTAGCGTTAGTAAAAGATAAGTTAGCGGCATTAGAGAACTGGCAGCCAGAAGCCATTCACGAAGCGATTAATGCAACTGCTGCTGAGTTAGAAGTTGGCATGGGTAAAGTGGGGATGCCACTTCGCGTTGCTGCAACAGGTGCTGGTAACTCGCCGTCGCTAGATATCACACTTGCTTTATTGCCAAAAGAAAAAGTGTTAGCGCGTATTGATATGGCATTAGCCGTTGTAGCCGAGCGTATTGCAAACAGCTAATTGATAGTCAAATATCTGTATGAGAAAACCACGACCTAGTCGTGGTTTTTTATTTTTAGCGCTATCACACGCTATATTGCCTGAAAGACTAACTTACTCAATACAGATGAGCTAATAAAATGCTTGTGTTTTTTTTAGTCAGCAGTTAACCTTTTTATAACTCATTTGAAAGCGCTTACATTTTTGGTTGAGTGCTGATTGATTAGTGTCGGTGGGGAAGCTAATCAGTCGAGTAACAATAATAATTGCTAATAATTTAAAAGGAATTAGCTATGTCGAGTGTGTCTTCCTCCCACCGCTTATCGATTAAAGAAAAACTGGGTTATGCCTGTGGCGATGTCGCGTCAAATTTTTACTGGCGGGTATTCGATGTTTTCTTATTTATTTTCTATACCGATGTGTTTGGCTTACCACCTGCTGTTGTTGGCACTATGATGCTAGTAACTCGGATCATTGATGCCTTTTCCGATCCCTTGATGGGAGCCATTGCCGATAGAACAACCACGCGATTTGGTAAGTTTCGGCCGTATTTGATCTGGGGTATCATTCCCATTGCAGCGGCTGGCGTGTTGACCTTTACCGTGCCAGATCTTAGCGATAACGGTAAAGTTATCTGGGCTTATGCCACCTATATTTTTATGATGCTCGCGTACACCTTTATCAACGTACCATATGGCGCTTTATTAGGAGTGATTACAGCCGACGCCAAAGAGCGTACTTCATTAACCAGCTTTCGTTTTATTGGCGCATTTTCTGGTGGCAGTTTGGTCGCTTATATCACACCTGAGTTGGTATCAGTATTTGGCCAAGGCAATGAGCAAGCTGGCTGGCAGTTAACGATGGCGCTTTATGGCGTTATTGCAGGCATTTTGTTTATCACCACTTTTTTGGCAACCAAAGAGCGCATTTCACCACCAAAAAATCAACAAACCAGTGTTGCTCAGGATATTAAGGATCTCGGCCAAAACAAACCTTGGTTAGTGTTATTTATCTTGGCGTTGGTGATCATGATGACCATTTCGCTTCGGGCATCAACCGGCACCTTTTATTTTAAATATTTTGTCGAGCGACCAGACTTGATTGGTAGCTTTTCGATGACGTATTTGATCGCGTTAGCTATTGGTGCTGCGAGTACACCAGTGATGATGCGCTACTTCGACAAAAAGACCTTGCTCTTGTTGTTGATGAGCTTAGTCGGCGTTTTGTCGATTGCCTTTTACTTTATCGATAAAAATCAAATTGAATTGATGTTTGTCACTCAAGCGCTGATCGGTTTTTTCTTGGGGCCAAAATCACCGTTAGTCTTTTCAATGTACGCCGATACTGCCGATTACTCTCAATGGCGCACCGGCCGGCGTGCAACGGCTATGGTGTTTTCAGCAGCAGCCTTTTCACAAAAACTCGGTGGCGCATTAGCTGGTGCTATGATCGGTTATTTACTCGCCTCAATGGGGTATGTTGCCAACCAAGCACAAACTGCTCAGTCCAATCAAGGTATTGTCTTACTGATGACCATTATACCCGGTGTATTTGCGGTAATTGCCGTGGCAATTATTAGCTTTTATCCACTCTCTGATGAAAGGGTCGCACAATTGCAACAAGAAATATTTGACCAAGACGATGACAATAGTCAGGGAGGAGCTGTACATGGCTAAAGATATCAAACCTGAGCCTATAGTTTCAATTAATCCAGATAGTGTCAGTGTCAATAGTCCATTATTGATGCCCAACGCTAATGGTTATTTGTACAACCCGCATATGCTATTGCAAGTTAACTGCCGAGGTTATGCCATTGGCCAGTTTATGCAGCCTGAACCGAGTAAATATAGCTTTGCGCCTAACCTTGAAGCGACGACCTTTATTCAGCCAGAGCATCATTATTACGCCCATCACCCGGGACGCTTTTTTTACCTAAAAGATAACGATACTGGCGAGCTGATTTCTCTACCCTATGAGCCTTGTCGTAAGCAAGTTGACAAGTTTATTTTTCAACAACAGCAAGACGCTATTGCGTGGCAGTTTAAACACAACGGCCTTGAAATAGAAATACGCGTCGAATTGAGCGAGCAATATATTGCTGAGCGTTGGCAACTTAGCATTATTAACCAAAGTGAACGCGAGCAGTCGTTGAGCTTATATCCTTATTTCACAGTTGGTTATCAGTCGTGGATGAATCAAAGTGCGCGTTATGTAGATGAACTTAACGCAATCGTAGCAAGCGCGATAACGCCATATCAAAAAGTTTCGCAATACTATGAAAATCAAGAGCTCAAAGACTCAACGTTTTTGTTAAGTGACAAAGCACCAGATGCTTGGTTAGCCAATCAGCAATTGTTTGAAGGTGAAGGCGGTTTAGCGAACCCCGACGCCTTAGCAAAGCCTAAACTCGATAACCTTGGTAGCCATTACCAAGTGGCTTGTGCCTGTATGCAATATCAATTGCAGTTAAAGGTTGGTGAGCAATTTGACAACACCTGGTATTTTGGCGCGGCTAAAGATCTTGATGAAATTAGCGCGATAAAGGATCAGCACTTTTCATCGACAAACGCTAGTATTGAGCAAGCTAAGTTTAGCCCTTGTATTAAGGTTAATCCGCAATATTTGAGTGCAGGTAATCAGCGCCTGTTTAGCTTTGTTAATGATTGGCTGCCTCGCCAAATTGATATGCACGGCACAACTAATCGGCTGACCACAGATCCGCAAACGCGTAATTATTTACAAGATAATATGGGGGTTGGTTTTTTAGTGCCAAAACAAGCGCGATCTGCGTTTGTTTTAGCAATGACACAACAAGCAAGCTCAGGCGAGCTGCCCGACGGTATTTTACTCAACTCAAATGCCAAATTGAAATATATCAATCAAGTACCGCATAGCGATCACAGTGCTTGGTTGAGTATTTGTTTACTTTGCTATCTCGATGAAACCAATGATGCAAGTTTACTGACTGAGTTGATTGGCTTTTCAGACAGTATTCACGCTCAGCCGGTCTATCAGCATTTGCTTAAAGCCATTGATTATTTATTATCAAAGCGAGATGAACGCGGCCTTTGCTATATCGAGCAAGGCGATTGGTGTGATCCGATGAATATGGTCGGTCATAAAGGTAAGGGCGTATCGACATGGCTTACGCTAGCAACCGCCTATAGTATTGACTGTTTGTTGGCTATTTTAACGTTGTATTTGCCAACTGAGTTGCAGCACTCATTGACAGAGCAAATTACAAAGTTAAAAGTAGCGAAACAAAAGCTCAATGACTCAGTTAATACACACTGCTGGGACGGTGATTGGTATGCTCGTGGGATCAACGACGATGGCCGCGCTTTTGGTGTGAAAACCGATCAACAAGGGCGAATTTATCTCAACCCACAAAGCTGGGCATTACTTGCCAATGCAACTACCCCAGCCAAAAAATACAGCTTACTTAATGAAGTGCAAAGACAACTTGATACCCCTTATGGTGTAATGATGCTAGCGCCAAGCTACACCAAAATGGATGAAGGCATAGGTAGAATTTGCCAAAAGTCAGCAGGTATTGCTGAAAATGGTTCGGTGTACAATCACGCAGCGGTGTTTTACGCCTATAGTTTGTATCAAGTTGGCGAAAGCGATTTAGCTTTTTCGGTGCTGGCAAAAATGCTCCCTAATGAGTGTGATCAGCTATTGCGCGGCCAGTTGCCGAGCTTTATTCCTAACTATTATCGCGGCGCCTATTATCAGTTGCCTGACTATGCCGGTAAATCAAGCCATTTGTTTAACACTGGCACTGTTGCTTGGTTTTATCGCTGTATTGTTGAGGAATTGTGTGGGCTTAAAGGTCAGCAAGGCCGGTTGTTGATACAACCTAAGTTACCTAAGCAACTCACAAAGCTGTCGGGTAGTAGGCTATTTCTCGGTGCGCAAATTGATTTTGAATACCTGAAAAAAGATATCGATACACCAAGTTATTGGCTTGATGACCAATTACTTAATCAGGCAGAGATAACCGGTATTCGCAGTGGCCAGCATTATCGCTTAACTGTTCATTTACCGAGGAGCACGCTTGAATAACGTACGGCTAATATTTGTTATGGGGGTGAGCGGTACGGGTAAGTCAACGTTGGCTCATGCACTTGCTTGCGCTCTTCATGGACAATACATAGACGCCGACGACTTTCACAGTGATGCAGCGAAAGCCGTGATGGCGACAGGACAAAGTATCGATACCAATATGCGCCAGCAATGGTTAGCAAGGCTCGCGAAACACTTAGATAGCCAGCAAAATAACACCTGTGTTGTTGCTTATTCAGGCTTAATTTCGCAGCAGCGAAAACAGTTAATGGCGATTAAGCCAAATAGCCTTGGTTTATTGTTAACAGGTGATCGTGCGCTGATAAGTTCGAGGTTGGGCAATAGGCAAGGGCACTTTGCATCAAGTGACATGCTTAACAGCCAGTTAAAGTTATTTGAACCAATTAATGCTGACGAAACGAATATAACGACAATACCCATAGATCTAACAACCCATGAGCAGGTTGATCGTGCTCTGGCAGTGATTAAATCGTCAGATAAGCCAGTGAGTCGATTAACCAACGAGTCATCAAGAGAATAATAAACAATGAAATATCCTAAGTCACTTTTGCCTTTGTATTTAACACTCAGCGTCAGCGGTAGCATGAGTTTGACTGTTATGGCACAAGACGTGCCCTATAGCCAAACACCGATAAACATCGATGGCCAGTTAACAGAAAATGCGTGGCAACAAGCCACGTGGCACAAACTAGAACATCATATTGTTGGCACAGTACCTACACCTGAGGACTTTTCAGGGCAATATAAACTCTTGTGGGATGAGCAATATTTATATCTAGCGGCAAAAATTACTGACGATATTTTATTTGATCAATTTGCCAACCCTTTAGAGCGCTATTGGGATGACGATTGTCTTGAAGTGTTTCTCGATGAAGATAACTCAGGTGGCGAACACCAGTTTAACTTTAATGCTTTTGCCTATCACATTGCCCTTGATAATCAGGCCGTTGATATTGGTTCAGAAAAAAACGGCGAGGCAGAATTTATCCTACTTAACGAGCACGTCAATAGTGTTTGGCAAAGACAATCAGAAGCACCGCATGAGGTCATTTGGGAGGTGGCCATTGAGATCCACAACGATAAATTTTTACCCAACACGAATACCGATTCAAGAGTAACGCTGAGCGAAAATAAAACCTTGGGCTTTATGTTGGCCTACTGCGATAACGACGGTTCGAGTGAACGTGAACATTTTATGGGATCTCATGCTATCAAACCGATTAATGGTGATAAAAATTTAGGTTATAAAACTGCCGATGTATTTGGTCGGCTCAAGTTAGTTAAGTAACAAATAATAAGGTTAAAATGCCAATGAAGACCAAAGTATATATTGTTGCACTGGCAAGCGTGGTTGCTTTTAAATCCCAGGCTCAGCCAGATCTGAGCCACTTAAGTGAGCACCAGCAGTTAAGATTAAAGCACGTTGAAGAAAATGTTGAACGCGTTTTAAGTCAATTATCATTGAAAGAAAAAGTGTCATTGGTACACGCCAGTGGTAAGTTTCATGTCAATGCTATTGAGCGTATTGGGCTACCCGAACTGTGGCTGTCTGATGGTCCTCATGGGGTTCGCTATCAAATTGAACGCGACAGCTGGGCGCCTGCGGGGTGGGATGACGATTACTCAACCTACTTGCCACATTTAACTTCAGTTGCAGCAAGTTGGAATGTTGACATGGCTAAGCTCCATGGTGAGGTGCTAGGGGCAGAGGCAAGAGATCGGAAAAAAGATATTATCCTCGGGCCAGGGGTTAATTTAGCAAGGCTTCCGCTGTATGGGCGAAATTTTGAGTACATGGGCGAAGACCCTTTTTTAGCGGCGAGTTTAGTTGTTCCTGTTGTTAAAGGTATTCAATCACAAGACGTCGCAGCCAATGCAAAACACTATGCATTAAATACTCAAGAGCTAAATCGAATTGGTGTTAATGCTCAGCCCGATGAGCGTACCCTAAGAGAGATTTATTTGCCCGCTTTTGAGGCGGCGGTAAAACACGGTGGCATTTATTCGATTATGGGAGCGTATAATCAATATTACGGCACCAATACCAATCAATCTAAACACCTCGTTAAAAAGATATTGAAAGGCCAATGGGGCTTTGATGGTGTGTTACTGACCGACTGGAATGTTGATATTAATACCTATGAAGCGGCGATGAATGGCTTGGATCTAGAAATGGGCACTAATGTTGAAAGCTATGATGATTACTTTTTTGCCAAGCCACTGTTAACGCAAATTAATCAAGGAAAAATTCCTGAAACCGTATTAGATGACAAAGTTAAACGCATTTTAAGATTGATGTTTCGCGTCGGTTTGATGGATGAGAAGCGTTTAAAAGGCGCCAGAAACACTAAGGAGCATCAGCTAGCGGCACGTAAAATAGCAAGTGAGGGAATTGTTTTACTAAAGAATGAAGCAAACGTTTTACCACTTGAAAAGCCCAAATTACAGAACGTACTGATCTTAGGGCCAAATGCAAATCGCGTACATGCTTTAGGCGGTGGCTCTTCAGAAGTAAAAACACCTTATGAAATAACGCCATTACAAGGTCTTAAACAGGCGCTTGGTAGCGACGTTACTATTCAAGTGATGCGAGCGCGCTCGAGTAAACTGATGCCAATTGCGGCAGATTATATTGCAAGTAAACATTGGACAGGAACGCCCGCATGGGCTTTGGTTCGATATACCGATCAATCATTCTCAAAAGCGGTTGAGGAGAATTGGATCGTTAACGCACAATACCAAACGCGCTCTAGTGCGGATGAATTTGTTAAAATGACGAGCGAAATCAAACCAATGTCAACGGGCAAGCATGTGCTAAAAGCCAATGTTAACGGCGCGTTTGAATTGCGTGTTAATGGCGAGGTAGCGTTAGTTAGTGAAACTAACATAATAACTGAGGTGATTGGTGATATCGACTTGAATGCCGGCGAAATTTATACCTTTGAAATCAAGTATTCAGGCCAAGGTGAGTTTACCCTCGGCTGGGACGCCCCTAATGATTTATTTACTGACCAAGCGACTTACTTGAACGCGGCAAAAAATGCGGATGCAGTGATTTATTTTGGCGGTCTTTCTCATGCTGATGATCGTGAAGCGATAGACCGCACCGATATGAAACTGCCAGGTGTTCAAGATGAAGTCATCAGTAAGTTACTTGAAGTTAACCCTAACACGATTGTCTTTTTAGTCGCAGGTTCAGCCGTTGAAATGCCTTGGGCTGACCATGCTAATACGATTGTCTGGGGTTGGTACGGCGGTATGGAAGCTGGCAATGCCTTTGCCGATATGCTCCTTGGAAATACTAACCCGTCGGGCAAAATGCCAATCACTTTGCCTGCAAAACTTGAACATACTGCGCCGATAATGCTCAATGATTACAACGCCACCGATGCTTTCTATAAAGAAGGTGTCTTTATTGGTTATCGGTGGTTTGAACAACAAGCGATCAAACCGATCTTTAGTTTTGGTCATGGCTTATCTTATACTCAGTTTCAATACAGTAACTTGAAATTATTAAGTGACAAAATCGAGCCTTCGGCTAAACAAACTGTGTTTGTAACTGTTAAGAATATAGGCAAACGCGCTGGCGCTGAAGTTGTCCAACTGTATCTACATGATAAATTATCGAGTGTTGAAAGACCTGAAAATGAGCTAAAAGGGTTTGTTAAAGTCTTTTTACAGCCTGGTCAAAGCAAAGAGGTTGCAATTGATTTGACCAGCAGAGATTTATCATTTTGGGATGTTAAATCCAATAATTGGTTAGCTGAAGCAGGTGAGTTTGAAGTGCGGTTAGGTAGTTCATTGGACGATATTAGGTTAACTAAAACCTTTGAGTTGGTTAAAAATGATTAGCTTAAAACACAATAAACTATGGTTAATCTCATTGATGCTTGGGTTAAGCTTTTATCCTCGTTTTTTACCAGCACAGGTAGCAAAAAATCAAACAGGTGCTGAACGTTATTTCACCATTAATAAAGCGAAATACGAACAACAGCTTAAAGGCTTTTGGTTAGGTCAAAATATTGCTAATTGGACGGGCTTAATTACCGAAATGGATAAAGTAGGTACGCCTGAAACGATGCCATTCTATACCGACGATGATTGGCAAACGCGTGACTTAAAAGCTATTTGGGGCGAGTATGTTCCACACAGTAACGTGATAGACTTTTATATTGAACCCGAATTGAGTGTTTGGGGCTCAGATGATGATACCGACATTGAATATATCTATCTGCATCTATTAAGCCAACACCAAGTCACTATGCTTAGCGCAAAACAAATCCAAGCAGGATGGCTTAACCATATCTACAGCGAAGTCGACGCACCGCTATATAAAAAATTCCCCGACAGCAAGCCACAAAAAGAAAACTTTTTGTGGGAGTCAAACCAACGAGCATATGAGTTGATGCAGCAGGGATTGTTACCGCCTGAGACATCCTTGGCGAAAAATAATCGTAAGTCTCAGATGATAGACGCTCAGCTTACTACTGAAGTGTTTGGCTTGTTGTCGCCAACCAATGTCGCCATAGCTAAAAAGATTAGTGCCTTACCGATCAGTGTCTCTGCTAGTGGTGAGGCGGCAGAAATAGCTAATTATTATGTCGCCATGCACGCGCTTGCCAGCGCGGTAGACCATGCGAAACCAAGAGCAGAGCAAATAGAGAGTATCGCCCTGGAAGCAAGGCATCAGCTCAGTGACGAGTTGTATCCAGCTAAAATGTTTGATGCGATTTGGGCTCACTATAAAGCAAATCCGAATATCGACGATTGGGAGTCAACGAGAGACTTCGTTTATCACAGATATCAACTAACTGAACACGATGGTTATCACTATGGTGATCCCTTTGAGGCAGGGATAAATTTTGCAGCCAGTTTAGTGAGTCTTTTTTATGGCCAAGGCGATATCAAAAAGACGATAAAAATTGGTAGTTTAGTCGGTTGGGATGCTGACAATCCAACCGCGACTTGGGGTGGTTTATTAGGTTTTATGTACGGTCACCAAGGTGTTATTGATGCGTTTAACCTCACTTCTGTATCTGAAGATTATTGGATACATAGAACACGTCGAAACTTTCCCGACTACACGCCAGACAGAGACGGAGAAGACAATTTTTCATTGATGGCTGCAAGAATGCTACAAATCATTGATCGGATTGTATTAAATGAGCTCAATGGTGAGGTTGATAAAAATTGCAATTGTTGGTTGATACCTAATTAATAAAAAATAATAGTCAGCTTCCATTTCGGCCTAATCGTTACTTTTACTGAGCGAAGTAAACTCGACTAAAGATCGCAAATTGCGATAAAACCAATGTTTGATAACATCGAGTGAGTATACATCCATGTCTACTCACTAAAATAAACGGGCAGTTTTTTAATCTTTATCGCCCAACCAGTTGATGCGGTATAAATCGCGGCGTCTGTCGAGATAGTTGCGCACCGAACCTTGATTTTGCAAAGTGTTGAGTTTTTCTAAGTCGAGATCAACGATCAAGGTCATCTCGGTATTAGGTGTTGTTTCCGCCATGATCGCATCGTGCGGGAATGAAAAATCTGACGGTGAAAATACGGCCGATTGCGCATATTGAATATCGGCGCCGTCAACATTAGGTAAATTACCAACACTCCCTGAGATGGCAACATAGCACTCATTTTCAATCGCTCGAGCTTGGGCACAACAACGCACCCTCAAATAGGCATTTTTGGTATCGGTCCAAAACGGAACAAATAGAATTTGCATGCCTTGTTCAGATTGCAAGCGAGCAAGTTCAGGAAACTCAATGTCGTAACAAATCAAAATGCCAATTTTGCCGAAATCGGTATCAAAAACATTGAGTTGGTTACCGCCTTGCATGATCCAAGCACTCTTTTCATGAGGTGTAGGATGGATTTTATATTGCGATTCAATCGTGCCATCGCGGCGACAAAAATAGGAAACATTGTAAAGCTGTTTATCTTCAATTAACGGCAGTGAGCCGGCAATAATATTGATGTTATAAGTCACCGCAAGGTGAGATATTGCTTCGATAATATCCGCCGAAAACTCTGCTAGTGCTTTAATTGAGTCAATTGAGCTTTGGTGTTTTTCAATCCCCATTAATGGCGCGTTAAAAAACTCCGGTAATAGCGTTAAATCACATTGATAATCAGAGAGCGCGTCAATAAAAAATTCGACCTGCTGAATAAGTTCATCGACCGAGCCAAGTGGCCGCATTTGCCATTGCACACAACCAACGCGCGCGGTTTTCTTCACGGCGCCAAACAGCGGTGATTTATCACTTTCATAGTACAGGTTCGTCCACTCGAGCAAGGTGGCATAACCTTTTGACTCTTTATCTTCTGGCAAGTATTCATTGAGAACGCGGCGCACTTCAAAGTCGTTAGATAATTGAAAGGTTAAAATGGGATCGTAGATCTCTTTCTTTTTTACTAATTCAATATATTTTTGCGGCGACATTTTATCCGCGTGATGCTGGTAGTTTGGAATTCGGCCGCCCGCAACAATCGACTTGAGGTTTAAATTTTGGCACAACTCTTTGCGCGCTTCATAAAGCCGGCGCCCTAAACGCATACCTTGATAATCTGGATGGACAACAACTTCCGCGCCATAAAGCACATCGCCAAGCGGATCGTGGGTGGTGAGGTAGGCATCTCCGGTGATTTCATCATAGGTGTGATGATCGCCAAATTTGTCATAATCAACGATCAGGGAAAAGGCGGCTGCCACTACTTTGCCGTGATCTTCAATACATATTTGCCCTTCAGGAAAATTGTTAAGTTGCGACCTAAACTTTTTCTCTGGCCAAGCGCCACCCATATCTGGGTAGAGTAGATCCATGATTTCTTTTAAGTTGTGGTAATCGCTCAGTTCAAGATTGCGCAAATTGAGTTTGTGCTCTGAGCTTTCGATTAAAATATCATCGTCCATTGTGACCTCTGCTAAAACACTATCGGCCTGTTTGCGCACAAGAATAGGGTGGCTGCGCATTAGGAGTTAATTTACCAGCATAATAGGCGCGCTAAAACGCTGTGGAGAAAATATACATCTCGCTTAGATTAGGGTCGATATTTATTTTATTTTTTCAATAAAAATAGCCATAGCAGGTTTATTGCTGCACTTCGATGGCCTCACTACGCTTGATAAACTTGTTTGCCGTCCATCCAGGTTTCTAATACCTTAATATTTTTGATCTCATCGGGTGCAACTTTGCGTGGGTCGTTTGCTAAAATAACCATATCAGCCAGCTTGCCAACTTCGAGGCTACCTATTTCGTGTTCTGAAAAAAGTTGCCAAGCAGCTTCTGAAGTTATCGCGCGAATAGCGCTCTCAACGCTAATTCGTTCATTAGGTGCAAGCACGTAATCGGGCTCCTTCCGCGTTTTTCGGGTAACTGCCATTTCTATCATGTGAAGCGGTACAGGGTCTGTTACCATAAAGTCTGAGTGCAAAGTAAAACCGACACCGGCCTTTTCTAAGCTATTACAACGATCGAGAAGGGTGGCTTTTTCTTCACCAAAGACTTCATCACGCATTGCTACTCCCCAGTAATGAACGTGGCCAATTAGAAAACTTGCTGATACATCTAGCGCTTTCATACGTTGAATTTGATCATTGTGTAGTATTGAGCAGTGTTCAATTCTCGTGCGAACATTCTTCATATCAACGCCGGCGTCACGCATGGCTTGGCAGACGTCGAGAATATTATCGATAGCGGCATCTCCATTGCCGTGAATTGCCAGTTGCCAGCCTTTTTGTGCGCGCTCAATGGCTCTAGTCGTTAGCTCTTCCGTTGACATATATGCCAAACCGTGGCTATCGGAATTTAAATAGGGTGCTCTTTGTAACCCGGTATAGCCTTGATTTGAGCCATCGGCGACAAATTTATAGCCAGCGACTCGTGCTAGGGCATCACCTCGTTGTGGCGTAACGTTCGCATCATCCCACGCCTCTTCACCAATGGAATAAAAGGGATAAGCGCGGATACGGGCAGCAAGTTTACCTGTGCGTGCAGCCGCTTCCATGACACTGTGATCAGCCGGGGACTGTGATAACGCACCGAGTGATAGTTCGCTAACCGTTGTTAACCCGTATTGGCTCCACTTCTTGAGTAAATTAATTAATGCATTGGTTGGATCTGCCTCTGCAAGTGCAGGGTAAGCCCCCACGACTTGTAAAAAGGCTATGTTATTCTTGATAACGCCTGTTAGCTGGCCCTGTTTATTTCGAACAAACTCGGCACCTAGGGGATTTTTGATATCGTCTGGGATACCGGCGACTTCAAACGCTTTTGAGTTGGCATAAGCTAAGTGGCCTGACGCATTAAGTACGAAAATTGGGTGCTGTGTCGATATCGCGTCGAGTTCTTTAAAAGTTAATTCATCTAACCCCGTCTGAATTGAAGGGTCAAAGTTACGTGCAACTATCCACTCACCCTCAGCTTTTTGTTGGGCTAGCATAGTTAAGTGTGCTAAAACTTGGTCAACCGCATCAAAACGTGCCATCCCAACGTATTCCATAATATCGTCGACGATTGAACCAGCGACAACATGGGTATGGGGATCAATAAAACCCGGTAGCATGGTTTTACCATGCAACTCTACAACCTTGACATTAGCACCTGCGCTAGCAAGTACCTTGTCTTTTGCACCTACAGCAATAATTTTATTCCCGCGAATCGCCATGGCTTCAGCTTGTGAAAATTCGGTGTCGACGGTCAGTATTGTGCCTCCGGTAAAGACTGTGGTTTGTTGTTCAACAACTGGACTACATGAGGGAATACTAGGTAAAAATAAAGCGGTACCTGCGACCATGCTGCCTTTTAGGAAAGTTCGTCTATCAATGGTTTTGTATTGGCTAGTTTGAGTAGCAGCTACTTTAGATAAGCTAGCAACTGAAAGCTTCGAAACAATGTTATTTGTTTTAAAAAGTGCGCCAAAATCAGGGCTACAACAAGCGCATCGATAAATTTCTTTCTTCATGTGTTTTCCTTACACTGTTAGGAATGAACGAACATATTTATTGACCCATAGACCAACGCTAAACATAGCAAGTAGTCAATAAATAGCCAAGTATACATAAATAGATTCATGCTGAACTAACAGTAAGAAATAAATAGTAAAATAATTACTATATTGTCCTAGAGAGAATTTATTAGCAGGGGTATTCGGCTATTTTTACAGCGAACAACAAGTTATTTTTACATTACCCTTTAGATAGTAAAAAAAAGCGAGTAGAATATCGACGGCCTAAGTTAGGCCTAAAAGGCTGACTTTTATCAATAGGAAAATATATATGAGCACCAACCCGAAACCTGTTTATCGTAGAATTTTGTTAAAACTTAGTGGTGAAGCCTTAATGGGCGATGAAGGCTTTGGTATTGATCCAAAGATCTTAGATCGCATGGCGCAAGAAATTAAAGAACTGGTTGAAATGGGTATCCAAGTAGGTCTTGTTATCGGTGGTGGTAACTTGTTCCGCGGTGCAGGCCTTGCAGACGCAGGGATGAACCGCGTAGTTGGCGACCAAATGGGTATGCTAGCTACCGTGATGAACGGCTTGGCAATGCGCGATGCACTTCACCGTGCTTTTGTAAATGCTCGTTTGATGTCGGCCATTGATTTAGCGGGTGTTTGTGACACATACAACTGGGCAGAGGCGATTAGCTTATTGAAGTCTGGCCGCGTAGTAATTTTTAGTGCCGGTACGGGTAACCCGTTCTTCACTACCGATTCAGCAGCGTGTTTACGCGGTATTGAAATCGAAGCTGACGCGGTGATTAAAGCCACCAAAGTTGACGGGATTTACTCAGATGACCCTGTTAAGAACCCAGAAGCAGAGCTTTACCACAACCTTACTTACAGTGAAGTGTTAGAAAAAGAATTAAAGGTGATGGACTTAGCAGCATTTACGCTAGCCCGTGACCACTCAATGCCAATTCGTGTATTTAACATGAACAAACCAGGCGCATTAAAGAACGTAATTATGGGTGAAGAAGAAGGTACAACTATCGATCACTCAGAAAACTTTTAAAATAAAAAACGATTAATCAGTGAGACAACCTTTTAATGTCGCTAGCAAAATAACCATTGTTGCTGGTGATATTAGGCGAATTACCAAGGATATTTATTGTGATTGACGAAATTAAACAAGACGCTAAAGAGCGTATGAGCAAAAGCGTAGAAGCGCTAAAAGTAAATTTAAACAAAGTGCGCACAGGTCGTGCTCACCCATCGTTATTAGATAACGTAACTGTTGAGTACTACGGTGTTGATACACCGCTTAACCAAGTGGGTAACGTATCTGTACCAGATGCTCGTACTTTAGCAATTACCGTGTTCGACAAGGGCATGATCAGCGCTGTTGAAAAAGCGATTTTAAAGTCTGATTTAGGCTTAAATCCGGCATCGCAAGGGACGTTAATTCGCATTCCATTGCCACCGTTAACAGAAGAGCGTCGCAAAGACTTAGTTCGCGTAGTTAAAGGTGAAGCGGAAAATGGTAAAGTTGCCATTCGCAATATCCGCCGCGATGCTAACTCAGATATCAAAGGGCTAAACAAAGAAAAAGAGATTAGCGATGATGAAATGCACCAAGCTGAAGATGAGATCCAAAAGATCACTGATACATTTGTTAAGCAGGTTGATGCAATTTTAGCCGAAAAAGAAGCGGAGTTAATGGAAATTTAAGGTTTTCATTGCTTATTCAATTGCGCCGTAGATAATAACTACGGCGTTTTTGTATAAAGGAGATAGCGTGAGCGAAACAATTGCTGCACCACAACCAGAAATTATCATTCCCAAACATGTTGCAATCATCATGGACGGTAATGGTCGTTGGGCGCAAATGCGTGGTAATAAACGCGTAGCGGGTCATAAAGCTGGCGTTGAAAGTGTTCGTTCAACGGTTTCTACTGCACGCAAGCTAGGCGTTAAGGCGTTAACCTTATTTGCATTTAGCAGTGAAAACTGGCAACGTCCTGAAAAGGAAGTCTCGGTGTTAATGGACTTGTTTATGTACGTCTTAACTAAAGAAGTTAAGCGCTTGCATAAAAATGATATTCGCTTCAAAGTGATTGGCGATAAAACGCGTTTTTCTGAAAAACTACAAAAGAACATCGAAAAAGCAGAAGCTTTAACGCGCGAAAATACCGGCATGGTACTGTCTGTGGCAGCAAACTACGGTGGTCGTTGGGATATTACCCAAGCGGCAAAATCACTTGCACAAAAGGTTCAAAATAACGAAATGAACCTAGATGAAATTACTGAGGAAACTCTCAACCAACAAACATCGTTGGCAGAGTTTGCCGATCTTGATTTACTGATTCGAACCGGTGGCGACTACCGCATTAGTAACTTTTTACTATGGCAAAGCGCATACGCTGAGTTCTACTTTACCGAAACCCTATGGCCTGATTTTGATGAGCGCCAATTCAATCTTGCACTCGAGGCCTTTACTCAGCGTGAAAGACGGTTCGGTAAAACGGGCGATCAAGTTAAACAGACTTAAAAGGATTACCCCTTGTTAATTAAACGCGTTTTAACTGCAGTAGTCTTAGCACCTTGCGCTATTGCGGCTATTTTTTATTTATCGTTGCAAAACTTTGCCTGGTTGCTATTAGCACTGATCGGCTTAGGTGCTTGGGAGTGGGGCCCGTTGATGGGCATTAAATCAAAAGGCAAACGCATTTTATTTGCTTTGTCGAATGTCGCATTGCTCGGCTTGCTTTTTGATTTCATGCCAATAGATCAACTTTGGACGCCTGAAGGCGCTATCAATCCAAATGCTAAATTAGTGTTGTGGTTAGCATCGAGCTGGTGGCTACTGTCAGCATTTCTTACCTTTGTTTACCCTAAGTGCAGCTCCTTTTGGTCAAGCCATCGCAGTGTGCGAGGCATTTTTGGGTGGTTAACACTCGTGCCAGCAGGTTTTGCGCTAATGATCATCCGCAGCGTGAATTACTCAACTGATCCTTATCACGGAGCTCAGTTAATGATGTTCCTCTTTGGTCTTGTCTGGAGTGCTGATATTGGCGCTTATTTTGTTGGCAAATCCATAGGTAAACACAAACTGATGCCGAATGTTAGCCCAGGAAAAACCCTTGAAGGCTTTTTCGGTGGTGTTTTAAGTGCTTGTTTATTAGTGGTTGGCGTTGGTTTAGTACTCGATTGGAACGCAAGTCAATTTACTCAAGTATTGTTAGTCACTATGTTGATCACGACCATTTCAGTGTTAGGTGATTTAAACGAAAGTATGTTCAAACGCCAAGCAGGCGTTAAAGATTCTGGTAGTATCCTACCTGGCCATGGCGGTATTTTAGATCGCATCGACAGCCTAACTTCGACAGCGCCAGTTTTTGCGCTTTGTTATATCTTTATTGGTTGGTAGACGATGCGTAAAATCTGTGTGCTAGGGTCTACCGGCTCTATCGGCGTGAGTACGCTAGACGTGATAAAGCGAAACCCTGAGCGTTTCAGTGTGGTAAGTCTTGCGGCTAATTCAAACGTTGAGGTGATGTTTGAACAATGCCAACGCTTTAAGCCCGAAAAAGTGGTCATGGTCTCTGAGTCTCACGCAAAAGTGTTACAAGCGCGCTTGTCAGAGCACGATTTAGCTATTGAAGTGTTATCAGGTGAGCAAGCGTTATGTGATATTGCAAGCGAGGATTCCATTGACACTGTGATGGCGGCAATTGTTGGCGCTGCTGGTTTATTACCTACTTATGCTGCAATTAAAGCTGATAAACGCGTGTTACTGGCCAATAAAGAAGCTTTAGTTACCTCAGGGCAAATTTTTATCGATGCGCTCCAAGCGTCAAAAGCAACCTTATTGCCAATTGATAGCGAGCACAATGCCATATTTCAATGTTTGCCTTGGGCCGAACAAGAAAAGGTCGGAGCTTGTCAGCTAACAGCACACGGGGTTAATAAAATTTTATTAACCGGCTCGGGCGGGCCATTTAGAACTTATCCGTTAACTGAATTTAACGACATTACACCTGAACAAGCGTGTAAGCACCCTAACTGGGATATGGGGAAAAAAATCTCGGTCGATTCCGCGACGATGATGAATAAAGGCTTAGAGTTTATCGAAGCGAAATGGCTATTTAATGTTGAGCCTGAAGATATCCAAGTGGTTTTGCACCCTCAGTCAACCATTCATTCTATGGTGCAATATAAAGATGGTAGCGTGCTTGCGCAAATGGGGAATCCAGATATGCGTACGCCGATTGCTCATGCCTTGGCCTACCCAGAGCGGGTAGATGCTGGCGTTGATAATCTAGATTTTTTTACCACGGCATCGTTCGATTTCCAAGCGCCTGACTTTGAGCGTTACCCAAATCTCAAGCTTGCGATTGATGCGTGTAAATCCGGCCAAGCAGCTTGTACTGCGTTAAATGCTGCCAATGAAATAGCGGTTGAAGCATTTTTAAATAATGAAATTAAATTTACTGATATTTTTAAAATAAATGAAACTTCAGTGAAAAAGTTTGTCTTAGAACAAGTAACATCAATTGAAGAAGTGGTTCACTTAGATAGCCGCGTAAGACAATTTGCCACCACAATTGTAAAAGACAATGCAGTAAACCATGTTTGATTTTCTCTGGAACTTAGCCTCATTTGTTATCGCCCTCGGGATATTAGTCACCGTCCATGAATACGGCCATTTTTGGGTTGCTCGTAAAAATGGCATCAAGGTACTACGCTTTTCTGTCGGGTTTGGTAAGCCCATTTGGCGCAAGGTCGATAAACTCGGCACTGAATATGTCGTCGCCTTAATACCGTTAGGTGGCTACGTCAAAATGCTCGATGAGCGCGTTGATGAAGTTGCCCCACAAGACAAGCACGTAACCTTTAATAGTAAGTCAGTTTACCAACGTATTGCGGTAGTTGCCGCAGGGCCAATTGCCAATTTTATCTTTGCAATATTTGCCTTTTATTTGATGTTTTTAATTGGTGTACCGAGTGTTAAGCCGATAGTTGGTGAAGCTGAGCCCAACTCTATTTTTGCTCAAGCCGATATTCCGCCAAGATCTGAAATTATTTCGATTGATGGTCAGCGAACCAAAGATTGGCAAGACGTTAATTTAGCGTTAGTGAGTCAAATAGGCGACGACAATATTGATTTAAAGGTGCAATTACCTGATAGCCATTATCAAAAATCGTATACTTTAGATACAAGGAACTGGGATTTCCAGCCGGAGCAAGAGTCGTCATTGGCGAGTTTAGGCATCAAACCATATCAAACCAAAACGACACCAGAGTTAATCGCGGTGGGCAAGGGCACACCTGCTGAAAAAGCTGGCTTACAAGTTGGCGATAGAGTTGTCGCCTTTAATGGGGTTGCAATAAACGACGATTGGCAGTTGCTGTCTAATTCGATCAAGCAATTCGCTGATGAAGAAGTTTTATTTACCATTGAACGTAATCAAGGTTCTGTGGTCGAACAAATCACAATACCTGTTAAACTGGGCGCTAGAACAGTAAGCGGGAAAAAACAGGGCTACCTTGGCGTTTCACCAAAAAGTGAACCGTATCCACAAGCTTATTTAATTGATTTGAGTTATGGACCGTTTGACGCAATTCCACAAGCATTGAGCAAAACATGGCAATTAATCAGCCTAAGCTTTGATATGATAGGCAAGCTCGTCACCGGTGATGTATCGGTTAATAATTTAAGTGGACCTATATCGATTGCACAGGGCGCAGGCTCGAGTGCAGGCTATGGGGTTGTTTATTTTTTAAGCTTTTTGGCGCTAATTAGTATTAATTTAGGAATAATTAACCTTTTACCGCTTCCAGTACTTGATGGCGGGCACTTACTTTATTACCTTATAGAACTTTTAACAGGAAAGCCTGTACCTGAAAAAATACAAGAAATGGGTTTTCGATTCGGTGCGCTAATACTTTTAGCACTTATGAGCATCGCAATAGTTAATGACATCTCACGGCTGTAAACAGAAGTAGAAAAACTGAGTATGACAATTAAAAAAATAGCCTTAGCCGTCTTATTAGGCACATTAGGAACTACAGCGACAGCAGCTGAACAAGAATTTATCGTTACCGATATTGACGTGCAAGGATTACAGCGTGTTGCACTAGGTGCTGCGTTAACGCATATTCCCTTTAATGTCGGTGACACACTGAACGAATTTCGTATTTCACAGTCGATCAAGTCACTTTATAAGTCGGGCCACTTTAACAACATTGCGGTGTTTAGAGATGGCACTCGCATCATTTTTAAAATTCAAGAGCGCGAAACTATCAGCGGCATTGAATTTGAAGGCAACAAAGACTTAAAAGACGAGCAGCTAATCGAAAGTTTAGACAGCAGTGACATTCGGGTTGGTGAAACGTTAGATAGCACGGTAATCTCCGGTATCGAAAAAGGCCTTGAAGACTTTTACCACAGTGTTGGTAAATACAACGCTAAGGTCAAAGCAGAAGTAACCCATTTACCGCGCAACCGCGTGAATATTAAGTTTGTCTTTGATGAAGGCGATGCGGCCTCAATTGAACAAATCAACATTGTTGGTAACGAAGTTTTCACCGACAAAGAAGTCCTGGAAAATATTGAACTGACGTTTGATTCACCTTGGTGGAATTTTATGGCGCAAGATCGCTATCAAAAGCAAACCCTACAAGGTGATATGGAAACGATCAGCTCACATTATCTCGATAAAGGGTACTTGCGTTTTCAAGTTGACTCGACACAAGTGTCAATGACACCGGATAAAAAAGGTGTCTATATCACATTAAACGTCACTGAAGGCGAGCAATACACCATCAGTGATATTGACTACATGGGCGACATGGCCGGCTTTGATAAAACAATCGAAGCGATTAATCCACTTCGCACCGATGAATTATACAATGGCGCACTAGTTACCTATACCGAAGAGAGTATTAGCAAGTTCCTTGGGCGTTTTGGTTATGCTTATCCAAAAGTTACTGTTATCCCTGATATCAACGATGAAGACAAAACAGTAAAGTTAACCCTGTCGGTAGATCCCGGTAAGCGTATTTACGTTAATCGCGTTAACTTTGAAGGTAACCACGTTACCGCTGACGACGTATTGCGTCGTGAATTGCGTCAGTTTGAGGGGGCTTGGTTATCAAACGCTAATGTTGAGAACTCAAAAGCGCGTATTGCGCGTTTGCCTTATATCGAAACGGTTGAGTTTGAAACCAATCAATTACCTGGTGAAGACGACTTAGTTGACGTTGACTTTACGATTAAAGAGCAAGCGTCAGGTTCATTTACTGCGGGTATCGGTTACGGTTCACAGACCAAACTGAGTTTGAATGCTGGTATTCAAGAAAATAACTTCTTAGGTACAGGTAATCGCTTAGGCTTTAACGTTAATACGGTGACTTACTCGCAATCTGCATCAATTTCATATACCGACCCTTATTTTACCGTTGATGGTGTTTCACTTGGTGGTAACATTTTCTATCAAGAATTTGATGCCGGAAACGCTAACCTAGTGCAATACAATAACCAAACCTATGGTATTGGTGCGACGTTAGGCTATCCAATTAATGAATACACGCGGATAAATTGGGGCTTAGGTTACAAGAGCAATGGTATTACGCAGCTAGAAACATATGAGCAAATCGCCAAGTTTTATGAGATATACTCAGATCCAGCCAATCCAGATGCTCAGTTAAAGTTTAAGACTTTTGATTTATCATCATCGATTTCACGTGTTACGTTAAACCGTGGTACCTTCCCAACGGCGGGTTCATCGATGGCATTATCAGGTAAAATTACCACACCAAACTCTGACGTTAATTACTTTAAAGTGAATTTTGACGGCAAGTGGTACTTCCCGATCACGCGCAATCAAAAATGGTCTTTCTTGACGCGTTTAGAGTTAGGCTACGGCAATGGTTATAGCCAGGTAAATGGTCACGACCAATTATTGCCATTTTGGGAGAACTTCAGAGCCGGTGGTAACGACACCCTCCGCGGTTTTGAAAACAACACGGTTGGCCCTCGAGCGATTTATCGTTATCCACAACAGATACCACCTACGCCAGATCCGTCTGATGGTGGTGCAACTTGTTGTTTAGGCCCAGACCATGACGTCATTGAATTATCGAGACGCTCAGTCGGTGGTAACGCGCTAGCGCTAGGTGGGTTTGAGTTAATCTTCCCAGTGCCTGTTATTGACGAGTCGTATGGCAACAGTGTTCGTACGAGTTTATTTGTCGATATAGGTAACGTGTGGGATACTGAGTTTAATATTGACGACTATCGTGATTTAGATCAGGATCAGTTTGCTAAAATCGTCGATTACTCAGATATAGACACGTTCCGTTCATCAGCCGGTTTATCGGTCCAGTGGATTTCACCTATGGGGCCGATGGTATTTAGCTTTGCTAAAGCGTTAAAAAAACAGGATGATGACGATACTAGTTTCTTCAGTTTCAATATTGGACAAACATTCTAATAACAAAGTCTAAGTTAAAAAATTTTTTAGGAGATAGATTTGAAAAACGTATTTAAAAAAGCTGCAATCGCGGCAGTAGCATCAAGTGCATTATTATCAGGCGCAGCGTTTGCCGCTGAACAAAAGCTAGGCGTAGTAAATGTTCAGGCAATTATGAAGCAATTACCTCAGTCTGCGGCCATGGTGCAAGCACTTAACGCTGAGTTCAAAGACGAAACTGCTGAAGTAGCCCAAATTGAAAAAGACATTAAGTACTACCAAGAAAAGCAAAAGCGCGATGGTGCCTTAATGAGCGAAAAAGAGAAAGAAGAATTAAATCAGCAAATCGCTAATTTATTCCAAAACTACCAAACCAAAGGTAAAGCGCTTCAACAAAAAATCCAGATGCGTCAAAACGAAGAAACGAATAAAATTTTAGCGCTAGTTCGCCAAGCGGTGAACAACATTGCTGAAAGTGAAAAGTTCGACGTTATCGTTGAGCAAAAAGCCGTTGTTTTCGCAAAACCTGACGCAGATTTAACCTCAAAAGTTGTTGAGCAAGTTAGTAAATTACAATAATGACTGATATTGCATCTTTCACGCTAGCCGAGCTAGCAGAAAAAATCGGAGCCACTGTTCATGGAAATGACAGTTGCTCCGTTTCTTCTTTAGCGACTTTAGCAAATGCGAAAGAAGGTCAAATTACCTTTTTAAGCAATGCAAAATACCAAGCTCAACTAGGCCAAACTAAAGCGAGTGCGGTGATTTTATCACCAGATGCCGTGGCTGAATGTCCAACCAATGCACTTGTGCTTGATAATCCCTATGTTGGCTTTGCCAAGGTCGCGCAATTACTTGACACAACGCCATTACCGGCAAGTGACATTCATCAAAGTGCGATTATTAGCCAATCTGCTACCTTAGGTAAAGGGGTGGCCATTGGTGCCAATGCCGTGATCGAAGATGATGCAGTGCTTGGTGATAACGTGGTGATCGGTGCAGGTTGCTTTATCGGTAAAGCTGCTAACATTGGTGATAACACCAAATTATGGGCAAATGTCAGTGTTTATCACAACGTTAAAATGGGAAAAGACTGCTTAGTCCAAGCCAATACAGTGATAGGCAGTGATGGCTTTGGTTATGCCAATGAGAACGGCCAGTGGATAAAAATTCCACAACTGGGATCGGTTATTATCGGTGATCGCGTTGAAATTGGTGCGAGTACCACAATAGATCGCGGTGCACTTGACGACACCATTATTGAAGATGGTGTGATTTTAGATAACCAAATTCAAATAGCCCATAATGTCGTACTTGGGCAAAATACCTGTATGGCTGCTTGTTCCGTTATTGCCGGCAGTACTACTGTCGGGAAAAACTGCGTTTTCGGTGGTATGGCGGGGATTAATGGCCATATTGAAATCGCCGACGGCACCATGTTAACAGGTATGGCTATGGTAACCAAAAGTATCACCAAAGGTGGTGTATACTCTTCTGGTTTACCTGCCCAACCCAACAGAGAATGGCAGAAAACTAATGCCAGAATTAATCGTTTAGAGACGATACAAAAGCAAGTTAAAACACTAACTAAGCAAGTTGAGTCGCTAACCCATGAAGATACTAAGGAATAGCTTTGGAACGTAAGCAAATTTCATTGACTGTTGAAGAAATTCAGCAATTGATCCCACATCGCTACCCAATGTTGCTAGTGGATAAAGTGGTTGATATGGAACCTGGTAAGTGGATCCATGCGGTGAAAAACGTCAGCATTAATGAGCCTGTTTTTACGGGTCATTTCCCTGATTACGCAATTTTTCCAGGGGTGATGATTTTAGAAGCGATGGCACAAGCATCAGGTGTTTTAGGCTTTAAAACCAGTGAGCTTGAAGGTAACCCGAAAAGCGAAGCAGAAATGTTTTTGTTTGCTTCAATCGACAACGCTAAATTTAAGCGTCCGGTACATCCGGGAGATCGGATTGATTTGCATATCGAGTTTGTTAAAGAGCGCCGCAACATGTGGAAGTATTACGGTGAAGCGAAAGTTGATGGAGTCGTTGTTTGTAGCGCCGATTTAATGTGCGCAAGAAGAGAGCTGTAGTCACTATGCAAAATCATTTGATTCACGAAACTGCCATTATTGAAGACGGTGCTAAAATCGGTAATAACGTTACCATAGGCCCATACACCTACATTGGCGCAGATGTTGAAATTGGCGATGATTGTCAAATTAATTCTCATGTGGTGATCAAAGGGCCAACGACGATTGGCAAAAACAATCGCATTTTCCAATTCGCCAGTATTGGTGAAGAATGCCAAGACTTAAAATACGCCGGTGAACCAACGCGTTTAACGATCGGCGATAACAACATCTTTCGTGAATGCACAACCATCCAACGCGGTACTGTCCAAGATAACAGTTTAACTGCGATTGGCTCTAATAATTTATTTATGGCGTACACTCACGTTGCCCATGATTGCATTATAGGTAATCACTGTATCATGGCCAATAATGCCTCGGTTGCAGGCCATGTTCACGTTGGTGACTGGGTCATATTAGGTGGTATGTCGGGTGTTCATCAATTCTGTAAAATCGGCAGCCATGCCTTTGTCGGTGCAACGTCACTGGTGTTAAAAGACATTCCACCCTTTGTTATGGCATCGGGTAACAGTGCATCACCATTTGGTTTGAATTCTGAGGGCCTAAAACGCCGTGGTTTTGATAAAGAAACCATTTTAAATGTCCGCCGCGCCTATAAAATTTTATATCGCCAAGGTTTACACGCTGACGAAGCGGTAGAAAAAATGCAAGAACTCGCTCAGCAAACGCCGCAAGTAGCTCAGTTCGCTCAATTCGTTAAAGATTCATCACGCGGCATTATTCGTTAATAGCCGCTATGCCTGAACAATCTCAAGCTTCTGCACCTACTTTTGCCATTGTTGTTGGTGAGCACTCCGGCGATACCTTAGGTGCAGGCTTAATCTCTCAATTAAAACAGTATTATCCGAAAGCCAAATTCGTTGGTATTGGTGGCCCTAAAATGCTCGCATTGGGCTTTGAATCGTTATTTGACATGGAAGAGCTTGCCGTGATGGGCATTGTTGAAGTGTTAGGTCGAATCAGACGCCTGTTGCATGTTCGAAAATCACTCGTTGAGTATTTTAGCCAAAACAAACCTGATGTATTTATCGGGATAGATGCGCCAGATTTTAACTTGACGCTGGAAGAAAAATTAAAAAATAACGGCATTAAAACCGTGCAATACGTTAGCCCATCAGTTTGGGCGTGGCGTGAAAAGCGCATTTTCAAAATTGAGCGAGCAACGAATATGGTGCTGTCGTTACTGCCGTTTGAAAAAGCTTTTTACGATAAGTATCAAGTGCCGTGTACCTTTGTTGGTCACACCTTAGCTGAAAAAATTCCTATGCATAGCGATAAAGCCCAAGCGCGCGAAGCGTTAGGTTTATCGTTAAGCGACCAACAAAAACTCGTCGCTTTAATGCCAGGTAGCCGCTCAGGTGAATTGAAGTTATTGGTTGAGCCATATTTGCAAACGGCGAAAAAGCTACTGGCTAAATACCCGTCAATGCGTTTTGTCGTACCTATGATAAGCGACGATAAAGCTCAGATGTTTACCAAGCTCCATCAAGAACTTGCGCCTGAACTTGAACTCGATGTCATTGTTGGCAAAACCCAAGAAGTGATGGCGGCAAGTGACGTACTATTAATTGCATCAGGCACGGTGACACTTGAAGCTGCTTTGGTCAAACGCCCGATGGTTGTTTGCTACAAGGTTAATGCGTTAACGTGGCAAATTGCAAAGCGGATGGTCAAATTAAAATGGGTGTCGTTGCCTAATTTGTTGGCTAACGAGGAGATTGTCCCTGAATTTTTACAGCACGACGTGCAAGTCGATGCACTGGTTGCTGCATTAGAAACGCGTTTATTTGAAGATCAGTCAGCGTTGATGCAGCGGTTTGAACAGATCCACCATGAGTTAAAGCAAAATGCCGACGAAAAAGCGGCACAAGCGATCATAGCGTTAATCAAGAGTTAGAATGTTTCGATAATGACAACTAAAGCACCTGCTAAAAAAAAAGCTGAACTGCCTCCGTTTGTTTATCCGGTAGCTTATTGCATCGCTGGGGTTGACGAAGTAGGGCGCGGCCCCCTTGTTGGCGATGTCGTTACTGCCGCGGTTATCCTCGATCCGGATAATCCGATTGATGGATTAATGGATTCAAAAAAATTATCAGAGAAAAAGCGCCAAGCACTCGCCCAAGAAATAAAAGAAAAAGCGACTGCATGGGCAATAGGTCGCTGCACTCCTGAAGAAATCGATACGTTGAATATTTTGCACGCCACTATGCTGGCGATGCAACGGGCTGTGCAGGGGTTGTCGGTGACACCTGATCACGTATTAATCGATGGTAATCGTTGTCCAGAATTAGGTATTCCATCACAAGCCGTGGTGAAAGGCGATGCGCGGGTTGCAGAGATCAGTGCGGCGTCAATTTTGGCCAAAGTAGAGCGCGATAACGATATGTTTGCTCTTGACGAACAATACCCTGAATACGGTTTTGCAGGCCATAAGGGTTACCCAACCAAGGCGCATTTAGAAAAAATTATTGAACTTGGTGTGTTAGACAATTACCGTAGAAGTTTTAAACCGGTAGCCAATGTTATCGCCAATCAAACAAAAAACCGTTAGTGAATGACAACCCAATAAGAATGATAAATGTCTGAGCATATCGAAGTAGAAAACGTACCATTACCCGCGCCAAAATTCGTGCACTTGCGGGTGCACAGTGACTTTTCAATGCGCGATGGCTTAAACAAAGTTAAGCCGATCGTTGCTAAAGCCGAAGAACTCAATATGCCGGCATTGGCATTGACCGACCAAATGAATTTATGCGGCTTGGTAAAATTTTATCACGCTACGCACGGAGCGGGTATCAAGCCGATTATCGGCGCAGACTTTTACGTAAAAAGCGATTTGCTTGAAGATGAATTATCGCGTTTAGTTATTATCGCCAGTAACAACACGGGTTATAAAAATCTAACAGAGCTTATTTCAAAAGGTTATCTGCGTGGCCATATTCAAAACAGAGCGGTCATTGATCGCGACTGGCTCATTGAGCACGCCGAAGGCTTGATTCTATTATCGGGTGCCAAAGAAGGCGATATTGGCAAAGCACTGTTAAAAAATAATATTAATCAAGCCCAGCAGATGCTGAGCTTTTATCAGCAGTATTTCCCAAATAATTATTACCTCGAATTGATTCGAACAGGGCGTGACGACGAAGAAACTTACCTGCATTTAGCTGTCGATTTTGCTAGTGCGCACGACATCCCAGTGGTTGCCACGAATGAGGTAATGTTCTTAACGCCTGATTTATTCGACGCCCATGAAATTAGGGTCGCGATTCACGATGGTTTTACTTTAGACGATAAACGTCGACCGAAAAAGTATTCACCTCAGCAGTATCTTCGTTCAGAAGAAGAAATGGTTGAGCTATTTAGCGATATCCCTGAAGCACTTGAAAACACCGTTGAAATCGCTAAGCGCTGTAACGCGACAGTGCGGCTAGGTGAGTACTTCTTACCCGATTTTCCGACCGAAGGAATGAAGATTGAGGATTATCTCGTCAAGGTTTCAAAAGAGGGCCTAGAAGAGCGTCTTGAGTTTTTATTTGATAAAGACTCACCTGATTTCCCCGAAATACGCAAAGAATACGATGAGCGCCTCAAGGTCGAGCTCGATGTTATCAATAACATGGGATTCCCTGGTTACTTCCTGATCGTGATGGAATTTATCCAATGGAGTAAGGATAACAATATTCCCGTGGGTCCTGGTCGTGGTTCAGGAGCGGGCTCGTTAGTCGCCTATGCGCTAAAAATTACCGATCTTGATCCGCTAGAATTTGACTTACTATTCGAACGGTTTTTGAACCCTGAACGTGTATCAATGCCGGACTTTGACGTCGACTTCTGTATGGATAGACGCGATGAGGTAATCGATCATACTGCCGAACTCTATGGCCGTGATGCGGTATCACAAATTATTACCTTTGGTACCATGGCGGCGAAAGCGGTAATTCGCGATGTTGGCCGTGTATTGGGTCATCCTTATGGTTTTGTCGATCGCATTTCGAAGTTGATTCCCCCTGATCCGGGCATGACATTAGCCAAAGCATTTGAAGCGGAGCCGCGTTTACCTGAAATTTACGAGCAAGATTCGGATGTAAAAGATCTCATCGATATGTGTCGCATCCTCGAAGGTACAACGCGTAACGCGGGCAAGCACGCTGGTGGTGTTGTAATCTCGCCAACCACTATTACCGATTTTGCGCCACTTTATTGTGACGACGAAGGTAAAAACCCTGTTACCCAGTTTGACAAAAACGATGTTGAAGACGCCGGGTTAGTTAAATTCGACTTCTTAGGGTTACGGACCTTAACCATCTTACAGTGGGCGATTGAGATGGCTGATACGCAGCTACTCAAAGAAGGCAAAGAGCCGATTGATATAACCGCAATCCCACTTGATGATAAAAAATCGTTTAAAGTGTTACTTGCCTCGCAAACCACTGCTGTTTTCCAGCTTGAATCGAGTGGCATGAAATCACTCATTGATAAGCTTCAACCCGACTGTTTTGAAGATATTATCGCTTTGGTAGCCTTATTCCGCCCAGGGCCTTTGCAATCGGGCATGGTAGATAACTTTATCGAGCGTAAGCACGGTCGTGAGGAAATATCCTACCCAGATGAAACTTGGCAACACGAATCATTAAAGCCGATTCTTGAACCCACTTACGGGATTATTCTTTACCAAGAGCAGGTAATGCAAATTGCTCAGGTACTAGCGGGTTACACGTTAGGTGGTGCCGACATGCTACGCCGAGCCATGGGTAAGAAAAAACCTGAAGAAATGGCGAAACAGCGTTCAACCTTCGAGCAAGGTGCAATAGATAACGGTGTTGATGGCGAGTTGGCGATGAAAATCTTCGACTTGGTAGAAAAGTTCGCCGGTTATGGTTTTAACAAATCTCACTCAGCAGCCTACGCGTTAGTTTCGTATCAAACACTGTGGATGAAAGCGCACTTTCCGGCGCCGTTTATGGCAGCGGTAATGTCTGCTGATATGGATAATACCGACAAGATCGTTACCCTAGTTGATGAATGTAAAAACATGGGCTTAACCTTATTGCCACCAGATGTTAACTCAGGTTTATATAAGTTTACCGTTAACGATAACAACGAAATTGTCTACGGCATTGGCGCGATTAAAGGGGTCGGTGAAGGGCCAATTGATGCGATAATTGCTGCTCGTGAAGCCGGTGGACCATTTGCCGATTTATTCGATTTTTGTGCGCGGGTTGATATTAAGAAAACCAATAAGCGCGTGTTAGAACGTTTAGTAAAAGCCGGTGCGATGGATGCACTCGGTCCAAAAACCGATAACGGTGGGCCACATCGCGCAGCCCTGTTTGAAAGCTTAACAGAAGCGATTAAAGCGGCAGATCAACACGCCAAAGCACAAGCCATTGGTCAGCACGATTTGTTCGGGCTGATCAACGAAGAGCCTGATGATACCCGCCAAGCCTTTAAACAAGTAACCCCTTGGCCAGAAGAAGTGTGGCTTGATGGTGAACGCGAAACCCTTGGCTTATACTTAACCGGCCACCCGATTGATCGCTATTTAAAAGAAAGTAAGCGATACGCCACATCACGATTAGTTGGCATGCAACCAACAGGGCGAGATGGCAGTGCAACCGCGGTCGGCCTAGTGATTGGCGTACGTGTTTTGGTTAATAAACGCGGCCGTCGCTGGGCGTTAGTGACGCTTGATGATAAAAGTGCCCGAATCGATGTGCGACTGTTCCCCGACGACTTTGATAAGTTTCAAGATATCCTAGTGAAAGACGCTATTTTAGTCTGTAGCGGACAGGTCAGCTTTGATGATTACTCCGGTGGTATTACAATGTCGGGTCGCGATATAATGACGATTACCGATGCGCGGGAAAACTATCTGCAAAGCATTGATTTATCATTAGATCGCCAAGTTGTTAATGACAACTTTTTTGAACAATTTAGTCAGGTGTTGTCTGAGTACAAAGACGGCACCTGCCCAGTAAAAGTGAATTATTTGCGTGATGAAGCGCAGGCAACACTCGAATTGGGCGTTCAGTGGCGGGTAACCCCTGCTGACAAGTTATTACATCAGTTGAAGTTATTGTTAGGTGAAGATAACGTCGCCTTACAATTTAAATAAATTAATTAACAGTAAGTGAGCTAGATATTCTCGGCTCGTTTAACAACAGGTTAAAAGCAAATATGTCGTTAAATTTTTTAGATTTTGAGCAACCAATTGCCGAACTAGAAGCAAAAATTGAAGAATTACAATTGGTTAATAATGGCCAAGATTTGGATCTTGATTTAGAAGATCAAATTCGCCAGTTAAAAGAAAAGAATAAAGAACAGACGCAAAAAATCTTTGCTGATTTAGATCCGTGGCAAACAGCGCGAGTGGCTCGTCACCCGCAACGTCCTTACACACTAGATTACATTCCGCGTATCTTTGAAGAGTTCGATGAACTAGCTGGCGATCGCGCCTATGCCGATGATGCGGCGATAGTGGGTGGTACCGCACGTTTAGACGGTATGCCGGTAATGGTTATTGGCCAACAAAAAGGCCGTTCAACAGCCGAAAAAGTCAAACGTAACTTTGGTATGCCTCGCCCAGAGGGGTACCGCAAGGCAAAACGTCTAATGGAAATGGCTGAGCGTTTTAACATGCCGATCATCACCTTTATCGATACGCCGGGTGCTTATCCGGGTATCGGTGCTGAAGAGCGCGGGCAAAGTGAAGCGATTGCGACTAACTTAAAAGTCATGTCGCGTTTAACTGTGCCAATTGTTTGTACGGTTATCGGTGAAGGCGGCTCTGGTGGGGCATTAGCGATTGGTGTTGGTGACCGTGTAAACATGCTTCGTTACTCTACTTACTCAGTAATTTCACCAGAAGGCTGTGCGTCGATTTTATGGAAAACGGCAGAAAAAGCCTCAACGGCTGCCGAGGCCATGGGGATCACAGCACCGCGAATTAAAGAGCTTGAGTTAATCGATAACATCATTGATGAGCCACTAGGTGGCGCACACCGCGATATGGATGAAATGGCTGCGATTCTCAAGCAAGCAATCAAAAAAGATCTAGCCGATATTCAAGACTTATCGAAGGAAGATCTTATTGAGCAACGTTACCAACGTCTAATGACTTACGGTTACTGCTAATTAAGCAAGCATAAAAATAGCCAGCATAGTGCTGGCTTTTTTGTTCACGGACGAACATTATTAATGAATTGTCATGGATGGTGTAGTGCATATTTTGATCGGCAAATATATCTCAAGCTAGCTAACGCCATTGATGTATTTCATGCTAAATTTCTCAATCAGTTACCTTTTTTAAAAATAATTATCAGCTTTTATGCAGTTTATCGAGCAAGCTATTATAGCGGCTATTGAGTTAGCGCAGCGCCAAGACCGAGTGCGGCCGATTTATATCGCCCACAGTGGTGGCGTTGACTCTCAAGTACTCTTGTATGCTTGCGCAAAGCTAAAAAATAAAGGTTTGATAAAACAGCCCTTGGTTGCTTGTCATATCCACCATGGCTTAAGTCAATTTGCCGATGATTGGCAACGCTTTTGTCAAAATCAAGCCAGTAAACTTAGTGTCGATTTCATCACTGAAAATGTTGAGCTGAGTATTAATCCTCAACAAAGCACGGAGGCCGTTGCACGTGAAGCGCGCTACCTTGCATTTCAGCGCTTAATGCCTGCGCACGGCTTGATGTTAACGGGGCATCATTTAGACGATCAGGCTGAAACTATGCTGCTTGCGCTAAAACGCGGGGCAGGGGTCGCGGGGCTCGCCTGTATGAATGCTTCTACCGTGTTATTCCATCGGCAAGTGATTAGGCCGATGTTGTCGGTAACTCGTGAGCAAATAGAACATTATGCAGCCGAACATGATATTGAGCATATCGAAGATGATTCAAATGTTGATGAGCAATTTGATCGCAATTTTATTCGTCATCAAATCATGCCGCTTTTGCAAGCGCGTTGGCCGAGTATTGGTAAAACAATCGCTCGCACGGCGCAAAATTGCCAACAAAGCCAAGTGCTACTTGAGCAAATAGCCCAAGAAGATTTGACTAAAGCTCGCACAAGCAACAACTCGCTTAATTTAGCTCAGCTAAATCAATTGACAAGTGAGCGACTCAATAACTTGCTTCGCTATGTCTTAATGCAGGAATATGCTGTTACCCCTTCCGTTGCCCAATTAACAGAAATTAAACAGCAAATGGTCGCAGCAAATGATAAAACGCCAGCAGTAAACATCTCTGGTATTACCGTCAGGCGTTTTCAGCAAGCGCTTTATTTTACGCCGGAATTTAACGATGTTAACCAGTGGCTTTGGCAAGTCAACGCGCCAATCATTGAAGGTACACAGATCGACTTACCCGATGGCATTGGCCAGCTTCAATTTGACGGCGACGATCACGGCTCAATGCTAGCGTATCAGTTAAGAGCACCTGAGCCTGGTCAACAGGTCAGTGTTAGGTTTAGCCACAATAACCCGACTTGTCTACCTGAGTATCGCAACCACTCCAAGGCGCTTAAGAAAATACTCCAAGAGTTAAAGATTGCCCCTTGGCTACGCAAGCGGATCCCATTTATATATTACGACGATGAATTGGTTGCTGCTTTAGGGCACTTTGTCTGTAAAGACTTTACGCCAACACCATCGTCAACAAATTTCACCCTTTACTATTCTTTTGAGCAAGATTCGCGATAGAATCTCAGGAATAACAAAAACAACAGGAGACTCCATGAACCTCATCGTTAAACTCATCGCGGGTATCGTAGCCGGTATGTTAATCGGCCAATTCGCACCCGATGTTTTGATCCAATTGGTATTTACCATTCAAAATATTATTGGCCAGTTAATTAAATTTACTATCCCGCTGATTATTTTGTTTTACATTGCCAGTGGTATTGCTTCTCTGCCGCAAGGTTCGGGATCGCTATTAGGTAAAACCGTTGGTTTAGCTTATGGTTCAACGATTATTGCGGGTACTTTAGCGTATATCGTTGCCAGTGCAGTATTACCCGGCTTAACAGAAGGTAATGCGGTAGAAGCTGCTTCAGAAGGCGCGAAACTCGCAGGCTTTATCGAGCTGAAAATTCCACCGTTATTTGATGTAATGACGGCGCTAGCTCTAGCCTTTATCTTTGGTATTGGGATTAGTGCGATAAACGCGACTAATTTACGTACGGTATTAACAGAGTCTCGTGATGTTATTGAGTTATTGCTTTCGAAGGTGATCATTCCAGCCCTACCTTTCTACATCGCTGGTGTATTTGCTGAAATGACGCATGCAGGAACAGTTTTTGATACCTTAAAAACTTTTGGTGTGGTCTTGGTTTTAGCTTTAGTTATGCACTGGTTGTGGATTGCTGTGTTATACGTAGCCACGGGTATTGCGCTAGGTAAAAGCCCAGTTAAATTATTACAAAATATGATGCCAGCATACTTTACTGCGTTAGGCACGATGTCGAGCGCGGCAACAATTCCTGTTTCGCTTAAATCAACTAAAGAGAATGAAGTGCGCGACGGTGTTGCTAACTTTACTGTGCCGCTTTGTGCGTCAATTCACTTAAGTGGTTCAACGATTACTATTGTCACTTGTGCAACTGCGGTAATGTTGTTATCTCCTGACTTAGCACTGCCTTCAATTGGCGTGATGATCGGCTTTATTTTAGTACTAGGCGTAACCATGATTGCAGCACCGGGTGCACCGGGCGGCGCGGTTATGGCGGCATTGGGTTTGCTAGCAAGCATGTTAGGCTTTACTGAATCAGCGTTAGCCTTGATGATCGCCTTATACTTAGCACAAGATAGCTTTGGTACTGCCTGTAACGTAACGGGTGACGGTGCCATTGCATTATGGGTTGATAAATTCGCCGATGACGAGTTTACTACTCACGATAGCTAAGTTTTCAAGCAAACGTTAGTTGATAAAAAAGCAGCCTCGGCTGCTTTTTCTTTTGGGGGCTATTCATATATATGCAACGTCGATATAAGTGTTGGTCTAAATAAAGCTCATACGTCATATCAAGATTTAATTGTTCAGAAAAAAATCGAGCACAAAGTTTGTAGTAAAACCCTCAATCCCAATGATTTAAATACCGCTTAATCCCGCACGCAAACAACTTTTATCATCTTTATTGATTTACTTGTTCCGCCAAGCTAAACTATGTTGTACGGAATTTTGTACAGGTACGGGTTATGGAAGCTATCAGTTATACAGCGGCACGAGCAAATTTAGCCAAAACAATGGAAAAAGTGTGTGACGATCATTCGCCTATTATTATTACGCGAAAAAGTGAAAGTCCCGTTGTCATGATGTCTTTAGAAGATTATCAGGCGATGCAAGAAACGACTTATTTATTAAGGTCTCCTGCAAATGCTAGGGCTTTACTTGAATCAATTGCTGAGTTGGAAGCAGGTAACGGTGAAGAAAGAGAGCTCATAGAGTGAAATTAATTTTTTCGACTAATGCTTGGCAAGAGTACTTGTACTGGCAAAGCACCGACAAAAAAATATTGAAACGCATTAATGCTCTTATAAAGGATATACAGCGAGAACCTCATGCGGGGATTGGCAAGCCAGAACCCTTAAAACATGGGCTATCAGGGTATTGGTCTCGCCGGATCAATGACGAACATCGGATTGTTTACAAGCTCAAAGACGATGCAATCTTGATTGCACAACTGCGCTACCACTATTAACGTAATCCCTAACACTCAACACGACTGTGTGATTCTTTAAATAGTTGATGGCTTTACGATGTTATTCGCTCATTGTCGGGGTATGGCAGGATCGCGATTAACTGAGCCCGATTACAAACTGATCCAATTACATAACAAAACCACGCCAAAGAGAGCCAATATTTGACCTAAAATGCAGACATACTCTAAGGAGAAGGTCACATGGTCAATTCTGTTTCATCTACTGCTTCGTTATCAAGTGCGTATGCTTATATGCCAAAAAGCAACAACACAGCATATCGTGCTTCAGATAAATCGTTACCTGAAAATGGTTTAGCAACCATCGCTCAACAACCTGAGACATACACGCTTGCCAACAAAGCCTTGCAATATGGTTTGGCGAAAAATAAGGCGCAACATACTCAGAATATGATTGATGCCTACACGCAAAAAAAATCTGAGCCAAGCCATCTGATTACTGACTTATCAATCGCTGATTTATACAAACAAGCCTATAAGTTTAAACACAGTCAATTTCCACTTGATATTGAACAAAATTTACCGGTTGAGGTAGATAAAAGCACGCGTATGGTACCCGTGGTAAAAAATAGATCCACTAAGCTTGTTCGTGCGTATGAAGAGAACAAACCGTCAGAAACGTCATTGTTTTCTATACAAGTTTAATTAATACACCCAGTGTAATACCCAAGAATAAATGCTCGCAAGCTGCCGCCTTATGGTTTGACCATAAGGCGGTTTTTTCTTTGTTGTAATTATCTTGCAAATCGATATAGTGTAGTTACTCTATTTCTAAATGATGCACTTACCCATGTCGACAATTGAAGCAAACTTTGATGGCCTTGTTGGTCCTACCCATAACTACGCAGGTTTATCAGAAGGAAATGTTGCCTCATTAAACAATGCTCAAGATATCTCAAATCCAAAACAAGCAGCGCTGCAAGGCCTTGCAAAAATGAAAGCCTTGCATGATTTAGGGTTAACCCAAGGCGTGCTTGCGCCTCAAGAGCGCCCTGATATCGCCACGTTAAAGCGAATAGGTTTTACTGGCAGCGACAGCCAAGTGATTGAAAAAGCCTATAAGCAGGCGCCGGGCATTTTAGCCAGCTGTTATTCAGCTTCAAGTATGTGGACGGCCAATGCGGCAACCGTATCACCTTCCGCCGATAGTTTAGACAACAAACTTCACTTTACACCGGCGAACTTAACCAATAAGTTTCATCGTTCAATTGAGCCAAACGTAACAGGTAACGTGTTAAAAGCTGTGTTCAATGATGATAAACATTTTGTGCATCATCTACACTTACCGGAAAATGAGCATTTTGGTGACGAAGGTGCGGCTAATCACACCCGTTTATGCCACGCTTATGGTGAGCGTGGTATCGAAATTTTCACCTATGGGCGTTATGCCTTTAGAAAAGACATGCCTGCACCGAAAAAATTTCCAGCCAGACAAACCTTTGAGGCATCACAGGCAGTTGCCCGCATGCACCAGTTAACCGATAACGATACGGTGTTTGTCCAGCAAAACCCCGATGTAATTGATCAAGGGGTATTTCACAATGATGTAATTGCCGTTGGCAACCAAAATGTCTTGTTCTACCATCAACAAGCCTTTTTAAACGAGCAAGGCTTTATTGAAGAAGTAAAACGAAAAGCATCATATGACGTGCACTTTGTTCGTGTGTTAGATGAACAGGTGAGTGTTCAAGACGCTGTTGATACATACTTATTTAATACCCAAATTGTTACGTTGAGCTCAGGTGAAATGGCGATCATAGCGCCGATGCACTGTTATCATCACGCCGGTGTTAAAGCGTATTTAGACGAGCTCATTAGCCAAGATACGCCGATAAAAGCAGTAAAATATTTTGACGTCAATGAAAGTATGAAAAACGGCGGTGGACCGGCTTGTCTGCGTTTACGAGTTGCTTTGAATAAGCACGAACTCGCTGCTGTTAACCCCAACTGCTTGATTAACGATGAACGCTACGGAAAATTAACCGCTTGGGTTGAAAAGCATTATCGCGACCGTATCTCGAGTCAATGCTTAGCCGACCCGCAACTCTTGGTCGAGTCTAGAACTGCCTTAGATGAGTTAACTCAAATCCTTAACATTGGCAGTGTTTACCCCTTCCAAAAAGATTAGCGCTAACTGAGCTTTTACAAGATTTAGCTTGCTTTTTAGTAGAAGTCTTTTAAGTTTATAAAAGGCTTCTATTTCAGCGAGATACCATGTCAAATATCGGAAAACCTATCACTATTGAAGAGCAGTCGGCACTTGAAGAGTCAGGTGAACAGTTTTGTCAAAACGATCACAGAATTCACCATGAAAAAATGTCGAAGAGCGAGTACCAAAACCAATTACACTTGTTAAATATCGAGTTAGTTAAATGGCAAAACTGGGTAAAGCAAAACGGCATTAAGGTAGTAGCACTATTTGAGGGGCGTGATGCGGCGGGTAAGGGTGGTACGATTAAGCGTATTATTGAACATCTTAATCCTCGTGGCTGTAGCGTTGTCGCGCTTGAAAAACCATCCGAAAGAGAACGCTCTCAATGGTATTATCAACGTTATATTCAACATTTACCCGGCGCGGGTGAAATCGTATTGTTTGACCGAAGTTGGTATAACCGAGCAGGTGTTGAACGGGTGATGGGCTTTTGTGATAAAGGCGAGGTTATGGAGTTTTTACGCACGGTTTCAACGGTTGAAAATATGATCCAACGCTCAGGTATTCAACTGATCAAGTTTTGGTTTTCAGTCACGAAAGAAGAGCAAGCCAAGCGCTTTAAAAGTCGGGAAACTGATCCGCTTAAACAATGGAAACTCAGTCCAATTGATAAAGTCTGCCAAGAAAAGTGGGATGATTACACGCGTGCGAAAGAAGATATGTTTTACTATACCTCAGTACCTGAATCACCTTGGGTAGTGGTAAAATCAAACGACAAGAAAACGGCCCGCATAAACGCGATCAAATATCTCCTCAATCAATTTGACTATACCGAGAGAAATGATGAGGTTATTCAAATAGATCGTCGTATAATACGCACAGTTAAAGATGAATTATCTAATTAAGTATGCAAGATAATCGCGCTAGGTCTAAGCGTTCATTACGACGCTTTTTTGAAGAGCAAATTCGCATTCTCGACTTTAAACAGTCGTGGTGGCAGCGATATAAACAGCACAGAAAGCGCAAGGTTAGCGTTGAACGTTCACTTGAATTACTGGTGAGTCAAACCAATAGTCGGATAAGAATTGTCGCCAATTATCGGAAAAAACTAAGAAAGTCTGCGGCAGTGCTCGATCAATATATCACTACATTGACCGATAAAATTATTGAACAGATGACCTACAATCTCAACGACTATAAAAGCGAGAGCTTTTTACAGGCGTTGTTTTTTGAAGAAAAGCTCTGCCAACGATTTTTTGATGCTCAGCATCAGCAATATGATGCGTGTATTTTAGTGGCTAGCCCTTATTACAAAGACGTCTTGATGCCAGCACTAGAAGGCGATAAGGTGATCCAAGATGCGCGAAAAAACGTACTCACCTTCAAGCATAAACGCGTGGTACTGTCAGTTACTCAGCAGGCCGAAAGATCTGCCTTGTTACGCGCTAAATTAAACGAGTTTTTAATGGAAAAATTCATTAGCCAAATCAAGCAAGAAATCGAGCCTCATATGGCATCAGGCTATGGTGCGCTGAAGGATCAGCAGCATTTATCGCAATATTTAACGCCAAAAGCGTATTTAAAGTCTATTATTAAATTAATGAAGCATCCTGAGCAGCTTTTCTTTATGTCAGAGCTCGAGGTTATTACGGATAAATTTGGTATGATTGATACCCAGTTACGAGATATGACTTACCGACAATTTGATTATGTTGCGTGTCATTTTAAGCATGAACCGACATTGTCAATCTGTGTTGTCAATATGCCGAGTAAGGAGTGCTAGATGGACGAAATAACAAAACTATCAATGACGATTTCTAAGCCCAAGCAATCAGTGTCAGGTAAGTTGAGAGAAATTTGCTCAACATTACACAAGCTTGTACCTCAAGCCAACCGTGTTAGTTTATGGAGTTTAAATAGCACTAAAGACCGCATTGACTGTCATTTGTTAATTGATAAAGATGGCAACGTGAGTCAAGGCTTTAGTTTGTCTAAAAACGACTTTCCACAGTATTTTGACGCAATTATTAAGCACCAAGTCGTCAATGCGTGTGATGCCCGCAATAATGTCGCTACAGCTTGCTTTAATAAAAGCTACTTCGAGCCCAACGATATCCATTCTTTACTAGACTACATTATTCATCACGACTTTGAGCCAGTAGGGATTATCTGCTGTGAAGCAACAGGGGCAGTGGTTGAATGGCAAGACAGCCATATTAATGCGCTTAAACGCGTTGCCAATATCTCTTCGATTTTCTTTGCTAGCGACTTACAAAACTTAGCGTCATAAAAAGAACTTGCCAACGCTTAATGTGTTAGCTTACTATGCCTATTGTCTTGTTAGCTTTTTGTCAGGAAAAGTTTAATAAGAAAACAACCTAACTTTAATGGATGCGCGCCAAATGGGAACCAAGGAGTGGTTTTAAGTAAAGTTTAGGAGTACCCGTATGGGCCACTTAACACCTTTTAATAATCTCTGTTGTGCTGTTTTTCAGTCAGTAAAATTGGTTTTCAATAAACCTACTCTTCCTCTTTTCAACACATGTAATAGTCTCTCTATCTACTCTTACTCGAGCATATACTTGAGTTCTTTGCTGCAACTAATATCAAGCGTTACTGATATTGTCAATTTATGCGATAAAAATCTCAGTTTTTACTTATCACATGAAGTTAGTCGCTAGGTATTACCATCGCTGTAATACCATTGAGAGGAAAAATGAAACCACTAATTATCTTGTCTGCTATAGCGATTGTAGCAGCAACACTTATCTATTTGACGATTGACGGTTATCGCGAAGAGCAAGCGCTGAAAAGTAAAGATCTCGATGAAGATAATAATTTATTACCGCCAATCAATTTAGCTAGACTAGATAGCGATAACAGTCCTCCTTTATTCGAGGCTCATGAGCAAGATCACTTGCTCGCTTTACATGAACAACTCGATATAACTCACGGCGAGTTAATGCAAAGTGCTTGGCACAGTATAGATAATCAAGCATTCGATGAATTAGAACAGCATATCTCAGCCACAGAATACCAAGCGATTGAGCTAAACCAAACCATGTATCTCGACATAAGTGTAGGGACGTATTTAACGATTGAATTACCTATGCAAGCCTCTTTAATCGTTCAGGTTACTGCTGAACAACTCGAGGAAAATGGCGATTTTACTTGGCAGGGTGAAGTTATTGAAAATGGCAAGGCCTTTCCTGTAAAGATCACTCAAAGCGAGTTTGGTACTTATGGAACGATTGAAACGAGTAAAGCGAGTTATACCGTGACGTCTATGGAGCAGGGGGTAGGGGTTATCTATAAGAACCCACTCATTCATGCGTACGGCTAACGCTTTGCGACGCTATTAATACCGCTTGTTTAACCACTAAAGTTTTTATGTACGGCTTTGGTGGTTTTTTTTATCCTATAGAGAATATTAACTTTATTTATAGTTTTGTAAGTTATCGGTTTTTATGACTTTTTGAAAAAAAATCGACAACAATAGGGATTTTTTGCCATCTCTAAAGAAATCAGACTTGTCTGCCCAGTAGCGAACTTGTATAGTGTGGGCTTTTAATGAAACCGTCAAAAACAGTTAGGGTTAAAGCGATATGCGCATTATTTTATTAGGTGCACCAGGTGCAGGTAAAGGCACTCAGGCACAGTTCTTAATGGCTAAATTCGGCATTCCACAAATTTCTACAGGTGACATGCTGCGTGCTGCAATTAAAGCTGGCACTGAGCTTGGTAAAAAAGCTAAAGAAGTTATGGATGCAGGTCAATTAGTGTCAGATGAATTGATTATCGGCTTAGTGAAAGAGCGTATTGCACAAGACGACTGTAAAGCTGGTTTTTTACTTGATGGTTTCCCGCGTACCATTCCTCAAGCCGATGCGATGAAAGCTAACGGTATCGATGTTGATCATGTCATTGAATTTGACGTACCTGATGAAGTAATCGTTGAGCGCATGGGCGGTCGTCGTGTACACGCAGGCTCAGGCCGTGTATACCATATTGTATACAACCCACCTAAAGTTGAGGGTGTTGACGATGAAACTGGCGAAGAACTCACTATTCGTCCAGACGATGAAGAAGCAACTGTACGCAAGCGCTTAGGTATTTACCACGAGCAAACTAAGCCGCTAGTCGATTACTATCAAGCTGAAGCTAAGTCAGGTAACTGTCAGTACCTAACCGTTGATGGTACACAAGCGGTTGAAAAAGTCAGTGCGCTTTTAGCTGAAAAGTTAGCTTAATCATTATTTTATAAAAGCCCGCGTCAAGCGGGTTTTTTTTCGCCTGTAATTTGATATGGTAGATTTTTCTCACAACAATAATCAAACAGACACAACAAATGGCAAGCTCGCTTGTTTGAACTAGCCAAAATAATAAGAGAATTACCATGAAACTAATTGATTTAACTGCGTTTTACGGCGCAATTCTAACTTTGCTATATATTGCTTTAGCGATAAATGTTATTCGTATGCGTTTCAAGCATCAGGTTGGCTTAGGTGACTTGGGGAAAATAGAAGTACTTAAGGCTATTCGCATCCATGGTAACTTTGCTGAGTATATTCCTCTAGCACTTTTATTAATGGCGTTTTACGAAGTTAATGGTGGTAGTGAGCAATGGTTACACGGTTTTGGTATTGCACTTATTATCAGCCGCGTATTGCATGCAATTGGTTTATCAAAGTCTTATAAAACATCCTTGCCAAGAGCGGGCGGAACTTTATTATTATTTGGCGTATTAATCACCCTTAGCGTCACTTTACTTATCAGTTAAGCACCGAGCGCCGCATGTTAACTATGCGGTGCTACTTTAACTAACTTCATACCAATGTGTTCAATACCATCTTCTAAATACATCTCAGTACAGGTTTTAAACCCGTGTTTTTGATAAAACTTTTCTAAGTGCTTTTGCGCAGATATTTTAATATTTTGGTTGGCAAAATATTGCTCAATGGTCGCTAATGCTAACTTGATTATTTCATGTCCTAGCGCTTTTCCCCTAAAATCAGGTGCAATGATCACTCGTCCAATACTGATATAATCAGGGTATGTTGTGCCTTTGGGTAAAATACGAAGGTAAGCCGCTATTTTTCCATCGATATATCGGAAAATATGTAGGGTTTTTGGATGACGATCAAGATCATCGAGATCGGGGTAATAACAGGTTTGCTCAACAACAAATACATCAATTCTTAGCTTTAAGCAATCGTATAGTTCATCTCGGGTTAATTGGTTAAAATGCTTGATTTGCCAATTTTCTGACATAAAAAAATACCTTAAGTACATCTATAAATAATAACTTAAGGTATTTTTTATTAAAACGGAGTAAGCCGCAATCTATATTTTCACCGATTATACCGCTAGGTTATTGTATTAGCCGCGAATAACTAAAACAATTTTCCAATGGGTATCAACTGTGCTTTAACTCGTAAAGTCTGCCTGAATACTGCTTTTTACTGAGGTAATCTAACATCTCATTTTTATAGGCTTGAATATCTAACTCTGGAAACTCTCTTTCGACAGTATCACTGAGCTGTGACTTTTCAAGGTATAAAAGATAACCCAAGGGTAAAAAGCTAGGCTTATAGTTACATTGATAAACAGTAGCTCTAATTTGAGAAGCGGTATAAAAGTGCTGTTCTCCGTAGCGTTTAGCTAATCGACTAGCGAGATTGTCGCCATATTTTTTAATATGCCAATATTTAAACATTGCCTTTCCTTAGCGATTTAGAGCAGTAGAAGCAACAACCGTTTGCTTCCTCTGACTCAACTTATTTTCAATAGTCATTGAACAGGCGCTATTGTACTGATAACTGGTTAAGGATCAATTAAAAAAATGTTAACCAAAAAGACTATTTTGCTCTAAGAAATTAACTGAAATTCCAATTGCTTTTTAAAATAACCTTCATGTCAAATTAACTTACTGTTTATTATGACGTTCTTGTAAAACCGCCATAACCTCTGATAGGGCGATATCTTTGTGTTGTAATAACACTAAGGTGTGGAAAAACAAGTCCGCACACTCGCCAAGTAAGTCTTCTTTGGTTTCTGCAACCGCAGCAAGCGCGACTTCTACACCTTCTTCGCCAACTTTTTGGGCCACTTTATTTAGGCCTTTGGCCATTAAACTTGCGGTATAGCTTTCACTGGGCGAAGCCGTTTTACGCTGGCTTATGACTCGCTCTAACTGCGAGAGAAAGTTTTGCTGGCTAAGCTCCTCTTCTGGAAAGCACGATTGCGTGCCTAAGTGGCACGTTGGCCCCTGAGGCTCGGCACTTATCAAAATGGCGTCGCGATCACAATCACTTAATATCTGTTTAACCAACAAGACGTTATTTGAGCTTTCTCCTTTTAGCCATAAACGCTGTTTTGAACGGCTGTAAAACGTCGCTTTATCGGTATTTAGGGTCTTAGTTAAGGCTTCTCGATTCATGTAGCCCTGCATTAATACGCTACCGGTCGCACTACATTGAACGATTGCAGGTAATAGACCATCCATTTTCTGCCATGCTAATTGGTCAATATTGTCTAATGAAACAATCATTTGTCTTCCTTATGGCCTAATGGCAATGTCGTCGTTAATTAGTTGGGATTTAAGTGTTTTTATTTCAATGATCTGTTTGTGGAATACACTTGCGGCAAGCGCGCCGTCAACATCGGCTTGCTTGAAAACATCACTAAAGTGGTTAATTTCTCCCGCGCCGCCCGAAGCGATGAGTGGCACTTTGGTTATCGCTCTTGCTTGAGCAAGTTGCGCGATGTCATATCCTTGTCGCACACCGTCTTGGTTCATGCAGTTAAGGACAATTTCGCCAGCGCCACGGCGTTGCACTTCAGCTATCCAGTCAAAGGTTTGCCATGAGGTTTTTTGCGTGCGCGCCTCATCACCAGTAAATTGATAAACCTGATATTGTTGCGTTTCTTGATCAAAATAGCTGTCGATTCCAACCACAATACATTGCTGACCAAACTGATCAGCTAACCGTGAAATTAAACTAGGATCGAGCAGGGCGGGTGAGTTTATACTGATTTTGTCAGCGCCCATATTGAGGATTTGTTGTGCATCTTCAGCGGTTTTAATGCCACCAGCAACACAAAACGGAATATCGATCACTTGGGCAATTTTACTGACCCAACTTTTATCTACCACTCGTTGATCAGCACTTGCGGTGATATCGTAAAAAACTAACTCGTCTGCGCCTTCTTCGGCGTAACGTTGAGCAAGTGGCACGATATCGCCAATAATTTCGTGATTGCGAAATTTAACGCCTTTAACCACTTTGCCATTTTGTACGTCGAGACAAGGAATTATCCGTTTGGCCAACATGCGATAGCCTCCTCTAAGGTAAACTTGCCTTCAAGTAAAGATTTGCCAAGGATGACACCGCTAACGCCTGTAGGGATCAGTGCTTTAATATCATCAATGGAACCAATACCTCCTGAGGCTTGCCATGCGATATCTGGGTATTGCTGACAAAGTTCGCGATATAATTCAACGTTACTGCCAGATAACGTGCCATCTTTTGAAATATCGGTACATAGTACGTGTTTAATGCCAGCATTATGGTATTGCGCGAGTAAATCTTCTAAGACAACGCCTGAATCTTCAATCCAACCGTGGGTAGGCAGAGTTTTCTTGCCGTTTTCATCAATTTTAATATCTAGCGCTAAAACGATTTTGTCACCGCCAAATGTTTCAAGCCATTGGCTAACCAAATCTGGTTGTTTAATGGCAAGTGAGCCGATTACCACGCGATCAGCGCCTAGATCTAAAAGTTGGATAACGTCTTGTTCACAGCGCACGCCACCGCCGACTTGAATTGTCATACCGTCAAAGTTGACCAGTGGTTTTAAGGTTTCAAGTTGACGCTTGGCACTGTCTTTGGCGCCGTCTAAGTCGACAAAGTGCATCACTTTAGCACCGGCGGCAAAGTAAGCTTGTTGGCGCTCTTGCGGCGTGTATTGATAATTGGTTTTTTGCTGGTAATCGCCCTGAAACAGTCTCACGACCTGACCATCGATAAGGTCAATTGCTGGGATCATCATAAGTTACATTTCCAAAAAATTCTGAATAATTCGACTGCCAACATCACCTGAGCGCTCTGGGTGAAATTGGCAACCAATAAAGTTGTCTTTGGCTATCGCTGCACTAAACGGTTGACCGTAGTCACAGCTAGCAATGGTGTATTGGCTGATTGGCGCACAAAAGCTATGCACGAAATAGACATACGCGCCAGATGCTATGCCGTTAAAAATTGGGTGAGTGCCTTCAAGTGTTAAGGTATTCCAACCCATGTGCGGCAAACGAAGCTCGCCAACTTGCATGGCATTGACCTCGGTTGGAATAACATTAAGGCAATCAATGGTGCTTGAATTGTTAAAACCTGCTTCTGCTGATTGTTTACACATTAACTGCATGCCCAAACAAAAGCCAAGTACAGGTTGGCTAAGTGATTGAATGACCTCTACTAAACCTTTTGCTTTAATGTTATTCATCGCGTGTTTTGCACTGCCGACACCGGGTAAAATAACTTTATCAGCGCTTTTGATCACATCTGCCTGATCGCTAATCGCAACGGAATAACCGAGTCGTTCAACGGCATAACGCACCGATGCGATGTTGGCACAGCCAGTATCAACAATAACGATATTGGCACTCATTACAGGCTTCCTTTTGAACTTGGTAGTTCATCACCATTAACTAAAATCGCTTGACCTAATGCGCGCCCAAAGACTTTAAATAGGCTTTCAACCTGGTGGTGGCAATTGCCTTTAGTCGTTGATAGGTGAATAGTCGCTGCCATTGAATCGGCTAGGCTTCTAAAAAAATGAGAGACCATTTGAGTCGACATGGTGCCGACGTTGTCAGCAGTAAATTCAGCGTCAAATTCCAGCCATGGTCTGCCCGATAAATCGAGCGCTGCTTGCGCTAAGCACTCATCCATTGGCAAGACAAATCCAAACCGACCAATGCCGCGTTTGTCACCTAACGCTTGCTTTAGCGCTTGGCCGAGTGCAAGCGCGGTATCTTCAACACTGTGGTGCTCATCGATGTGATAATCACCATTGACCGAAACTTGCATGGAAAAACCGCCGTGGGTCGCTATTTGCTCTAACATATGATCGAAAAAGCCAAGGCCAGTATTGATGTTTATGGGCGCTTTCTTGTCTAAATCGACGGCTATTGTAATATCGGTTTCTTTGGTCGTGCGCGTTACCGTGCTCGTACGATTGGCTGACAATAGTTGCTCTGCAATCGATAGCCAGTTGTTATCTTGACGATCGTATTGAATACCGACAATGCCCATGTTTTTGGCTAGCTCAATATCGGTTTGACGATCGCCAATAACAAATGAATTTTGAAAATTGACCTTACCTTGTTGCAGATAGTCTGACACTAAACCGAGTTTGGGCTTGCGGCAGTTGCAGTTATCTTCATCAAAGTGCGGGCACAATAATACATCGTCAAAAATAACCCCTTGCGAGCTGAATAAATCCATCATTTTATTGTGCGGTAAATCGAAATCTGCTTGTGGATAGCTGTCTGTACCCAAGCCATCTTGGTTTGATACCATCACTAACCGGTAGCCTTTCGCTTGTAGCTTTAACAAGGTTGGGATCACCATGGGCTCAAAGACAAGCTTTTCGAGCGTGTCGACTTGTTTATCGCTGACTGGCTCCTCAATCAAGGTGCCATCTCTGTCTATAAATAGAATATCTTGCTGTGCCATGGTATTTCCTAAACCTTTGTTGAAACAGGTACTTGGGTGTTTGTATCAAGTGCCTGAGATAAAATCGTTTTAACTAATGTTAATTCTTGCTCGCTACCAATGCTGATGCGTAAGCAATTTTCTAGCTGTGGTTGCTTTGATTGATCGCGGATCAAAATATTTTGTGCTTTTAATAGATTGAAAATTTCATCTTTATCACTACATTCAAACAAGATGAAATTAGCACTGCTATCAAATACCCGTTTGCACCAAGCTTGTTGTGCTAGCCATTGGCTCAAGGCATCACGCGAGCGATTTATCGATGCTGCTTGCGCTTGCATTTGCTTTACGCCGTCTTGTGTTAATGCTTGGCTAGCAATTTCCGCCACTGGCGCCGCGATGGGATAGGGCGCAATGACTTTTGACAACATGGTAATAATTGCGGAATTAGCTAGGGTGAAACCGCAACGTAAGCCGGCTAAGCCGAATGCTTTTGACAGTGTGCGCAGGACCACTAAATTGTCGTAGCTATCAAGTAAGTCTTGCATACTCGATGTTGGTGAAAACTCGATATAAGCTTCATCGACGACAACAATTGCGTCATTTTTAAAACGCTCGAGCACTTGTAGAATTTGCGCTTTCGGCAATAAATTCCCCGTAGGGTTACCCGGTGAGCATAAAAATAATACTTTCACGTTACCTTTTTGCTCAGCGATCGCCTTAACGTTAAGTTGATTATTTACCAGCGGCACTTCAACGATACCAACGCCTTGGGCTTGAGCGCTGATGCCATACATGCCGTAGGTTGGCGGACAGATCAAAATGTTATCTTGATAGGCGCGGCAAAACGCTTTGATGACAAGTTCAATCCCTTCATCTGCGCCTCGGGTTGCCAATAGTTGAGACTTTGGCAACTTGGTGTACTGGCTATAGCCATTTAGTAAATTCTCAGGCTGAAAGTCCGGGTAGCGGTTTATATTACTCGCTTGTACTTGATATGCGCCATCACCAGGGGCTTCATTAGCATTAAGCCATACGTTATTCGCCGCGCTTTGCTCACTTGAGGCAAATAATCGACGCGCTGATTGGTATGGCATCATCTCTACCAATTCTGGACGAGCAAGGCTGTTAATAAGTTTATTTTGTTGGCTCATCGCTACTTCTCACCTTGTAGTTGCTGGTTTTCTAAACGTATGGTTACAGCGCGTTGGTGAGCGTCTAAACCTTCAGCATCGGTTAATTCAATTAGGCAAGGTGCTAAATTTGCTAAGCCTTGCTGGCTAATTTCTTGTACTGTGTATCGTCTTGAAAAATCGGCTAACGATAAACTACTAACCACTTTTGAATAACCATAAGTTGGCAACACGTGGTTGGTGCCACTTGCATAATCACCAGCAGATTCAGGCGTGTAATCGCCTAAAAAGATGGAACCCGCGTTTCTCAACTTACCCACTAAGCTATTTGGCTCAATGGTTTGAACAATTAAATGCTCAGGCGCATATTGGTTTGATACATCAATTGCTTCTTCGATATCACCAACCAAAATAAAACGAGCGTGTGCTAGTGACGCTTGGGCGATTGCTTTTCGAGATAATTGCGCAAGTTGTTTGGTGATTTCAGCTTTTACTTGCTCAATTAGCGACTCATCAGTTGCAACAAGTACGACTTGAGAGTCTGCGCCGTGTTCGGCTTGCGATAATAAATCGGCGGCAATAAACGCTGGATTTGCGCTAGTATCAGCGATCACTAACACCTCCGATGGGCCTGCTGGCATATCAATAGCAAACCCTGGTACTTGTTGTGAAAGCTGTTTTTTTGCTTCGGTGACATAGCTATTTCCTGGGCCAAATACTTTGTTGACGGGAGCTATGGTGTTAGTACCAAGAGCTAACGCAGCGACAGCTTGTGCGCCACCAACGGCGTAAATTTCGTCAATACCACATAATTTGGCTGCAGCTAACACTTCAGGGGCAATATCACCTTGATTATTTGGCGGTGAGATTAAAACTTTGCGCTGACAACCAGCAAGCTGAGCCGGTACACCTAACATTAATACCGTTGAAGGTAATGGTGCACTGCCAGCTGGAATGTACAAGCCAACACTTTCGATCGCTTCTGATTTTAACGTGCAAACTACGCCGGGGCTGGTTTCAACGCGAATATCTTGAAAAACCTGTGCTTGGTGAAACACCTTGATTTGCTGGTAAGCAGTTTCTAACGCGTTGAGCCTAGCAGGGGCAAGTGAGTTTATTGCTTGCTCAATTTGCTCTGTTGACACTCTCAATCTTGCTAAACGAGCGCCGTCAAATTTTTCTGTTAAGTCAAATAATACTTGATCACCGCCTTGGCTCACTTGGTCAATAATACTGGCAACTTGCTCACTCAACTGAGCGTTATTGGCAATTGCTGGTCGCTCTAATAGCTGACTTTGTGCCGATATTGATAAAGCTGACCACGAAGTTGTCGTAAACATGAGCTACTCCATCATTTTTTCTATTGGCATGACGAGAATTGAGTTGCAACCTAAAGCTTTGAGGGCTTCCATGGTCTCCCAGAAAAAGGTTTCAGTGGCAACAACGTGTACGGCAACTAAATCGTCACGGCCAGCAAGCGGCAAAACCGTTGGCGTTTCTTTCCCAGGCATTAATTCACTGACTTGTTCTATTTTATCTTTTGGCGCGTGCAACATTATGTACTTGCTTTCTTTGGCTTTCATCACGCCTTGCATGCGTTGTAATAACGTATCGAACGCTGCTTGTTTAGCCTCGCTCATCGGTGTTGGCGTTTGGATCAAAGCCGCCGTTGAGCGATAAATGACTTCTACTTCTTTAAGCCCGTTGGCTTCAAGTGTTGCGCCGGTAGAGACTAAATCGCAAATACCATCGGCTAAACCTACACGAGGGGCGACTTCTACCGAGCCTTTTAATAAACAAAAATCAATATCGATGTTGTTTTGGGTCGCATAGCGCTTGAGTAGTTGCGGGTAAGTGGTGGCAAAGCGCAAGCCGTTGAGTGATTCTATGCCTTGATAATCAAACTCTTCTGGCATCGCCAATGATAAGCGGCAACCACCAAAATTTAGCCCCATGGTGCGAGTATACTCACTTTTACTGCCAAGAAGTTTGCGCTCTAACGCAGCTTCTTCTAACGTGTTGTCACCAACAATACCTATGTCGCAAACACCGTCCATGACAAGACCAGGAATATCACTTGAGCGTACACGCATGATGTCAATCGGCATATTAGCTACATGAGCAAGTAAACGTCGGTCGGTTAAGTTGAGTTTTAAGCCACAGCGTTTGAGCAAGTCTTGAGTATCATCGCTTAAGCGACCTGACTTTTGCATGGCAATGGTTAAGCGTTTTGTACTTGTCATGATATATCCTTTAATTTATCACTTTTTTAAAATTTGAAACTTAATACGAAAAAACCCCCGATAGAGATGGACTCTTTCGGGGGTTTTTCTAATGTGTTGTTTCCCGCTGAAAGGTCCATAGCCCCTCAGCGATTAAACCTGAGCAGCTAACCGTGAATATGATGATGGTGATGTAAGTTGCTTAGGTTGTACATATTGCTTGAATCTCTTTAACTTTTACTTGTCTATAATAATTACTGCTGACGCTAGCACATTGTTGTTATTTTTATCTTGTGATTGGCTAACGAATGCTCGATTGCTTTTTACATTAACGGGAAAATTTTGGCGTTGCAAGTGGTGTTTGTGAAAGTTTTATGAAAAAAAGCACTAAGATATGTAGAAATTGATATTAAGGTTGTGTGATATTTAACCGATATAGTATGTGAAGATCATATGTTCTATAGATTGACGTAGATGAGGGAACTGTACGATGGACATTTTTACCACTCAATTGCGACGCGTTGTCCCAGTGAGAATTAAGCCAGAGAAGCTTAAGGTTAAGGCGTTAGCAAAAGACAGTAAAGTTGGAAAACTATCTGAAGAGCAAGATCACAGCCTCAAAGATGAAGTCGACGTTTATATTCATGCCGAGCATCAACAAGCTCAAGAGCAATCACAAGAGCAATCAGCAACTACTGAAACTATTGAGCCAACGAAAGACGATGACGATGAGTCACACAAGGGGACTAAACTAGATATTTTTGTCTAAGCGCTGTTGTTATCATCAATGTTGTATATAATGCGCTAAACTCGAATTTTCATTTCATTACATGGCAAAAGTCGAACACGCTTTTTCGGCATCTGGCGCATTGGCGCAAGTAATTCAAGGTTATCACCCCAGACAAGCCCAAATCGATATGGCGCTTGAAGTTGCCCTCGCCATTGAAAATCAATCATCACTGGTGGTTGAAGCCGGTACAGGAACCGGTAAAACCTTTGCTTATTTGATCCCTGCGCTACTGAGCGATAAAAAGGTGATTGTTTCGACGGGGACGAAAAACCTACAAGAGCAGTTATTTCACAAAGATTTACCGCTGATCAAAAAGTCCCTGAAATACGGTGGTCAAGTTGCACTGCTCAAGGGCAGGGCTAATTACTTGTGCTTACAAAGGCTTGATCAATTCTCGCAAAGTCGTGGTCAGTTGGACGCTCAAGGTTTACAAGATTTGGTCAAGGTTAAAACGTGGTCGAGTGCTACTAGCTCGGGCGATATTGGTGAATTGGTTGATGTTGCTGAGGATTCAGCAATATTTCCATTAGTCACCTCGACTGTAGATAACTGTCTAGCCAAAGATTGCCCATTCATCAAAGAGTGCTATTTGGTAAAAGCAAGACAACAAGCCATCGATGCCGATGTGGTTGTGGTTAATCACCATTTATTTTTTGCTGATATGGCGCTAAAAGACACCGGCTTTGGCGAGTTGATCCCAAAAGCGGAAGTGGTCATTTTTGACGAGGCTCATCAAATCCCCGATATTGCCAGCGAATATTTTGGTGATGCGTTTTCAACTCGACAAATTCACGAGCTCACCAGTGATGTTATGGCGCAATATAAAACCGCACTCACCGACGTCAAGCAGTTGGGCAAGGCGGCTGAAAAGCTCGATAAAACAGCGCAGGAGTTTCGCTTGCTGTTTGCCTATGATCCAGAGCGTGGCAATTGGCGAGAGAAAATCAACAAATCACAATTTAAAGCACAATATCAAGCGATAAAAGATGACTTAGATTTTCTCTATCAGGTGTTAAAACTTTGCGTTGGTAGAACCGAAGAAATAGATCACTGTTTTGAGCGAGCGGTTAGCTTATTGCAAAAGCACGAGATGATGGCCAATACCGATAGTTTTGGCATTAGTTTTTGGTATGAAACCACGCGTCGGCATGTGGTTTTGCATCAAACGCCATTGTCTGTTGCCGATAAATTTAATGATTATGTCGAAAGTTCACATGCAGGTTGGATTTTTACCTCCGCGACACTCGCGGTTGATGGCCATTTTGATCACTTTAACGATCAATTGGGCATAAAAGCTAAAGCCTTATTCCTTGATAGCCCATTTAATTACCTTGAGCAATCTCAATTGCTAGTACCGCGCTACTTGCCGAGTGCCAATCACCCGAGCCGAGCGCAAAAGCTTGCAGCGTTAGCCGTTGAATTGATTGCCGCCAGTGGTGGCGCTTGTTTCATGTTGTTCACCAGTTACCGAATGATGAATATGGTAGCTGATCTTTTAGCTGAGCAAATTGACAATCCGTTACTCATTCAAGGGCAAATGAGTAAACGCAAAATTTTAGCGCAATTTATTGAAAGCGAAGATGCAGTATTACTCGCTACTGCTAGTTTTTGGGAAGGGGTTGATGTACGAGGTGATAAACTGACGTGTGTGATCATCGATAAATTGCCATTTGCTTCACCCGATGATCCATTATTACAGGCACGCAGTGAAGATGTTAAACGACAAAACGGTGATCCGTTTGCCCAAATTCAAATGCCGCAAGCTGTGATTGCCTTAAAGCAAGGAGTAGGGCGGTTAATTCGCGATATTAACGATAAAGGTGTGCTAGTGATCTGTGATGATCGCATTGTTAATCGACCTTATGGCGAAGTTTTTGTAAAATCCCTCCCCAATATGCGAAGAACGCGAAATTTACAACGTGCTATCGCGTTTTTGAACACCATTAAAAAAGACGAAAGTGAATGAATTTATTAGCTATTGATGCTTCAACAGAAGCTTGCTCAGTTGCCTTATCTTTTGAAGGTAACACGTATCAAAAATTTGAATTATGCCCGCAATCTCATTCGTTATTGCTATTGCCAATGATTGATGAAGTGCTAGCTCAGGCCAACATCAAGTTGAGCCAACTTGATGGTTTGATTTTTGGTCGAGGCCCCGGCAGTTTCACTGGTGTTCGCATTGGCATTGGGGTGGCACAAGGTTTGGCTTTTTCATCAGATCTGAAGGTAGTAGGTGTTTCAACGCTACAAGCCATGGCTCAACAAGCTTATGAAGAAGAACAAGCCACCCAAGTGCTATCGGGCATTGATGCGCGGATGGCTGAAATATACCTCGGTCGTTATCAAGTTAACGAGCAAGGTATTATGCAACCTTGTCTCGATGAAGTTGTTATCAAACCAGAGCTGGCAGAAGCCCATTTAGCAATAACCGAGCCTTTGTATTGTGTGGGTACCGCATGGCAAGCCTATGACAATGTGCTTAGCGAATTGCGCACGGAGCAAGGCGAGCCAAAAATCAGTTTTCCCCATGCTCAATATATGCTCAATATCGGCAGGCAGGCGTTTGAAGCCGGCGAAGCGGTAACTGCTGAGCAGGCGCAGCCGGTTTATGTTCGCGATACTGTTTCGTGGAAAAAACTCCCGGGTCGTGAGTAAAGTAAAAAGATATTAAATAGATTTGTAGCCTATTGTTATCTTTGCTAAATTGAAGTCATGCAGATAAATTCATCAACTAATTCGACTGCCTTAGGGCAAGTGATTAATCCGAACCAAGGCGTTTCTCGCGAACAGGTTCGGGTTGAGCGTGCGCGTGAACAAAACGTTGAAACTAACGCTCGGCCGGCGCAACGTCTCGATGTTAATGAGCAGGCATTAGCCATTGTAGACGAGCAGCGCCAACAACAAGCACAGCAGCAAAACTTGCAGCAGGCTGTGGTACTGTCGAAGGATGATGAATATGGCAACACGGCGCGCGAACAAGTATCAAATAGTAATTTAACTGCTGTTTCAGCGTATCAAGGTGTAGAAAACCTTCAGCAACGCAGTGACATCGAACAGCTTTTTGGTGTTGACCTTTACGCCTAATGTCAGAAGCGCGTCAGTCTTTGTTTAGTAAATATCAATTTTATTGGCTACTCCTAGCCGCCGTTATTCTCCGTCAAATACCCATTGTATCGGTACCATTTAATTGGCTAGAAAGTTATTTTCACGAGTTAAGCCATGGCTTAGCCGCCATCCTTACCGGCGGACGGATCGTTCAAATCGAACTATTTACCAATGGTGCCGGCCTTTGTACTACACAAGGCGGTATTCGGTTTGTTGTGAGTTTTATGGGGTATTTGGGCGCAACCCTTTTCGGCATGTTAATTTATCAAGTCTCAGGTCAAACACTAGTAAAGGCAAAAGTCGTGTGTGGTGGGCTGATCTCACTACTGGTTATTACCTTGTTCTTGTGGACGCGAGATTTGTTAACTGCAGTTATTTTACTGATTTTAATAGGTTTGTTTTTGGCGAAATGGCAAATAAAACACACCTATTCATTAAACATATTATTGAAATTCACCGGAATCATTGTTTTATTAAACAGTGTTTATTCACCATTGTATTTAATTGATGGTCGCCACATGGGCGATGGTGCGACATTAGCCTCGCTAACCTTTATCCCCGAATTGATCTGGGTCGCACTATGGACAAGTTTAGGTCTGCTCGCTTTGTTTTATTTGGCGAAAAAAGCGACTTAGTCATGCGTAGTTATTGATATGTACGAAATTAAAATACCATTAGCACATCTCAATGTTGCAGCGATGTCTAATCAGCAACAGTTTGAGTCAAACAAAGCCAAAGTTATTTTTCTTCACGGGTGGCTCGATAACGCGGCAAGTTTCACTGATTTATTGCCAGCATTAGCTGATTACCACGTAGTGGCGATTGATTGGCCGGGGCACGGTTTATCTGATCACAAAAGCAAAGGCGCGTATTATCATTTTGTTGATTGGGTAGATGATCTCTATCAGATTATCCAAGCACTAGGCTGGTCAAGTTGCCATATTGTTGGCCATTCGATGGGGGGCATGATCGCTAGTGCTTTTTCTGCAGCCTTTCCCGAGTATGTTAGATCACTAACGCTCATTGATGCATTTGGCTTTATCACCGATGAAGCAAAAAATACCACCAAACAGATTCGCCAAGGCATAGAAAGTCGTTTTAAACAGCAACAAAAATCAACCAAGTATCATCCAAACTTATCGTCGGCAATTAAGGCGCGAGTAGCGGTATCTGACTTTTCGCTGAAAGAGGCTACACTGATAGTGGAGCGGGGTACTGAGCAAACAGAACAAGGCGTAGTTTGGCGCACAGACAGCCGGTTGAGAAATTTATCACCTTATCGCTTCACTCACGCTCAGGCACAACAATTAATGAGTGATTTAGCTGTTCCTGTACAACTTATCTATGGTGACAAAGGCATGGCTTTTGTCAGTAAAATGCTAGAGAAATTTCAAGGTGTAGTCAGCCAGATTACCATACACAAACTCGCTGGTGGTCATCATGTGCATATAGAGCAACCAGAAAAGACGACTGAACACATTTTGTCGTTTATTTCAGCACATTAACGTATTTTAGTAACAAAGTTCTGGGCTTTTGTCTCAAAGTGTGAAATTATGCGCAACTTTCGAGTAAAAACTCAGTGTAGAATTTAAGTGCTCAAACATAAAAACGTAAGAACGATAAATAATGAGCCCAACGAGTCGTATTAACAGGAGGAGAAAGTGGAAAAAATTTGGCTAGAGAAGAGTTATCCGCCGGGTGTGCCCCACGATATAAATCCAGATAAATATTCATCACTTGTTGAGATGTTTAACAAGTACGTTAGCATTTATGCGAACCGAACGGCATTCATTAACATGGGTGCGGAAATTAGCTACCAAGAATTGGAAGAGCAAGCAACTGCCTTTGCCGCGTATTTGCAACAAGATTTAGGCTTAGTTAAAGGTGATCGATTTGCCATCATGGTACCAAATACTTTGCAATACCCGATTGCTTTGTTTGGTGCGTTACTGGCTGGTTTAACCGTCGTTAATGTTAACCCGTTATACACCGCTCGTGAATTAAAACATCAACTTAATGATTCCGGCGCAAAAGCAATGCTAATCATTGAAAACTTTGGCGCAACCCTAGAAGAAGTTATCGCTGATACGCCTGTTGAACATGTCATTTTAACGTCGCTAGGCGATCGATTAGGTGCGGTAAAAGGCGGTATTGTTAACTTTGTTGTAAAACACGTGAAGAAAATGGTTCCTGCATTTCACTTGCCAAATACCATTCGTTTTAATCACGTCATCAAGGCTGGCTCGAAATTGCCTTACACGCCGGTATTGCTAACTGGTGACGATTTGGCGTTTTTACAATACACAGGCGGTACAACGGGTGTTTCTAAAGGTGCCATGTTAACGCACCGCAATATGGTCGCGAACCTTGAGCAAGCAAAGGCGATGATCAAAGAACTATTACTTGAAGGTGAAGAGTTGGTTGTAACAGCGTTGCCGCTTTACCATATCTTTGCGTTAACAGCGAACTGTTTAACCTTTATGACCATTGGTGGTACTAATTTGTTGATCACCAATCCGCGCGATATGCCTGCGTTTGTTAAAGAATTAGCAAAATATCCTTTTACGGCACTTACCGGTGTGAATACGCTATTTAATGGCTTACTCAATACGCCTGGCTTTAGTGACATTGACTTTAGTCGTTTAAAGCTTGCTTTAGGTGGCGGTATGGCAGTGCAAAAAGCTGTTGCTGACCGCTGGCAGCAAGTTACCAAAACGCGTTTATTGGAAGGATACGGCCTAACAGAATGTTCGCCGATGGTTTCAATGAGCCCGTATGATCAAGACGGTTACAATGGCACCATTGGTGTTCCAGCGCCTTCAACTGATATCAAGATTATGTTGGAAAATGGCGAAGAAGCACCGTTTGGCGAGCCAGGTGAAATGTGGGTGAAAGGCCCACAAGTGATGAAAGGCTATTACAACCGTGAAGATGCGACTAACGAAATCTTAAAAGATGGTTGGTTGGCAACCGGTGATATTGCTAAGTGCCATGAAAACGGTCACTTCTCAATAGTCGATCGCAAAAAAGACATGATCATTGTCTCTGGCTTTAATGTCTTCCCGAACGAAATTGAAGATGTCATCATGATGCATCCTGCTGTTGTTGAAGCTGCAGCCGTAGGTGTGCCACACGAGGTGAGTGGTGAAATTGTTAAAGTATTTGTTGTGGTTAATGACAAAAACGTTTCAGAGTTAGAGCTAATCAAACACTGCCGCGATAATTTAACGAACTACAAGGTACCCAAAATCATCGAGTTTAGAGATGAACTACCAAAAACCAATGTCGGTAAAATATTGCGCCGTGAATTGAGATAATGCATCACGCCTAGCACCTAAAAGGGTCAGACTAAAACGTCACAAATAATGTTCGACGTTTTAGTCTGACCCTTTTTGTTTGCTGCCTTAAATTATCAAAATTAGCGAATTGTTGTAAATAAAACGCTTTTCTCGTCATCTTAATTATGACAAAAGTAAAACGAGCCTCGAATTACACACCAGTCCCATTCGCAATAGATTAATTTTTCACTTCCATGTTTATTGCTGGGCGAGGCAGGGCGCCGAGGGAGATTAAAGAGGGAAACAGGCGCTTTTTCCCTCTTTAGTGCTGTCGCCACCGCGACAATATGATGAGAAAGGATATCTGATCTAGAAAGTATTTTACCTAAAAAGATAACCTCAGTTTTAACTAACCTTGTTGCTTTATTTCACTACTGAGCGTTAATGCGCTCGCCGTTAACTTCAATACTATCGTCAGACATTAAATAAACATACAGCGGCATGATTTCTTTAGGTGTCGCAATAGTGTCTTTGTCTTCAGCAGGGTAAGCACTAGTGCGCATTGGCGTATTCGTCGCCCCCGGATTTATTGCATTGCAACGCAAATTCGTACTGTCGTATTCATCAGCGATCACCTGCATCATGCCTTCAGTGGCAAATTTTGAAATACTATAAGCACCCCAAAATGCACGACCTTTATTACCTACACCTGAGGTAGTAAAAACCAATGAAGCGTTTTGTGCTAATCTGAATGCCGGCAGTAAGGCTTGAGCAAGTAAAAACTGAGCAGTAACGTTTACTTGCATAACATCATTCCAAATTTGCTCGTGAATAGTTTCAAACGGTGTCAGTTCACCTAACATTGAAGCATTGAGTAGGGCACCATCTAGGCGGCCAAATTGGCTGACAATAGTCGATGACATATCTTGGTAGTTTTTCTTCGTCGCACCCTTGAGATCGAGTGGGATAATTGCCGGCTCTGGTGAGCCTTGTGCGACAATTTCATCGTAAACACTTTCTAATTTCTCAACGGTTTTTCCCAATAATATAACCGTTGCGCCAAGGCTAGCGTAGGTCAGTGCGGCTTGCTTGCCTATACCGTCACCAGCACCTGTTACGAGTATGATTTTGTCTACTAAACTGTTTTCTTTGATTTGGTAATCGAACATAAATATCTGATCAGCGATGAATAAAACCGATATTTTAAACCTAAAGCCAAGCGCTGACGAGACAAAACTGCGCAATTTAGTCACTTATCTCTAAAATGTTATCAATTGATAAAAAAATCGCTAGCAGATTGCTAAATCTTAAGGTAATGTTAACTGGTCTAACTAGTTTGTTTTTGCTTATTTCAAATAAAAATATATTAAGCAATTTAGCAAACCAGTTAATTACAACAGTAATAAAAGACTAGTCCTTGGGGAGATATAATGAAAAAGCTAGTTCTTAGTATAGCGATCACCAGTGCGCTCGGTTTAGCCGGTTGTGGCGGTGATGAGACTATTTCGAGAGTTCAAGAAAATTTAGAAAATAACGGAACGACCGTTTTACCTGCCTCACGTGTTGTATTTGACCCATCAAATGGTGTCTTATCAATTCCAAATGATTTGCTTTTCTCTGGTACGGTAGATGGTACGTTGAACCTTCCGGTTGACGATCCAACAGATTTTGGCGATCCAACGGTAGCGCTGAGCGCGTTAGACGGTTGGTCAACAGTTAACCCTTTCACCATCGCAATTAATTTCCAAAGTGGTGTTAGCTTAGATGCAGACAGTGTAACACCGACATCGGTTCGCGTATTTGAAACTGTCATGGGTGGCCCTGTGCAAAACCCTGGTTTTGAAGATTGTGCAGCTGTACCACAAGGTGCTGCGTGTACGGTAGTGGGTGAATTACAATTCGGCGTTGATTTTGTGGCGCAAGCAAGCGGTGACAACATTGCGATTGTGCCAATCAAACCGTTAAAAGGAAAAACAAGCTACATTGTGGCGTTAACTAATGAGTTAACTGACAGCAATGGTAATGCTGTACTAGGCTCGCCAACTTACGAGCTGGTTAAGCAAGATTTAGCGACTAAGCCATTAGGTAGTGAAGCTCAGCGCAGTTTACAAGGCGTAGTAAACAGCTACGAGGCGGCAATTGGTCAAGCAGGTGCCGATACAGAAAACGTTATCTACACGATGGCGATGACCACACAATCAACGGTTGACGTGCTTGGTTCATTAAAAGCCTTGATGGCGCAACAGTTTGCAGCAGAAGCAGCGGCTATGGTGCCGCCGTCATTGTCGATTACCAATGTAATGGATACAACATTATCTGTGGCTGATGTGTTAGCTGGTCAAATTCCTCCTGAAGCTGTCCCTTTATACAGCTCAGCAAATTTATACTCAGCGACTATTAATCTACCATACTACTTAGGTACGCCTTCGGCTGAAAACCCAATGGCACCCGTAACTGATTGGTGGAAAGCATTATGTGATTCAGGTGCTATGTTAGCGGGTCTAGCTGCGCAAAACCCAGATGCTATCCCTGCTGATCCTGTTGATGCTATCGACGGTCAGTGTATGGCGATTTCACAAGCTAGCGGTTTACCAGCGCCAGGCTTGCGTAATCTCGGTATTGACGAGGAGCGCAACTTAACCAAATTTAACCCAGTACCAGCGCCAACAAGCACACAAACAGTATATATTCAGATGACAACACCTGATGTTACTGTTGCCAATATGGTGCGTGCAAGCCTAGGTTTACCGGCGATTTCAATGCCAGCAGCTGGTTGGCCGGTAGCGATTTTACAGCACGGTATTACCTCGAAGAAAGAAGATATGCTAGCGATTACTGGCGCACTCTCAATTCAAGGTATTGCAACGGTTGCGATTAACCATCCGTTACATGGTGACCCGGCATTAGGCGGTAGCCGTGGCTTTGATGTAAATCCTATGGTGCCAGGTGATGAAATCAACGCAACAACGGTTTCAGCAACGCATTACATGAACTTAGCAAGCCTATTAACCACGCGTGATAATTTACGTCAATCAGTGGTAGATACCTTAGGTTTACGCTTAGGCCTAAATACTTTACCGGGCTTTATTGATGGCTCTAACGTAACTTACTTAGGTCATTCATTAGGCGCGATCACAGGTACTAACTTTACGGCTTTAGCAAACGCACCACTTAATCCGCAAATTGATGCGTTATTTGCTGTTTCTGCCTCGTCGCTAGCGATGCCAGGTTCAGGTGTGGCTAACTTCTTATTAGAGTCGCCGTCATTTAGCGGCTTGATCAAAGCGAGTTTAACACTTGAGTTGTCTGAAGACTTTGCTGCATTAGTTGGTGCAACTTACCCAGACGGTCCATCAGAAGCAGAACTAGTGGGGTTATACACGCAGTTCTATGAAGCCTTAACTGCTGAGCAACAAGCTGAATTAGACGGTGGCTTTGCACAATTTACTTTTGCTGCGCAAACCGTAACAGATGCAGGTGACCCTGCAAACTATGCTGAATTGTTAGCTGCCACTCAAACGCCAATTCATTTAATTGAAGTTGTTGGTGACGGTGTGGACAACTTACCTGACCAAGTGATTCCAAATCGCGTATCAACTACACCAATTGGTGGTACTGAAGGCTTGATTATGTTGCTAGGCCTAGATAATGCTGGTGACAATATCACCGACTTACCTGCAGAAGTAGGCGGTGGTATGGGTGTTATGGGCTCTTCAGCAGTTCGCTTTACTGAAGGTTCACACTCGTCGGTATTAAGCCCTGCGTCAAGCCCTGCGGCAACGTCTGAAATGCAAACACAAGTGGCGACCTTCTTCGCAACGATGGGCGCATTATTCAAAGTGACCAACGAAGACGTGATTCAATAAGCAACTAATGCGAATTAATCGTTAATTAAGCCCTCTTTAAGAGGGCTTTTTTTTATCGCCTCATTTATTGAAATGTGTACAATGAGAGCCAATATCATTTGAAGAAAACAATAATATCCGGAGTACTCATTGGAATTTTTATATGAATATGGCTTGTTTTTAGCTAAAGCCATTACCTTTGTTATCGCATTTGCAGCGATTGTTATCACGATAACGGCGGCGGCAGTTAAGCAAAAACCCAAGAAAGGTGAATTAGATATCACCGATTTAAGCGAACACTTTGAAGAGGTAGAAGATGAAGTTATTCATCATTTACTGACTAAAGAAGAGTTAAAAGAAAAAGCCAAGCAAGACAAAAAAGCCGCTAAAGAAAAAAAGAAAGAACACAACACTGATGAAGAGAATAAATCTCGATTATTCGTTTTGGACTTTAACGGCAGTATTGATGCAAAAGAAGTGAGTGGCTTACGCGAAGAGGTAACGGCACTATTAACCGTAGCAACGCCACAAGACGAAGTATTTGTTCGCCTTGAAAGTGGTGGAGGAATGGTTCATGGCTATGGTTTAGCGGCCTCTCAACTTGATCGCATTCGTCAAAAAGATATACCACTTACGGTAGCCGTTGATAAAGTTGCCGCCAGTGGTGGTTATATGATGGCGTGTGTTGCAAATAAAATTTTATCGGCGCCTTTTGCCATTGTTGGCTCGATTGGTGTGATCGCACAAATACCTAACTTTAATAAGTTATTAAAGAAAAACGATATTGATTACGAACAACTCACAGCCGGTGAATTTAAGCGTACTTTAACCATGTTTGGTGAAAATACCGAAGCAGGTCGCGCTAAATTTATTGAAGAGCTCGAAGAAACGCATGTTTTGTTTAAAGACTTTGTCCGTGAACATCGCCCGAGTCTAGATATTGATAAAGTGGCTACCGGTGAGCATTGGTTTGGCACTAAAGCTAAGGAGCTTGGCCTGGTTGATGAGATCCAAACAAGTGACGACTACTTGTTAGATGCAAGTAAAACAAAACAAGTCATTGCAATTAAGTACGAGGTCAAAAAAGGTCTTGCTGAAAAATTCTCAAAAGCCGCTAGTTTGTCTTTTGAGACAATTTGGGGCAAATTATGGCAAAAAAATCAGCTTTATAAAGGTTAATTGTGGAAGCAAGTTTTTGGCATAACTGTTGGCAGAAAGACTCGATTGGCTTTCACCAAGATGAGTTGCACCCGTTTTTAACTCAGTACATACAACCGTTAATTGGTGCTCAAGACCATAAAGTGTTCGTACCTTTGTGCGGTAAATCACTTGATATGTTTTTTTGGGCTGAGCATATGCAAGTTGATGGGTGTGAGTTAAGTGAAATCGCGTGTCGAGACTTTTTTGAAGATCACAATATTGATTATCAAACACACTTAAAGCCGCCATTTGTTTGTTATAGCAAAGATGAAATAAGGCTCTATCAAGGCGATATTTTTGAACTTTCGCCAGAGATGTTAGGCAAAGTAGACTGGGTTTATGATCGCGCTGCGCTCATCGCCTTACCTAAGTCCTTGCAATTGCAATACGTTGATTATATCCGTAGCTTAGTTACCACAGGGGTTAAGCTTGCTTTGATAACGCTTGAGTTTCCGCCAGAAGAGTTATCAGGCCCGCCATTTCCTGTGTTTCAAGCTGATGTTAATCATTTGTTTGACGGCTTTAATATTGAATTAATAGGCGAGCGGGAGTTAACTAATAAACAATTTGCTCGACGGACGTTTGACGTCAGTTTTTTGCGTGAAAAGCTTTATTTGATTACTGTTTAATAATAAAAAGAGTCATATCTATTATATTGAGTCATACCTGCTTTATTGAGTGATACCCGAGTAGTCGGGTATCTCTCTTTTGAGTATCAAACCAAGAGATTCCGGCCTAAACCAACGCCGGAATGACGAACTAGGTCATGCCTTAGCAGTCCGGGCCTCACAGCAAAGCAGCCATACCCGAGTAATCGGGTATCTTACAGATAAAACGTCATACCCGAGTAGTCGGGTATCTCTTTAGGTCGCAGCCACAAAAAAAGGTCAACGTGTTACTGCGTTGACCTTTTTTGTGTAGGTTGACATCCCACTTCTAGGCTTTGCCGTCTTTCATATGGTGAAAGTCAATCTCTTCAATCTTCTGGCCGGCGTTTTCATCGTTGAAAACACTCTCATCAAGCTGGCCTTCTGTTTTCGCAACAACCATAGTCACCATTGAGTCACCTGTTACGTTAACCGCTGTACGTGTCATATCTAATAAACGGTCAACACCGATAATCAAACCTATACCTTCAACAGGTAAACCAACTTGGTTCAATACCATAGCGAGCATGATTAAACCGACACCCGGTACACCGGCAGTGCCGATAGAAGCTAGGGTTGCAGTTAAAATTACCATGAGGAAATCAGCAATGGTTAAATCAACATTAAAGACTTGGGCGATAAATACGGTCGCAACACCTTGCATAATTGCGGTGCCGTCCATGTTTATTGTTGCACCTAATGGCACGGTGAATGAGGCAATTGAGTTATTTGCGCCCATTTTCTTGGTGGTTGTTTCTAATGTTACCGGAATGGTCGCATTTGAGCTTGCCGTCGAAAAGGCAAAAATGGCCGTATCACGCATTTTGCGTAAGAACATGATTGGGTTTAAACCCGTTAATAGTTTTAATAAAACAGGGTAGGTAACCAGTGCATGAATAATCAATACACCCAATACCACCATAAAATAAGCGATCAAATTACTGATCGTGCTTAATGAAATGTCGGTGAATAGCTTAGCTAATAAACAAAATACGCCGTATGGAGCCAAGTTCATTAAAATGGTTACCAAGCGCATGATCACTTCATTTAAATCGACAAATAAGGCAGCGATGCGCTCGCCGGCTTTTCCCGATAACGCGGTAGCAATGCCAAAGAGTAGGGCAAAAACGATGACTTGAAGCATGTTACCTTGCGCAAACGCGGTAAAAGGGTTACTCGGGAACATTTGGATAATAACTTGGGCAAGTGAAGGCGCTTCTTTACTAGTAAATAAGGTGTCTGAGTCCATATTTACGCCTTCGCCTGGCGAAACTAATAGCGCTATTGAAATAGCAAAGGTAATTGCTAGGGCCGTGGTAATTAGATACAAACCTACCGCTTTACCACCAATGCGACCTAACTTAGCTGTGTCGTTTAGCGAGCAAGTACCGCACACTAAAGAAACAAACACCAAAGGTACAACGAGCATTTTCAAACTCGCAACAAATACTTGACCACCAATTTCAAAAACGCCATCGACAAAAAATGAGCGGAAAGAAAAGTCGAAAAAGTAGAGTGGAATGACGAAGTCGTTGCCGTCTGGCATCAGTAGTTGGAGGATAAAACCTACTAAAATGCCCAATCCCATACCGATGACAATTCGCGTTGTTAGATTTTTTGTTTTATTTTTAGTCATAACAAGAAGTAATTAGCTGAAAATCCCCAATAGCGTATCAGATTTTTAAGGATAAAAAACCTTAGAAGACGATGTTTGCTAATTTTGTCGTGACCTTACGGTGAATATTCGGTTAAGATGTTGTTGCTTATTATAATAATACTAGGGAGAGCCAGTATATGGAGCTACTTCGTCGCTTAAGTGTATTGCTTATGCTTGTTACGGTCGTCAGTTGTGGCGGTGGTGGTGATGGTCTGTCGAGAGACGGTAATGGAGGCGGAGATGACGGTGGTGGCAATAATAGCACCATTACAGTTTCGCTATCTAGCACAGACACCAACGTTACCGGACAAGCACCTATTACCGTCACTGCTACGGTACTTGAAAATTCTCAACCCAAAGAAGGTGAACTCGTTACGTTTACGACAACGTTAGGCGCGTTATCACCAACCTCAGGTACGGCTAGAACTAATGCTGACGGTGTCGCAGATATCGTCCTTACTGCTGGTTCTGTTCGTGGTGCAGGCGAAGTCACCGCTACATTGAATTCAGGCGAATCGGCAAGTTTAACATTCTCTACCCAAGGAGATGATATCGGCGTTGTTGGCGATATTAATATCTCTGTAGCGTTAGTCGATGCTCAAGGTAATCCTACCGATTCAATTACCGCTTCAAAACCTGCTAAAGCGATTGCTACCGTTAATGGTATTTCAGCGCCAGTAATCGTAACTTTTAATGCAAGTATTGGTGATTTACCTATTCCAACCGCCATTACTGATGCCAACAATCAAGCGTCGGTCGATTTATTTGCCGGTAACAGTTTAGGTGCCGGGACAATCACTGCCAGTATAGCGTCAGGTGAAAGTGGCCAAGAAATTTTCGTCATTGGCTCAACCAATGTATTAATGGGCAGTGGCGAGCCATTTGTTGAAGGTGTCGCAGCGATTGACCTAGCCGGTAGTTTATCTGCGGGTGGAACTGCGGTTATTTCCGTTAATATTATTGATGAAGAAGGCAACCCTTTTACTGAAGCGATTGACGTAAACTTTACTTCTGGTTGTGCTAGTTTGCCAACACCAACAGCGTTAATTAGCTCTCCGATTAATACGTCAAATGGTACGGCATCGACAACTTATTTAGCACAAGGTTGTGTTGGCGACGATACCATTAACGTTACAGCAAATGCTGGCGGAATAAACCTATCAGCAAGTGCGGTTATTAATGTGTTACCGGCTAATGTTGGTAGTATTGAGTTTGAATCGGCAACCCCTGAAAATATTTCTTTGTTAGGTACCGGTGCTTTAGGTGGCTCAGAAAGCGCAACTGTCGTGTTTAAGGTACTCGATACTAATGGCGATCCGGTAAATGGTCAGCAGGTTGATTTTAGCTTAAATACCGATGTTGGTAATGTATCAATTAGCCCAACGTCGGCAACAACTAATGCGCAAGGTCTAGTACAAACGGTAGTCAATTCAGGAACGGTAGCCACTACGGTACGTGTACAAGCTGTGATTGCGGGTAGTGATCCACAGATTACCTCACAATCGAGTTTACTGGTTGTTTCGACTGGTATTCCAGATCAAGATAGCTTTAGTTTATCTGCGGATGTGTTGAATCCCGAAGCGTGGATCATCGATGGTACTCAAGTGGTTGTAACAGCGCGCTTAGCTGATGCCTTTAATAACCCTGTGCCTGATGGTACTGCGGTTTCATTTACAACGGAAGGTGGTTCAATTGATCCGGCCTGTACCACGGTAAATGGTTCTTGTAGCGTAAATTGGTACAGTCAATTTCCGCGCCCAGAAGGCAAGGAGTTGGCAATCGAAGGGCGTACACCTGAAATCGTCAACACCATGGGGCAAAAATACGGTGGCCGCGCAACCATTTTAGCTACCGCAATCGGTGAAGAGTCATTCCCTGATTTAAATGGTAATGGTCGTTTTGATGCTTCTGAGCAAGCAGCCTTTACTGGCACCGATATCAGTGGTTTTGCCTATGACTTAAAAGAAGCTTTTGTCGATCACAACGAAGACGGTTTGTACAGCCCAGTAGAAGCAGGCGCGGAAACTGGTGGTGAAATAGAAACTTTTGTTGATTTTGATAATTCACAAGACTTTACAGTTAACGATGGCAAATATAATGGTGTTTTATGTGCGATTCCCGCTCATGATGGTTGTAGCACACAAAAGTCGATTAACGTGCGTAAATCCCTTGTTCTCGTCATGTCGGGTTCATCGGCAAACTTTGTTACCTTATCAACAACCGATGCGGTGGTTAAAACTATCGACGACGATAACGACCCTAATACACCTGAGGTTGCAAACCCCAACTATGACCCAAATGATGACACCGTTTACATCGCCGGTGAAAACGTGGGCTCTGCCAGTGTAATTATTGCCGACTTACACAATCAGCCAATGCCTGCCGGCAGTGAGGTGCGATTCAACGCAACAGTAGGGTCTGTTCAAGGTACTTCAAGCTTTACGTGGCCAAATGATAACCACAACGGTGGTGCTGCGTTTGGTGTATCAATTAAAGGTGAAAACGAACCTAAAACAGGTACGTTATTAATTGAGGTGGAAACACCAAGTGGCACAGTGACTACATACAACGCGATCACTATCGTGATTCAGTAGCAGCAAGCACCACAAGGAATAAAAGCGGAAGGTCGTTAATACCTTCCGCTTTTTTATTGGCTTAAATAAAAAGATACCCGACTACTCGGGTATGAGTCATGTTGTCGCGGTGTAATGCGAGTTCGTCATGCCGGCGTTGTTTTGGCCGGAATCTCTTGGATTGATAGTCAAAAGAGAGATACCCGACTACTCGGGTATGACGTCATGTTGTCGCGGTGTAATGCGAGTTAGTCATTCCGGCGTTGGTTTAGGCCGGAATCTCTTGGCTTGATAGTCAAAAGAGAGATACCCGACTGCTCGGGTATGACGTTCAATCTGTAAGATAGCCGATTGCTCGGGTATGACGCTAGTTCGTCATGCCGGCGTTGTTTTGGCCGGAATCTCTTGGTTTAATATTTAAAAGAGAGATACCCGACTACTCGGGTATGACCTTCAATCTGTAAGATAGCCGATTGCTCGGGTATGACGCTAGTTCGTCATTCCGGCGTTGGTTTAGGCCGGAATCTCTTGGTTTGATAGTCAAAAGAGAGATACCCGACTACTCGGGTATGACGTTCAATCTGTAAGATACCCGATTGCTCGGGTATGACGCTAGTTCGTCATTCCGGCGTTGTTTTAGGCCGGAATCTCTTGGTTTGATGCCTAAAAGAGAAATACCCGATTGCTCGGGTATGACTTATGTTAAAGCGAGTTACTTATTCATTGCCTTGATCATTAACGCCGACAAATCGCCCGCGACTTTAAAGGTTTTCGCTACCGCTTCTTGACCTCTGCCCGTACTATCGGTAAACGGTGCTAATTCCATCATGTCGGCACCAGTAATCGGATAGAGCTTTGCGAGCTCAGAAATGATCTTCTCAGCTTCGTCAGGATACAAACCGTCTGGCTCAGGCGTACCTGTTGCGGAAGCAAATTCTTGGTCGATGGCATCAATATCAAAACTAATGTATAGCTCATCAATTGCTTCAGGTGCTAATTGCGCTTTGATATTTTCGATAACGGCGTCAACGCCTTGCTCACGCACCTCGTGTGCCCAGTGCTGTTTAACACCAAAGGTTTCTTCCCAGTGTGATTTTGGTTTACCGCTTGAGCGAATACCCACCTGAATTAAGTGATGTGGTTCATGTAAATCATCAAGAATATGAGTACACCATGAGCCAAAGCACAAATCGATGCCTAAACGTTCGTGCAATAAATCGGTATGAGCATCAAAATGGATGATCGCTACGCGTTTGCCTTGTGCTTTTTTCGCCATTAAATAAGGCTTGGTCAGCGCATAACTAATTGAGTGATCACCGCCAATACCGAACACGCCTTTTTCCGGAAACTCGCGGTAAAACTCGTGCAATGTTTCTTCCGTAATGCTCAATGGGCTAACAGGTAAGTTGCTATTTTCATCTTGGTACAAAGCACGGCGGCAGTTGCTTAACGTCGCTTCATTCAAATATTTATCGTGCAATAAATGTGGGATAACGCGTACGTCACCTAAATCAAAGCTAGCAAGGTTTGGGTGTTGTTCTAATAATGTTGAGCGCAAGAATAGCGGCCCCCAGTTTGCACCGCGCAATATTCCACCGCCACAATCAGAGGCAACACCTAAAATTACCGTATTACACGCTGTCGGTAATTTGTCGAAAGATTGATGCCAGAGCTCATCAATATGCTGAGTTTGCCCAAATAAGCTGTAATGCAGCGCTTCTTTGCGCTCTTTAGCTGTGTTTACGGTAAAAACGCCATTGCCCGGCGGACAAAGCGTTTGCTTGATGTTGTCAAAAAATGCTGTTTTTGAGTCTGCCATAATAATCTCGAACTACTTGTTTTAGAGGAAAGCGCCCATACTTAGAGGTTTTAGTATTTATTATGTGCTATTTCACGGCTCGGCTTTGTATTAATTCAAAAAGCGGTTACCTTTTATAGCAAAGTCTATTATGATGTGGCGCCAAAAAATTGGGCGTCATTATATCTAAATTGATTTATTTGGGTAATATAAAAAAATTATTACTTGTCAGCATTGTTAATAATAGATATATCTAATAGTTATTTTAAAAAGCTTATTATAAGCGTTTTAATCATCATCGCCTCGCTCATCCATATTTAGTGCGATAAAAGATCGATAGGGGACTGCCCCTTAATTTAGGAATTTATATACGTATGGCAAAATCACTGGTTATCGTCGAGTCACCAGCAAAAGCTAAAACGATCAACAAATACTTAGGCAAAAACTTTGTTGTTAAGTCGAGTGTTGGTCATGTGCGTGATCTTCCGACGGGAAGTTCAGGCAAAAAAGTTGCAGCCAAATCTCCAGCAGAAGTGAGAAAAATGTCACCTGAAGCGAAGGCAAAGTACAAAGCAAAGCGTGACAAACAAGCCTTATTTAACCGCATGGGTATTAACCCTGAAAAAGATTGGCAAGCGGATTACCAAATACTGCCAGGTAAAGAGAAAGTTGTTACTGAATTAAAAAAACTGGCGCAAAACGCTGATACTATTTATCTCGCAACCGATTTGGATCGCGAGGGAGAAGCGATAGCATGGCATTTGAAAGAAATTATTGGTGCCGACGACGATAAGTACAAGCGTGTTGTTTTTAACGAAATTACGCAAAACGCGATTGAGCAAGCATTCTCTGAACCGGGAGAGTTAAGCATGCCGGGCGTAAATGCACAACAAGCGCGCCGCTTTTTAGATCGCGTTGTTGGCTTTATGGTAAGCCCGCTGCTTTGGAAAAAGCTCGCTCGCGGTTTATCGGCTGGCCGTGTTCAGTCAGTTGCTGTAAAACTCGTTGTTGAAAAAGAGCGTGAGATAAAAGCCTTTATCCCAGAAGAGTTTTGGGACATTCACGCGCAAACCCTAACGAGCGACAAAACAGCGTTAAAATTAGCGGTTACTCACGAATCGGGCAAAGCGTTTAAGCCAACCAATGAAGCACAAACGATGAGTGCGGTTAAAGCGCTTGAGAATGCCTCATACCAAGTCAGTAAGCGCGAAGATAAACCCTCAAAAAGTTCGCCTTCAGCACCATTTATTACCTCGACTTTACAGCAAGCGGCAAGCACGCGATTGGGGTATGGTGTTAAGCGTACTATGAGCTTAGCTCAGCGCTTATATGAAGCTGGCCACATTACCTATATGCGTACCGACTCAACCAACTTGAGTAAAGACGCAGTAGCTATGTGTCGCACTTATATTAGTGAAAACTTTGGTGATGATTATTTACCAGAGAAGGCGAAAGTATACGGTGCAAAATCAAATGCACAAGAGGCTCACGAAGCTATTCGTCCGTCCAATGTGAAATTAGAGGCTGCGCTATTAACAGATATGGACGCTGACTGTAAGCGTTTATACGAGCTTATTTGGCGCCAATTTGTCGCTTGTCAGATGACGGCAGCGCGCTACGATGTTTCAACGCTAACGGTATCAGCTGGCGACTTTGATCTTAAAGCCAAAGGCCGTGTGATGAAGTTTGACGGTTGGACGCGTGTTCACCCGCAATTATCAAAATCAGATAAAGACACGCATTTACCCGATTTACAAGTTGGCGATAGTTTGTCATTGGTTGAATTAGAGCCGGCCCAACACTTCACCAAACCACCTGCGCGTTACGGTGAAGCTTCACTTGTTAAAGAGTTAGAAAAACGCTCGATTGGTCGCCCATCAACCTACGCATCAATTATTTCAACGATTCAAGACAGAGGTTATGTTCGCCTAGAGAACAAACGTTTTTACGCTGAAAAAATGGGTGAAATCGTAACCGATAGCTTATCGGCAAGCTTTGAAAACTTAATGAGCTACGACTTTACCGCCAATATGGAAAGCGAGCTTGATGCAATCGCCGGTGGTAATAGCGACTGGAAAGCAGTATTAAATGAGTTTTACAAAAACTTCACTGGATTATTAGAAAAAGCGGATAAACCGGTTGAAGAAGGCGGTATGCCGAGTAATGAAGTGGTACTCACCGATATTGACTGCCCAACCTGTGGCAGAAAAATGGGTATTCGCACCGCATCAACTGGCGTATTCTTAGGTTGCTCTGGCTATGCGCTGCCACCAAAGGAGCGCTGTACTACTACGATGAACCTAACGCCAGGTGAAGAAGCGGTAAGTGTATTAGCAGAAGATCAAGAAACTGAAGCCTTACGTGCGATGCATCGTTGCCCTAAGTGTTCAACAGCGATGGATAGCTATCTGATTGATGAAAAACGCAAGTTACACGTATGTGGTAATAACCCACAATGTGACGGCGTAGAGTTAGAGTCGGGTGAGTTTAAGATCAAAGGTTATGACGGGCCAATTATCGAGTGTGATAAGTGTAGTTCAGACATGGAACTTAAATCGGGTCGCTTCGGTAAATACTTTGGTTGTACTAACAGTGAATGTAAAAATACTCGTAAACTATTAGCCAATGGTGAAGCTGCGCCACCAAAAGAAGATCCGGTGCAACTACCAGAATTGCCATGTGAAAAATCAGAAGCGCACTTTGTTTTGCGCGATGGTGCAGCAGGCATATTCTTAGCGGCGAGCACATTCCCTAAATCTCGTGAAACCCGTGCGCCCAAAGTGGCTGAGCTGGCTCGCTTTAGGGATCGCATTTCACCTAAGTTCTATTATTTAGCCGATGCACCAGCCAAAGATCCTGATGGCAATGAAGCTATTGTTCGCTATAGCCGTAAAACCAAAGAGCAGTACGTAATGACAGAGGTTGACGGTAAGGCCACTGGATGGACGGCCAAATATATTGACGGCAAATGGGTTGAAGAGGCCAAAGCAAAAGCTAAACCTAAGGCTAAGGCGAAAGCCAAGCCAAAAGCCAAAGCGAAAAAATAACGAAAAAAGCTCAACAATGTTGAGCTTTTTTATTTGCGCAATACTATTCCTTCAAGCCTTCAAGCCTTCAAGCCTTCAAGCCTTCAAGCCTTAAGTTTGCGTCGTTGCAATGAGCTTGTCTAACAAAGAGGTCAGTTGACTAAATTCAGTCTCAGAAAGCCCTGTTTGGCTAAATAAGCTTATCGGGATATCAAGTGCTTTACTTTCTAGTGAAGCGCCAAATTCAGTCAAGCCGATAGCAACACTGCGCTCATCTTCCTCGCTGCGAATACGATCAATTAACCCTTGGCTTTGCATGCGCTTTAACAATGGCGAAAGCGTGCCAGAGTCAAGCTCTAGCTTTTTACCTAACGCTTTTACACTCATTGTATTTGGCGCTTCTTGCCAAAGCACCAGCATGACCAAGTATTGCGGATAGGTTAAGCCTAGCCCCTTTAACAGCGGAGCATACATTTTGGTCATCCGCTTATTGAGCCTATATAGGCGAAAGCAAAGCTGATTTTCTAAACGTAATTGTTCAGCCATATAACTTACTTAGCTAATTCAGCTTTAATATCTGCTTCTATGTCTTGAGGTTTAGTCGTTGGCGCATAACGTTTTACCACGTTACCGTTTTTGCCAATTAAAAACTTAGTAAAATTCCACTTAATCTTTTGCGTACCTAAAATACCCGGTGCTTCGGCTTTAAGGTGCTTAAATAGTGGGTGAGTGTTGTCACCATTTACGTCAATTTTGGCAAATAGTGGAAATGAAATATTAAAGTTGAGATCGCAAAATGATTTAATTTCTTCGTTGGAGCCTTTCTCTTGCTTACCAAATTGATTACACGGAAAGGCTAACACTGCTAAACCTTGATCCTGGTATTGGCTGTAGAGCTTTTGTAAGCCTTCGTATTGCGGAGTAAAACCACAAGCACTTGCCGTGTTAACGACTAAAACTACTTTACCTTGGAATGATGACATTTCAACCTTGTCACCTTTAAAGTCTGTTGCATCGAATTGATAAAAGTTACTCATAATTTTTCTCCAATAATTTAATGATAGTGATAGTAGTGCAAAATTAAATTGTGCGCAACCTAATTTTGTGGGTGAGATAAAAAATGCTTTTCGATAGAATGCAAAAAAGCATTAAGGAGTAATAGATGAAAGTTGCATTCATTGGTTTAGGCGTCATGGGGTATCCGATGGCGGGGCATCTACAAAATGCCGGGCATCAAACTTGTGTTTATAATCGCAGTAGTGAAAAAGCAAGTAAGTGGCAGACACAGTTTGGTGGTAAGGTTGGCGATACGCCAAAAGCCGCGGCACAAGATTGTGATATTGTGTTTTGCTGTGTTGGTAATGATGATGATGTGCGAAGTGTGGTATATGGGGATGATGGTATTTTAGCAGGCCTTAAAGCCGGTGCTATTTTAGTTGATCACACCACCGCATCGGCTGAGCTTGCTAAAGAATTAGCTCAAGCATGTGCTAAACAAAGTTGTGGTTTTATTGATGCGCCGGTTAGTGGTGGCCAAGCTGGCGCAGAAAACGGCGTACTTACCGTTATGTGTGGTGGCGAGCAAGCGCACTTCGATAAAGTCGCACCAGTGATGGATGCATACGCGCGCTTTACCCAATTAATGGGCGATGTTGGGGCAGGTCAGCTAGCCAAAATGGTTAATCAAATTTGTATTGCAGGTGTAGTACAAGGTTTGGCTGAAGGTTTTAACTTTGCTGAAAAAGTCGGCTTAGATCCAGATAAGCTCGTCGAAACTATTGCAAAAGGTGCTGCAGGTTCATGGCAAATGGAAAATCGCTATAAAACCATGTTTGCTGGTGAATATGATTTTGGTTTTGCTGTCGACTGGATGCGCAAAGACTTAGCTATTGCCTTTGAGCAAGCTAAACAACACAACGTAGAGCTGCCTATGACGACTATGGTCGATGGTTTTTATCAAGAAGTTCAAGCTATGGGTGGAAACCGTTGGGACACTTCAAGCTTGATTGCTCGCTTTAAAAAATAAAATTCAACCCAATGATTAAAAAAGCCTCTATACTTGTTGAGACTTGTAGAGGCTTTTTATGACATTGAAACGTAATGTATCTACGTTTGTTGTATGCGTACTACTATGTTGTGCGCCAATAAATGTTGCTTATGGACAAGCCCAACAAACTTCTGAACAACAGTTATCGCCGATTGAGCTTGTGATCCCCGGACCGCTTGATGGCAATGCTGTGCGCAATCCTTTTATTGAAGACTTACTTAAATTGGTGTTCAAGCAAGAGGGTTATAATCTATCTCTTGTTTATTTTAAACGTCAATATACCCAAGGCAGGGCATTGAGAGAACTGGAGCACGGCAGTGATATTGATCTGAATTGGTCGACAACATCGATTGAACGAGAACAGCACCTTCGGGCAATTCGCTTTCCACTCTACAGAGGGTTAATTGGTTGGCGCGTCGCGCTTATTCGCCAAGGTGATGATGAGCAGTTTGCTAGAGTAACAACACTTGATGACCTTAAACAGTATTTAGCTGTACAGCGCTTTGACTGGACTGATTTTGACGTTTTTAAAGAGAACGATTTGCCAATAGAAGGTAACTTTACTTTCGCGACCATGTCTAAGGCAGTACGTACAGGTTTGGTTGATTACTTTCCACGCTCTGTTTTAGAAATAGGTAATGAAATTAAACATCCGCGAAATAATGAATTAGCTATCGAGCAGACACTGCTATTCAAATACCCTGCAGCCTATTATTTCTTTGTTAATAAAAAAGACGAAGCGCTAGCTCAAACGGTTGAATCTGGTTTGATTAAAGCCTTTAAAAATGGCAGTTATCAAATATTGTTCAATCGCCATTTTGGTGAAAGCTTGGCGTTACTAAATTTAGATAGTCGCAAGATAATTCACTTAACCAACTCAACGTTTCCCGATGAAGAAACCGTTGAGCGTTTCTGGTATAAGTAGTGGTATAAGTAATAGATTTTGATGTCAGAGTTCGCTAACTCTGACCCCGATTTATTATTTGAACTAAACAGATCAAGTTAAGAATTATTCAGTAATATAGTGATATAGCGCTTTTAATATCGCCATTTTATGCTCATTACTCTCGTGCTCGTAGGCTAAGTTTTCCAGCTTTAACATAAACTCTTCGGCGCTCAATAGTCCTTTACCGCCAAGTTGTATCTTATCTTTACAATAAAGCTGCCATTGCTGTTTTTCTGTTTCGTTGAGCAAATGTGGGTAATTACGCGCTCGATACTTAAAGAGCATGGGTGATAATCGAGGATCGGTAAATTCAAATTGATAACTTGCTAATTGTTCAACGGGTAATTGGTGTAATAACGCCATTTGCGCTTTATCGCTATCGTTGAAAAACGCGCCTGAATAGAGCGCATGCTCAGGATCGATATCTGCATCTGACTGGTAACTACTCGTAAATACTTCAGTCATCGTTTCTCGAAGTTCAGGGTGTTGTTTAAGCTTCGCCAAATTAGCTAAACAAGCTTCGCGATCAATACCAAGGCGCGCTGCGTTTTCGGGTAACAATGTTTTGGCCGGAGCGACAACAGGGCACTTATTAATGTGAATAAGTTTTACAGGAATCGGTAACTCATCTTCAGCTAAATCTTTATATGAGGTATACAAACGCGCTTTAATTTGCTCAGCATCGAGCTCAAATATTGGCGAAATATCTTTTGCTAAATCAACACAAACTACGGCATTTTTATTGGTTGGATGATAACTAATGGGTGCAAACCAGCTAGTGCAGCCCTGAGCTGATGGTATTTTACTGGTGGTGTGAACAACCGGCGTCATACTGTAAACATCAAGAAGTTCAGCAACCGCTTTCTTATTGCGCAAACTAAATAAGAAATTATATAGCTTAGGTTGTTTTTCTTTGATTAGCTTTGCCATGGCAATGGTAGCGTATACATCTGACATTGCATCATGTGCCTCCTCATGACTAATAGCATTGGCAGCAGTTAATAATTCTAAACGAAAGCTAACAATACCATCTTCGTTTTCTGGCCAATTAATACCTTCTGGGCGAAGGGCATAACAGGCCCTAACCATATCAATGATATCCCAGCGACTGTTGCCATTTTGCCACTCACGCGCGTAGGGATCGTAGAAGTTGCGATAAAGCAGATACCGCGTGACTTCATCGTCAAAGCGAATGTTGTTATAACCGGCGACACAAGTATTGGGCGCAGAGAAAAGCGCGTGGATACGATCGGCAAATTCAGCCTCTGGTAGTCCTTCTTTTAATGCTTTTTGTGGGGTAATCCCAGTAACAAGCGCAGCTTCAGGATGCGGCAAATAATCGGCTGGTGGTTGGCAATAAAACACTTCGGGCTCGCCAATAATGTTTAAATCAAGATCGGTTCGAATAGCGGCAAACTGAGATGGTTTATCGTACTTTGGCGATACGCCCCAAGTCTCATAATCGTGCCATAAAATCGTAGGTTGGCCGTTAAAATTGTCGGTATTATTGCTTTGAGTGACAGTCATTATATGTTGCGTGTATCTTTTTATTTTGATGCTCTGCCTGTAATAGAAACAGGTAATTTAGCTTAGTGCTTTGCATGATAAACGCTTTGTGCTTTGAAATCGAGAATCACAGGTTGTTACTGAGCTTTTATTAATCATTAAGTAGTTATTGTGATGAATTTGTTACTAAAATATATGGGTTGTTTAAAGAGACAGGATTAAAGATTTTCAGCAGTTAGATGATAGGGTTTAACACCTGAGCTAGCTTAAATGTGTTTTGACTGTTTAATTTTTGGCATTAGGAGAAAGAATTTGAATAGTAAACTCTATAACTGTCATTGGGGCTTCAAATGTGACAAGACCTGGGAGTCGTTAACTAACACTGACGATCCTAAGGTGAAGTATTGCACTAATTGTAAACGCAATGTTCATAAAATCGAAAATGAAGCCGAGTTACATTATCAAATTAACCTAAATCGCTGTCTTTATTTTAGTGGTTTATTCGTTGATCACAAAAAAGATTATAAATACCCTGTTGATAGTAATATCAGTGACCAAATGTACGTTGGTGAAGTCCGTGCTGACTATGTTATCGCCCCTAAAAAAGACTAGCGTGAGGTTGATTAAAACCAGCCCCAATACTAGGCTTTAGTTAGCGTCCATAGTATTAAATCACGAATTTTTATGCGCATTGAATTACGTCAATTCGTATGAGTGATGGAGTTATTAAACACAACACATGAAATTTTTCTCTCCTCGCCAAAAGGGCAATATGATAATGGCTCTTTGTATTATTGGAGTTCTAGTAATCGCTCCATTTGGCGTCGTGCGTTTACTGCAGGAAGACTATATGATGATGACATTCGATTTCATCATCTCAGGGCTAATTGCCTCAGCTGCTTTATACATCTACTTTACCGGTAAGATTGACTTTCCGACATATCTCTTGGGTTTTCTCTGCTCTGTTGGCACAATTACGACAATCTACATACAGGGAGCTAGCGTTGCTTATTGGGCATACCCCCTAACCATCGTCCAGTATTATATATTCAAACCTAAGGTCGCATTTTGGCTAAATACCTTTACTTTAATTGGCATCTTCCCGCCTTGCTACGCTTCATTAAATTCCATCGAGTTAGCGTCTTTATTAATCACGTTATTCACCACCAATATGTTTTGCTATACCTTCGCTGTGCAAACCGATAAAAGCACCTCTGTATATGAAGAACAAGCACTCAAAGATGGTTTAACAGGCACCCTTAACAGGCGAGCCATGGACAATCGATTTACCCAAATTGAAAAAGGTGGATTAGCAACATCACTGATTATCTTTGACATTGACCGATTTAAAAAGATAAACGATCAATATGGGCACCTAGTTGGCGACGATTTACTGATAAAACTAAGTAGTACAATTAAACAAGAGCTGAGAGCTGAAGATGGCATTTATCGATATGGCGGTGAAGAATTTGTTGTGATAGCACCTAACACACCACTTTCAAGTGCTCATGCGCTTGCAGAAAAACTTCGTGAACATGTCGAAAATGAGGAGCTTTTAGCTGACAGGAAGGTCACGATTTCATTAGGTGTCGCTGAGCTAATGACAAACGAAAGTATTCACGATTGCTTTCAGCGTTGTGATGAAGCACTTTATAATGCTAAGTCCAGTGGCAGAAATCGTACTTGCATCGCCGCCTGATAAACCAATTGCCGCTATTAGCCTACGTATATTTTACCGGTTAACAAGCGATAATTATTCGTCGAATTTCCATGGGTGTTCATAAAGATAAGCCGTAGCTGACTTTAAGGAATACCGAGCGGAAACTGCGGTGCAACTGCCGAAATTCATCATTGGTGAAGCCAACGTCATTGTATCCGGCATACACTACCGTCTGAGGGCTGACTTTGTAGGAATATAGAATTTGTCGGTTGATGTCTTTACTTTGTGCATTAAAGTCCTGTGGATTGCGGTATAAATCGAGATTACGGCTGGTATTGATCTTCTGAAAACTAATACTGAATTGAGTGCGATTCGAGAGTTGGTAAATCATCCGCGCATCAAGTGCTTGAGCCTTGAACAAGGTGCCTCCTGTAACATCCATGCGCTGAAAGTCCATGCCCACATCCATTTGTAAGTGTTTGCCGTATTCAAAATTTATCCGCGGTTGAAAACGCAAATTTGAGCCTGAACGATTGTTGTCATAATCGATTTTATTACCACCGGATACGGCGAGTTTTACTTTTGATGTGGTATGAGGGCGAAACTCTGCACTGAGATTAATATCAGAAATATCAAAGGTGTCTCCCTGATAATATTCGCTACCGCTATTAGCACCGAGCCTTAACGAGGATTGTAGGTCGCCTTTGACGTTGATAAAGGCGTAATACGATTCTTTAAGGGATAGGCCATCACCGCGAGATTGACGTTCGCCACCACCTTGGAGCCTAACTTCATTCCACCACTTGTTCGGCTTAGCGTACCAAGTGCGTGCACCGCCAAGCGCTTGTTTGGCAAAGTTTACCTTTTCGACAAAGCCCATGTCAGCGCGAAAATCTTCATCGTATTCTTCCGAATTAGCATACATTAACCAATCTCTTGACTGATAAAGATAAAGGGCTCGATAAGCAAATCCATCCTTGTCATTCTCCTCACCGTAGCGCTCAGACAAAAGCGCATAATCAAAGGCGTCACGGGTTTCACTGAGCGCGACCTGATAAAAAACACTGTGGTTATCTGCTAGCCGGTGTTTACCGTCTACCGATATCAGATAGTTGTGATAATCATCACTTTGTCGCAGCGTAGAAACGATGCCAGCAAAAGAGTTATCGCCATAATCTCGGCGATACCTCAATACCGCATTAATGCTTTTCTCGTCTAATGTCGTTACCGTAGAGCCGTCAAAATCAGGCACGATAAAAGAGGTGGTGTCGTCATCGGTGATAATAATCCCACCGGTGTTGTTGCCAAGTTTACTGGTGATCTTAGCGCCCCAATTTGGGGTGGCGATATTTCGGGTGTAAACCAGCCGCATAAAGTTCTCAAAATAGTCGGCATTGTCGAGAAAAAATGGCCGTAACTCAGGGTAAAACAACGTAAAGTTATTGTTGACGTCGAGTTGTGCACCATCGACAGAGACCTGCGAAAAATCTGGGTTTATCGTCATGTACAGTGAGGTAGACGGCGTGATCCCCCAGCGAATATCGCCACCGATTTCTGTGTTGCTGAGTGCTTCGGTTTCGCCGCGCTCGGTATCCAAGGTTTGGGAGTTTCCTGTTACAGCATAGGGAATAACATCCAGACTGCGTCCAGGTGATGCGTTGTCAAATCCTTCTAGCTTGGGAAGCTGGCACAAATAACAGGGGTTTTCTCTGTCTAACGGGATATAAGAAATACGCTCAAGGATGCTACGAGGACGGTTGCGAATAAAATTTACCCCCCAGCTTTGCTTACCTGAAGAAGCGACAAATTGCATGACTTTCAACGGGATAGCCATTTCAACTACATAGCCCTGATCGGTCAGTTTTCCGGCTGATTGCCATAAACCATCCCATGCGCTGTTGCCTCTGTTTGACACGCCGTCGTAAACTAAATCCATTTGTGCGCCTAGCGCATTGGCGTAAAACATATAAGAGCGTCGAGCTTCACCGAAAGTGTCTAATACTACGCCGACAAAATCATCTGACCAGCCTTTATCCTGATCTCGATAGGCCGCACGAATAGTATCTGGTTCAGGATCATTGGCGGCAAATGCAATATAAAGCATGTTATTGTTTTCAAGGATCCAGACTTGTGTGCTCGCACTAGGCGCGACATTTTCACCAGGGCGGATTTGATAATCCAGGGTCAGCGTCTTGGCTTGATGCCAAGCTTCATCGTCGAGTACACCATCGATTTTAATCGGTAGCTCGACCTTAGGTAGCGACATAACCTCTATATTAGATGCTAACGAAATCGCTGATAAAACCGCGCAGCTCCATGCAAAGAATAAATTTCGTACAGTGATCCTTGGCCTGAACTGCATAATTGTCCTGTCTGGTCGTTACTTAAAGATGCGTAATAAGCACAGCTTAGCCAACATTTTTATCTAAAACAATCGCGCAAAAGTGTGCAGTGCTTGATATACCAGTATACGCCTCGACCATAGTTTAAAGGCTAAGCATAGACAAATATGCTCAATGACGTAAACTAGCGATCAATCTAGTTCAACATAGTCGGTTATAAAAAATGAAGTACATTGTTATTATGCTTGTTGTTGCCCTAATGGTGTTTATGTATCAACGCGCGGGCAAAAATAAAGCGTTGGCAGTAGAAAATAAACAGATAGGCGAGGCATTTCTTACAACAAATAAACAGCAAGAAGGTGTCGTAGAAACTCAATCTGGTTTGCAGTACTTGGTGTTAAATAAAGGTGACTCAACGATTCAACCATCGGCTAATTCAACGGTAAATGTTCATTACCACGGCACACTCATCGACGGCACGGTGTTTGATAGCTCTGTTGAACGAGGCTCGCCGATCAGTTTTGGTCTTAAGCAAGTTATTGCTGGTTGGACAGAAGGCCTTCAAACCATGCATGTTGGCGATAAAACACGATTTTTTATTCCTGCAGAATTAGCTTATGGCGATCGCGCTGTTGGTAAAATCCCTGCCGGTTCAACGTTGATTTTTGACGTTGAGCTGTTAGCTGTTCAATAAGGTTTTCTCTTGAACACGATGGCAAATTCTTTGGTCGTTTTAGATTTTGAAACGACGGGGTTATCGCCGCAACAAGGTGATAGGGCGATTGAAATAGGTGCGGTAAAACTCGTTAACGGCGAAGTCGTTGATAGTTTCCAAGCGCTAATGAATCCTGGACGCAAAGTAAGTGGTTTTATAGAAGATTATACAGGTATCTCAAATGAGATGCTGGCATCAGCAAAACCCAACGCTGAAGTAATGGAGGAGTTTTGTGATTTTATTTCAGGCAATAATCTGCTTGCCCACAATGCCTCGTTTGATCAGAAATTCCTCGATGCAGAACTGGCGAAAATTGGTCGCAGTTATCAAGGGCAGTTTGTTTGCTCATTACTCACATCGCGCCGGATATACCAAGATGCGCCAAATCACAAATTAGGCACCTTGATTCGTTATAAAGGTATCATCGGCGATGGCAGTTTTCACCGCGCCTTATATGACGCACAAATGACCGCGAAGCTATGGCAAGTCATGTTACTTGATATTGAGGCTCAATTGGGTGAGGCGCTATCCTCTTCTTATCAAGGCGTACCATTTTCCTTGATACAAAAAATCGCTAACACGCCAAAAGCAAAAGTCGCGAAACTGCTCGCTAGTTACTGATAAACTTCAGGCGCTCGTGAACACCCGTTTACGAGGCTAATCTAATAATTTTTTTAGAAAAAGTGACCCAGCTTGGTTATTTTGGTGTATAACATTAGGATTCAATCTAACCAGAAAAATCAAGGTAAATAACAATGAAATATGGAAGAAAATTATTACCCTTGTCTGTTGCGCTAAGTTTAGCGCTACCGTTTGTTGCTAGTGCCGACAAACACGGCACACACAGCATTGATAATACCCACCGCAGTGAAGCTAATCAGCAACGTGATCAGTTTCGCAAGCCACATCAAACCCTTGACTTTTTTGGCGTGAAAGCGACCGACAAAGTTGTTGAAATCCTACCTGGTGGTGGTTGGTATACAGAAATTTTAGCGCCAATGCTAAAGGACAATGGCCAATTAGTTGCGGCACATTACCCAACCACGACAGAATCGAAATATCGCAAGCGCTCAAGAGATAATTTTGAGAAAAAACTCGCTGATAATAAGTCTGTTTATGGCAAAGTGGTTGTTGCCGACTTTGACCCAAAAGCTAGTGTTGATGCCAAAGCACAAAATGCGGATGTCGTATTAACATTTCGCGGTTTACACGGTTTACAAAATGGTAATGATTTAGCTGCAGCTTTCGCTCAGTTCAATGCCATGCTAAAACAAGGTGGTAAATTAGGTGTTGTTCAACACCAAGCGCCAGAAGGTTATGATCCGGTAGAAACGGCGAAAAAAGGCTATTTGCCTAAATCGCATGTGGTAGCTGTAGCAAAAGCAGCTGGTTTTGAGTTAACCGCAGAGGGGTATTTTCACAATAACCCGATGGACCGTATTATCGCAGACGGTGTAGCAGGCGGTGTGTGGACATTACCACCTTCATTACGCACTGAAACTGATGCTGATAAAGAAAAATATCAGAAAGTTGGCGAGTCAAATCGCATGACTTTATTGTTTACCAAGCGCTAATTCTCGAGCGCTCAATATAAGGGCTACCGTTCTAGTTTAACGTGGTTAATGCGTTATAAAGTAAAAGAACGGTAGCCTTTTCACATGTTAGTATTTATACAATATAATGAGATACCCGATTACTAGGGTATGACGTCATTTCTGTAGCGGGCCTAAAACCACTTCGTTATTCCGGCGTTGTCTTAGGCCGGAATCTCATTGCTTGTTATCCCTAACAAAAGATACCCGACTACTCGCAATGACACCATTTCGTCATTGCCGCGAAAGCGGTATTTGCATGCTACCTTTTAATGTCAATTCAAAACCCGGTAACTTAGCAAAACCACACAATTTAATTGCCCCTGGCAAATTAATACAGGTTATAATAGGTAGATTAATAAAAGCAGGACTGGAGTAACACTTGCAATTTTCTGATTTTGGTATTGAACGAAAACTTCTTGAAACGGTTGATCATTTAGGTTTTAAAGCACCCACTGAGATCCAACAACAAGCAATACCTGCAGCGATGGCTGGTCACGATTTGATCGCATCTTCAAAAACCGGCTCAGGCAAAACCCTCGCTTTTGTCGTACCGGCCATGCAACGTGTTATGCGCCAAAAAGCGTTGACCAAAAAAGATCCTCGCGTACTTATTCTTGCACCAACCCGCGAGTTAGCTAAGCAAGTATTCAATCAATTGCGTTTGTTTACTGCCAATACCCCTTTAAAGCTGTGTTAATTCTCGGTGGTGAAAACTTTAACGATCAAGTCAAAGTCCTTGAAAAACACCCGCATTTTTTAGTCGCCACGCCTGGCCGTTTAGCGGACCACTTAGAGCAAGGTCATTTTTACTTAGAAGGGCTAGAACTGCTGATATTAGACGAAGCAGACCGAATGTTAGATTTAGGCTTTGCAGAGCAGCTGAGTAAAATTAATCAAGCGGCGAACCATCGCAAACGTCAAACTCTAATGTTCTCGGCAACCTTAGATCACGCGCAAGTGAATGAGTTTGCCATGGCAATGCTAAAATCTCCTAAACGTATAGCAATAAACCAAAGCCACGATGAGCATGCAGATATCAGCAAGCGCTTTTACCTTGCCGACAACCTAGAGCACAAAGAAGCCTTGTTAACCCATGTATTAGCAGCCGAAAATTACAGCCAAATGATTGTATTTACTGCAACACGCGCCGATACAGAACGTTTGGCATCACTGTTAGCGCAAAAGGATATTCCAGCGGTTGGCTTAAGTGGAGAGTTAAACCAAGGTCAACGCAATCAAATAATGGATCAATTTAGTCGTGGGCAATACAAAGTATTGATCACCACAGATTTAGCGTCACGCGGTTTAGATTTGGTTAACGTTTCACATGTAGTGAATTTTGATATGCCAAAACACACTGAAGAGTTTGTTCACCGCATTGGTCGCACAGGGCGCGCTGGTAGCAAAGGTGATGCGATATCATTTGTCGGGCCCAAAGACTGGTTGAGTTTCAAAAATGTTGAAGGCTTTTTACAAACCCAATTTAAGTTTAGTGTTATTGATGAGTTACCGGCAAAATTCAAGGGCTTGAAGCCAAAGAAAGTGAAGGTTGCAAAAGCAATAAAACCGGCCGATAACAAACCCAAAGCAGCTGATAAAGTTCAATTAGGGCCTAAGGTGAAGAAGAAGGTGAAGTTTATTGACGATGCCGGCGATTTACCTATTTTAAAACGAAAATCTGGCTTACAAGATAACGATAAAGAAGATTAATCGAAGAGTTATTGATGAAAAATATCGTGGTAATGACGGGCGCAGGGATGAGCGCGGAAAGCGGTTTGAAAACCTTTCGCGATGACAACGGTTTATGGGAAGGCCACGATGTGATGGCGGTTGCCTCTATTGAGGGCTGGTATAAAGATCCCGAGTTAGTATTAGCATTTTACAATCAGCGACGAGCGCAATTGCTAACGGTTGAGCCAAATGCTGGCCACAAGGCTGTTGCACAATTAGAAAAGGCTTTTGAGGTAAAAGTTATCACTCAAAATGTCGATGATTTACACGAACGTGCTGGTTCAACTCAAGTTATTCATTTACATGGCGAGCTTTTGAAAGCGTGTAGTGTTGTTCAAAAAGCGCATGTTCACGAGTGCCGCACGTCGATAAATCTCGGTGATACTGGCGTTGATGGCGAGCAAATTAGGCCGTTTATTGTTTGGTTCGGTGAAGATGTTCCGTTATTACCCGAAGCAGCATTTGAGGTATCGCAAGCGGATATCATTTTGATTATTGGTACCTCTATGCAAGTATACCCAGCAGCTAGTTTAGTTGAATATGCTAAGTCAGATTGCCAAATTTACTATATTGATCCCAATCCTCAAATCAATTATGCCTTGGCGCAATCAAATCAATTAAAAGTCATTGATAAAAGTGCTGGTGAGGCGTTACCTGCGCTTATCGAAGCGCTATTAACTCAAGCATGAGCGATAGCTAAAAGCCCTTAACGAAGGTTGGTTATTGGCGTATAAAGCAAAGCGTTGTTGTAGCGTTTCATTAAGCTTATGCGGCTGTGTGATGACAAACTGCGCTTGCTGATAAAACGGTGCTAATTGCTGATCTGCAAAACAGACAATTGAATGGTGAACGTTAGCACAGTGCGTTAATAAGCTATGACCAAACCCTTGATTTCGATGTTCATTATCAACAAATAACGCATGCAGAAATAGCGAAGATTGAGGCGAGGGCACTAGTGACTCTTGCCCTGAGTGAAGTGCGTGTACCTTTTCTAAGTCTGATAAAATCACACTGGCAATTATTTGCTGTTTGGTTTTAATGACATAACAAATATCGAAACCCATAAACTTTGCGCTATAACCATGGCGACGATAAAACGCTACAACGTCTTTTTTATCAGCTTTAGTGGCTTTGCGAATAGGGTAGGGATTGATGAGTTCACGCATGTATTACTGACGATATCACTATTTATAGAGGTTATGGCTACTACTAGTGTACTTGATTTGACAATGTTGCCATAGCCATTACAAAAATTACCGCCATACCCGCTACAGAACTTTCGCCATATGCGATACAAAACTTTCGTCATACTCGGTACAAAACTTTTGTCATACCGAGTAGTCGGGTATCTTGTTTTTTTGATGAATCGGCTAAGAGATTCCGGCCTAAAACAACACCGGAATGACGGTGTAGGAAAACGGCGATGAACGCCGTTATCTGCTAGTCTACGGGATTAAACCCTAAGGGCTTTTTCACCACGGGCAATACCTACTGTGCCAGAACGCACTGATTCAATAATCTCGGTTTCATTGGCTAAGATCTGTATAAAGGCATTAATTTTTTCAACATCACCTGTCAATTCTATGGTGTAAACTTGTTTGCCAATATCGACAATTGAGCCGCGAAAAATATCTGTGATGCGCGTCACTTCAGTTCTCGCTTTGTCGGTCATTGCGAGTACTTTAATCAATAATAATTCACGCTCAACATGGTTGCGTTCAGTTAAATCGGTAATTCTGATCACATCAATTAACTTGTTAACTTGTTTAACGATCTGCTCAAGTACGCGATCGTCACCTTTTGTCACTATGGTAATCCGAGAAAGACTGTTGTCCTCGGTTGGCGCGACACTCAGGGTTTCAATGTTAAATGCGCGTTGAGAAAATAGCCCAACAATACGCGATAAAGAGCCCGGTTCGTTTTCTAATAAAATAGCTAGTATTCGGCGCATTATGCTTTAACTCCTTTGCTCAACCACATATCGTCAACCGCACCATGCTTAATCTGCATCGGGTAAACGTGCTCTTTTTCATCAACTAAAATATCAACAAATACCAGGCGATCTTTTATCGCAAATGCCTGCGCCATTTTATCCTCTAATTCATCTAAGTGATTAATTTGAATGCCTACGTGACCATAAGATTCTGCTAGCTTGATAAAATCAGGCAGTGATTCCATATAGGAAGACGAGTGGCGTCCACCGTAAATCATATCTTGCCATTGTCTAACCATCCCCAGTGATCGGTTGTTCAATGAAATGATTTTAACGGGCAAATTGTATTGTAAACAGGTTGATAACTCTTGAATGTTCATCTGAATGGAACCATCGCCTGTGACACACACTACATCAGAGTCTGGAAAGGCCATCTTAACCCCCATTGCAGCCGGTAAGCCAAAGCCCATCGTGCCTAAACCACCAGAATTGATCCATTGGCGGGGTTTATCAAAGGGGTAATATTGGGCTGCAAACATTTGGTGCTGACCTACATCAGAACAGATATAAGCTTGGCCGTTAGTGATCTGATACAGTGTTTCAACCACGCGCTGTGGTTTTATTTTGCCATCACCTTGCTCATAGCTAATACTTTTTTGCGCACGCCACGCTTCTATCTGTTGCCACCACTGGGCATTAGTATCTTGATTGAACGTAAATTCTTGGGCAGCGATTTCATCGAGCAGTTGCTGAATAACGATATCAACTAAGCCGACAATAGGAATGTGGGCATTAATCGTTTTTGAAATGGATGTCGGATCAATATCAACATGTACGATAGTGGCATCGGGGCAAAATTTAGCAACCTTATTCGTTACCCGATCGTCAAAACGAGCACCTAAGGCCAAGATAACATCGGCATTGGCCATGGCTTTATTTGCCTCTAAAGAGCCATGCATACCAAGCATGCCGATAAAGTTCTGATGTGTACCGCTAATGCCACCAAGTCCCATTAAGGTGTTAGTGATCGGGGCGTTAAGTGTTTCCACTAATTGAGTTAACAAGCCACTGGCATTAGCACTAATAATGCCACCGCCAGAATAAATGACTAAGCGCTTGGCTTTGGTAATAGTGTTAACCGCTTTTTTTATTTGTTTTTGATGTCCTTTGATATTCGGGTTGTATGCGCGAAGGTTGATCTCTTTTGACATCTTAAATGGCGCTTTGTGATCGGGAATTAGCATATCTTTTGGCAATTCAACGACAACAGGGCCAGGGCGGCCGGTGTTGGCAATGTAAAAAGCTTTAGCAATCACATTGGGAATATCGACCAGTGTTCGACAACTGAAGCTGTGTTTCACTATTGGCCGTGAACAACCAACAATGTCAGTTTCCTGGAAGGCATCATCGCCAATCATATTGCTAGCAACTTGACCCGCCAGTACTACCATCGGAATAGAGTCCATATAAGCGGTTGCAATACCGGTAACACAATTGGTTGCACCAGGCCCCGAAGTTGCTAAGACAACGCCGACTTTACCTGTTGCTCTAGCATAGCCATCAGCCATGTGGGTAGCCGCTTGCTCATGGCGAACAAGAACATGTTCAACTTTATCTTGGGTAAAAATCGCATCGTAAATATCTAAAACGGAGCCGCCGGGGTAGCCAAAGATGTATTGCACATCCAATTCAGCTAACGCTTTGATCACCATTTCTGCGCCGGTATAGTGTTGCGTTGTCATGAGTGTTGTTGCCCTATCTAAAAAATTAAATCATTGAAAACAAAAAAGCCCCCAGTCCTAAGAGTGGGGGCTTTGCGATATGCGTTAGTAAAACTTAACTACGACAAGCTCCCCGAGGTAATAAAATTACCACGACGACGAGGAGGTTGAGGACGGTTAAGTTGTTCATTTAAAGTTAACGCTCTAAAAATTTGAATTACCTCTATTTATAACCCATCAACGAGAAGTGTCAACAACTTTTTACGAAATAGTGAATATTGTAACTCGTGATGATCAATTTGTTATCTTGACAATAAATCAGTTTTCAATCTGCTAGCGTAAGTCTATAGTAAATATCGAGTTAAATTCCTTTTGAACTTAGTTTTATTCGTACAATCATAGTAAGATACTTATCGTTAAATAATGTCACTAAACAAGGGTTTACAATGCAATTAAAAAATATTTTCTCAGTTATCGCGCTTTCATTAGTGTTAGCGGCGTGTTCGTCAACTAATAGCGCTAAAGTGAACGCCGATAAAAACGATCAAATTGACACGTCAGGCTACAAAACATTTGCTTGGATTTCCGATGCAAAAACACTATCGCTACCTATTGATTTAAACCCAGTGATGCAAGTTCGCGTTGAAAAAGCTATTGAGCAAGCCTTTATTAACAAAGGTTACGAGCTAATTGACGATAGAGAAGCGGCGGATTTCACGATTGCCTATACAGTTGGCTCGCGTGACAAGATCAAAGTTGATAGCTATCCGGCAAGTTACCACGGCCAATTTGGTTGGGGCCGAGGCTATTACCCGCGTCATAGTTACTACGGTGTTGGTATGGGGACAGAAACTCAAGTACGTTCATATACAGAAGGTAAGTTAGCGATTGATGTATTTGACGTTAAAAGCAAGCAACCTGCATGGCATGGTTGGGCGGTGAAGCGTTTAAAAAGCGGTACACAAGAAGCTCCTACAGAAGTGATTACCCAAATTGTTGATCAAGTGATCAGCCAATTTAACGTTACTGAGTTGAAATAACATTATTGAGAGCATAGCTTGATTTGTAAAATTCTGTTTTACAAGGAATTTTGTGTTGACCGCCAATAGTTGAATATTTCAATTATTGGCGGTTTTTCTTATCTTCCGTGGTAAGGTAAACCTAAATTTTATGGCCATTGGCAAGCGGCTTTTTTAGCCAAGCCTCAAATTCAATTTTTGGTAGCGGCTTGCTGTAATAATAGCCTTGAAAGTACTGGCACCCCATCGAGCTCAATAGCTCAACTTGCTCTAAAGATTCGGTCCCTTCTGCAATATTGATTAGTTCCATCGCTTGGCCTATCGCCAAAATGGACTTAACCAATTCTCTATTGCGCTCATCGTATAAGCCATCAACAAACGATTTATCGACTTTTAGTACATCGAGTGGTAATTCGTTTAAATAACTCAATGAAGAATAACCTGTACCAAAGTCATCTAAAGCTATGGTAAAGCCATGCTTTCTAAGTTTTGATAAGGTAATGATAGCGTTATCTTTATCCGTTAATAAACCTGACTCGGTAAGCTCGAGTTCTACTAGGTGATAGGGTAGGTCTAAGCGCTTTACAATCGAAATTAAAAAAGCGATAAACTCAGGATCTTCAAATTGAGAAGCGGTTACGTTGATCGAAATGGGTACAAGCGGTAAGCCTTGTTCTCGCCACTGGCAAAAATCGGCTATTACTTGCTCAACCACCCAACGTCCTAGTGCGTGAATAGCACCGGTTTCTTCCGCGACAGGAATAAACTCAGCAGGAGAAACAAAGCCGCGTTTGTCACTATTCCACCTCAATAGCGCTTCTGCGCCAAACAGTTCAGCTGCTTTATTGACTTTGGGTTGGTAGTATACTGACAAACCATCTTCAACTTTCAGGGCTTCAAGCAAATCAGCTTCGAGTGCTCGGATGTATTCTTTATTAGATAAAAATGTCGGGTCAAAAAAGGTATATTTACCGCGGCCCTGTTCTTTGGCTCGGATCAGCGCTTGTTCAGAGGCGCTGATCACATCAAAATTATCTTGTTGCTGAGAAGGGAAAAGTACGGCGCCCATGGTGCAGCTTATATTGATTTTTCGATTACCAACAAAACAGGTTTGATTGACAATCGCTTTAATCGCTGTCCAATGAACATTGATAAGTGCGTTGATATCTGTTTTTACTTTATTAATGACGAGGGCAAACTCATCGCCACCGCTACGGGCAAAAAATAACCCTTCAGCACTGTAGTTGTTTAACCTTTCACCGATCACTTTAATGACTTGATCGCCAATATCGTAACCGTACTTTCTGTTAATGTCGCCAAAGTAGTCTAGGTCAAATAGCATCAGTAATGCTTGCTCGTCTCTCCCCGCAAATTCGGTGTTAATTCTATTGATATAAGTAAGAAGCTTAGTACGATTGGGCAAACGGGTTAAGTAATCGACATAGGCAGTAGCTTTAAGCTCATTTTGCAAAGCTTCACGGCGAAGCTCTGCGCTTATGCGCGTAGCAAATACATCGGTTACTGTTCGCAGTATTTGCTCATCGTTAAGAGGGGCTTTAAACAGTAATACTAAAACACCTATCGTACATTTATTAGCCCCGACGATAGGGTAACCCACATACGCCTCAATTCCTTCCTGCATCAGCATTAGGTCTTTTGGATAATCTAATGCAACCCCTGAGCGATGAACACAAGCATCGATTGTTAGCACATTTTCGCAAGGTGTCCCCGCGCGTTCATACAAGAAATTATCAACTTGATTACCATCTTTATAAACGAGGTTTGTTCGTATTTTACTGCGATCTTGGTCATCGACTAACCCGTAAATAACATAATCGGCCTTGCTGTATTGACACAGTAGTTCGATTGCCTGCTGATAAAAACTCGCATCGTTTTCTTCATTTGATATTTTTGCCAAACGTGAAAACACCAGATGCAGTGATTCCTTTTGTTTGACTTCACTAGAAAGCGCAATCGATTTTTCCTTGTAGCCCCGACTGATAATCGTTAATGCGATAAATGATAATAACGTCATTGGCACACCACCAACATATACCCAGTTACTATTTAGCTGATCTATCTGATAACCAATATAACTGGTTATAAATTGCAAAAAGACGGTAAATACTAAGATTGCAGATAACTCATTTTGTTTGCGTCGATAGAACCTCAGCGCGCAATAAGCCAAAAATAACGACATCGCGCCATAGATAAAGTGCATGATTGGGAAGTAGACGTAGGTCTCACCCGTCAAAAGATAAGCCTGATCACCAAATATCGTAATGTACGATACTAATTCAACTTGTTGACCATACCTTAGCGATGTTTCTGATAGGAAATTAATAAACAATAAGGGAACCGATAGTAATGTGAATAAGGCAAAGACAAGTTTGGTGTGCTTAAATCGAGTCCAATACCCGAAAATCAAGACAAAAACGGGATAACCAAAAATGATAGAAGCTAAATGAAGTTTACTAAAATATATAGCTGATTCGATATCATCAGATGTTAATAACATCAGTGAAAACCAATGAAAAATAAAGATTATTATGTTGAGCATTGCTAATGCTAAAAAGTGTTTATTGCGTCGATTAATGCCTGATATTAGGATCAAACACACGCACAGCGCATTTAGGCACATCAAAACACTGTAAAACGCTACCATAAAAAATCCTTCTTGCTTCTCTATCAACCAAAGCGATTTATTTGGTTTCAATCTTTACTATGTATAACACAAGGGGTTGGTTTCTTCCTGTTAATGGTATTTGCCAATTCATTTTAATCATTGAACACTAAAGCTAAGTTTGGAGACTTCTGCATCTTTATTACCAAACGGCCATATTTCCTCAGTCAATGTGAGACATGTCTTACATTAGCGTAGGAGATATGTGTTATTTGCGGTAGTCCTATATTTTATTTTTGGCTTTAATATGTTGTTTTTTAATGTTTTATTAGGGTTTTGTTGTTTGTTGCAATTTTGTTAAATAGAATCATTTTAATTGAGTGTATTCAGCTTTAATCTCATTCGCGTAATATTATCAACGTCAGGAAGACAAAGGTCAGGAAGACCTTCTACTAGGAAGGTAACTTACTAGGATGGTCAGGGAAAGTTTCAGGATGAAACTTGTAATAGGGATGTTACACAGGAAGTCTTTAACTCATGGATGAGTTAATAAGGAAGACAAACGCCAGGATGGCGATAAGGATAGCTTAAAATTTGTATTTGCATTTCAAGGTTGGAAGTGCTGCCGAGGATGGCAAAGGACAAAGAACGGATACTTCGGATAAACTAGGGATAGTACTTCAGGATGAAGAAGGGACTAAGATTGATGAAGGATTTATCAAGCTAGATAGTTAAAAAGCGACTCGCACTGGAGTCGCTTTTTTCTTTTTAGCGCGCTAACACACTCTTGCACTTCATTTTATTTATTAGCTCAAGATCATTCCCGGAAAACAGTCGTTCAACTTGTTGAAAATGACACTCGTCGTTATTCGTTGGCAGTTTGTCTTTATCATGCTAGCTTGAGGTTATGATTTAACGTTTTATTAACGCAAAAGTTCATGACGACAATAGATAATCATATCGAAAGCTTGTTAACGCATTGGTGTTTACACAAAAATAAATGCCAATGGGTTTTAGCCACAGTCATCGAAACACAGGGATCGGCATATCGCAAAGCCGGTGCCATGATGCTGATCAACGACTTAGGGCAGTTTTTTGGTTTGGTTAGTGGGGGCTGTTTAGAATCTGATGTCATGCGGCACGCAAAGCAGTGCTTGGTTAGTGGTGAAAATAAAATCGTGACCTACGACATGCAGGACGATAGCGACATTAGCTGGCAACTTGGCATTGGCTGTGGTGGTATGGTCAAAGTGTTGCTTCAACCACTCCTCGAATCGAATCAATATTTACAGCTTGAGCAGGTACTTAAGCTGTTAAAGCAAGGTTTACCGGTTAATTATCATGTTAACGCTGGCGATAAACTTGCCGATAATACAGTGCTCTCAAGCGATTATGATAGTGACGCTAATCGTTTGGTATTTACCTTAGCGCCTCGCGTTAAGCTGATTATTTTTGGTGCAGGTAGTGATGCCATTCCGTTGGTGAATATGGCAAAACAACTTACTTGGCATGTTAACCTCATCGATTCTAGACCTAGCTATGGCAGAAAAAGTCTATTTGGCCAGGCTGATAATATTATTAAAGCGAGCTTTACTGAACTTTCAAATCATCCAGAAATACTAGCTGCCGATATTGCTATTATTATGACGCACAACCTCACATTAGATGCCAAAGCACTGAGCTTGTGTCAAAGCCTTAATCTAAAATATTGTGGTTTATTAGGCCCGCAGCACAGAACTGAGCGAGTATTGCGAATCGCGAAAATGACGATAGACGCGCTTACCACGCCATTGTTTAACCCAGTGGGTTTTGATATTGGTGGCGAGTTACCTGAATCGATTGCATTGTCGATGCTAAGTCAGGCTCATGCTTGTGTACACGGTAAACTTGAATTGGCAAAACAACATAATGTACTGGTAAAAAGAGGCTTTAAAAATGCCGTATAGTGCTTTGTTATTTGCCGCTGGTGCGAGCACGCGATTTTCGGGCCTTAAACAGCTACAAAAGGTTGGCAAAACCACCTTAGTAGAGCATTGTTTTAATGCGCTTAATGGCAGTGACATCGATGATGTCAGGTTGGTGTTGTCAAATCAAAATCGTCATATTCTAGATACGGTGAGTATTGCGTTAAAACAGGTATTAGTCGCGTCGAATGCCAATGACGGGTTAAGCTCAAGTATTAGTGATGCGATCAAACAACTGCGCCAAGAAAACAATACCTTAGCTAAGTTTACTTTACCGACAACCTCTCATGTATTAATCAGCTTGGCTGACCAAATCAGCTTAACAACCGATGATTTTCAGCGGCTCATCTTAGCTTCAAAAAATAACCCTAACAACATTGTATGTGCCAGCAGTCAGATTGGCCTGAGCCCGCCAGTGATTTTTCCTTCGCAATTTTTTAACGCGTTAGCACAACTCACAGGTGATAGCGGCGCTAAGTCAGTATTAATAGATAACAAACAGCATATTTTACCGGTAACCATCAATAACGCAGCCTGTGATATTGATACCCACGAAGATTTTGCTCAATGGCAGCAACAACAAATACACTTTACAGCAGCGACTTAACAAGGAGCTAACCGCATATGATTAAATTCAAGATTAATAATAAGGATGTCACATTAGGTGTTGAGCAAGAAATGCCAATCCTCTATGCCATTCGAGATGAATTAAAGTTAACGGGTACCAAGTTTGGTTGTGGGGCTGGTCAGTGCGGTGCGTGTACAGTGCATGTTGATGGTCAAGCGATTCGCTCTTGTATTACGCCAGTTTCATTTGCTAATGGCAAGCATATCACCACCATTGAGGGGCTTGATAAGAACAACGATCATGAACTTCAGATCACTTGGCGCGAATTTAACGTACCGCAATGTGGCTACTGTCAGTCAGGGCAAATTATGAATGCAGCGGCTTTGTTATCGCAAAACCCAGCGCCAAGCGATCAAGATATCGATAACGCAATGCAAGGTAATATTTGTCGTTGTGGTACGTATCCTAGGATCAAAGCGGCGATAAAAAAAGCGGCACAGCTCAAGGCTGATAACAAAGTGAAGGAGGCGTAATCATGGAGCAGGTAAAAGCATCGCAAAATGTTGTGGTCAATGTCAGTCGCCGCCGGTTTATTCAAGGGTTGGGCTTAGGCTCTAGCGCATTGGTTTTGGGCTTGTCGTTACCAGGCTTTTCGGCACTTGCGAGTGGTCAAACAGCGACAGAAAAGGCCGAGCACGCACTTAACTTTTTTGTCGCAATTGATAACGATGGTACTACATCTATTGTTTGTCATCGCGCTGAAATGGGCCAAGGGATCCACACCTCAATTCCTCAAATGATCGCCGATGAACTCGAAGCCGATTGGGCACAAGTTGTTATGGTGCAAGGCAAAGCTGATAAACGCTATGGCTCGCAGGGCACTGCCGGGTCAACGTCTATTCGAAATCAATATATTCAAATGCGCCAGATTGGCGCGAGTGCTCGGCAAATGCTTGAGCAAGCGGCGGCAAATAAGTGGCAGGTGCCGTTGGCAAAAGTGAGCGCTGAAAATCATCGAGTGAAAAACTTGGTGACTGGTGAAAGTATCGGGTTTGGCGCACTCGCGATGGCGGCTAGTGCTCTTGAGGCACCTAAAACTGAAGCGATTAAATTAAAATCACCTGAGCAATTTCGTTATATCGGTAAATCGGTCAAGCTGTTTAATATTGACGACATCGCCGCTGGTAAAGCGATTTATGCCCAAGATATCCAACTCCCTGATATGTTGATTGCCAGTATCGCTAGACCACCTGTAGTGGGTGGTAAGGTGAAGTCTTTTGATGCTAGTAAAGCGCTAAAAGTAAAGGGTGTAGTTGATGTCATTCAACTTAAAGATCGCAACATGCCAGTGAGCGTGCTTCCTTTGTCGGGCGTTGCCGTGTTAGCGACTAATACTTGGGCAGCTCACCAAGGTCGTAAACAGTTAATTATCGAATGGGACCACGGGGATAACGCTAGCCATAATACGAAGCAGTATCAACAAGAGCTGATTGATAAAGTGAATGCCAAGGGTATTTCAATTAGGCAAAAAGGCGATGTCTATCAACATAAATATGATGATAAACGAACGGTTGAAGCGACTTATAGTGTGCCTTATATCAACCATTCACCCATGGAAACACCAAGCGCAACAGCTGTGGTTACTGGCTCGGGTGACAATACCCAATGCGTCGTTTGGGCGGGAACTCAAAACCCGCAATGGGCGCAGTCAGTTGTTGCGGCAGAGCTTGGCTTACGTGAAGATAAGCTAGAAAATGTTGAGATTAACCTGACCTTGATGGGCGGGGCTTTTGGTCGTAAATCAAAGGCCGACTTTATTGTTGAGGCCGTTGAGCTCTCACAAAAGGTTAAGCGCCCCGTAAAAGTTGTTTGGACGCGTGAAGACGATATTCAGCACGGTTTTTATCATTCTATATCTGCTAATTACCTAAAAGCTGAGCTAACGGCTGACAACAAAGCTGATTTTTGGTTGCAGCGCGTGACTTACCCACCTATTGGTTGGTTATTTAACGATAAACAGGACAAACCAAGCCATCGAGATTTATCACTAGGGTTTGGCGACATTCCATTTGAGTTGAATAACTTAATGTGTGAAACCCAAACGGTAACGACTCATATTCGCACCGGTTGGGTGCGTTCTGTTGCCTGTATTAACAATGGCTTTGCTTTGGGGTCATTTGTTGATGAGCTCGCGGTCAAAGCCAATATTCCGACAAGACAAATGTGGCTGAACTTACTTGGTTCGGATCGCCACATTGATGAATTGAAAGACGAAGGTTTTGATTACAGTAACTACGGCATGGATTATTCGACCCATCCTATTGATGTTAAACGAATGAAGTCGCTAATAAATTTGATTAGTGATAAAGCTCAAGTGGAAGAAAAATTACCTGAAAATCAGGGCTGGGGCATTAGCTTTTTACGTAGTTTCGGCTCTTATGTTGCAGCTGCAACCAAAGTAGAGGTGACTAATAACACAGTAAAAGTGCTAGAGATGCATACTGCGATTGACTGTGGTGTTGCGGTAACACCTGATCGGGTTAAGTCGCAAATGGAAGGCGCGATGATTTTTGGCTTATCGATCACCTTAATGGGTGAGATTACGACCAAAGACGGTAAAGTGGAGCAGTCAAACTTCCACGACTCACCTGTAACGCGTATGCATCAATCACCACCGATGTTTGTTCATATTGTTGAGTCCAATGAACCTCCAGGTGGTGTCGGTGAGCCAGGTGTTCCGCCAATTATTCCAAGTATTACTAATGCGATTTACCACGCGTGTGGTAAGCGGATAAGGCACTTACCCGTTAATAAAACGATGTCGGTATAAGGCGCTAAGGTTAAGGCTGAAAGGCTATAAAGCGGTAACGCTCGAGGGTGGTAAGGTTTTAGGGTTATAAGTAGAGTGACCCCGTTTTAGTGGACACCTTTTTAAATTTAATATTTAGAGGTGTCTATGCGATACAAATCTCGAAAACAATACAGTGAATGCTATAAGATGGATGTTGTAAGACAATCTGTTGAAAGCATTGAAACTCTCCCAGAGTTTGCCAAGCGAGTTGGCATAAATGTTCACATGATACAGCGGTGGCGTAAAAAATACCTTTCATCAGATCCAATAGTTCCAGTGGAGTTAAAAAAATTGAAAGGTCCTGATAAAAGCTACAAACAACTTGAAAAAGAAAATGAACGTTTAAAGAAACAACTTGAACGTGCGAATGAAGATATTGAAATCCTAAAAAAGGCGGAAGAGTTCTTCAAGGAAAAACGGCAGAAAAATTCGAGTTCATAGAGCAAATTCGAACGCCTGGAGATACTCTTCACTTGTGTAAACTGCTAGATGTATCAAGCTCTGGTTTTTATGCGTACTTTAAGCGTGGCACATCGAAAAGAGATGCAAGCAACGCTGAGTTATTACGTGCAATAGACAAGATAATTCAAATATCTGAAGGGGCATTTGGCTACCGGCAGATTCATGAGCAATTACTTGCTGAAGGCTATCAAGCAAGCCCTAATAGGGTTCAACGCCTATTACAGGCACAGCACTATCGTGCTGTTATGTCTCGAAAACAAAAGCGCTACCCTAAGGTTAGCCGTATTAACACACGGCCCAATTTATTAAACCGAGAGTTTTTACCTAAATCAGTAAATCAAGTTTGGGCGACGGATATTACGCAAGTTTATTGTCGTGAAGGTTGGCTGTATGTTTGCGTCATTATCGATTTATATTCTCGAGCTGTGCTTGGTTACAGTCAAGGGCGCGCAGCAACTTCGGATTTAGTTAAAAAGGCGTATTTGAATGCAAAGCGTTTTAGTAAGCTCAGTAACTTAAATGGTGTTCTTTGTCATTCAGACCAAGGCTCTCAATATAAAAGTGACTTGATCGTTCGGTGGCTAAATGCTCAAGGTGCTATAATTAGTATGTCTCGTAAGGGAAACTGTTGGGATAATGCTTGTGTTGAAAGCTTTTTCTCACTCATGAAACAACAATGGCTACACCCACAAGGGGTACAGCCATTGAAATACATGAGTCAAAGGGTTACGGGTTATATTGAAAATATTTATAACCGATTTAGAGTGCATGGCACTCATGGAGAAGTACCATTAGCTCGATACTTACGAGCAAGTTAAATGTGTCCATTATTATGGGGTCACACCAAAGGTGGTAAGGTTTTGAAGTGTCATACCCATTAATAAGTGTCGTCATCCCCATTAATAAGAGTCGTCATACCCGAGCAGTCGGGTATCTCTTTTTGGCGCGAATAACCATGAGATTCCGGCCTAAACCACCGCCGGAATGACGAGCTGGGGGCACTAATTCGGAACTAGAGTCTAGCCATTAGGAAGTGGCGTCATGCCCATTAAGAAGTGACGCCATACCCGTTAAGACATATCGTCATACCCGAGCAGTCGGGTATCTCTCGAGTTAGCCCAAAAACCTAAAGCGTTTCTATTTCTGCAACCTTTTGCGAAAACTCATCGAGACCTAACTCTTCGCAATCATTATCGTCGGCCCAATTAATACCGATAATAATGTTGTCGGCACTTAAGTCTTCCACCCAAAACTCTAACCATTGGCTTACCGTAATAGCTGAAGGTTGATAACTTGCCCACTCATCAATGCAATGGGCTTGAGCTAATGCTTGGCTCGACCACAGTGGCATTACGTCGGTATTTTCAAAGTGAACAGAGTCAAGAATGACCCAATCTTCAGATGCTGGCTCACAAAGAGCCCAAAATTTTTGCTCTGGTTTTACTTGGTTTAAAAATTCGCTAAGTGTGGCTTCGTTCATGCGTTTGCCTAAAAAGTAAGAAATAAAATTGGCGCTATTATAGCGATTGTTGGCCTAACTTTCTTATAATTTATTTTACGCGATATTAATGCCGTTTTAGCTTGAGAGAGACTACTTACTTAGCAGTTGATGTCTTGGCCTTGCTGATGTTGACTTATTACTTCGCTGATGAATAACGCAATGTTGTCATTTACTATATTTTTCTTTTTAAACCGAATACAGCCTTTACCGCAATCTAATCCAGCGAGTAGGGGGGTACTGTTGGGGATCTTGTCAATATTACCAACATATAAACCAACAAAGTGCTTTTGCGCGTTTAAATGAAAGATGAATTTATCACCCTCATGGTAGCCGAGCATTTTGTAATTGATTGATTCTTGGAGTTGTTGTGGGTGATTGAGAATAAGTTGGCGCAGAGCTAATAATGTTGCTTTGCGCCAATCGTTATCAAGCTTGGTTAGGTATTGCTCAGGCGAGCTTGCTTGATATTGCATTATTTGTTTGGATTGAGCTCGTTAAACTTAGCTAATTGCTCTGGTGTTGCTGGTAACTGGTATTTTTCTTTCCACTCGCTATATGGCATACCGTAAACTTGTTCGCGGGCGGTCTCAATATCTACTTCAACACCGAGTTTTTCAGCCTCTGCTACTGTCCATTTTGAAAAACAGTTACGACAAAATCCCGCGAGGTTCATCAGCTCGATGTTTTGTACATCTTTACGGTTATCTAGGTGTGCAAGCAACCTTCTAAAAACGGCTGCTTGGATCTCGATTTCTTTATCCATCATATTCTTCTTCTCATTGTTGTCGTTATTGGTTGGCATCAAAGGGTTTTGTCGGTACTTTATAACGTCTAATTTGTACTATCATACCCATGTATGGGTGATCAAAATAATGCACTTCCTGTGAGATAACCCGTCGATTTTGTGAAAAGCGAATGGCTTCAATTTTACTTTCTGGCGTTGTTAACAGCGCGGTTTCGTGCTCAGCTAGACTTTTGTTCGCAATATTAAATTCTGCGGTAATGTACAAGTAATGATTAAGATGAACATTAAACAAGCCGTCGATTGTCCAATCAACATCAGGTGCAACAGGCATGACGAGTTGCTTGTTATCTACCTCATCTTCTGCAGCTAGCGTTTGATTAGTATCTGCAAGCGCCTGCTGTGCTGAAATATCGCCGCGCTTAAGCGTATCAATGATAGTACTAAAAGGATGAGTTATAGCTGCGGTAACGTCTTGCTCACGTACTAGGTTATTTTGCTCGCCTTCAATTAGCTGATTTTCTTGCGCCAAAGTGAGTGCAAGTGCCAGTGCTTCACGCTCTTGAACTGCTTGTTGATAGGCTTGCATCGCTTGTTCGTGGGCGTATTTTAAGTTCTCGCCAGCAAAAAGTCGCATCGGGCGTGAGCGGCGCTTGCTCACCGCCGGTTGTCGCCAACCAAGGTGCATTAGCGGTTTAAAGTTTTTACTGCGTCTTAATTGAACCACAATATCGTGTAGCTCAAGTGAGTCGTCGTTGAGTAAATATGGCTGCTGGCTATAGATATCTTGGTAGCGCAAAATTTTACTTGGCATTACATCGAGGGCGAAATAGTCTGGATCAAACTTACTATTTGCTTGTTTTAATTGAGCGATGACTTCATCAGAGAGCAAACAAACCTCTTGGGGTAAACTAAAGTCATAGCTAAATTGCTGGGCGTCAAAATATGCTTGCGCTTGAGCCACTTGCGTTTGAAGTTGCGCTTGCTCCTCAGGCGTTAAACTCGAAACAAAGACTTCTTCACCATCGCTAGGTGCTACGCCAACTAAGCTTAACGGTGAGTTTTCTTGAGCAAATAAATCATCAATCGACTCAACAGCTTGGTAGCCTTCGGTACTCAGGCCTGATGATAAGTTAACGTTATCAATTGAAGAGTCGATAAATTGTTGATCGCGCTGTTGAAAATCAAACACCTCATCGGCACTTAATTCGCGCTGATCAATGTCTTCAAGATTTAAAACGCTAAACTCGGTGGTTAGTATCGACTGGCTTTCAATAAGTGGTGCAGGGTAATTGTCACCGCATACCGGCACCAAGGCTTTAACCGCTGTTAAATCTGGGTTGATATGCGGGGTTAGCAAATCACGCGGACGGTTGAGCTTTACCGGTGGTAGCTCAATAGCAAAGTCTTCTTTTAAGGCTGATTTATCACCAAGCTGTGAAAATAAGATCACTTCTATTTCAAACCAGCGCTGCTTTGCCTGTTGAGCAATTGCATTTGGCGCAAAACTTAAGGCACCAATAAGGGCAAAACTAAGTGACTGAGTTAACTTCATTTATCATCCATTTAAACGCGTGTAGCTTAATAGTGTTTGATAATAACAAATATTTATCAAACACTTCGACTGATATTTTTTATTCCCGTTCATTTCTTACCACCACTGGCTGGACTCAAGTCACTAATAATCGAGGTTATCAGGGTAAATCTTGCTTGTGTTGAGTCGGTTTTCTTAACGAACTTAACCTTATTGGCCCCTTCCATTTTATAAACCGTTGGCTGTTTTTGGATCATCGAGATAATTTGCATCGGATCAACGTTAGTATCATCACTAAATTCGATAACACCACCGTTATCGTGCGCATCGATACGGGCAATCCCGATTTTTTGTGCTTTGAGTTTTAACTTAGCAATTTGAATTAAGTTCTTAGTCGCTTGCGGTAATAAGCCAAAGCGGTCGATTAACTCTACTTGAATATCGTCAAGCGCTTGTTTAGTTGTACAGCTGGCAATGCGTTTATAAATACTCAGTCGTAAACTGACATCAAAAATATAGTCTTCTGGTAGTAAGGCTGGCAAGCGCAAGTCAATCTCGGTTTGCTTAGAAGTAACTTCTTCAAGCGAAAGCGGTTTGCCTTCTTTAAGCGCTGTTACCGCGTTATCCAGCATTTCCATATATAGGCTAAAACCAATTTGGCTCATTTGGCCCGATTGATCTTCACCGAGTAATTCACCGGCGCCACGAATTTCCATATCGTGAGTTGCCAAGGTAAAGCCGGCGCCTAAATCTTCAAGAGAGGCAATGGCGTCAAGGCGCTTTTTCGCATCTTTGGTCATGCGCTTTTCATGCGGCGTTAATAAATAGGCATAGGCTTGGTGGTGCGAGCGACCAACACGACCGCGCAATTGATGCAGCTGAGCAAGACCTAGGTTATCGGCTCGATCCATGATAATGGTATTAGCGCTCGGTACATCGATACCGGTTTCAATAATGGTGGTACAAACAATTACATTAAAGCGTTGATGATAAAAATCACTCATGATTTTTTCTAGTTCGCGCTCGCGCATTTGACCGTGGGCGGTAATAATTTTGGCTTCTGGCACGAGGGCTTGAATATCAAGCGCCGTTTTCTCAATAGTATCAACGTTATTGTGCAAGAAATAGACCTGACCACCGCGCAGTATTTCACGCAAAATGGCTTCGCGAATGAGGTTATCTTCGCGCTGACGAACAAAGGTTTTAACCGCTAATCGCTTAGCTGGCGGGGTTGCGATGATGGATAAGTCACGCATGCCGCCCATCGCCATATTAAGCGTTCTTGGAATTGGCGTTGCAGTTAGCGTTAAAATATCAACATTGGCGCGCAGTTTTTTCACTTGCTCTTTTTGTTTAACGCCAAAGCGGTGCTCTTCATCAACAATTAACAAGCCTAAATCGTGATATTTTATCGAGTTTTGTAGCAATTTATGGGTGCCAATTAAGATATCAATATTACCGGCTTCTACATCATCAATGATCGCCTTTTGCTGTTTTGGCGTTTTAAAGCGAGATAATACTTCGATGTTGATTGGCAAGTCGGCAAAGCGATCGCGAAAGTTTTCATAGTGTTGCTGAGCAAGCAGGGTGGTTGGTACTAATAACGCGACTTGCTTGGCATCGTTGGCAGCAATAAATGCGGCGCGCATGGCGACTTCAGTTTTACCAAAGCCAACATCACCACAAACTAATCTGTCCATCGCAGTTGGCTGTTGCATGTCATGGATCACCGCGTTGATCGCTTGCTCTTGATCTAAGGTCTCTTCAAAACCGAAACTGTTAGCAAAGGCTTGGTACTCGTCAGGATTTATCTTGAAGCTATAGCCTTTATGGCTTGCACGCTTGGCGTAGACATCTAGTAGTTCAGCAGCGACATCTTTAATTTTTTCAGCCGCTTTTTGCTTGGCTTTTGTCCAACCTTCATTGCCTAGTTTGTGCAATGGTGCGTGCTCAGCATCGGTACCTGAATAGCGTGAAATTAAATGCAGTGAGGCAACAGGGACATAGAGCTTGGCCTCATTGGCGTAACTGAGCACCAAAAATTCAGTGGTTAAACCGCCATTTTCTAGCGTTTGTAACCCCATATAACGGCCAATACCGTGTTCAAGGTGAACAACCGGTTGGCCAATGGATAATTCGGCTAAGTTTTTGAAAATCGCATCGGCTTGGCCATCTTGTTGTTTGCCACGGCGGCGCGATTGCCTGACCACATCACCGAGTAATTCCGTTTCGGTGATTACGTTAAACAGTTGCTTTTTGTGCTTAAAGATAAAACCGTTAGCAAAGCTGTTAACCGTAATACCGATAGTGTCATCAGCATTGATAAAGTCGTCAAAGTTTTTAAATAATTTTGGCGATAACTGATTCTTTTTCAGTAGCTCTAATACACTTTCACGGCGACCTTGGCTTTCAGCGACGAATAGCGTTCTTGCCGGTGGCTTAATTGACTGCTGACTTTGTAAAAAGCTATTGAGTGAAGTAAACGGCTGCTTTAGCTGATGATTAACCGCAACTTGTGGTAGCAATTCAACGTCAAAACCAATATCAGCTGTGCTTTGCACGTCACTTGGCGGCTTAACGATATTAATACGTTGAAATTGGTTAAGCTGACCGTATAGCTCATCAATTTTGAGATATAACTGCTCTGGTGGCACTAAGGGGCGAGTAGGGTCGTAGCGTCTGTCTTCATAACGATAGGTGATGTCGTGCCAATAATGGGCAACGGACTTTTCAATATCGCCTTGAATAATCAATAACGTGTTATCGGCTAAGTAATCAAATAGGGTACTGGTTTGCTCGAAAAACAGCGGCAAGTAATATTCAATACCGGCCGGCATGACACCGGAACTGACTTGATGATAAATCGACTCTTTATCGATGGCGCCGGTAAATAACTCACGGTACTGCTTTCTAAATAAATTAATACCTTCTTGGTCAGTGGGAAACTCGCGAGCGGGCAACAAATTAATCGCATCGAGTTTATCTGTAGAGCGCTGATTTTCTGTGTCGAAAAGGCGAATTTCATCAATTTCATCGTCGAAAAAATCAAGGCGATAAGGCGCATTACTGCCCATCGGGAAGAGATCGAGAATGGCACCTCTTACTGAAAACTCACCGTGCTCCATGACTTGATCAACACAGCGATAACCATTGGCTTCAAGATTTACCCTTACTTGGTGTAAATCTAGGGTATCGCCAACCTTGATCATCAAGGCGCTTTGTTCTAAATATTGTCGCGGTGACAGCTTTTGCACCAAGGTCGTTACCGGCACAATAATAATGCCTGACGACATTCTTGGCAGTTGGTATAAAGTCGCTAAGCGTTGAGAAATAATATCTTGATGTGGCGAAAAGCTATCAAACGGCAAGGTCTCCCAATCGGGGAATAGGCATAAGCTGAGCTGTTGGCTGTTGATGCTGTGTAACTCGTGTTCTAAACGGATCGCACTAGGCGTGTCATCGGTAATTACGAGTAGTGGCTTATCGGCTTGCAGCGCAGCTTGATAAATCGCTAACGTTGCACTTGAGCCAACTAAGCCATGCCACGCTTTTTTGTCGACTTTGCGTTTAAATTCAGCGGTAAGTATAGGCGCGTAAAGCTGAGATAGTTTTGACATAACAGATAATAAGAGTCGGTAATAAGAGTCGGGAAAATTAGTCGCGATACAGTTTGGTTAAATCTTGGTAGTGGTCAATTCTACGATCGCGCAGATAAGGCCAAATCCGTCTTACGTCTGTCGAGCGAGATAAGTTTACTTGCGCGTGTAAGATTTCTTCGTCTTGATGCTGGGCGTGGGCAAGGAATTCTCCTTGTGGTCCCGTAATAAAGCTATTGCCCCAAAATTCAATGCCGTGTTTAGCATCTGTAGCTTTCGGATCTGCTTCAAAACCAACGCGATTAGCACTTAATACTGGCACACCATTGGCGACGGCGTGTGAGCGCTGAATGGTGATCCAGGCATCGAGCTGACGTTGCTGTTCGTCTTGCTCGTCAAATAAATCCCAGCCAATGGCCGTTGGGTAAATTAGCAATTGTGCCCCTGCCATTGCCATTAAACGCGCGCCTTCTGGGAACCATTGATCCCAACAGACCATGACACCGAGTTTACCTAGCGAGGTTTCAATCGGCTCAAAACCTTGATCGCCAGGGGTAAAATAAAACTTCTCGTAAAAACCAGGATCATCAGGAATGTGCATTTTGCGATATTGGCCGGCCATTGAACCGTCAGTATCAAAGACCACTGCAGTGTTGTGATACAAACCTTCAGCCCGCTTTTCAAATAATGAGCTAACAATGACTACACCGAGTTTAGCTGCCAATTGACCCAATTTATCGGTTGATGGGCCGGGAATGGTCTCAGCTAAATCGAACTGGTCAACATCTTCTTGTTGGCAAAAATACAGTGAATTGTGTAACTCTTGCAAAACGATAAGTTGAGCACCTTGTTTTGCTGCTTGCTCAATATTAGCAAGGCACTTTGTAAGATTATCTTCAACAGTGGCACTATTGCGTTGTTGAATAACTGCGACGTTTAATGTGTTAGTCATGAAAAGCGAGTGTTATCTGGTTAAAATTAATAGCCCGTTATATTAGCACGAGTTTTTTAAAAGCTTTAACTTTTAAGCTTGCAAAAGTTGGCTTTTAGTCAATCTTTTAAGATCTGGTTAATTGTTAGCTGATAAATCGTCAAATGGCTTGTTATTCATAGACTTTTTAGCGCTGATATCTTATTTTAAACAGTAGTTAAAAAGATCTTTATCCTGCAAGGAATAATAATAATGAGAAAGCTGTATACCAGTGTTTTTCTAGCCAGTGCCGTTTTTCTAACGGGGTGTAATGGTAAATCAGGTGAGAATGAAGCTCCGCCAGTTGATGGTCCTGTTGTTGAACTTTCTGCTATTAGCATCGCTATTCAAAATGCCCAAGGTGATACTCAAGTGAGTTTTGAGCAAGGTGAGTCCGCAACGGTTATAGCAACATTAACCGATACTAATGGCGCATTAGTAACCAACACAACGGTCACTTTTTCAACCTCGTTTGGTCAACTTTCACAAGACAGCAAACTGACTAACAGTGAAGGTCAAGCTACTATTACTTTAACAAATCCTGAGGCGCTAGCTGGAGCGGGTAGTATAGCCGCAACCGCGGGCGCTCTAGAGCCAAGTACCATAGATTTTGAATATTTGGTGTCGACCGAATCTGAAGAAGCACTGCCGAGCTTGTCTTTGTCTTTGAGTTTAAACGGTGAGCAAGTTAATAACTTCAAATCAGATGAAACGGTTCAACTGATCTCTACGTTAGTTGATGGTCAAGGCCAGCCAATTAGCGGCGAAATTATTACTTACACAGCAGATATTGGTGCGTTAACACCTAATACGGCATTAACCAATGCGCAGGGGATCGCGATAGTCACGCTTGCCGGCAACGATCAGACAGGTGCAGGTATTGTCACTGCTAGTTATGGCGAGACTGATGTGATAGCGTCGAGTCGTATGAACTACCAAGTTATCGCGAGTGATGAAACCATTTTAGATGATGTTATTCGCATCGGTTACTTTGATGATAATGGCGATTTTATTGAAGGCGCAATTGAGCTTTCGATTGATGGTAATATCGTTAGCGCAGGTGGTACTTTAGGGTTAAGTGTTGATTTAGTCGATAGTGAAGACGCTCCAGTGACGATCCCAACATCTGTCAGCTTTAGCTCTAATTGTGTTGCCAGTGGCAATGCAACGATTGAAGAAACGGTTTTTAGTATTCAAGGCAAAGCGAAAGCGACCTACGAAGATATTGATTGCGCAGGTTTAAACGGCATTGACGATGTCATTCTTGCATCGGTTAGTTTAAATGGCGTGACCAATGTTGCTCAAGCGGTTATTTCAATTACGGGTGAAGAATTGGGGTCAATCGAGTTTTTATCGGCGGCGCCTGAAACGATTGTTTTAAAGGGAACTGGTGGCCAGGGTAATCAAGAAACCTCAACCTTAACTTTTCAAGTTAAAAGCTCGCTAGGTAATCCGCTTGCTCAACAAGATGTTGAATTTATTCTCGACACAACAGCAGGTGGTATTGTGGTAAATCCCGTTATTGGTGTTACCAATAGCCAAGGTATTGTCACGACTAAAGTGACTGCAGGCTCAGTGCCAACGGCTGTCCGAGTGACGGCAAAGGCAGTGGCTGAAGATGGTAGTACCATTCAAACGCAATCAGATCTATTATCGATTAATACAGGTTTACCTGAACAGCGTTCATTTACTTTATCAACGGCAGTTCGAAACCCTGAAGCAGGCTCTATTAACGGTGTAGATGTTGATATTACAGCCCAGCTTGCTGATAACTTCAATAACCCAGTGCCAGACGGTACAACAGTTAATTTTACCACCGAAGGTGGTGTAATTGAGCCAAGCTGTTTAACAGTTAACGGTGCGTGTAGTGTCACTTGGACCAGTGCAGAGCCGCGCGTTGCTGATCACCGCATCACCATTTTAGCAACTGCTCTTGGTCACGAAACTTTCTTTGATACCAATGGTAATAACATTTTTGATGACGCTGATGGCAGCGCGGTAACCGAGGCCTTTATTTCGGCAGGCTTTTCTCGTATCACACCAAGAGCAGATGGTTTCGTCGATATGACAGAAGCTTGGCGTGATGATAATGAAAACGGGCTGTTTGATGCCGGTGAAACCTTCTTAGATTTTAATAATGACGGCAGCTTTAGCATTGAAGATGGCTTGTTTAATGGGCCTCAGTGCGAAGGCAGTAGTTGTGGAGCACAAGGCAATCAGGCTATCCACGTTCGCCGAGCACTAGTGATGGTGATGGCAAGTTCAACAGCTTTGTTTACGTTAACCGACGAAAACGGCGTGAATTACCCGACCGGTGGCACTGAAACCGTTGTAGATACCTTAAGCTTTACTTTAGATTTTAGCGATACGGCAAGCCAAGCTATGCCATTTGGCACAACAGTAACCGTTGAAGCAAGTGCTGGTACTGTTGAAGGGACAACCAATTTCACCGTGCCAGATACCTTAGAACCACACTCGATAGAGTTTGTCATTGTTAATCCGCCATTGGATGATCCGGCAATTGGCACCTTGACCATCACCATTACCTCACCTTCGGGTGTTGAAACCACCATAGTACAAACGCTTGATTTACCCTAGTTTTTAGTACTCGTGTGTTGGAACAAATATCGAGCCAGTGTTAATCACTGGCTTTTTTTTGAGCTTGCCATTGATTTTGTCAAAGCTTGCGGTAACTTAGGTTAATAAAAGATTAATCCAATTATGGTTTTGATCAAACTTTTACCACAAAGAATACGTAGAATGTCTAGTTGAACCGTCTATACTAAAAGGGTCGGTATATACACTATCATTGAAGAGATGACATTATGGCAAATGTGTTAATTACTGGTGGAACAGGGCTTATTGGCCAAGCGTTAGTCGCACAATTAAAGCGTCATCATCACGATGTCACGGTATTAACTCGCCATGTAGCCAAAGCCGAAAAGGTCTTTGACTTTGATGTGGTGATTGTCGACGATCTTTATCAAATTGATGACGATATTTACTTTGATGTCATTGTCAATTTAGCGGGCGAGCCAATCGCTGATAAGCGTTGGTCAGAGGCGCAAAAACAGCGAATATATCAATCTCGGGTTGATAGTACTCATCATTTAGTTAAATGGATGAAAACTCGATTAATGATGCCTTCTGTACTTATTAGTGGCTCTGCTGTGGGCTGGTATGGAGACGGTAAAAACAGTTTGTTAACCGAGCAATCGGGCTTTCACGATGAATATACCCACCAATTATGTGACGCGTGGGAGCAAGCCGCCTTAAGTGCCAAACAACTTGGTTGTCGAGTTTGTATTATGCGTACGGGGCTTGTGGTATCAAGTGAAGGTGGCTTTTTGAAAAAAATGCTGCCGAGCTTTAAGTTATGCCTCGGTGGTCCGCTTTCTAATGGTCAACAATACATGCCGTGGATCCACATTGACGACATGGTTGCCGCTATCTTATTTCTCGCCTTTAGTAAAAATAAAAATGAATTATCAGGTATTTATAACTTCACTGCGCCTAAACCGGTGACTAACAAAGAATTTAGCCAAACGTTGGCCAGTGTGTTATCCAAACCGTGCTTGTTTTTCGTGCCTGCGTTGGTGTTAAAGTTGATGTTAGGGGAAATGTCCCGCTTAGTACTTACTGGTCAAAATGCCATTCCTGAGCGGTTACAACAAGCTGGCTTTGAATTTACATACCATACCTTGAAACCTGCCTTAGAAGATGTCTTAGGTAAACGAGCTAACGGTTGATGCGATTCTACAATATAGGTGAGTGGCGTTAAATCTTGTTTTCGTACTGGATTAGCACTTTTATTTCAGATAAAAAACGAGCCTCGAATTACACACCAGTCCCATTCGCAATAGATTAATTTTTCACTTGCATGTTTATTGCTGGGCGAGGCAGGACGCCGAGCACTGATGTCATACAGGACGTATCTTCTTCAGGAACAGCTAATACCAATTTCGTTAAATAGTTAATCATTCAGAGCTACGTCAGGGAAGTTAGAACAAAGCAAATTGGTGCAGGTATGGTTATTCCATATCAAGGCAATTTGTAAAGTTATCACTTTTCTGACGAGCTCCCCAAGGGCGAGTTTAAATGGCTTATATGCTTCGTTACTGATTTTGCTAAGGGAATAACCATTACCGGCAATCAAAGCCTTGCCTATAAGCCATTTAATTCTCGCTGAATGACCAACTATTTAATGAACTTGGTATGATAAACACAAGTGAAAAATTAATGCTGTCTATTGCGTTGTCGCCGAGGGAGATTAAAGAGGGAAACAGGCGCTTTTTCCCTCTTTAGTGCTGTCGGCACCCCGACAATATAACTAGAAAAAGTCATCAATCTAGAAAGTATTTATCCAATATAGTTAACACTTTTTAGATAGTTAACACCTTTTATCAGTTGTTTTTAACATTAAGTCGCAGCTTTCATCTGTTGAACAAAGCTGGTTAGCTCCGCTAGCATCTTGGTTTCATCTGCTAGGTTTTTCTCAATAATATTTACCACAGCCGAGCCACTAATAGCGCCTTGTGCGCCACTAGCTAGTGCTTGTTTTACTTGCTCTGGATTTGAGATACCAAAACCAATAACCGCTGGCGCACTATTTAATGCTGTTAATTTTGCCACTAACTTGTCGGCAACACTGGTTGCTTTGACATCAGCGCCGGTAACGCCTGCGCGACTTAAAACATAAGTGTAGCCTCGGCTATATGAGGCGATTGCTTGGAGTGTGTCGTCATCTGCATTAGGCGGTGCAATAAAAATTGGCGCGATACCATTGGTCATTGCCGCATCTCTAAATGGTTGACTCTCACGAATAGGTAAATCGGCGATCAATACTGAATCAACACCAGCACGTTGCGCATCTTGATAAAATTTTTCAATGCCGCGAGCAAAGACAAGGTTGCCATACAGCAATAAGCCAATGGGGATGCTTGGCGCATAATCACGCACTTTCGCTAAAATATCAAAGCAGATATCAATATCAACGTTGGCGTTTAACGCTCGTAAACCGGCTTTTTGAATGGTAACGCCGTCGGCGCTAGGGTCTGAAAATGGAATGCCAAGCTCGAGGGCATCGGCGCCAGCGTCGATTAGCGTTTTGATGATCTCAAACGACAATACTGGATTGGGATCGCCGATAGTCACAAATGGAATAAAGGCACCTTTGCCTTGTGCTTTTAATGCGCTAAAGCATTCATTGTAGCGCTGCCCAACTTGGCTCAGCACAGGATTTGGGGTAACAGAACTAATAGTACTCATTGTGGGTCCTCGTGCCTTTACTCGGCGTTTTGCTGTGCTTGAAAGTTATCACCTAAAATGGTGTGAACATGGGCGAGATCTTTATCGCCACGGCCAGATAAATTCACTAAAAAGATGGTTTCTTCTGTGACTTGTTCCGCCATTTTTAATGCTTGTGCCAGCGCGTGAGATGATTCAAGCGCAGGAATAATGCCTTCATTTGCCGCTAAAGTTTGAAAGGCAGCAAGTGCTTCATCATCGTTGATCGCCACGTATTGCGCTCGACCTGTTTCTTTTAAAAATGCGTGTTGTGGACCAACACCTGGATAATCTAAGCCCGCTGAAACAGAATACGACTCTTCAATTTGACCATCCGTCGTTTGCATGATGTAAGTATAATTACCGTGCAACATACCTTTCGTACCCGCGGTTAGCGTTGCGCCGTGATGATCAGTTGTTATGCCCTTACCACCTGGTTCAACACCAACGAGTTTTACGTCTTTTTCTTTAATAAAATCGGTAAACATACCAATGGCATTCGAACCACCGCCGACACAAGCAATCACATAATCAGGTAAACGTCCTTCTTCGGCCAATAATTGCTGTTTAGCTTCTTCGCCGATCATTTTTTGAAATTCACGCACGATCGTTGGGAATGGGTGAGGGCCGGCAGCTGTGCCTAACAGATAATGAGCATTGTCGTAATTGGCTGACCAGTCGCGCAGTGCTTCATTAACAGCATCTTTTAAGGTGCCAGAGCCTGCGGTGACTGGAATGACTTCAGCGCCCATCAGTTTCATGCGAAATACATTGGGTTGTTGGCGTTCACAGTCTTTCGCGCCCATATAAATACGACACTTTAAGCCAAGTAATGAACATGCAATAGCGGTGGCAACACCGTGCTGACCAGCACCCGTTTCTGCGATAATTTCATGTTTACCCATGCGTTTTGCGAGTAGTGCTTGGCCTAACACTTGGTTGGTTTTATGGGCACCACCGTGAAGTAAATCTTCGCGTTTTAAATAGATTTTTGCCAACGGGTTTTTAACGATGTTACGACATAAGGTTAGTGGTGTAGGGCGACCCGCGTAGCTATGCAACAAGTGGTTAAACTCATCGATAAAAGCCTTATCGTTTTGCGACTCGATAAAGGCTTGTTCAAGCTGTTCAAGCGCGGGTACGAGCAATTCGCCAACAAACATGCCGCCAAATTCACCAAAGTAGGCGGGTAATTTATCGTGTTTTTTGTTTTGAGTATGATCTTGTACTGAATGAGTCATGATTAATAATTCCGAATGTTTTTGAACACCGCAGCTATCATTGCTGAGCATTTGTGTCCTGGGCTTGATTCTACGCCCGAATTAATATCTAAACCTAATAAATCTAGGTTGTTCATGGTATCTATTGCTGTTGAAATATTCTCACAGTTAAGCCCGCCAGCTAACATACACTTAGTTAAATCGAGCTCACTTTGGTGTAACGCTTGCCAATCAAACTGCTCACCCGAGCCACCTTGCTTGTTGTCTAAAATAAAACGTGAAATGTTTGGGTTGGCGCTTAGTGAAAAGTTGTGATCTTTCACACTAACTGCTTGCCAAATTTGCGTGTTTACGGGCAAACTTTTTCTTAATTCATTGATATAGGCATCATTTTCACTACCGTGAAGTTGCACTGCAAATAAGTTCAACGTGTTAGCTAACGCTGCAACGGTTTCTATTTCGTGGTTAACGAAAACACCAACGTAATTGAGGCCGCTCACTTGCTCGGTAATGGTTTTAGCCATTGCTTCACTTACAAAGCGAGGTGATTTCTCAGCAAAGATCAAACCGCCGTATACACCACCGTTTGCTAATACCGCGCTGGCACTTTCAGGTGAGGTTAAACCGCAGACTTTGTTTTCACCGAAGATCAGCTGTCGACAAGCTAAGTCAATATCAGCTTGCGCCATGATTGAGCTGCCCACTAAAAAGCCATCTACTGCAGGGGCTAACTCGCGAACCTGCGCATTGGTGTATATGCCCGACTCTGAAATCACTAAAGTGCCATCGGGTAAATGTGGTGCATAATCAAACGTGCGAGAAATATCGGTGGACAGATCGCGCAAGTTACGATTATTAATACCAATTAACTTGGCGTTAAGCTTGATCGCTCGCGCCATTTCTTCGGTGTTGGATATTTCCGTTAAGATTGCCATTTGGTAGCGTTCGGCAATTTTCGCCAGTTCAATATATTCTTGATCTGTTAACACGCTAAGCATCAATAAAATGGCGTCGGCGCCTAAATGACGAGCCAAGTAAACTTGGTAAGGCTCAAAGAAAAAGTCTTTATTGAGCACTGGGCAGTCAACAGTTTCACAAACGGTTTTTAAATACTCATACTTGCCTTGAAAGTACTTCTCATCGGTTAGTACCGAAATCCCTGCCGCGTATTTGTCGTAGATTCGGCAGATATCTAGTACGTTAAAGTCATCGCGAATTAACCCTTTAGACGGTGACGCTTTTTTACATTCCAAGATAAAGCCTGCTTCAGGCTGTGATAAGCTGGCATATAAATCTTTAGTGCTTGGCGTTAAGCTGCCAATAAAATCTTCTAACGGATTTTCTTGCTTATAAGTTGCCATAAAAGCGCGTTTATCTTCGACAATTTTTTCTAAAATATTGGCCATTAAAACTATCCTTGTGAAACTTCAACATATTGCATGAGCGTGCTGTAACCTTTGCCACTAGCGAGTGCTTCAGCGGCAAGCTCGGCGCATTTTACTAATGAGTCAGCTTTGTTGTGCAAATACAAAATGGCTGCCGTGTTGATTACAACCGCGTTGTTATGCGCTACTTGGCCATTGCCTTGTAAAATAGCTTTAATGATATTGGCATTTTCCTGCGGTGTGCCGCCTTTGATATCTTCCAGCGTTGCCTCAGCTAAGCCAAAATCTTGAGGAAAAATTTGCTTTTCAACAAGCTTACCGTTTTCAATGGCAACGATTTGAGTCGTGCCGTGTAAGGCGATTTCATCTAAGCCGCTACCGTGAACAACCCAAGCACTTTCGACACCGGTAATTTGTAGCGCGCTTGCCATGGTATGCAGTAACTCAGGCGTATAAACACCTAATAACATGGTTTTTGGCGCAGCAGGGTTAACCAGTGGCCCAAGAATATTAAACAGCGTGCGTACACCCATGGCTTTGCGCACGGGGGCAGCGTGTTTAAAACCGCTGTGATAAGCAGGGGCAAATAAGAAACAAAAGTTGGTTTGGCTTAAACATTTTGCCGCAACCTCTGGTGACATCGTTAAGTTGGCGCCAAATGCTTCGAGTAAATCCGCTGAGCCAGACATCGATGATACGCTGCGATTGCCGTGCTTTGCCATTTTTACGCCACAGGCGGCGGCTAAAATTGCTGCCGTGGTTGAAATGTTAATGGTATTGGCACCGTCACCACCGGTACCCACGCAGTCGGTCACGTCAAAATCGACTGTTGGAAAGGCGGTCGCCGACTGGCGAACCGCAATGGCTGCACCGCCAATCTCACTCGGAGTTTCACCTTTTATTTTTAACGCGGTTAATACGCTAGCCAGCAGTTCTGGTGCTACTTGGCCGGTGATCATTTGTTGGAAAAAATCTTGCGCTTGTTGTTGCGATAAACTTTGGCCTTCAATGAGTTGTTGTAAAACGTCGCTCATATTAGCAGCTCCCTGTTAATAGCGTTTCGGTATGCTTTGCCGCTAAGTAACTCATCGCTTGCTTGAGTAGGGCAGAGCCATAATTGGTTAAAATTGATTCGGGGTGAAATTGAAAGCCAATAATGGCTAACGTTTTGTGCTCAATGGCCATGACAATATCATCAGTTTTCGCCGTTGTGATCAGTTGCTCCGGCATTTTTGTTGCCATTAATGAATGATAACGAGCGACCGATAATGGATTAGCAATACCTTCAAACGCGCCTGTTTGACTGTGCTCGACCATAGATGCTTTACCGTGAACAATGGCATTTGCTCGGCCAACTTCACCACCAAAGTGCTGGACTAAGGCTTGATGGCCTAAACAAATACCGATAATTGGAAACTTACCGGCGACTTTTTCAATCAACGCCATTAAACAACCGGCTTGGCTTGGGTTACCTGGGCCTGGTGAGAGCACTAAAATAACATTTTCACCGGTGGTTTCTTGGTGTTCACACATTTTATTAAAAATAAAATCGGCACTTAAGGTGTTGCGATAAATTTCAGGTTTAAAGCCTAGCTGATAAAATTCGTCTACTAGGTTGTAGGTAAACGAATCTAGGTTGTCGAGCATAAAGATTTTGTCTTGTTTCATATCTACTGCTCCTGCTTGTCAAACGTAAGGTTTGATACTAGCGACGTCGTTTGTGCTTGTAATAGCGCGCCAATTACCGCTTGTGCTTTTTGACGAGTTTCATCGGCTTCCGATTGTGGCACTGAGTCGTAGACTACACCAGCACCTGCTTGAACATGTGCCGTATTATCTTTAACAAAGGCTGAACGAATCACGATACAGGTATCCATTTCTCCTTCACCTGTCATGTAGCCGACTGCGCCGCCATAGCTACCACGGCGTTTTTGCTCCACTTGGCGAATTAAACTTGTCGCTTTTACTTTTGGTGCGCCAGATAGTGTCCCCATATTCATACAGGCTTGGTAGGCGTGTAGGGCATCTAATTCGGGGAGTAGGGTGCCGCAAACACGAGAAACTAAATGCATGACATGTGAATAACGATCTACTTTTAGCAAATCGGCGACATGGCGCGAGCCGCCTTGGCTGACTCGTGCAATATCGTTGCGTGCCAAGTCAACTAACATAATATGCTCTGCAAGTTCCTTTTGGTCTTGTCTTAGCTCAAGCTCAATTCTGCTATCTAGATCAAGAGCAATACTACCATCGGCATTTTTACCGCGCTGACGAGTACCTGCAATTGGATAAAGCTCAACTTGGCGAGACTTTTGTTGATATTTCAACGCCGATTCTGGCGATGCGCCAAACAAACAAAAGTCTTGGTCTTTTAAAAAGAACATGTAAGGACTAGGGTTACTTTGTTTCAACAAAGCGTACGTTGTTAGTGGTTTTTCACAGGGTATTGAAAAAGTACGAGAAGGCACGACTTGAAAAATATCACCAGCGCGAATGTTTTCTTTTAATTGCTCGACGATATCGCAAAATTGCTGATCACTAATATCAACTTCTGGAGCTACTGCTGTTGGCGTATGCTTTAGCGATTCAACAGTTGCGCTAATAGCTTCACTGAGTGTCCCTTTGATTTGCTGGATCCGACGGCTCGCTTCAAAGTAGCATTTTTGCTGCTCAGGGCCAGAAAAGACTTGGCTAATAATATCGGTGGTGCGTTTTTCGTGATCGATAACAATCACGTTTTCCGCGAGATAATAAACATAATCTGGGCAAGTATTTTCACCACTTTCAACTTCTGGCAAGTCTTCGGCGATAGCCATTAAGTCAAAGGCAAAAACGCCACCTAAAAATACGGCAAGTGGGTGATGGCTTTCATTGTTAAGTTGATTGAAAATACGCAACACTTGAAACGGGTTAGCGGCTTTTAAGCGGGTTAACTCATCAACTTCGGCATGAGCTTTTTCAAAGGTGACAGTTAAAACGTTCGCATTAAGCTCACATGTTGCGTCATTTTCTAATGCTTGGTGGGCAAAGGCGATCGCACTTTGGCCGTTAATACTTAAACTTGTTAACTTAACTTGATGACCATTACACTCGATGCGAACTGCCGCATGGGTTAACAGCAAACTTTTAGTTTGTTGTTTGTTATCTATTTCGGCAGATTCAAGCAATAAACTATTGTTTAAGTCACCGCACAGCGCTTGATAAACCGCAAGCGGATCACTTTGGTAGCGCGCTGTACTCGTTAGGGTTGAAACCGAGCCAATCTCGGTGTTGATGTTGGCAAATCCTCCACTCATAGTTGTTTCCCTGCTGCCGAGATAAATGGTTTTATATCGGCCATCAACTGAGCAAAATCATCGGCAGTTAACGCTTGATGACCATCTGACAACGCTTCTTTCGGGTTTAAGTGAGTTTCAACAATAATACCATCGGCGCCAACCGCTGCTGCCGCTCTTGAAAGTGGATTAATTAATGATTTAACGCCCGTACCGTGTGATGGATCAACCAATACCGGTAAATGGGTTTTTTGTTTTAATAGCGCAACGGCATTTAAATCGAGGGTATTACGGGTTGCTGTTTCAAAGGTGCGAATACCGCGCTCACATAAAATGACGTTAGGATTACCGGCATTAATAATGTATTCAGCGGCTAATAACAGCTCTTCAATCGTTGCGCTCATACCGCGCTTCAACAACACGGGCTTGTTTTGTTTGCCAACGGCCTCGAGCAAGCGGAAGTTTTGCATATTGCGAGCACCGATTTGGTAGCAATCGATATACTGCGCCATTAAGTCGGCATCACTTGGGTCGATAATTTCAGAAACAACGGGTAAGCCGTAAATGTCTTTTGCTGATTTTAGTAGTTGTAAACCTTCTTCGCCTAAGCCTTGGAAACTGTATGGGCTGGTACGTGGCTTAAAGGCACCTCCGCGCAGTAAAGGCACTTGTTGGTTTTTTAGCATTTCGGCAATGCCAAAAAGCTGATCTTGGCTCTCGACCGAGCATGGTCCAGCAATTATTGTAAAATTACCGCCGCCGACTTTTACGCCGCCAAGAGAGACAATACTGTCGTGGGCTTGGAGCTCTCGAGAAACGAGTTTATAGGGGCTGAGAACGGGTTTAACTTCATCAACCATTGGATAGCTGTCTAAATGAAGTTGGCGAAGAATACGCTCATCACCAAGCGCGCCAAGTACGGTGCGTTCAACACCGGGCATATAAAGTGGTTTTAATCCCAAACTTGAGATTTTATCTAATATTTCGTTAGCGTCTTGTTCAGTAGCTTGTGGTTTTAATACGATAATCATAAATAATCCTTAATTTTATAAAATAAAAACGAGTCAGCCTGCGTAGATTGGCTGAAGCCACCAGATGAACCAGCTTTTAACCTTAGTTGTTAACATTGTTAATTCCTAATATGCTTAAAAATCAATGAGTAAAAAACAAAAAAGCCCACTTTAAAAGTGGGCTTTTTTGAAAAAATTTGCGTACAAGCAACTCTCACAACCCACTTACGTGTTGTTGTGCCACCACCAAATTGTGTTATGTGATACTGAGTTTGAAATAGTCATTGCTTGTAATTTTCGTTTCCAAGTACGTTGATTCAACGTAGAATTGCGTTAATGCCTATATGAAAAGCTATTTTAAATTAGATGTCAACAGCTTCAATCCAATTAAATCGTCAGCAGCGTATCGACTTGCACAGCCATACGACATGCTCTGATGGTAAATTTACCGCGACCGAGCTCGTTGATAGGGCGGTAAACTTTCAACTCGACGTATTAGCCATTACCGATCACGATTCGATTGACGCATTAGCTAGCGCAAAAAGTTATATTCAAGCAAACCAATTACCACTGAAAATTATTAATGGGGTTGAAATATCTACCCGTTGGCATGGCTTTGAAATTCATATTGTTGGTTTGAATTTTGATCCAAATAATTCTGCTCTGAATGCGTTACTTGAACAGCAAGCTCAGGCACGTGAAGAACGCGCGATTAATATGGCAGTCAAACTCGAAAAATGTGGTTTTGTTGGTATTTATGACGATGCCAAACAGCTAGCGAAAGATGGGACGATTACCCGCTCGCATTTTGCCCAAGCGCTGTATAATCGTGGCGAAATCAGCAAATTACAGTCCGCGTTTGATAAGTATATCGGCAAGAATAAACGCGCATTTGTTAAATCTGCGTGGTGTGATTTGCAAACCGCGATTGAGACCATTCATCAGGCTGGCGGCAGTGCAGTGATGGCGCACCCCATTCGATATGATATGTCGGGTAAATGGCGTAGAAAGTTGATCATTGAATTTAAATCCTTAGGTGGCGATGCCTTAGAAATTGTTCTGCCGCAAATGAACCCAGATCAGCGCCGATTAATGCTTTCTTATTGCCAAGAGTATGAGCTAAAAGCTTCACTTGGCTCAGATTTTCACTACCCAACACCGTGGAGTGATTTAGGTAAGAACTTAACCTTGCCTGAGGATTGCATTGAAGTGTGGAGTAACTGGGACAATATCCACCCATAAAAAAGTTGGGGTCAGAGTTATTTGACTCTGACCCTGAGGGATCCCCACAAATTTAAGCATCGCAAGTATTCCAGTAGGATATAACGCGATTTATTTGCTCAAAGGCCAGCCGAACTAAGGCTTTTGAGCACTTAAACCGCTTATCTCTTATCAGTCTTCGTCCAAGAAACGACAAGGACAATACGCGTTTATTACGTGTAGTGTTTGCTTGGTACCGTCTCGCAACTCGGCTAATCTCACCACAAACACCCACTATAATCGATAACCAATGAGCAATAGTTGTTAGCAATAATAGGTTGTTGAGTCTATGAGTTTTGTAGCTAAGGTGTAAGTTTAAACTAAAGCCATAGCGCTCACTTTTTACATCTCTAAACGCCTCTTCTTCCTGCATCCGTGTTTTATAAAGCTCAACAATACGCTTTGCTGTGTTTGAAGATGTTATGAGGGATGTAGCTAGTACCCAGGGCTCTCGCCCACTTTTAGCATGTTGTTTAGCAAGCTTACTTTTCCGAGGTAGCCCTTCATTATTCAATGATTTACGACCTTTAGATTTACTTTTATAAACAACAACGTTAACTGCTAATGGGTTAGTTTTAGTTATGTGTCCAATGAAGTATTTTGGTGTCGGTGTTGCAATTTCATGTAGCTTACTAATGTGCAACCATTGATTACCGGTGCAATTATAATAATTATTGCCACGTATACGTCCGATAAAATCCCAACCCAATTTGAGAATTTGTTTAAACCAAGGCACTTTAAAACCGCCATCTGTTACAATGACTGGTCTACAGCACGCAGGTAGTACTTGTGCAAGCGAGATTAAAAACGCTTTATGAGTCGCAGGCTTTTCCTTAGTAGCCATGCCGTGCACCTCTTCATAGACCGTAATACTACGACCATCCAAAGCAACAGATGCTCGAATTAGAAAATTACGCTTGCGATTATCTAAGTCTGACCAATCAACTTGAATGAGCGGGCGACTATAGGGAGATATGTGCAACGAAGTCATTTCCCTATATATATCAACACGTTCTCTATACAGATGCGCATTGGAGAGTAGTCTGTCAGCACGCTTAATTGAATGCTTTTCATAGGCACAACTATCAATACCACGTCCAATTGATGTCACGGTCGCAAAACTATCGAGTAGTAAGCTATCGACACAGCTTTTAATAGCCATTCGGCGCTTGGCGTGAATATTATTAGTGATCTTTAAAAAGGTTTGCTGCAAACTAGTGGTAACTTTCATGTGTGGTTATGGCTTTTCTTTTTGGCGATTGATCAGATCATCAACCGCCATGAAAGTTCCAAATTTTTAAAATAATATAACTGTTTGAAAAAATTAAATTATTTGTGGGGATGGCTCAGACTCTGACCCCCTTGTTGGTGATTAGCTGAAGTTGCGGTTTTGGTATGACTTTTTATCTTGGTTATCGCTAGCCATTTCTCGTTTAACGGCAATGCGTTGATTTTTACCCATCAACACCTTGATTTGATACCAAGACTCACGAAATAGCGCGAAACCAGCGCTTGACCACCATGATTTGCGATACAGTTTTTTAACAGCAGCCAGAGCGTCGGGCGATCGATTGAGTAATTCATCGGCCAATTGATGGGCATGAGCTGTAGGGTCGTCACTGACATGAGTAACTAAACCGAGTGTTTTTGCTTGCTCACCACTGATTTGTCGAGCGGTCATCGCTAACTCAAGTGCAACATCTTTACTGACTAACTCTCTCAGTGGCAACGAACCGCCCATATCGGGAATGAGCCCCCATTTTGCTTCCATTATTGACAAGTTGGCGTCAGGTTTAGCGATGCGAAAGTCTGCGCCAAGAGCGATTTGTAAGCCGCCGCCCCAACAAATACCTTGAATAGCACAGATTACCGGCACCGGCACTTCACGCCAACCAGTACAAACGTACTGTGCTTTATTAGCGATAAAAGGTGACCATTTTGCTAATAATTTTATGCCATTACTTGAGCTGGTTAATACTGATTTAACATCAAGGCCCGTGCAGAAATTGTCGCCATTACCTTGTAAAATAATAACGCGAACTCGCTTGTCTTTTTTTAATGATTTTATTGTTGCGCAAATCGCGTCAAACATTGGCATATCTAATGCGTTCCCTTTGTCTGGTCGGTTGAGGGAAACGGTCGCGATTCCTTTATCATCAAGGTTGACGGTTACTCTATTTTGTTTGGTCATTTCGGCATTTTTATGATTGGTCGTACCAGTAGGTTAATGGAATTTTAGCAAGAGGTGAAGATATTTAATTGGGATAGCTACGCGCTATCGTTAATAAATCGAATTTTTAATTAATTTAACGAGAAAAGTATCCACTTACCTTAATTATTCGATGCAAATCAGCTTATTTGCTGTTTTATTTGAAGATTATTACATACAATAAAGTTATCTATGTGGTGGGGCTTTCGATATTTTACCCGCCAAATTTGCCAAGGAATCATCATGAGTCAGTTTTTCTATGTTCACCCAGATAATCCGCAACAGCGCTTGATGAAACAAGCCGTTGCTATGATCAACGATGGTGCGGTTATTGTTTATCCGACCGATTCAGGCTATGCACTAGGTTGTCATTTAGGTGACAAAAAAGCGCTAGAGCGTATTTGTCAGATTCGCAATATCGATATGGATCATGACTTTGCTTTGGTTTGCCGTGATTTATCTGAATTATCTGATTACGCCAAAGTTGATAACACGGCGTTTCGCCTAGTTAAAAATAATACGCCCGGCGCATATACTTTTATTTTTAAAGCAACTAAAGAAGTGCCCAAGCGCTTGATGAACCCTAAAAAGAAAACCATTGGTATTCGTATTCCACAAAATAACATCGCTCAGGCCTTACTTGAGGAGCTCAATGAACCCTTGTTATCAACGACCTTGATCATGCCTGGTGCGGCAATGGCAGAGTACGATCCTGAGCATATTCGCGATATTCTAGAAAAACGCGTTGATTTAATCATAAATGGTGGCTATTTAGGCGAGAACCCAACCACGATAATTGACTTTAGCGAAGGTGAGGTTGAAATCATTCGCGAAGGTGAAGGTGATCCCGAGCCCTTTAGGTAGTGCGATGCAAGCTAATGAAGATAACAAGTCACCACATGGTGCCATGATCCAACAAGAATTGCCGCTTGCTTTTGTCAAAGGTGAAGCGGTGATCGAAAAGCCGCAAGACTTGTTTATTCCGCCCGATGCCCTTGAAGTCATTTTAGAAAGCTTTGAAGGGCCCCTTGATTTACTGCTTTATTTAATTCGCAAACAAAAATTCGACATTTTGGATTTACCGATAGCACCTATTTCTCAGCAATACATGCAGTATGTTGAAGTGATGAAAGACTTTAATATGGAGCTTGCGGCAGAGTACTTGGTGATGGCCGCTATTTTAGCGGAAATAAAATCAAGGCTGTTGCTGCCCAAGCAAGCGATTGAAGAAGATGAACTCGATCCTCGTGCAGAACTCGTTAGACGCTTACAAGAGTATGAAGTGTTTAAGCAAGCGGCGGAAAAAATCGATGAATTGCCAAGGTTAGAGCGCGATAACTTCACCGGCCAAGCCATGATGCCCGATGCCTATAAATTGCAGATACAATTACCCGATGTTGACCTACAAGAGCTCGTCTTTGCTATGCAAAGCGTACTTAAAAGAAGTGAAGCGTTTGAGCATCATCACATTCACAAAGAGGCCTTATCCACGCGCGAACGGATGAGTTTGATTTTATCGCAATTACAAACATCGCCTGAACAGATGTTAGATTTTGTGCAATTGTTCGATGTTAAAGAAGGCCGGGCAGGGGTTGTGGTGAGTTTTCTTGCGATTTTGGAGCTGTTAAAAGAATCGCTAATAAAATGTATTCAAACTACCGCTTTTGGTACAATTTCGGTTAAACTTGCCTGATGAAAAAAATTGATGATAAGCAAGTGGTTAAATTAATTGAAGCAGCAGTTTTTGTTGCCGATAAACCCTTGTCAAAAAATCAAATTAAATCAACGGTTTTAAGCCCGTATCAGGTAAGCTCGCAACAATTTAATCAGGCGATTACTCAGTTAATAGCCGATTATCAAGATCGCGGCATAAGATTTCTTGAGGTTGCTTCTGGTTATCGGTTTCAAGCTGTCGATGAAGTTGCACAAGAGTTATCTATTTTGTTTCAAGAAAAAGCGCCGAGGTATTCTCGAGCATTACTTGAAACTTTAGCGTTAATTGCCTACAAACAACCCATTACGCGCGGTGAAATTGAAGAAGTTCGCGGCGTAGCGGTGAGTAGTCACATAATGAAAACGCTACAAGATCGAGAGTGGATACAAGTTGTTGGCCACAAAGAAGTGCCTGGTCGGCCTTCGCTTTATGCCACAACCAAAGCGTTTCTCGATTATTTTTCGTTAACGTCGTTAGCTCAGTTACCTGAGCTAATGCCAGTTCCTACGATGAACTTGGCAGATGACCTAACTCCCATTAAAGAGTCAGCAGACAGTGCCTGATAAGGTAAGCACTACTGACGTAAGAGATAAAGACTATGTCTGAAAAGTTGCAAAAAGTACTTGCTCGCGCAGGAAAAGGCTCACGTCGTGAAATGGAGTCTTTTATTAGTCAAGGCCGAGTAAGCGTTGATGGTAAAACCGCCTTTTTAGGCGATCGTGTTGAAGGAACTGAGCAGATCCGTGTTGATGGTCACTTGGTCGCACTTCAGTCGAAAGATAAAGATATTTGTCGGGTATTGATGTACAACAAACCTGAAGGTGAGATGTGTACCCGTAAAGATCCCGAGGGTCGACCAACGGTATTCGATCGTCTGCCTAAGTTAGAAAATGGTCGCTGGATAGCCGTCGGTCGTTTAGATATTAATACCCAAGGCATGTTGTTATTTACCACTGATGGTGAACTTGCCAACCGCTTAATGCACCCATCGCGCAAAGTCGAGCGTGAATATGCCGTGCGCGTGTTTGGCGAAGTTGATGATGCGATGTTACAGCGCTTGCGCAACGGGGTTAAATTAGAAGATGGCCCAGCTAAATTCAATAAAATTACTTATCGCGGTGGTGAAGGGCGCAACCATTGGTTTCACGTTGTTTTAACTGAAGGTCGAAACCGCGAAGTACGACGTTTATGGGAAAGCCAAGACGTACAAGTAAGTCGTCTAATTCGCGTGCGCTACGGTGATATTCAATTGCAGCGTCAGTTGCCGCTTGGTGGCTGGGTTGAGTTAGGGATCAAAGACGTAAATTACTATCGCAAATTGGTTCAATTGCCGCCAGAAACACAATCAAAAGTGAAAGTGGATGAAAAAGCGATTGATAACGCCAAAAACAGACGTATTCGTCGTTCGGTGAAAAAACACCATATGCGTCAGCAACAGTCTAATCGCCGTCGCAGAAATTAACCGGGATGATTATCCTCGAATCTAAATGAGCACTTGCGTTATCAGTGCTCATTTTCTTTTAGATTACATTACAAAGCGTGTACTTGATGGAACATCAAATTTTTACGGTTGAAAGCCAAACCGAACTCGTAGAATTATGTCAACAACTTGCCGAAGAAAGCGTATTAGCGATTGATACTGAGTTTGTCCGCACGCGCACCTTATTTCCCAAACTGGGGCTGTTACAAGTTGGTAGTAGCCAGGTAACAGCCTGTATTGATCCGTTAGCGGTCGACGATTTAACACCGTTCTGGCAATTACTCACCAATAACAACATTTTAAAAGTGCTACACGCTTGTAGTGAAGATCTCGAGGTTTTTGCCACGAGTGGTAATATCACGATTAACAATATGCTCGATAGCCAAATTATGATGGCATTTCTCGATCACGGCATCTCGGTAGGGTATGCAGCGACTGTCAAACATTTTCTTGATGTAGAGTTAGATAAAACCGAATCGAGAACTGATTGGATCAAACGCCCGTTGAGCGATAACCAAATACAATATGCGGCAGCCGATGTTTATTATCTATACCGACTGTTTCCCAAATTACTGGCTGAAATCGAAGCGAAAGGCTATTTAACTGCGGTTGAGGAAGAGTCTTTGCAGTTAATCAACAAAAAAGCGCAAGTTATTGACCCAATGAGCTTATATCAAGATGTTAAGCTGAGTTGGAAACTAGCGCCAAGTGGCTTAAACCGCTTAAAACACTTAGCTAACTGGCGGTATATACAAGCGGTAAAGCGCGATTTACCGATTAGTTTTGTCGCTAAAGATCCAACCTTGTTTACCTTAGCCTTGCACGATCCAAAGAGTGTTTCAGCCATGCTCAACCTTGAAGGTTGTGATATGCAAGACGTTCGCTATAAAGGTAAAGCGATGTTAAATGTACTCAAAGCGGCTAGAGCCGATAGCCCAGATGATTATCCTGAAAAAATTGAGCGCCTTGATACTGCAGCCGGTTACAAACAAATATTTAAACGATTAAAAAACTTCTTATCGCAGCAGGCCGATGCTAACCAAGTACCGATGGCAGTACTTGCTTCGAAAAAACAGATGAATCAACTGCTAAAATGGCAGTTTAACCTCAATAATTATCGTCAAACTAACGAGCGTATCGACTTACTATGCGGTTGGCGTCACGCATTGATTGGCGAGCAATTAGCAAAATTTATTGCCAATAATTACCAATAATTTATATTACACCAACCCCGTTAAATTCTCGCTGAGTGAGTAAAAGTTTAACGGGATTGGTGTTACATTTTCTAATTTACGCGAAAGGTTATTTCCATGTTATGTGCGGTTTATAAAAGCCCGAAAAAAGCGCAAACCTATTTATTTGTTGAAAAACGAGATGATTTTTCTCGTGTCCCTGAACCATTATTGAATACATTTGGTAAACCAGTATTGGTTACCTTAGTTAATTTGGCGAAAAAAGATAAATTAGCTTTTGCCGACATCAACAAAGTAAAAACAGAGCTTGTCGACAACGGTTTCTATTTACAATTACCACCGCCACAAGAAGACTTATTAAAAGAGCATTTAAAAGCGCAAGGTCGTTCAGAATATGAGTAAAATGAATTCTTTAATTAAACTTATTGCGAGCTCAGCAATTGGATTAAGTGTTTCCTTCCACGCCATTGGTCAAGAGCAAAAGCCGACCTTTGAGCAATATATTGAGCAAATCAAGCAAGAAGCAATAGCCAAAGGTTACAGCGAACAATTTGTAGAAGATAGCTTTGCTAACGTCACTTTTCACAAACGCGCAGTAAAGGCAGATCGCAACCAACCTGAAACCGTTGAAACACTCGATACTTACTTACCCAAACGCGTGCCTGAGTGGAAAGTTAATCGCGCCCGTAAGCTTTATAAAGAAAATCAAGAGCTATTAACCAAAGTTGGTGAAGAATATGGTGTTCAACCGCGTTTTATCGTTGCACTGTGGGGCCTTGAAACCAACTTTGGCCGCATCATGGGTAACTATAATGTGGTTTCTGCACTATCAACGTTGGCCTATGAGGGGCGCCGTGAAGCCTTTTTCAAAAAGCAGTTATTCGCGGCACTACAAATTCTCGATGAAGGCCACATCAAAGTTGAAAATATGAAAGGCTCATGGGCCGGCGCTATGGGGCAAAACCAATTTATGCCGACCTCTTTTCTCGCCTACGCAGTTGACGGTGATGGCGATGGCAAAAAAGATATTTGGGGCAATAAAGCTGATGTTTTTGCATCAATGGCAAACTATCTTAAAACAGAAGGTTGGAATGACGCATTAACTTGGGGACGTCAAGTTAAATTACCTGACAACTTTGATGTTTCACAGGCTGTACCTCGCAATACGGGGAGTCGTAAAAACTGGCTAAAGGCCATGGATAGTTACGCTAAAACAATGGCTGAATGGCAAGCTTTAGGTGTGCGCCGCGCTGATGGTAGAGATTTACCAAAAGTCGATATCAAAGCGGCGATGGTTTTTCCCGATGATGAAAACGGCCGTGTCTATTTAGCCTACGACAATTACAAATCGTTAATGCATTGGAATTTTTCCTACTATTTTGTCAGTTCGGTTGGTGTGTTATCTGATCGCATAAAATTCCCGCCAATTGAATAGAGCATCTGTTAATGGCTAAAAACAAAGCGCGTAATAAAGCTAAATCACAAGGCTCAAAAGTAGTACCTTTTTGGGAAACCAAAACACTCGAAGAAATGAGTCGTGAGCAATGGGAGTCGTTGTGTGATGGTTGCGCTAAATGTTGTTTACACAAGTTTATTGACGATCCTGATGTCGATGAACAAGACGAGCTAAAGCCTACTGATCACATTAAAGATCACGAGCAGATGGTACACAGTTCGATTGTTTGTCATTTGTTAAACGATAAAACATGCCAATGTACTCAGTATGAAAAGCGCACGGTATTAGTACCTGATTGTGTGCGTTTAACGCAAGATAATATCGACGATGTTTTTTTTATGCCACCGAGTTGTACGTATCGCCGACTTAAAGAGGGCAGAGGTATGCCTTCTTGGCATCCGTTATTAAACGGCGGTAAAAAAACAAAAATGCATGCCGCCGGTATGTCGGTGCGTGGCAAAGTGGTTAAAGATAATGAAGTGTCATTAGACGATTTTGAAAAATATATCGTCACTTGGCCGTTAGACGATATCGACTAACGGCTTGGAGCGCTTTCAGGACAAAGTCTATTTTATTTCTGTTAACTGTTCAGCAAAAAACTGTGCATTGTTAACATAGTGATCAGCGGAGTGTTTGAGCAACGCCTGTGTTTTTTCATCTAATGGTTTAATGACTTTTGCCGGCGAGCCCAGTACCATGTGGCCGTCAGGTATTTCCATCCCCTCGGTAACGAGGGCGTTTGCACCAATCAAACAGTGCTTACCGATTTTAGCGCCGTTTAACACTACGGCATTCATACCTACTAAGCTGTTATCGCCTATCGTACAGCCGTGTAGCATCACTTTATGGCCTATTGTTACGTTAGTGCCAAGCGTTAGTGGGAATTTTTCATCAACATGTAAAATACTGCCATCTTGAATGTTCGTATTTTCACCTACCGTAATGGTATCGCAATCTGCCCGCATTACTACGTTAAACCATACACTGGCGTTTTTGTGTAACATCACTTGCCCAATTACCGCTGCTGTTGGTGCGATAAAACAGCTTTCATCGATAATGGGTTGATGCTCTGCAAGTTGGTAAATCATAATCTTCCTATCTATTTTTTTATTACTTTTATTGGCGCCATGGTAGAACGCTCGCCGCCTGTACAGTCATTTTAACGATCAATAATGAAAATAATATAAGTTAAAACAAAAATCGGTATATAAAACAGTCATAAAGTGGTAAAACATTAACCGCATGTGCTCAAAAATTACAATAAGAAACAAAGTACTAATCAAACAATAGGTACGATCGCATGCAAAATACCAATCGAGCGAATTGGTAGTTAATAATAATTTTCACAGGAACATAAGGTGCCTCATGAGAATAGGAATACCCAAAGAAACAATATCAGGGGAGAATCGGGTAGCCGCTTCACCCACCTCGATAAAAGCGCTGATCAATTTAGGTTTTGACGTTGTTGTTGAAAAAAATGCTGGTAAAAAAGCAAGTTTCAATGACAGTGATTTAGCCGATGCAGGCGCTACGATTTTAACGGCGGAAGAAACTTGGCAAAGCGATATTATTTATAAAGTTAACGCGCCTTCTCTCGAAGAAGTTGACTTAATGAAAGACAACGCCACCTTGGTAAGTTTTATCTCGCCAGCGCAAAATCAAGAGCTACTCGATGCGTTAAAAAACAAATCAATTAATACATTGGCGATGGATATGGTGCCTCGAATGACCCGCTCACAGTCACTCGATGCGTTAAGTTCGATGGCTAACATTGCTGGTTATCGCGCGGTAGTGGAAGCTACTCATCATTTTGGTCGTTTCTTAACAGGTCAAATTACCGCTGCTGGCAATTTACCCCCTGCAAAAGTAATGGTTATTGGTGCTGGTGTAGCTGGTTTAGCTGCCATTGGTACTGCTGGGAGCTTAGGTGCCGTTGTTCGTGCTTTTGATACTCGACCTGAAGTTAAAGAGCAGATCGAGAGTATGGGCGCAGAGTTTTTAGAGCTCGACTACGAAGAAGAGGAAGATGCTGGCTCAGGTGACGGTTACGCCAAAGAAATGAGTAAGGCGTTTATCGAAGCTGAAATGGCTTTGTTTGCAGCGCAAGCAAAAGAAGTTGATATCATTATCACAACGGCGATGATCCCAGGTAAACCAGCACCTAAGCTGATTACTGCTGAAATGGTTAAGTCGATGAAACCAGGCAGTATCATTGTTGATTTAGCCGCTGCGGGTGGTGGTAATTGTGAATTAACTAAGCCGGGCAAAGTGTCAACGGTTGCCGGCGTTAAAATTATTGGTTACACCGATTTAGTTTCGCGTTTACCTAATCAATCATCGGCACTTTATGCCAATAACTTAGTCAACTTAACTAAGTTAACGTGTCCTGAAAAAGACGGTGAGTTTGTTATTGATTTTGACGACCAAGTTATTCGCAATATGACGGTTGTTAATCAAGGTGAAATTACCTTCCCGCCACCGCCAATTCAAGTCAGTGCTGCGCCAGCTAAGCCTCAAGCTAAGCCAGAAGTGAGTAAAGTTGAAGAGCAGGAACCAACAGAGAAAGACAAGTCGAAAAAATACTGGGCGATGACCTTAGCAGCCGGTGTTTTTGGCTGGATAGCTAGTGTTGCACCCGCTGATTTTCTATCGCACTTCACGGTATTTGTTTTAGCTTGTGTGGTTGGCTATTACGTGGTTTGGAATGTCAGCCATTCACTGCACACGCCGCTAATGAGTGTTACCAATGCGATTTCGGGCATCATCATTGTTGGCGCTATCTTACAAGTTGGCAATGATAATTTATTGATCCAAGTGCTATCGGCGTTTGCCATTTTAATAGCCACGATTAATATCGTTGGTGGTTTTGTGGTGACCGACCGCATGTTGAAGATGTTTAGGAAGTAGGGGAGCACAATGGAAATTTCTCAAGGTTTAATTACCGCGGCGTATATTGTCGCGGCTCTGCTATTTATCTTTAGTTTAAGCGGTTTAAGTAAACAAGAAACAGCACAAGAAGGTAATTGGTACGGTATTGTCGGTATGACAATAGCCTTACTTGCAACCATTGCCGATCCGCGAGTTGACAATATTGGCGTGATTATTGTTGCTATGCTCATCGGTGGCACGATCGGCTTGAAACTGGCGAAAAAAGTTGAAATGACCCAAATGCCAGAGCTTGTTGCAATCTTACATAGTTTTGTTGGTTTAGCGGCGGTATTGGTTGGTTATAACAGCTATTTTGAAATGAAAGATAGTATGTCGGTAACGCTTACAGACGCGCAACATGTTGCACACAATATTCACCTAGTAGAAGTATTTCTCGGCGTGTTTATCGGCGCGGTAACCTTTACGGGTTCAGTGGTTGCTTTTGGTAAACTGCGTGGCGTTATTAATTCTGCAGCACTGATGTTGCCACATCGTCATAAAATGAACTTAGCGGCGGGTGTTATTAGCTTTTTATTGATGATCAGCTTTGTTAACCAAGGTGGCGTTAATACACCGCTATTTGTTATGACACTGATTGCATTGGTGTTTGGTTGGCATTTGGTGGCATCTATTGGTGGCGCAGATATGCCGGTAGTGGTCTCAATGCTTAACTCATATTCTGGTTGGGCAGCAGCGGCAGCAGGCTTTATGCTAAGTAATGATTTGTTAATTATTACAGGGGCGCTAGTTGGTTCATCAGGTGCGATTTTATCTTACATTATGTGTAAAGCGATGAACCGCTCATTCATTAGTGTTATCGCTGGTGGTTTTGGTACCGATGTTAAAGTTGATACCGATACTGATTACGGTGAACACGTGGAAATTCAAGCTGAGGGCGTTGCTGAGTTACTAAAAAATGCTAAGTCTGTAATCATCACACCCGGTTACGGTATGGCCGTTGCTCAAGCACAATATCCTGTCCACGAGCTAACCCAGAAGCTTAAAGGCATGGGCGTAGAAGTTCGCTTTGGTATTCACCCAGTAGCAGGGCGCTTACCTGGGCATATGAACGTACTTTTAGCTGAAGCTAAAGTACCTTACGATATTGTTTTAGGCATGGAAGAAATCAATGATGATTTTGCCGAAACTGATGTTGTACTCGTGATAGGTGCTAATGATACGGTCAATCCAGCTGCGGCTGAAGATCCAACGAGCCCAATTGCTGGTATGCCAGTACTTGAAGTGTGGCACGCAAAAAACGTTGTGGTATTTAAACGTTCAATGAATACAGGTTATGCCGGTGTGCAAAATCCATTGTTCTTTAAAGAAAACACGCAAATGCTTTTCGGTGATGCTAAATCATCAGTTGAAGACATTAGCAAAGCGTTATAAAACACTAGTTAGCTTAAAACCCGCCAAGTGCGGGTTTTTTTATGGCTATAAACGCTACAATTAACAAAATATTTATCAGATATAACAACTTGACTACGAAACATCGTGAGATTTTTGTTAAGGTACTAACATCTCAGCAATTTAGGTTTTAGTATGATTGAACAATGGGTCGACACCCTCAATGGCTATTTGTGGAATGACATTTTAATTTATGTGTTAATTGGTTGTGGTATTTGGTTTAGCTTAAGATTAAAAGGCATTCAGTTTACTCGTTTTATTCATATGTTTTCGGTGCTAAAAATGAGCACCCAATCGTCAAGTCAAGGCATCTCTTCTTTCCAAGCATTATGTACAACGTTAGCTGCTCGTGTTGGTACGGGTAACCTCATGGGGGTTGCTGTTGCTATCTCTTTAGGCGGCGCTGGCGCGGTTTTTTGGATGTGGGTTATCGCTTTTTTAGGGATGGCGACGGCATTTGTTGAAAGTGCTTTGGCACAACTTTATAAAGAAAAAGGCGAAAATGGTGAGTTTCGCGGTGGCCCTGCTTATTACATGCGCAAGGGCTTAAATAGTAAAGCAATGGCGATTACTTTTTCGCTGTGTTTATTTTTTGGCTATGGCTTTGTGTTTAGTGCCGTACAGGCCAATTCTATCGCGCAAGCGTTTCAGGGCTCATTTGGTTTTGAACCACTGCATACCGGAATTGTCATCACCATAGTCGCTACCGCCATTATCTTAGGTGGTTTGCGTCAAATCGCGCGATTTGCCGAAATTACCGTACCGTTTATGGGGCTAGCATATGTGTTAGTCGTAGGCGCTGTATTGATCATTAATATTGAGCACGTACCTGCTATATTCTATAGCATCATAGCATCAGCCTTTGGTTTAGAAGAAGTTGTCGGTGGCGTATTTGGTGCAGCATTGCAAGGTATAAAACGCGGCTTGTATTCTAATGAAGCGGGTATGGGGTCATCACCCAATGCGGCGGCTGCCGCAGTGCCTTACCCGCCGCATCCTGTGTCTCAGGGCTTTATTCAAATGCTAGCGGTATTCTTCGATACTATCGTGATTTGTTCGTGTACCGCATTTGTTATTTTACTCGCCAAGGGGTCGGTCAATTCAGCTGAAGGTATTCAATTAACCCAGCAAGCATTAGCACTGCAAGTTGGCGACTGGGGACGTGAGTTTATTTCATTTGCTATTTTGGTCTTTGGCTTTACCTCAATTGTTGCTAACTTTGCATACGCTGATAACAACTTAAAGTACATTAAACTCGATCACTTTATTGGCCGATGGTTTTTGCGTATCGGCTTTTTAGTTATGCTTGTCATTGGCTCTCAAGCCACGTTAACGCAAGTCATTGCACTGGCCGACTTGTCTGTTGCTATGATGACTTTGGTTAACGTCACTGCGATCATCTTACTGACTAAAGCGATCGTATATATTACTCGCGATTACGACAAACAATTAGCCAGTGGCCATATCCCAACCTTTGGTGTCGATCGACAAAAAGAGCTCGAGCTTGGCTTAACTGAGGGAATTTGGTCAAAACGAGATAAATCGTAAGTTAGCCGCTACAATGCTAAGAGTTGTTTATTCGTTGTTAAGGTAAAACCTATGTTACACGTAACGTTACAACCCAATTATGGTATTGCTATTTTAGAGCCAGACGGTGCACTTAGCGAAGCTGATTTTTTGGAAGCTAAGGCGATTATCGACCCGTATATTGCGGAGTCAGGTGGTTTAAAAGGCGTGATGATCTATACCAAGGAATTTCCCGGGTGGGAAAGTTTCAATGCTTTACTCACCCATTTGAGCTTTGTTCAAGAGCATCACAAGTTTATTACCAAAGTCGCTTTGGTTACTGATTCCGTTATTGGCAACCTGATTACGCCTTTGGTAACCCACTTTGTTAGCGCTAAAGTACAGCTATTTGCCTACGAGGATGCTCAAAGTGCAAAAGCGTGGTTACTCGATAGTGAATAAATAAACGCGTTTATTCAAAGAGTTTGTTATAATCGCGCCGATTTTCATCTTGAGGTACAAACATGAGTGTTGATGCTATTGGCTTATCGGCTGATTTATTGAAAGCTGTTAAAAGTTGCGGTTATAAAAATCTGACACCGATTCAGCAAAAATCTATTCCTTTGATTCGCAAAGGCGGTGATTTACTTGCTAGCGCACAAACGGGAACCGGTAAAACAGCGGCTTTTTCTCTACCTCTTATTGATTTAATTGCACCTAAAAAAGCTAGCGGTAATCATCATGTTAAGGTGCTTATTTTGACGCCTACCCGAGAGTTAGCGCAGCAAGTACACGACAACATTACCGCCTATACTCAGTTTATGGAAGTAACGGCAGGCGTGGTTTACGGCGGTGGCGCTATGCCGAGCCAAAGCAAGATGCTAAAGCAGGGCGTTGATATTTTAATTGCTACACCGGGGCGATTATTAGAACACACTGCGCTTAATAACGTGAGCCTTGCGGGTGTTGAACACGTTGTGTTAGATGAAGCCGATCGCATGTTAGATATGGGCTTTTTGAGTGATATTAATCGGATATTCGATTTGATAAAGCACAAGCATCAAACCTTGATGTATTCAGCGACATTTTCAAACAAAGTAAAAACCTTAGCCAATCAAATTTTACAAACGCCAAAAACCATTGAAGTTGCGAAACAAAACTCAACTTCAGGTAAAGTTAAACAAGCGGTTTATATAGTCGCCGAGTCACGTAAACGCGAGTTACTGTCTGAAATTATTGGTGTCAACAATTGGCAGCAAGTGTTGGTTTTTGCTGGTACCAAAGAAAGTGCCAACATTTTAGCTAAGGAGCTAAAGCTCGACGGTATCAAAGCGGCGATTTGTCACGGTGATAAATCACAAGGTGCGCGCAACAAGGCGCTTGATGATTTTGCTGAGGGTAAAGTAAGGGTATTAGTAGCAACCGATGTTGCTGCTCGTGGCTTAGATATTCCCGATTTACCGTATGTGGTCAACTTTCATTTACCGTTTTTAGCTGAAGACTATGTACATCGGATTGGCCGAACGGGGCGCGCAGGTAAAACGGGTACGGCTATTTCACTAGTTTCACCTAAAGATGAAAAGTTTTTAGCGAATATTGAAGCGTTTATCAAACGTAAGTTTGACCGTATTGTGTTACCAGGCTACGAAATGACGGCATCACAAGAAGCGGAAAACTCGACAAAAACCTACGAAAAGCCCTCGCAAAACCGATATAAAACCACACAGGCGAAAAACCGTAAAATAGCCCAAAAGAACAAGCAAAAGAACTCGGGTAATCGCTCGGTAACGAAAGGGCGCAATAAACGACGCTAATGGAGATCACCAGCGACCAACAGCTCAATTCGATGATCGGTATTCCCTTTGAGTACCGTCATTGTTGTTGGTTTTGCGGTGAGCCGTCCAACCGATATTTTTCCTTTCCTAATAAACACCATTTGGTGGTCAATTGCGTTCACCCGGTTGTAACTATGCCAACGTGTGGAGAATGCCATCGCTTTGCTAGTAAAGCGCAAGTAAACGATATTTTTGCGGTGCGCAGTGAGGTGAAAAAAATGCTGATCCATCACTATCGCAAAGACTTAGCAATTGGCCTTAATTGGACCAAACAAGCGTTAGAAGAGAGTGAATTTGACGGCGGCAACTTTGAAGGTTTTAAACGCAGCGCTTGGTTTATGTATGAAGTCGCAAAAGGGCGGGTTAACTTTCGCGCTTGGCCGATAGAAGTCAATGGTATAGCCCTTGAAAACCTGCTAATTGAGCAAGAGTTTAGTTTTGATGGCATGGTATTTCCGCATATTGATGCCGCTATTGCGCATTACGCCAAGGCGTTTCGTTTAGACAGGTACTTTCTAAAACGCTTGGTATATCAACTAACAAGCGATAAATTTTCACGTGCGGTGAGTCTTGCGCGTATCCATATTGATGCAACCGAGCAAGAGAAACAGGCCATACTTCGCGCACTGAGCTAAGCATACCTGTTTCGGTATAACGCTTCTTCGCTATTGCTCTTTTGAGAACCGAGTCACTAATTCATCTAGCGGCATCCGATTGATATTCCAAATACCGTAAAATGGGTGGTCTAAATCTTCTATGATCATATAAAGCAAATGAATTGCCACTGTAAGGCTGACAACAATGGCAATATGAACGTACATATTTTGCACTGCGAGCATCATAAAAGCAGCCACCAAGACGATAGACATAAAAACCATTAAAATTTTTAGCCTTGGGGGAAGTTTCTCGTTTGCCAGAGAGATCCTTCGTGTGCGTAACTTTGTTATATCAGAAATGTTTTCGATAATTGCCGTGAAAACTACGCTGTCACTATCTGCATTGACTGTAATTTCTTTGCTTTTGCGCATAATTTCATAGAGCTCATCTGAAGTGTCAGAGTCCATGGGTTGACGAGGAACACTCATTTCAAGCCATTCTTTATTCAGCAGTGAGTAGGTGTAATTTGATAATGCTTTGCGAATGTTGTTCTTGCGCTCTTTATTGGTATCGTTTAAATAAATGAGAAAGTCGCGCACGGTTTCTATAGCGTTTAGTTCGTTTTCTATCACTTGGCTAAGATCACTGTATTTCGTCAACACAGTGACTAAAAGAAAACCTGCAACGATAGCGTAGACAATGCCGAAGACACTAAAAAATGCACTCCAAGCCGAAATATCGTTAAACATGCCATCGTACTGCACATGTTCTTTGATTAAGGATAATACTAGCGCGGTAAACGCGCCTGAGATAAACAGGGGGACAATAATTTTTATCAATTTTTTTGGCGTCAGTATTTGCATCTAATCACTCTTATTTTGGTTTGCGTAGTGAAGCCTTTATGACTGCACATAACTAGTATGTATTGTTATGTAAAAGTTAATCAAGCGAATCCAACAATTTCGTCATAAAGCAACTGTGAATATTTTCTTGATAGTCACCAAATGGGCCGCAATAGTGAAAATTGAATTTTTCATACAGACGACGTGCAGGTATGAAGTAATCTTGGCTGCCAGTTTCTAAGCTAACTTTTTGGTATCCTAATGAATGGGCATGTTGTAGTGCATGCGCTAGTAATTGGCTCGCAACACCCGATTGCCTAGCGTGCCGCGCCGTCCTCATCGATTTTATTTCGATATGTTGCTGACAGAGTGTTTTTATTGCAACACACCCCTGTAAAGTATTCCCTTGCCACGCACTAAAAAAGCAAATTTCGGGCGATTTTAACGCTTGAACATCAAGGGCGTGAACACATTCAGGTGGCGAGGTTGCATACATATCTTCAAGGTGCTCTTCAAGCAATGCTATAACTTGTCCGTCTTCGAGGTCATCTCGTTTTATTTTCATCACGTAATTTTGTTTTTTAGATAAATTGTTAATTGGCAAATATGGTGAAGCTAAGCCAAACGTAGCCAACGTAGCCAGCCAATAATAGTAGAGCTTCGATACGACTTAACTGACGCCTAGAATAAAGAAAGTAAAGTAATAGGGCGGATACAAGTAGCATAACCCACTGATCAAATTGTACTACTCTCAATGAAATCGGTAATGGACTAACTATCGAAGAAATACCTAAGATCCCTAGTACGTTAAATATATTACTACCCAAAACATTACCCACGGCAACATCAGCATGACGGCGAATTGCGGCGATAAGTGAAATCGACAACTCTGGCAATGAAGTACCAACGGCGACAACGGTTAAGCCTGTTACTGACTCAGGTACACCAAAATGATTTGCTATTGATGTGACACCCAGTAAAAATGCATGGGAGCCAACGAGTAAGAGTGATAAACCACCTAGTGTTGCGACCGTTGTTAATAAAGCAGATTTAGGGATATGTGCCAGCTCTTTAGCTTCGGCTTTGTGAAGCTTTGCTGAAGGGGCAACACGGTACTTTTCACTCCAGTACGCCCAACCAAGGTAACACAGCAAAACGGCTAGTAATAATGCTCCGTTAGCTCTCCCTAAATGACCGTCAACAACGAGTCCTATAAACAGAGCGCTTGCTACTATTACCATAACCGCATCTCGTTTTATTGCTGTTATATTGACATTAAGCGGAGATATTAAAGCACATAAGCCAAGTATGAGTAGTATGTTACCGATATTGCTGCCAACAACATTGCCGATAGCGATATCTGCTTGACCATTTATTGCAGCATTTAGCGAAACGACTAACTCGGGTGTTGATGTACCAAAGCCAACAATCAGTAGACCGCTTAACAGCGGCGAAATGCCAAAGCGTTTAGCAACGGCAAGTGAACCACGAATAAGTAATTCACTGCCGACGATAAGCAAAGCAAGCCCAGCAAGAAAATATATTATGTGTAAAGCCATTTAGTTGCTTGGAACCTTAATTAAATATCAAAAAGCTTCGAGGAACTACTAGCAATTAGTTTTTCGCATCATGACCTAAATTATCGCTTTCTACAGCTAGTTTTTCGCGTTGGTAGACAATCACTGTAGCAACACGCAGCGCACCGATAACAAATAAAAATGCTGACAATGCATAAAGCATATCCGGCTTGATTTGGTGTTTGAATAAGGCAATCAAGATTTCTCTAATAATGAAGACAATCGCCGCATCGAGGATAAACGTGAGCCTGATTTTATGAATGTTAAAATATTCAACCAGTGATCTCGATAACTCTATCATTACATAAAGCGTTAATACATCAGTGATGATGTCAATGTAGTGGCCTGTTATGCCCTCAAAGGCGAAGAGCTTCCAAGTGGTTACGAGTAGCTGAGCTGTACCAATGGCAATCCCGATCATAATAAACAAAAGTATGATCGCAAAGACAACATCTACCGATTTGTCGAAGTAAATTTTAATTTTTTCACTTATCACAGTCGCTTTCCTAAATTAACGAGTAGACATTAAGCTAAACAGCTAATTTGTTTATATATTTTTAATAAATAGTGTTTGTTAAATACCTACAGCTAAGCGTAGTCAAAAAAGTATCTAGTGTATATAAAAAGTGATACGTTCACCCCATTAAAACAACAGCAAGCAAAAAACGAAAATGGCTAGGTAAATAAAATAACGACCAAGCCTTGAGGTTACTGCCACCTGTTTGGCATGGGGAATGTGAATATCTCTAATAATTTGATCATTAGTTTTACCTGCGCAATGAGGACAAATTAGGTTTTCAACTTTGTATTCCAATCCGCATTTATTGCACTTGCTTGTTGGGTCTCTTGTAAATGTGCTAATCATCTTGGTATCGCCATGTAGCCGACAATTTTACGCGTTAGTAATAGCGTAGGTTGACGCCTAGTTATAGGTTAATTGGATAAATAGCAAATGATGGGATCCCTTTGGGGTGCACTACGCGGTATTGTCGCTGGATATCACACGCTTTAATTTCCCACACGTAATCGAATAGCCCAGACGTTATTTGGGCTCCCGAATTATCAGTATCTGATACTGGGTCGAAATTTCGAGTTTGCAGGAGCTCAAGTGATTTACACTCTTTATTGTTGATTAATTCCAATATTGAAATGTAATCGAGTGACCAGCGAATGTCTGCTTCGTTAAGCATCTTGTTTGGCACTATCATGCTGGTTTCACCTTTCCAGTGTTCGCGCAGCTGAGATAGTACATTGTCTGGTACAGGAATATTTTTACCGTTGAGGTTAAAAATATTTGAACTGCGCGCGAGAGATTCTTCTGATATAGCAAGAGCGCTAATTACTAGCAGAGCAATGATTATCCGTTTCATTAAAAACCTATATCCTTATACTTAGAGAGTCATGTTACTCAGCTATTTCGTTAAACTTAGCTGAGCCAATTATTAATGGTTCAATACTGTAGTTAATTGAATGTATTACATTTTATCTAATAGCTCAAATATTTGATTACGTTGTTCTGATGAAAAAGCGTAATAACTAAACTTAGTTTTACCGTAAACCTTGTTATAGATAACAACTTGATGGGGCAACAATTTCGTAATTTTATAGCCTTGATAATCACTATGGTTGATTTCTGTTACAACGTTCTGAAATTTATATATTATTTTATCGTTATCGAAGGCTAAATATTGAGAGCCACCTGACTGGGTAAATTTAAGATAAAACAATGTGGATAGGGTAAACAGGCCTGCAATAGTAGCATTGATAGCAAAACCAATGTCGTATGAAAAAAACATCTCTAAAGCTATTGCCGCTAATAAATACCAACCAAGAAAGCATATAGCTTCATAGCACCTTGAAAAGTAATCTTGAAAGCGTGATTGAACAAACTTCACATAACCTCCATGTAATGCTGATGCTGTGTTGGCACAAAGTAAAACCTGTATTAGCTAAAAGTAGCCAATAAAGTAAGCAATATATAAAACTGTGAAATAGCTAGAAACGAGTAAATGACAACCCAAACCAAAGTAGTGCCAATTGCTCCAGTGCGCCGATTTACGGGTAAACGTGCGCTGAAAACTTTTGAGAAATATAATGCCAAAATGAAATAGGGCATAGGTAAGAGTTAGGAGCAATAAAACTAAATAACCCCAACCTATATCTCCATTTATGACGAGGTAATTGCCTACCACCAGCGCAATAAACCAAACAAGGTAGAGTTGCCACCAAAATGGCGCTTTGACTAGATGAAAGAATGAGGGGTTAATGTTCAAAGTAGATTCCTTTCTCGTTAGCGCCGTGGAACAGCGCCTATTTATAAGTTAAACACTAATCATCGGGCTTTTACGGCCGTTTATTCAAGGCTTAGTGGGTGACAGTGTTGAATAACCTGACAGCATAAACTTGTTTTCTTAATTGATGAATAGAAATTTCCATAAAGTACCATAGTTTTAACAGCTCAATGCGATGTCGTCTTGAATGCAAGATGCAAATTGCTCAAAGAAAGCTGATTACCCCATTGATGAGAATAAGTAATGAACAGAAGAAAATTGTCATGAAAAGCCATTTTATCCCTCTGTTTTCTTTATACAAGCTTGGAATAACTGACGCTATACTGGGGAAAGGAGCTCGGCCAAAAGCGGCTAATAAAACATACCCAGAAATCAACATATTCAATAAACTGACAAATATTACATCCATATTCCCTTTTCCTTTTGTTCTTTTAAAACCGCTATTGTTTCTGCTCTCATAGCCTCAGGGGCTTTTTCCAGAATTTCCGCTGCGATTGGCCGCATTTCTAGAGCATCACCTACTTTCATCGCCTCCATTGCCATTTTTACCTGGAGGTGATGCCTTGCATTACTTGCAAGTGACCATTTAGCAGAAGAAGCCGTTAAAAATAAATTAATATCTTGGCGATCATCTAAATAGTTAAGCACCCCAATTAAAGAATAATTAAACTGTCTAATTGAATGTTTGTAAACCAGAGAATTAACCTCTCGCTCGCAATTTATTTAACTTCTGTGCCCCAACTACAGGGTTAATTAAAAAATATAACCCTATGGCGATTTCAAACAGGTAACCCAATAGCCAAGATAGTAATAATGCATATCCATGTTTTGGATTGAAAAAAGAGACAGCCATTGTAGGTAACTCTGAAACACCAGAAACGATAAAATAAACACCGATTATTTGTAATAGGATCTCTTCGTTTATCACAGCACTGTTGCGCTCAGACGATTTAGCATTAGCAATAATAGAATTAGACAAACGAAATATAAAAAATGAGACAAAAAGGCCTAATAAAAGAAAAGAACCAACTATCGTAATATATTTGGTGCTGTTGAAATCACCGTTAGAGTATTCTAGCAAACGAATGTTTCCTAACATTGGCAGAGTATAAGTAACGACGCTCACCAGTAGGTAGATTCCAAAAAGTTTTAACGCAATTGCGGTAATATCCTTTGCTTCCATAATCTCATCTTCTTGTATGCTCATAGTCAGAGGCTAATAAAGCTTGGCTAAACTGTGAAGTGAAAAGGAACTGCGCCAAGCACTAGCAGTTTCGTACTTCATTGCTCTGCTATACAGTAACCGATTGATTATTGGTCAACACAATATAATAAAAAGCAGACGCTATCACTATCAGCCCCACAACCGAACACCAAAAGCTTTGTTGATTTCGCCCAACTACAGCGTTAGTTTGATTCGCCTTTGGGTAGTGACCAAACGTTATAGCTTTACAAACAGGCCAGCCAATCCAATAGCAAACGGTGTTAAAAAATATTTCAGCAAGCAAATAACCGACTGCTCGGAAAAATCCGCTAATTATGTCTTCCATTTAAAATACCTAATGCCTGATATCCCTAACTAGGGCAGATAAATACTCTATATTCCTAAACTACCAGAACTTGTCAGTATTTCAATGGTTTATCAATGTGCTCTTGTCGGTTTTGTTTCGGGGAGAAGTGATAATGCTATGTAATGTCGGGAATCACGAAAAAGAAAGGTGCTCATATCTTGTCAGTTGATGCCCGAGGCATATGTTGACGACCTTGGATGTTAGATATGAGCACAAAGTCGTTAAACGATACGCAGTGGTTTTCTAGGTTGTGATACTTTTTGTTTGTACAAACCTTGATCAGCACGGTTAAAGAAGTTGGCTTCGTTGTCGTTGTTATGTAAGAACGAAAAACCAATGCTTGCGCTAACATCGTATTTGGCAAGCAATGAGTTCATTTGGGTTTTGTGATGAATGCGAGCTTCTATATTGCTGACCGCTTTTGTGTCTGCACCTTCAATGATAACGGCAAATTCATCGCCACCAAAGCGAAATGCAGTATCGTAATCCCTGATTGATGCTGCCAAGACTCGTGAAAACTCTTTTAATACAAGATCGCCTACATGATGGCCATGGGTGTCGTTTATTTGCTTAAACTTGTTTAAATCAAGTAACATCAAACTAAGCAAATTGTTATTGCGCTTGGCGTGGTTAATCGATTTTTTCAGTTGATCATCAAAGAAGCGTCGGTTATTGAGGCCAGTTAAATGATCGTGCATCGCTAATTGATTGGCTTGGTGTAACAATACCGCATTTTTAAGTGGGTAGGCTAAAAAGCGGTGTAACTCTTGTAAACAGTCGAAACTTGTCACGCTAAATTTTTGGTTTACATGATAAGTTAATACACCAATGAGTTCTTGATTGATTTTTAGTTCGATTTGCTCTTTGTATTTACCAGGGCGGCTGCCACGCATATTGGCAACGCCATCGCGATGTTGAAAATTTAAACCGGTAAACTCAGCATATTTTGAAGCTTCCATGGCAAAGCGGTTGATTAAACTTTCAAAACACAATGTGCTTTGTAATTGCTCAACTAAGTTTAATAATCGCTCTGAAGAGATTAATGGATTTTCATTAAATAATTGAAAAGCATTAAAACTCGACGACGAATTTTCAATAATATTTAACGTTTGCATACTGTCACCCTTATTTACCGCTAGCCTAGCTATTGAAAAGATTTGCAAAAATCACGCCGCTTATAGCGCTTTTAATATAAAAAAATATTACCTTATGTTTTTTATGGTAATTTTTGCTAAGCTTTAGTTGGTGTGTTGCAGTGATTTTTTGAATGTCATAAAAATGACAACAAGATGTTGCCGTTATTGCCGTGTTTTTGCCGTAGTGATTTTTTAAAAAATTGCCACCTGTCATGATTTTTCCGATGAGTTTGATATATTGAACTCGTCAACCTTTACTGTAAGGAAGCTTTGTGGGTACGTATTTAGAAGTTGTCGTTATCTTAGCGTGTGCTGTAGGTCTTGTTTGGTTATTCAGAAAACTCAATATGCCTGCGATTCTTGCCTATTTAGTGGCCGGGATGCTTGTTGGTGAACACGGTTTAAACTTTACTCACAACAATGTTGATTTAGAGCACTTTGCCGAATTAGGTATTGTTTTCTTACTTTTTACACTGGGCTTGGAGTTTTCACTGCCCAAGCTAATGGCCATGCGTCGCCTAGTATTTGCCGTAGGTAGTGCTCAAGTAGCCATTTCTATGCTGCTATTTACCTCCATCGCAATGTTATTAGGGCAAAGCTTTAGCAGCGCCTTTGTTATAGGTGGTGTGTTAGCACTATCATCTACCGCTATTGTTATTCGCCAGCTCAGTGAAACCGGTGCAATGAAGCGTAAATCAGGCCAGCTTTCTGTTGCTATTTTATTATTTCAAGATATCGCGGTTGTCCCATTACTCATTATTATCCCGTTGCTAGCCCAACCGAGTGAGAGCTCGATGGTTTTAGCTTTAGCGGTTGCGCTAGTTAAAGGCGTTTTTGTTGTTGGCTTATTAATGTTGGTCGGTAAGTGGATTTTACCGCGGATATATAACCTAGTTGCACAAGTAAGAACCGATGAACTGTTTGTTTTGACCACTCTATTAGTAACCTTAGTGGCTTCTTCATTAACCTTATGGTTTGGTTTGTCGATGGCACTTGGCGCATTCTTAGCCGGGATGATGCTTGGTGAGAGCCAGTATAAGTATCAATTAGAAGCTGATATAAGGCCTTATCGCGATATCTTATTAGGCTTATTTTTTGTCACTGTCGGTATGAAGTTTGACGTCAGCTACTTGCTCAATAACCCGATTGATATGTTGGTGCTATTAGTCTGTTTTATGCTGTGCAAAGTGGCGATCATTTACTATTTAGCAAAACGTGCCGGTGAAAATGCAAAAGACGGTTTAGCCAGCGGTATTATGCTTTGTCAAATGGGGGAGTTTGGTTTTGTCTTAATTGCACTTGCTCGCCAGGTAGATGTGATCCCGGTTGATATAGCGTCTATTTTAATTGGTGTCGGTGTGATCTCCATGGCGATGACGCCGTACTTGATTGAAAACGCGCGTAATTGGTCATTAACATTAACCAAAGAGAAAAAAGAAAGTTACGCTGAGCTACAAGAGCTGCCACAAAATACTGAGTTAGAAGATCACGTGATAATTTGTGGTTTTGGTCGTGTAGGCCAAACGATAAGCCGGTTTTTGAAACAAGAGGGTATGGACTTTGTCGCAATAGACATTGACCCACTGCGCACTACTAAAGCACGTGAAGCGGGCGAAAATATTTTATTTGGCTCATCACGACAAACTGAACTTTTACATGCGGCAAAAATTGATAAAGCAAAGCTAGTGGTTATTACTTTTGGTGAAGACAAACAGTCAGCAGATGCTATCCAAAGGGTCAGGGCACTCTCGCCAGAAGTCCCCATTTTAGTGAGAACTCGTAACGACGATCAGCTAGAAATGCTCAAATCAGCTGGTGCTAATGAAGTTGTGCCAGAAATGCTAGAGGGCAGCTTAATGCTAGTCTCGCAGGTACTGTCGTTATCAGGTGTTTCGTTTTCTCGAGTGGTACGCTTGATGCAAAAAGAGCGCAAAAGCCATTACAATCACATGCATGGTTTTTTCCAAGGTGAGCAAACAGATATGAGTCAAAACGTGATCGAGCAACGCGAATTTGCTCATGGTATCACGTTAACAGAGAACTCATACGCTGTTGGTAAGTCGATTGGCGAGTTAAATTTTGGTTCAAAACGCATTGATATACTTACCCTTCGCCAAGGTGAAGAGGAAATTGACTTACCCGATGAAAGCATCGTGTTGCAAAACCAAGATACCTTAGTTATTCGCGGTAAACCAAGACGCGTTGAGTGGGCTGAGCACTTTATTCACGAGGGTGAGTAACTCAGCTTGCCCTAATATATTTGTATCGCTGTAACGACACCCTATGCTATAGCCGTTTACCGCTAAAATCAGCCGCATCGTGACGCTCAATCAGTTGCTCGTCTGGCTCGCCCCATGCTTTATTGACGATCCTGCCGCGCTTAACGGCTGGGCGTTGGCCAATAAGCTGACTCCAACGATTAAGGTGGGCATAGCGCTTTACATCTAGAAATTCAGCTGCTTCATATAAGCCGCCGTCAACCAGCACACCGTACCAAGGCCAAATAGCCATATCGGCAATGGTATAGTCATCACCACAGATATAAGTGTTGTTCGCTAGGTGTTTGTCGAGTAAATCGAGTTGGCGTTTCACTTCCATGGTGAAACGCTCAATTGGGTATTCAAATTTTTCTGGTGCATAGGCATAGAAGTGGCCAAAACCACCACCCAAGAAAGGACCTGCACCAACTTGCCAAAATAGCCATGATAAACATTGGCTTCGACCTTGCGGATCTTGAGGTATGAATCGGTTAAATTTTTCGGCAAGGTGTAACAATATCGCGCCAGATTCAAAAATTGGCATTGGCTTATCGCCTGAGTTATCGACTAATGCTGGTATTTTTGAATTAGGGTTAATATCGACAAAGCCGCTAGTAAACTGATCGCCTTCCATAATATTCACGCTGTAAGCATCGTACTCAGCTTCTGTAATGCCTAGCTCCAGTAGCTCTTCAAACATTATGGTGACTTTTACGCCATTTGGTGTAGCGAGTGAATAGAGTTGAAAAGGGTGCTTACCTGAAGGCAATTCACGCTCTTGTCGTGCGCCTGCCGTAGGTTGATTAATATTGGCAAATTTACCGCCATTACCAGGTTTGTATTGCCACACTTTTTCGGGCGTGTAAGGTTTATTCGCCATGGTTAGTTTCTCGTCTATATATTTAAAAAGGCTCTTAATTCTTGCTCTTTCGCTAAGCCGTCTTGATAACCTATTTTCATCAATTTTTTAGTAAAGGTATTTTCAAACAGTAGATAACTGATCAAACTCGACTCTGAATCATTGGTGATACCAACGCTTCTTAATAGCATGCGTACAGAAATGGGTAGTTCATTAAAATGCTCAACGGCAATGGCATTAAAGTCTTGGCTTGGATTAATGAGTAGCGTTTTAACTTGCTTAAGCCCATGAGGCGACTCAATACCATGAGACTGCATTAGCGCTAGCGATTCATTGACTCTTGCTAGGCGTTCCAGATCACTTTGTAGGGTGTCAGCAAATACCGAATCAAGCATATGGCCTGCAATGGTTGAGCTCGTAGGTGGGTGTGGATTATTTTCTAAACTAAACAAGGGTTGATGAGGTTGATCAACGCCTATGATTAATATTTTCTCTGCACCCAAATGGATGGCTGGGCTCAATGGTGATAATTGATGGATTGATCCGTCGCCAAAGTGTTCACCGTCTATTGAAATTGAAGGAAAGACTAATGGAATCGCTGCCGAGGCCATTAAGTGTTCAGTATTTATCTGACACGGCTTACCTTTGCGCTTGGCTCGTTGCCATGGCTCAATGCTATTTGCCGATTGAAAAAAACTGATTGAATCACCTGTGGTATAGCTAGATGCAGTGACAGAAATAGCAGTTAAGTAGCCGCGTAAGATGTTGTCGTCAATGCGTTTAAAGTCGAACACTTTTTTAAGTAATTCACGAAGTGGCGCATTGTTTAATAAACTGTGTGCCCGCTTGATTGAGTAGTCGGCTTGAAAGCTCGCTAAAATACCACTGCCCAAATAGCCAAAGGCACCCCAAGCATCACTTTGGTAGACGTTTTTAGTTCTTAGGTTTTTCCATACCCATTCAAGCTTTTTTACCCCTAGATGGAAACATGAGGCGTAACAGGCCATTGCTGTGGCGTTAATTGCGCCAGCAGAAGTACCGCAAATGATTGGGAATGGAATGCCGTGATTGCGAGGCATGAAGCGAGTAATTGCAGATAACACACCAACTTGGTAGGCCGCACGCGCGCCGCCACCGGTGAGAAGTAAGGCTTGTCGATTACCTTGATAGGTCTTTTTTGACGACATATAAAACACGGAAGAATATCAGCGACAACAATAACCACACAATATTACAAAGTTATTGCTATATAAAGAAAAAAAAGCCAGCTTGCGCTGGCTTTTTTAGTTCTATCAGACAAAAAGATTCATTAGAAAACATTATTATTAACGTCCACTAAGGAACCTTAACTGCTTACGCGTTCGTTCGCAGCGTCAAATAAAGGTGTACCTGACTGAATCGCCGCTAGGTTAGCTGAAACGGTAGACTTTGGTAATTTAGAAATCATCAAAGAACCTGTTTCGACTGAACCACGATTTGCGGCAAACTCTAACAAGTTCTGACCATTACATTGAACACCGTCAAAAATAGTGCGTATTTTCAACTTGTTCGATTTCAAGTATGAACGCATGCGTTTCTTGTCATCAGCAGCAACAAATTCACAAATATTTTGAGCAATATTTGAAGCTTGAGCTGTAGGTGCCACGAAGGCAGACGTTAAAGTTAAAACTGTAATAGTAGAAGCTAGTAATAATTTTTTCATTTTTTAATGACCTTATAAATTGTTGGGCTTAAAAAAGAAAAAACCACTGGTTTTACCTTATAGGTAACTCCGCTGTCATAGGCTTTCGCCCTTAGACCGGTGGCTTTGCGTAATACACTTTCGCGTATTTTGCCTTTTCTTTGTCCACTTCAGGTTAACAAAACTGTACGTTATTGCAACACTTTATGTCAGATATTTCCTAGTTTACCTGGTGCTCAGACCTGTTAAGGTACATAAATAACAGATTTTATTTACTTTATTCTTGAATGTTTAACTGAAAATTTTCACCTGAAAAATAAAAAAGCGAGGGAAATACCTCGCTTTTTAACAATATTCGCTAGCGAAATTAAAAGGTCATTTCTGGAACGTTATCTGGTATAACTAGTTCGCCTTCGGTTAATTTAGCTATTTCTTCAACACTCACCCCAGGTGCGCGTTCAAGTAGGTGGAACTTACCGTCTTTAATTTCTATAAAAGCAAGATCCGTCAGTACTTTCTTGATGCAACCTTTACCAGTAAGTGGTAATGTGCAGTTGCTCAGTAGCTTAGATTCGCCGTGTTTTGACGCGTGGGTCATGGTGACAATAATATTGTCTGCACCAGCAACTAAATCCATTGCACCGCCCATGCCCTTAATTAACTTACCTGGGATCATGTATGAGGCGATATTACCGTTTACATCAACTTCAAACGCGCCTAATACGGTGAGGTCAACATGGCCGCCGCGGATCATGGCAAATGATTCAGCTGAATCAAAAATTGAAGCGCCCGTTACATGTGTAACGGTTTGTTTGCCAGCGTTGATTAAATCAGCGTCAATTTCTTCTTCTGTCGGAAACTGCCCCATACCCAATAAGCCATTTTCAGATTGTAGCATCACTTCCATGCCATCAGGCACGTAGTTAGCAACAAGGGTAGGGATGCCAATACCTAAATTAACGTAGTAACCATCTTGTAGCTCTTGTGCTACACGCATTGCGATTTGTTCACGTGATAATGCCATGGTAATTCCTTATCCTTTTGCTGTTTCTAAACTGCGTACTGTTCTATTTTCAATGCGCTTTTCGAACGTACCTTGAATGAGGCGGTCAACGTAAATACCCGGCGTGTGTATTTGATCAGGATCTAACTCACCAGGCTCAACAATTTCTTCAACTTCAACAACGGTAATTTTACCTGCGGTAGCCGCCATAGGGTTAAAATTACGTGCGGTTTTGCGATAAACCAAATTGCCGTAACGGTCGGCTTTCCACGCCTTAACAATGGCAAAGTCGCCCTTGATAGATTCTTCAAGAATGTATTTTCGACCGTCGAATTCACGCTCTTCTTTACCTTCAGCTACCGGTGTACCGTAACCCGTTGCGGTAAAAAATGCCGGAATGCCAGCACCACCAGCGCGCATTTTTTCAGCTAATGTACCTTGGGGCGTTAATTCAACTTCTAATTCACCGCTCATCATTTGGCGCTCAAACTCACCGTTTTCGCCGACGTATGAAGCGACAATTTTTTTGATTTGGCGATCGGGTAACAAAATACCTAAACCGAAGTCATCAACACCACAGTTGTTTGAGACAACCGTTAAGCCTTTTGTGCCTTTGCGTTTTATTTCTGCGATTAGGTTTTCGGCAATACCACATAAACCAAAACCACCCGAAATGACTGTCATGTTATCTTCTAAACCCGCTAGGGCTTCTTCATAACTACTGACAACTTTATCAAAACCTGCCATTTTACTTTCCTCTTTTATTCTTGTTTCGCGCGCATTGCTTGCGACACTTTCGAGATAGGCGCGCGTCCTAATTTGTCTGAAATAAACCACCCAGCTTTGAGTAATTTCTCAAAGTCGATGCCGCTATCAATCCCCATACTGTTGAGCATGTAAACAACGTCTTCAGTAGCAACATTTCCCGATGCGCCTTTAGCATAAGGGCATCCGCCTAAACCAGCAATGGCACTATCGACTACCTTGATGCCTTTGCCAAGCGCAGTGTAAATATTGGTTAACGCTTGGCCGTAGGTATCGTGAAAGTGAACGGCGAGTTTGTCCGCTGGTACTGCGGTTAACACGTCGTCAAGCATTGCTGACACCGATGCTGGTGTACCTACACCAATGGTATCGCCAAGCGATATTTCATAGCAGCCCATTTCTAATAGCTTTTTAGCTACCTTAGTTACTGCTTGTGGCGAGATATCACCTTCGTAAGGGCATCCGACGACACATGACACATAGCCACGAACGTTAATACCTTTAGCTTTGGCTGCATCCATAATGGGAGCAAAGCGAGCTAAACTTTCGTCAATTGAGCAGTTGATATTTTTCTGGCTAAAACTTTCTGAAGCTGCGCCAAAAATAGCAACCTCATCAACGTTAACGGCCATCGCTGCCTCAAAGCCCTTCATATTTGGGGTTAATGCCGCGTAGGTAACACCTGCTTTTTTATTAAGCTTGCTAAAGATCTCGCTCGATGTTGCCATTTGAGGCACCCATTTAGGCGAGACGAAACTACCACTTTCAACATAAGACAAACCTGATTCGGCTAGCATGTCGATTAAAGCAAGTTTATCGTCCGCGCTAATCAAGGTTTTTTCGTTTTGTAAGCCATCACGTGGACCTACCTCGATGATTTTCACGTGTTTTGGTAGCAGATTTTGTTCGCTAAACGACATCGCTTATTCCTCGATTGGCTCAAAACCTAGTAACTCTGCGCCACCATCAACCATATCACCGGCGCCAAAGTATAATTCAGTCACTTTGCCTTTTGCTGGTGCTTTGATGGTGTGCTCCATCTTCATTGCTTCCATGATCATGAGCGGTTGGTTAGCTTCAACAATATCGCCTTTTTCAACCAATACCGTCACCATTGTGCCGTTCATTGGCGCAGTTAAGCCACCTTGGTCTGTTGCGTCGTTGTCACTGCCTAAATCCGGTAAAATTTGGAAGAAGTTAAATACACCGTTTTGGCGATAGAGGCTAATTTGCTCTTGGTTTTGGGCTATGGTCGCAATACTGCGATAGCCATTAATATTTGTCGTTAATACATCGCCATCGATCTGGCCTTGGCAATCGTATGACTTACCGTCAACTTGAATGTTAAAACCGTGGCGTTTTTGCTCTACAACCACATCATAAGTTGTCTCATTATGACGTAACCCAATGTGGTGAATGTGTGGCTCGTTCAATCGCCAAGCATTGGTTTGATGCCATGGTGAGTAAGGATCTGTTGAACCTTTTGCCGTGGCTTTTGCTTTATTCTCGTTAGCTAAAACAAGATATAACGCCGCCATCGGTAATTCTTCAGCCAATGATTGCTCGTCATTATGGAAGATTTTATCTTGATGCTTTTCAATAAACCCTGTATCCAACTCTTCATCTATAAATGGTTGACAGGTTGCGAGGTTATAGAGAAAGTCAATGTTTGTGGTAACGCCATTAATGCGGTATTCACTTAACGCTTTGGCTAGACGTTGAAGTGCTTTGTTGCGATTTTCATCCCATACGATCAGTTTTGCGATCATCGGATCGTAATACACACTAACTTCATCGCCTTGACGAACACCGGTATCAACGCGGACAAATTCAGATTCCAGCGGTGTAGAAAGGTATTCTAAAACACCTGTGGCAGGTAAAAAGTCGTTGTCGGCATCTTCGGCGTAAATACGCGCTTCAAATGCGTGACCTTTAATTTGCAATTGCTCCTGAGTTTTTGGCAACACTTCATTAGCGGCAACGCGTAATTGCCATTCAACCAAGTCTTGGCCTGAAATCATTTCAGTGACTGGGTGCTCTACCTGCAAACGCGTATTCATCTCCATAAAGTAGAATGAACCGTCGACATCGAGTAGGAACTCAACAGTACCTGCGCCTTGATAACCAATAGCTTTAGCCGATTTTATTGCAGCTTCACCCATTTGCTGGCGCAATGCTTCGCTCATGCCAGGTGCTGGTGCTTCTTCGATCACTTTTTGGTGACGACGTTGCACTGAGCAGTCGCGTTCAAATAGATAAACCGCGTTGCCGTGATTGTCACAAAAAACTTGGATTTCTACGTGGCGAGGCTGTGTTAAGTATTTTTCTACTAACATGGTGTCATCGCCAAAGGCATTGAGCGCTTCGCGTTTTGCTGCGGCTAAGCCGTCGCTAAATTCTGCTTCTGACCAGACTTGACGCATTCCTTTACCACCGCCACCAGCGGTCGCTTTAAGCAATACCGGGTAGCCCATGTCATCTGCAGCTTGTTTGATCACTGCTTCACTTTGGTCATCGCCATGGTAGCCAGGTACTAATGGAACATTAGCTTTTTCCATGATCGACTTAGCAGCCGACTTAGAACCCATCGCTTCGATAGCGCCAACAGGTGGGCCAATAAAGATGATGTTGTTTTGTTCACACAAGCGACAAAACTCGGCATTTTCTGACAAAAAGCCATACCCTGGGTGGATAGCCTGTGCGCCGGTACGCTTGGCTGCTTCAATTACCCGTTCACTTAATAAGTAGCTGTCACGTGAGGCGCTACCACCGATGTGAACCGCTTCGTCAGCCATGTTAACGTGCAGGGCATCTGCATCGGCATCTGAATAAACGGCAACCGTTAAAATGCCAAGCTTTCTTGCTGTTTTTATAATGCGGCAAGCAATTTCACCACGGTTGGCAATTAAAATTTTATTAAACATGATGATTTATTCCTCGCTGTTGCTATGCCAAGCAGGGGAGCGTTTTTCAAAGAAAGAGCTCAAGCCTTCTTGTCCTTCATCGGATATACGAATAGCAGCAATGCGTTTACTCGTTTCAGAAATTAGTGCTTGATCTATGGTTTGGTATGCTATGTCGAATACCAATTGTTTTGCTTGGCGCATCGCTATAGGGCCATTTGCCAACAAGGTGTTGATCATTTTATCAACGCTTTCATCGAGCTGCTCTGGCGTGGTAACTTCATCAACTAAACCAAGTTGCTCAGCTTTATCAGCGAAAAAGCGTTCGGCTGTTTGGAAATAACGGCGCGCCGCTTTCAAGCCAATGGCACCGACAACATAAGGGCTAATGGTTGCAGGAATTAATCCAAACTTAACTTCTGACAAGCTAAAACTTGCTTTTTCACTGGCAATAACGATGTCACAACAACTCGCCAGGCCAACTGCGCCACCAAAGGCCGCTCCTTGAATTTTGGCAATGGTTGGCTGTGGAATAAAGTTTAACGCTTTTAGCATATTAGCTAAGCCGTTAGCATCGTGAAGGTTTTCTTGGTAGCTATAGTTAGCCATACGCTTCATCCAACCTAGATCTGCACCGGCACAAAAGCTTTTACCATTGGCCGCTAACACCATTACACGAACGTTTTCATTTTTCGCAATGTCAGTGAAAATAGTGGTTAGTTGAGCGATTATATCGTCATCAAACGCGTTGTGTTTTTCGGGGTTGTTTAAGGTAACTGTTGCTACACCACGGCTGTCGATATCGACTAATACCGCTGCTTCGTTTTTTGATATTTCTTGTGTCATAGCAACCTCTACATTCTAAAGACGCCAAATTGCGTATCTTCAATTGGCTTGTTTAATGATGCTGAAATTGCCAGACCTAACACTTGACGGGTATCGGCAGGATCGATTACGCCGTCATCCCATAAACGGGCAGAGGCATAGTATGGATGACCTTGGTGCTCGTAAGTATCGATAATTGGCTGCTTGAATTTAGCTTGCTCTTCGTTAGACCACGATTCACCTTTTTTCGCTAGCTGATCTGTTTTAACTTGCGCTAATACGCCAGCAGCTTGTTCGCCACCCATAACCGAAATACGAGCATTAGGCCACATAAATAAGAAACGAGGATCGTAAGCACGACCACACATGCCGTAGTTACCAGCACCGAAACTACCACCAATTAATACGGTAAACTTAGGCACTTTGGCACAGGCAACCGCCGTAACCATTTTTGCGCCGTGCTTAGCGATACCACCAGCTTCATATTGCTGACCAACCATAAAGCCGGTGATGTTTTGTAAAAATATCAGCGGAATTTTACGTTGCGCACACAACTCTACAAAGTGAGCGCCTTTTTGCGCTGATTCGCCAAATAAAATTCCGTTATTTGCAACGATACCAACGGGGTAGCCGTAAATGCGAGCAAAACCACAAACAAGGGTGGTGCCGTAAAGCGCTTTAAATTCATCAAATTCACTGCCGTCAACGACCCGAGCAATAACCTCACGAACATCGTACGGTTGGCGGGCATCTTTTGGAATAACGCCATAAATTTCGTTGACATCGTAAGCAGGCTCCGCCACTTGTTCAATATTCATTTGCACCGGCTTAACGCGATTCAGGTTTTTCACCGCATTACGGGCAATGGTTAGGGCGTGATGATCGTTTTGGGCGTAGTGATCTGAAACACCAGAGGTACGACAGTGAACGTCAGCGCCGCCTAAATCTTCGGCACTCACTACTTCGCCTGTCGCCGCTTTTACCAACGGTGGACCGGCTAAGAATATGGTACCTTGCTCTTTAACGATAATTGATTCGTCAGCCATTGCAGGAACGTAAGCGCCACCTGCAGTACACGAGCCCATCACAACAGCGATTTGTGGGATGTTTTGCGCCGACATATTAGCTTGATTAAAGAAAATACGACCAAAGTGTTCTTTGTCTGGGAATACGTCATCTTGGTTCGGTAAGTTAGCACCACCCGAATCAACAAGGTAAATACACGGTAGGTTGTTTTCTTGTGCGATGGTTTGTGCGCGTAAGTGCTTTTTCACCGTTAACGGGTAGTAGGTGCCGCCTTTTACGGTAGCATCGTTGGCAACGATGACACATTCTTGCCCACCAACGCGGCCAATACCGGTAATTATACCAGCCGCCGGAACGTTGTCTTTGTAAACCTCATGTGCAGCTAATTGTGAAAACTCTAAGAATGGCGAGCCTTCATCGAGTAGGGCGTTTACGCGATCTCTAGGTAATAGCTTGCCACGTGATAAATGTCGTTCACGCGATTTTTCACCGCCACCAAGTTTGATTGCTTCAAGTTGCGCTTTTAAATCGTCAACTTGTGCCTGCATGTGCTCGGCATTATCAAGAAAGTCTTGTGACCTTGTGTTGATTTTCGAAATGATCTTTGACACAGCGAAATCCTTTATTGATTGAGTCGTTACCCCTGTTTATTCGGGGCAACGAAAATAGTGTTAAACGTGAAATATCAGAGCGATTAGTTGCTCTCGTTGAACAATTCACGACCAATCAACATACGGCGGATTTCAGATGTACCAGCACCGATTTCATATAACTTAGCATCGCGCAATAAGCGACCCGCGGGGAACTCATTGATGTAACCATTACCACCGAGTAACTGAATAGCATCTAACGCCATTTTGGTTGCTAACTCAGCAGAATAAAGGATAACGCCAGCAGCGTCTTTACGGGTTGTTTCACCGCGATCACAGGCTGCAGCTACAGCGTAAACATAAGATTTCGCCGCATTCATTTGCGTGTACATATCAGCAACTTTGCCTTGTACTAATTGGAATTCACCGATTGATTGGCCAAATTGCTTGCGATCGTGAATATAAGGCACTACTAGATCCATACACGCATCCATAATACCTAATGGGCCGCCAGATAAAACAACGCGCTCGTAATCAAGGCCCGACATTAATACTTTAACGCCTTTACCTTCTTCACCTAAAATGTTTTCTGCTGGTACTTCACAATCTTCAAACACTAATTCACAGGTGTTTGAACCGCGCATACCTAGTTTGTCTAATTTTTGATGGCGACTAAAGCCTGGGTAGTCACGCTCAACGATAAATGCAGTAATGCCTTTTGAGCCAGCGTTGACGTCTGTTTTAGCGTAAATAATATAGACGTTGGCGTCTGGACCATTAGTGATCCACATTTTGTTGCCGTTTAAGATGTATTTGTCACCTTTCTTCTCTGCGCGCAATTTCATGCTTACTACGTCTGAACCAGCATTTGGCTCTGACATAGCTAAGGCACCAATGTGCTCACCTGAACATAATTTAGGTAAGTATTTTAGCTTTTGTTCATGGCTACCGTTCTTGCGCAATTGATTTAAGCAAAGGTTAGACATAGCGCCGTAACTTAGGCCAACTGAAGCTGAAGCACGGCTAATTTCTTGCATTGCGACAACGTGCTCTAGGTAACCTAAACCCGAACCGCCGTATTCTTCTTCAACGGTCATACCTAATAAGCCCATATCGCCAAATTTGCGCCATAGATCATTTGGAAATTCGTTGTCGATATCGATTTGAGCTGCTCGAGGTGCAATCTCGTCGCGGGCAAAAGCGTTAACTTGATCGCGAATCATGTCGACAGTTTCGCCTAAATTAAAGTTTAATGATGAAAAATTTGAAATCATGATGTTTCCTCAATGTGCCTTCATTTTGGCACGCTTGTTGTCTTTTATTTTTTAATTTGAATCTTGTTTAATGTCGTTAAACAATTCTTCTCTAAGTTATCTAACTCGAGAAGAACCACGTTAATATCTTCTAGCTGCTGTTTTAGGTCGGCTTTCTTTTCAGTAATAATATTGAGTATGGTCGTTAATTGCGTTTCGCTCGATTTATCGACGTCATATAGTTCAAATAACCTGCCTGTCTCTGCTAGAGAAAAGCCGAGCCGCTTGCCGCGTAATATGAGTTTCAAGCGAACTTTATCACGTGGTAAGTAAATACGTTTTTGACCTTCACGCAAGGGTGAGATTAAGCCTTGATCTTCATAAAAGCGGATACTACGGGTGGTAATATCAAATTCTTTGGCTAATTCACCTATGGTAAACGTAGGCTTAGTTGTCTTCATGCGCATTGGTTTCATGGGTAATATTGCAATACAACATACTGGAAGTTTACGTAAAGGTAAAGTATGATTCTTGCCGATGTGGTTGATGAGTGTAAGCCTAGGATTACAGCTTTTATGAGATTTCGAGTGGGAAATTAGTAGTAAAAGGCAGAAATTAACCGTTCAATCATCTAAAGTAGCGGCAGCTAAAAACAAAATCATACGTCTGTCGCATTACCAATATTTTTTTGTTGACGTTTACGTTAACAAAAATACAACAAGCGTAAATAGCTCGTGTTTACTATTTAGAAAGATAAAAAAGTACATCAATAATAAGATGCAATGTACTTGAAAAGAGGAATTATCATGTCAGATCCAATTGTTATCGTTTCCGCAGCCCGTACCCCTATGGGTGGTTTTATGGGATGTTTTTCATCGGTAACATCACCGCAATTAGGTGCTGTTGCAATCAAAGCCGCTGTTGAACAAGCTAAACTATCATCAAATGATATCGATGAAGTGGTTATGGGGTGTGTTTTACCTGCCGGTTTAAAACAAGCGCCTGCTCGCCAAGCTGCATTAGGGGCAGATTTGGCGCTTTCTACGGTTTGTACAACGATTAATAAAGTATGTGGCTCAGGCATGAAAGCGGCAATGTTTGCTCATGATTCTATCGCCGCTGGTAGCATTGATGTTGCGATTGCAGGTGGTATGGAGAGCATGACTAACGCGCCTTACATGTTACCGCAAGGTCGCCAAGGTATGCGTATGGGCCACAGCCAAGTCATGGATCACATGATGATGGACGGTTTAGAAAACGCCTATGACGGTGTTGCAATGGGCTGTTTTGCGCAAGATACCGCAGATGGCGAAGGCTTTACACGTGAAGCCATGGATGAATTTGCTTTGCGTTCATTATCACGTGCTAATGCGGCGATTGAATCAGGTGCATTTGCTAATGAAATCACACCGGTAACGGTTAAAAATCGTCGCGGCGATGTGGTTGTTGATACTGACGAACAACCAGGCAACGCCCGTCCTGACAAAATCCCATCACTGCGCGCAGCGTTCAAAAAAGACGGCACAATTACTGCCGCAAACTCTAGTTCAATTTCAGACGGCGCCGCAGCACTTGTCATGATGCGTTTATCAGAAGCGCAAAAACGCGGTTTAACACCACTGTGTAAAATTGTTGGTCATGCGACTCACGCACAAGAGCCAGCTGAATTCACCGTTGCTCCGGTTGGTGCGATGAATAAGCTGTTAGACAAAGTTAACTGGACGGTAAACGATGTTGATTTGTTTGAAATTAATGAAGCGTTTGCCATGGTAACCATGTTAGCAATAAAAGCACTAGAGCTTGATATTGAAAAAGTTAACGTAAATGGTGGTGCCTGTGCATTGGGTCACCCGATTGGCGCAAGTGGTGCACGTTTAATTGTTACCTTAGTGCACGCACTTAAAAACCGCGGTTTATCTAAAGGTATTGCATCACTGTGTATTGGCGGTGGTGAAGCAACGGCTATTGCAGTCGAAATGCTTTAGTTTCAACTAAAAATCTATTATTACAACTTGCCTATACCTCAACTAAAAATAACAAATGTGAGGTATAGGCGCTTTCCTTGTGCATTTCTAATGTACAAAAGTGAGGATACTCGTGAATTTTGAATTGACTGAAGATCAGAAGATGTTTGCCGATATGGCGAAACAATTTGCTGACGCTGAATTTGCCCCACACGCAGCAAAGTGGGATGCAGAACATATTTTTCCTAAAGAAGTGATTGCACAAGCCGGTGAGCTTGGGCTTTGTGGTTTGTACTCACCAGAGGATGCTGGTGGCTTGGGTTTATCTCGCCTAGATTCATCAATTATTTTTGAGCAGTTGGCCATGGGATGTACAGCGACTACCGCTATGATGACTATTCACAACATGGCAACGTGGATGTTGGCAACTTGGGGTAAACAAGCACTTAAAGATGAATGGTGTCCTGGTTTGGTATCAGGTCAACAACTTGCTTCATATTGTTTAACAGAGCCAGGTGCTGGCTCTGATGCAGCATCGCTAAGAACGACAGCCAAAAAAGACGGTGAGTTTTACCATGTCAATGGTTCAAAAATGTTCATCTCAGGCGCCGGTGAAACTGATATGCTGGTGGTTATGGTACGCACAGGTGGTGAAGGTGCTAAGGGTATTTCAACCTTAGCGATCCCAGCTAATAGCGAAGGTATCATCTATGGTAAATCAGAAGAAAAATTAGGTTGGAATGCTCAACCAACAAAACTGATCACCTTTGACAACGTTAAAGTGCCGGTAGAGAACCTACTTGGTGAAGAAGGTGAAGGTTTCAAGATTGCTATGAAAGGGCTTGATGGTGGCCGTATTAACATTGCTACCTGTTCAATTGGTACTGCGCAACAAGCATTAAATACCGCCCGTGAATACATGCAAGAGCGCGAACAGTTTGGCAAGCCAATCGCTGCCTTCCAAGGTTTGCAATTTAAGTTAGCCGATATGGCGACTAAGTTAGTTGCGGCGCGTCAAATGGTTAGATTAGCCGCGTTTAAGCTTGACAATAACGATCCAGAAAAGACCGCATATTGTGCGATGGCTAAGCAATTTGCCACAGATGTAGGTTTTGAAGTGTGTGATGCTGCATTGCAAATTCACGGTGGTTACGGCTATATCAAAGAGTACCCACTTGAGCGCCATTTCCGTGATGTACGTGTTCATCAAATCTTAGAAGGCACAAATGAGATCATGCGTGTGATAATTGCTCGCAGGTTACTAACCGAAGGCGCAGGCGAGTTAATTTAGGATAGGTTATGTCAGAATTTTTAAAATTAGAAAAACAAAAAAATACCGCAGTTATTACCTTTAATAACCCGCCAGCACACACCTGGACAAAGCAGAGCTTAACTGATTTGAAAAACATGGTGTTGTCGCTCAACGAAGATAAAGAGATTTATGCGCTCGTTGTTACTGGCGATGGTGAGAAGTTCTTTTCGGCGGGTGCTGATTTAAATGTGTTTGCCTCGGGCGATAAAACAGTGGCACGAGAAATGGCCGAAGTGTTTGGTCAAGCGTTTGAAACCTTATCTCAGTTTCGCGGAGTATCAATTGCGGCAATTAACGGTTATGCCATGGGCGGCGGTTTGGAAGTTGCGTTAGCCTGTGATATTCGCATTGCTGAAAGCCATGCACAAATGGCTTTGCCTGAAGCAACCGTGGGCCTATTGCCATGTGCCGGCGGTACGCAAAACCTACATATTTTAGTAGGAGAAGGCTGGACCAAACGCATGATTTTATGTGGTGAGCGCATCAAAGCTGACAAAGCGTTGCAAATTGGTTTAGTAGAAGAAGTTGTTGAATCAGGTCAGGGTCTAGCTGCTGCACTTGAGCTAGCAAGCAAAGTAAGTAAGCAAAGCCCGGTAGCGGTGACCGCATGTAAATCACTCATTCAGATGAATCGTTCAATGCCTATTAGCCAAGCGTTGCCAAAAGAGCGCGACGCGTTTGTCGATCTCTTTGATAGCTTAGATCAAAAAGAAGGTGTTAATGCCTTTTTAGAAAAGCGCTCACCGGTTTGGCAAAATAAATAGGAGATAGTAATGACAGATGTAGTGTTATTTGAAGAGTTAATTTGTGATAACGGTAAAAAGATTGGTGTCGCGACGTTAAACTCTCCAAAATCATTAAACGCGCTTAGTGGCGATATGATAGATTTACTATACCCGCAGCTTGAAGCGTGGCAACAAGCCAAAGAGATTTCAGCGGTGTTTTTGCAAGGCGCTGGTGAAAAGGCGTTATGTGCCGGTGGTGATATTGTTAAGCTTTACAATGATATGCAAGAAGCGGGCGAAGAATTTAGCCCATCAATCGAAAGCTATTTCACTCGTGAATATCAACTAGATTATCTCATTCATACCTATACCAAGCCATTTATTGTGTGGGGGCACGGTATTGTTATGGGCGGTGGCCTTGGGTTGATGGTTGGTGCGAGTCATCGCATTGTCACTGAAAGCTCACGTATTGCAATGCCAGAAATCAGCATTGGTTTATACCCCGATGTTGGTGGTACATGGTTCCTAAACCGCATGCCAGATAATTGTGGTTTGTTTTTAGGCTTAACTGGCGCCTCAATTAATGCGTCTGATGCTAAATATACTGGCATGGCAGATTATTTTGTTCCAGCAGAACAAAAGCAAGCCTTGTTAGCTACTTTAACATCGATTAACTGGGGTGATACCACAGCGTTAAATCATGAAAAGTTAAACGATGCGATGCGTGAGCTTGAAAGGTCGCACATCAGTAAAATGCCAGCGACTTTCGTAAAAGCAAATCAATCGCTAATTAACCAAACTACACAAGGCGAGAGCTTGGCGGAAATCGTCAACAACATCATCAATGTAGAGGTTGAAGATAAATGGTTTAATCGCGCGCAAAGCTCTTTAAAACATGGCAGTGCGATCAGTGCTCACCTAGTTTATCAGCAGTTAATTAAAGGTAAGCGCCTATCGTTAGCTGACTGTTTTCGGATGGAGCTCGACTTATCGGTAAAATGTGGCCAATACGGTGAATTCCAAGAAGGCGTCAGGGCATTACTTATTGATAAAGATAATCAGCCTAAATGGCGATTTACTGATGTAGAAAGCGTAGATGCGGCAACAGTAGAGTGGTTCTTTGACTCAAAATGGTCAGTACAAGAACATCCATTAGCGTCTTTGGGCAAATAAAGAAGGATTAGGGAATTATTATGGCTAATATAGCATTTATAGGTTTAGGAAATATGGGTGGCCCAATGGCTGCCAATTTAGTAAAAGCAGGTCACAGTGTTACTGTATTTGATTTATCTAAACAAGCCGTTGACGGTCTTGTTGCTCAAGGTGCAACAACAAAGCCAAGCGCTCAAGAGTGTGTCGTCGGCGCAGAATTTGTCATTTCAATGCTACCAGCAGGTAAGCATGTATCGGGCGTTTATTTGGCTGAAAATGGCCTTATCAATCATATCGCTCCAGGTACACTAGTTATTGACTCTTCAACTATTGATGTCCAAACGGCAAAGTCAGTTGGTCAAGCGTTGAGTGCGCAAAATATCGAATTCATTGATGCGCCAGTATCCGGTGGCGTCGGTGGTGCGACAGCTGGCACTTTAAGCTTTATGGTCGGCGGTAGTGATGAACAATTTAATAAGGCAAAACCTGTTTTAGAAAATATGGGTAAAAACATCTTCCACGCTGGTGAACTAGGCGCAGGCCAAGTTGCTAAGGTGTGCAATAACATGTTGTTATCAGTATTGATGGCGGGCACATCTGAAGCACTGCAGCTTGGTATAGCTAATGGTTTAGATCCAAAAGTATTATCAGATATTATGAGTAAATCATCGGGTAGCAACTGGACACTCGATGTTTACAACCCATGCCCGAATGTCATGGAAAATGTGCCATCGTCTAACGACTATCAAGGTGGCTTTATGGTTGACTTGATGGCTAAAGATCTTGGTTTAGCTATGGACACTGCAGTAGCAAGCCAATCATCAACTCCAATGGGCGCGCTTGCCAGAAGCTTATACGCAATGCATGCGGCGGCAGGCAATGGTGGCAAAGATTTTTCAAGCATTTTTAACATGTTTGAACATAAAAATAAGAATTAAGGCGGGATTATGGATTTAGAAAATAAAACAATAGTCATTACCGGTGGTGGTCAAGGGCTTGGCCGTGCAATGGCAATTAGTCTTGCCAAACAAGGTGCTAAGTTTGCATTAATTGACTTAAATGAAGAATTGCTGGCTGAAACGGTTGGTTTAGTAGAGCAAGCTGGCGCATCTGCTAAGTTTTATGTTGCTAATGTTACAAACGAGCAAGAAGTTGAATCGACTTTCAAACAAATCAAACAAGACTTTGGTTCAATTGATGTGTTAGTGAACAACGCTGGTATCTTACGTGACGGCATGTTGTTAAAAGCGAAAGATGGTGAAGTCGTTAAGAAAATGCCACTATCTCAATTTCAGTCGGTAATTGACGTAAACCTTACTGGTGTTTTCTTATGTGGTCGCGAAGCCGCAGTTCATATGGTTGAAGGTGGCACTAAAGGCGTTATTATTAATATGTCATCAATTGCTCGTAACGGTAATATGGGGCAAACAAATTACGCAGCTTCAAAAGCGGGTGTGGTTGCTATGACAGTTACATGGGCGAGGGAGCTTGGCCGTTACGGCATCCGCGTTGGGGCAATAGCACCCGGTGTTATTCGGACAGCGATGACAGATGCGATGAAGCCTGAAATGCGAGAGCGTTTAGAGAAAATGAAACCGGTAGGACGTTTAGGTGAAGCAGAAGAAATAGCTCACACCGTGCAATACATTTTAGAAAATGAATTCTTTACTGGGCGAGTTGTTGAAATCGACGGCGGACTTTCAATGTAATTATTAGTTATCGATGGTATTGATAAAAAGACGAGCTTAGCTCGTCTTTTTTTTAATAAGCGTTCAAAAAACTTTTGGTTGTTTTCGTTTGTTATTAATGCTCAATTAGTGCTTAAGCTAAGTTAATCAATAATCACACTTGTACAGGAAGCTGAGCGAACACTATTCTAGATTGTTAATTAAAGCCTACAATGTGTTTAGCCTAAATTGGGTGTAAAGGCGTAAATCAATAACTTACAGAGCAGGTTGTCTATAAAATAAGCGAACAGTAAGTTAACTTAAAAATAACTGTTGACGTGACAAATAAAATCCCTAGAATGCGCATCCACTTCAACGGGGCAACCTACTGAAGAAATCTGATAAGCTTTACAAATGGAGCTTATCCTTTCATTCAATAATGAAAGCCTAGTTTTGATACGTTTAATTCGTCATAAGAAGAATTAAATAGCCAACAAAACTTATGAAAACAGTTTTCTAAAAATAACGAAAAAAGTTTTCAAAAAGTGTTGACATCAAAACTGAGACGCGTAGAATGCGCATCTCTCTTCGGGTAAGGCCTGAAGCAAGCGGTCTAACAACGAATGCGATTGTTAGCTCGCGCCGAACAAAACGTTCATCCATGAACGGTTCGGCATACCTACTTCGTGTAGGCATCTTTAACAAATAGTTATCATGCAATTTGTGTGGGCACTCACATTAATAAATTCATATAAAGACCTGACGTTTCGTTAGGCAAATTTATCAATGTTGATGTTCACATAAAAACTTACATAAGTTTTAATGTACAACAGAATTCATTGAGCCGTATCGACAGATACACAAACGATTTTAATTGAAGAGTTTGATCATGGCTCAGATTGAACGCTGGCGGCAGGCTTAACACATGCAAGTCGAGCGGAAACGAGAAGTGCTTGCACTTCGGCGTCGAGCGGCGGACGGGTGAGTAATGCTTGGGAATATGCCTTTAGGTGGGGGACAACAGTTGGAAACGACTGCTAATACCGCATAATGTCTACGGACCAAAGGAGGGGATCTTCGGACCTTTCGCCTAGAGATTAGCCCAAGTGAGATTAGCTAGATGGTGGGGTAAAGGCCTACCATGGCGACGATCTCTAGCTGGTTTGAGAGGATGATCAGCCACACTGGGACTGAGACACGGCCCAGACTCCTACGGGAGGCAGCAGTGGGGAATATTGCACAATGGGGGAAACCCTGATGCAGCCATGCCGCGTGTGTGAAGAAGGCCTTCGGGTTGTAAAGCACTTTCAGTCGTGAGGAAAGGGTAGTCGCTAATATCGGCTATCTGTGACGTTAGCGACAGAAGAAGCACCGGCTAACTCCGTGCCAGCAGCCGCGGTAATACGGAGGGTGCGAGCGTTAATCGGAATTACTGGGCGTAAAGCGTGCGTAGGCGGATTGTTAAGCGAGATGTGAAATCCCGGGGCTCAACCTCGGAACTGCATTTCGAACTGGCAGTCTAGAGTATTGTAGAGGGTGGTGGAATTTCCAGTGTAGCGGTGAAATGCGTAGAGATTGGAAGGAACATCAGTGGCGAAGGCGGCCACCTGGACAAATACTGACGCTGAGGCACGAAAGCGTGGGGAGCGAACAGGATTAGATACCCTGGTAGTCCACGCCGTAAACGATGTCAACTAGCTGTCTGTGAACTTGATTCGTGGGTAGCGTAGCTAACGCGCTAAGTTGACCGCCTGGGGAGTACGGCCGCAAGGTTAAAACTCAAATGAATTGACGGGGGCCCGCACAAGCGGTGGAGCATGTGGTTTAATTCGATGCAACGCGAAGAACCTTACCATCCCTTGACATCCAGAGAATTTTCTAGAGATAGAATAGTGCCTTCGGGAACTCTGAGACAGGTGCTGCATGGCTGTCGTCAGCTCGTGTTGTGAAATGTTGGGTTAAGTCCCGCAACGAGCGCAACCCCTATCCTTACTTGCCAGCGGATGATGCCGGGAACTTTAAGGAGACTGCCGGTGATAAACCGGAGGAAGGTGGGGACGACGTCAAGTCATCATGGCCCTTACGGGATGGGCTACACACGTGCTACAATGGCGTATACAGAGGGCAGCGAGACCGCGAGGTGGAGCGAATCCCAGAAAGTACGTCGTAGTCCGGATTGGAGTCTGCAACTCGACTCCATGAAGTCGGAATCGCTAGTAATCGTGAATCAGAATGTCACGGTGAATACGTTCCCGGGCCTTGTACACACCGCCCGTCACACCATGGGAGTGGGTTGCAAAAGAAGTGGCTAGTTTAACCTTCGGGAGGACGGTCACCACTTTGTGATTCATGACTGGGGTGAAGTCGTAACAAGGTAACCCTAGGGGAACCTGGGGTTGGATCACCTCCTTATCTTGAAGAATTTATTTTGTAAGTGTCCACACAAATTGCATTGATAACGATAGTGTTTAAGACGAAAGTATAGGTCTGTAGCTCAGCTGGTTAGAGCGCACCCCTGATAAGGGTGAGGTCGGCAGTTCAAGTCTGCCCAGACCTACCAAATTCTTCGCTACTTGGCGTTAGTTAATATCTCATGTACAAACAAACGTACATATCGATATCCACTGCCTTGGTTAGCTTGAATTGACGCTCTTTGGTTGGAGCGCAGCCCGTCGCGAAGCGGTAAATAGCGGTGAGGTCAGTTTGGTTTTTCAAGTCTGCCCAGACCTACCAATTCTTATAGGGATTGACGACTTCGTCCATGGAAGAAGCCAAATTCAAATTATGCTTAGATAGATAATTTCAATTTGGTTTTTTATTCCCTGCTAAGGGAGAAAAACACTGCTCTTTAACAATTTGGAAAGCTGATATATATCCTTAAACAAGAAATTGTTTAAAACCTCTTAATTAAGTGTCGCGCTTAATTAAGAATTCTAATTCAAGATACTCTATTGAGTACGTGAAAATGTCAGAATACATTTAGTTGGCGGTTTGTCTCGTCAACACTCAAAACTATTTGGGGTTGTATGGTTAAGTGACTAAGCGTATGTGGTGGATGCCTTGGCAGTTAGAGGCGATGAAAGACGTGTTAATCTGCGATAAGTCTAGGTGAGGTGATAAAAACCGTTATAGCCTAGAATGTCTGAATGGGGAAACCCAGTGCCATAAGGCACTATCTTTACCTGAATACATAGGGTAAAGAGGCGAACCGGGAGAACTGAAACATCTAAGTACCCCGAGGAAAAGAAATCAACCGAGATTTCGTTAGTAGCGGCGAGCGAACGCGAATTAGCCCTTAAGCTTGTGGGCGTTAGTGGAATGTTCTGGAAAGGACAACGATACAGGGTGATAGTCCCGTACACGAAGACAAACACAAGTGAAATCGAGTAGGTCGGCACACGTGAAATGTTGACTGAATATGGGGGGACCATCCTCCAAGGCTAAATACTCCTAACTGACCGATAGTGAACCAGTACCGTGAGGGAAAGGCGAAAAGAACCCCTGTGAGGGGAGTGAAATAGAACCTGAAACCGCATACGTACAAGCAGTGGAAGCCTTCGGGTGACTGCGTACCTTTTGTATAATGGGTCAGCGACTTATATTTAGTAGCAAGGTTAACCGATTAGGGGAGCCGTAGCGAAAGCGAGTGTTAACTGCGCGTTCAGTTGCTAGGTATAGACCCGAAACCCGGCGATCTACCCATGGGCAGGTTGAAGGTTGAGTAACATCAACTGGAGGACCGAACACACGTATGTTGAAAAATGCGGTGATGACTTGTGGGTCGGAGTGAAAGGCTAATCAAGCCGGGAGATAGCTGGTTCTCCCCGAAATCTATTTAGGTAGAGCCTCGGACGAACACCACTGGGGGTAGAGCACTGTTAAGGCTAGGGGGTCATCCCGACTTACCAACCCTTTGCAAACTCCGAATACCAGTGAGTGATATCCGGGAGACACACTATGGGTGCTAACGTCCGTAGTGAAGAGGGAAACAACCCAGACCGCCAGCTAAGGTCCCAAAGTACTAGTTAAGTGGGAAACGATGTGGGAAGGCTTAGACAGCTAGGAGGTTGGCTTAGAAGCAGCCACCCTTTAAAGAAAGCGTAATAGCTCACTAGTCGAGTCGGCCTGCGCGGAAGATGTAACGGGGCTAAACTAGTCACCGAAGCTGCGGATTCACACTATGTGTGAGTGGTAGGGGAGCGTTCTGTAAGCCGTTGAAGGTGTGTTGTAAAGCATGCTGGAGGTATCAGAAGTGCGAATGCTGACATGAGTAACGATAAAGGGGGTGAAAAACCCCCTCGCCGAAAGACCAAGGTTTCCTGTCCCATGTTAATCAGGGCAGGGTAAGTCGGCCCCTAAGGTGAGACCGAAAGGTGTAATCGATGGGAAACAGATTAATATTTCTGTACTTCTATATAATGCGATGGAGGGACGGAGCAGGCTAGGCAAGCATGGCGTTGGTTGTCCATGTGAAAGTAAGTAGGCTGAGAACTTAGGCAAATCCGGGTTCTTAAGGCTGAGATACGAGACGATGCTCTACGGAGCAGAAGTTGTTGATGCCATACTTCCAGGAAAATCTTCTAAGCTTCAGTTATATAGGAACCGTACCCCAAACCGACACAGGTGGTTAGGTAGAGAATACTAAGGCGCTTGAGAGAACTCGGGTGAAGGAACTAGGCAAAATAGTACCGTAACTTCGGGAGAAGGTACGCTCTCTAATGTGAATGACTTGCTCAGTAAGCATAGGAGAGTCGAAGTAACCAGGTGGCTGGAACTGTTTATTAAAAACACAGCACTGTGCAAAATCGAAAGATGACGTATACGGTGTGACGCCTGCCCGGTGCCGGAAGGTTAATTGATTGGGTTAGCATTTGCGAAGCTCATGATCGAAGCCCCGGTAAACGGCGGCCGTAACTATAACGGTCCTAAGGTAGCGAAATTCCTTGTCGGGTAAGTTCCGACCTGCACGAATGGCGTAATCATGGCCACACTGTCTCCACCCGAGACTCAGTGAAATTGAAATTGCGGTTAAGATGCCGTATACCCGCGGCTAGACGGAAAGACCCCGTGAACCTTTACTATAGCTTGACAGTGAACATTGCTCCTACATGTGTAGGATAGGTGGGAGGCTTTGAAGCATGCACGCCAGTGTGTGTGGAGCCATCCTTGAAATACCACCCTTGTATGCGTGATGTTCTAACCTAGGGCCCTTAGCGGGCTTGGGGACACTGTCTGGTGGGTAGTTTGACTGGGGCGGTCTCCTCCCAAAGCGTAACGGAGGAGCACGAAGGTTGGCTAAGTACGGTCGGACATCGTACGGTTAGTGCAATGGCATAAGCCAGCTTAACTGCGAGACAGACACGTCGAGCAGGTGCGAAAGCAGGTCATAGTGATCCGGTGGTTCTGTATGGAAGGGCCATCGCTCAACGGATAAAAGGTACTCCGGGGATAACAGGCTGATACCGCCCAAGAGTTCATATCGACGGCGGTGTTTGGCACCTCGATGTCGGCTCATCACATCCTGGGGCTGAAGTCGGTCCCAAGGGTATGGCTGTTCGCCATTTAAAGTGGTACGCGAGCTGGGTTTAGAACGTCGTGAGACAGTTCGGTCCCTATCTGCCGTGGGCGTTTGAGAATTGAAGAGGGCTGCTCCTAGTACGAGAGGACCGGAGTGGACGAACCTCTGGTGTTCCGGTTGTTATGCCAATAGCATTGCCGGGTAGCTACGTTCGGAACTGATAACCGCTGAAAGCATCTAAGCGGGAAGCAGGCTTTAAGATGAGTTCTCACTGGAGATTTAATCTCCCTAAAGGGTCGTTGGAGACTACAACGTTGATAGGCTGGGTGTGGAAGCGCTGTGAGGCGTTGAGCTAACCAGTACTAATTGCCCGTGAGGCTTAACCATACAACACCCAAGTGGTTTTACACCATGTTGTATGAAGACAAATCACGTACTCAGAACTTGAATAGAATTAGATATCAGATTTCTAGATTGTAACGTTTTTAGTCTAGCGACAATAGCGTTGTGGTACCACCTGATCCCATGCCGAACTCAGAAGTGAAACGCAACTGCGCCGATGGTAGTGTGGGAGGTCCCATGTGAGAGTAGGTCATTGCTAGACACCTATTAAAAGAAAGAACCCAGCTAAGGCTGGGTTTTTTCGTTTAACAGCATTGAATATACATGACCTACTCTCGAGTAGAGGAAAAACGGTAAGCTCTACGCACTGTCAGCCAATTGCTAGACACCTAAGAAAACATGTCATTCTCGCGAATGCGGGAATCTCATAAATTCAATGTGAGCTTTTAATAATTAATGAAAAAAGGCAATGCTAAATGGCAGGAGATCCCCTGTAACAACGTCAGGGGATGACGGCCTCCGTAGTAGGGTTTGGTAAAGTATCTAAATCGCTCATAGCTGTTTGTCAGATGAATTCTAAACCTGTTAATCGAAGATATAAGCTACTACACCTATACTAGCTAATTCTTTTCTAAAATCGTTCGTTACGGATCAGGTGGGTCGTCACGCCTAATAACTTTCAACCATCGATTAACTATTTTTTGTTTTTGATGTGCTCGTTTTTTTCTTGCTAATTGTTGTAATTGATATTCTAAATTGGAATATTCGAGTAAAAATTGATGTTCTTCGCGAAACTTAATTTGCTGGTACAAGCGCCTGTTCTTGTCTGAACGGTAGTAATATGAGATGGCCTTTTTTAATAAGGGATTGGCAATACTAAAAACAAGAATTAAAAGTAAAATAACTGGCGCGACAAAATAGTTAAAAAGGCTACTCCATAAAATATATTCTGTTTGCCATGTATGAGCTGTTTTAAAAGTATAGCCAACGCTTATTTTAGTTGATTGTAAACTATAGAATTTGTCGCTGCTGTTAAAGGTAATATAGAGTTGGTAATGCCCAGGTTTGACTTGAAAAGAGCCTAAGCATTTATCGACATAATCGTTTGTCCATTTACATGTATCGACCGATATAATTTCATCAGATTCGATAACTCGCTCTGCTTGTTTTAGCTGCCAACTAACAATTAGTGGTATACCGGGCTGTTGGTATTTTGCAAGATTGCCAAGTGTGTAATTTAGGTACCAATATGCTTGATCTTTTCGCTCAAAACGCACCTTTACATCGTAGGTTTGTGTCATTGGAATGAAAATATCAAAGCGGTGAACTTGGCTAAGGTTGATGTCAAATGGTTGGTTTAAAGGGATTTTGGAATAGTATCTGCCAAATTGATCGGCGAAAATAAAATGTCCTATTACTATTAGGACAAAGACAACTCCTGTTGTTAATTTCATGACTATCCTTAGTCAAAATAAATTTTGCTTAACTATAGTCCAAAATTTAGCTTTCGCTAGTGTTATTTTTACAAAGTTGATTGAATAAAATCCGCTGAAATGACTCGATTGTTATTGTCGAAGTTTATTTGACACTGGTAATAATGAGCGTTAAAAACACTAGAAAATGAGATAACGGTCAGCTCGTTTATTTTATGTTGTTCAAAAGTTGCTAACGTAGCGGTATTAAGTTGACGGACCACACTCGCTTGGGTGGTTCCTGTGACAAAATTACCGCATAGATAAAAGACTTCTTTGCGCGCTAGGTCCCAAAGTAATCCAAGACAAATTAGTGGTAAAACTAGTGCGCTTATCTTCAAGTATTTCACGTTTTAGTTTTTAATACAGCTTATGGTATTTTGTCCTGGTGAAATGGTTACTATGTTGTTTTTGGTTTGCGTTGGCTGCCAACCAATAGGGCATGATTTACTTTGAAAGGTGATTATTGCGCCTGATGGTATTAAGCCTGATTTTTCTTTCTCATGGAGCTGTTGTTTTAACGATTTAATCTTGCGTTCTAAGCACTTTATGGCTTCTTGCTCGTTTATTGCTAAGGTACAGTCATTTGCAATGCTATAGCCACTTATTAGTAGGCTAAAACCCATCGCAACGATAACGTTTAATTTTTTCATGTTATTTTCCTAGTCACTGGTTTTACTTATGTAGCTCACTACGCGTAAAAAGTTTATTGCTAATCAACAAAAGTTGTATTGATTAGCAATCGGTGCCATACCTATTGAAAAATAGTTAATTCACTTGGTATTAGTTATCAGAAGCACTACTTTCAGTGGTTGTAGATTTGTCTGATTCTGTTGATGGCAAGTCAGTTACGGTTACAGAGCCACCACCAAAATTTATCGCTCGGATTCGCATGATGCTAGTTAGTTGCTCAACTTGTTCTTGAGAGAGTTTACTACCTCCAGCAAACCTTAGGCCGTCACCTGTGTTTACATAAGTACCATAGTCACGACGAGTTACGCTACCGTATAGATCAGTAACCCGCCAATTACTAATGTTCGCTTTAAAACTAGTGGCGTTATTCACTTTTTCAATAATTGTATTATTAGCATATTTTTGTAAGTGTACTTTGAGATCTTTCTCAAAGTTAGGAAACAAGTTAGCATTTCTCTGGTAAAAGCTTGAGACTCGTACGGTATCAGAACCGCCGTTAAATTGAGTGCCTCGATTAGAATTAACAAATTCAGTAGCATTATCAAATAGAGATTTTTCTACATTAGCACTGGTATAAGCTTTACGACGAATATTTGGGCTGCCTTTAATGCCTTGATATAACCCATAAATATATAGATCACTTTCTGGGTAGAGTGCAGGGAGTATGCGGTATTGAATATCGTTCAAGCTCAATGGTGTACCTTCAACCATCAACAGCTTTTTACTCAAGATTGAGTCGTCACCTTGGAGAATGGGCTTCAAGTTGTTTAATGGATATATACTTGCTATCTCATTGATAACGGTAACATTATATAAGTTTAACCAATAAGCTAGTTGCGTTTTTCTGTTGTATGCATTCAACGGTGTTTGCGTTGGCAAAGCTTCTAATTCTTTTCTCAGCTTTAAAATTTTGTCTTGATCTTTTTTGAGTCGTTCGTAAAAGAAGCGGTTTGCTTCATTTTCGGTAGCACCATCTACGTGTTGTTTAAAACGCGTACCAAGTGTGTGTTTTGATTTTTTGGCATAGGCACGGGTTGACGGGCCCATGTTAAGTACACCAGCGTGTAGTAAATGATCAACAACAGTAAAATCCATTGTAGCTGTTGACGCGTCATCATACTGGGTAAGTTTAGCAATGCTTTGCTTATCGACATCATCGGCTAAAACTTGAATAGGCAGAGTCGCAATAACACTTGTGATCAAAACCGCCATAGTTAATTGTTTAATTGAAATCATAGTAGTTCCTTTTAATGATTAGTGTGAGGTTTATCATAGTTCAACCTTCTAACATTAACAATTTATTAACAAGGGCGATTGTAACAGTTTATGTTAGTTGACATATATTGCGCTCAAGCAAACGGCCAAACCGAATAAAAAACGCGTTCGATTCACCGAGTGCTAATTACTATCAATAGATACCAATAGAGTCACGTTATTGCTTGTTTTGGTAACGGTTGAATTGCCCAAGCCCCCAAAATAATATGCCAACACCGGCACAAGAAAAGAAAAAGAATAAAGCTAAGCCTAATGGCGAGCCCCATGAAAAAATGTAGTAGAGAGCGTCCATTTTTGCTCCTTGTGTTATGTGTAGTAGTGAAGGTATTTAATAATAGGTTGGAGATTACTATTTTATGCGAGCAAACTTCCTAGCTGAACACCTAAACCGAATAAACAGATTATTGCAACAATGCACAGTAGCGTAACTAAACCAGGCTTTTCTTTGGCTGGAATATGTGCCCAAAATCCATTTTTTTGCTTCGACATTGATTATTCTCCTTAATTAATTGTTTTTTAGACAGGTTATTGATGTAATTAGGTTAGCGTGCAAAGTTTATACTATTACTGATGCCAATTGTAAATAAAAAGTTAATATCGTTGAGCTGGGCAGAAAAAAGCCTAAATAGCGTGAACTATTTAGGCTTTAATTTTTGCTTAGCAACGGATAAAAAGATGTTAGTTTTTATCCTGCGATGCAAGGTACTCATCATAGGTACCAGCAAAATCAACATAACCATTAGGTTTTAGTTCGATAATGCGTGTCGCTAAGCTTGATACGAACTCGCGGTCGTGTGAAACAAATACTAGTGAACCTTCGAACTTTTCAAGCGCTAAGTTAAGTGATTCGATTGACTCCATGTCTAAGTGGTTTGTTGGTTCGTCCATTACTAGAATATTTGGTTTTTGCATCATAAGCTTACCAAACAACATGCGGCCTTGTTCACCACCCGATAGTACTTTCACTGACTTTTTAATATCATCGGCGGAGAATAATAGGCGACCCAAGAAGCCGCGAACGACCTGTTCGTCATCACCTTCTTTTCGCCACTGACTCATCCAGTCGAAAAGTGTCATGTCTTGTTCAAATTCATGCGCATGATCTTGTGCGTAATAGCCGATGTTGTGATTTTCTGACCACTTTATTTCACCACTATCAATGGTAACTTCGTTCATTAAAGCTTTTAAGAACGTGGTTTTACCAATACCGTTTTCACCGATAACGGCGATGCGTTCACCCACTTCTGCCATTAAATTGATATTTTTGAGGATAGGGGTGTCAGCCTCATAGGCTTGGTTGAGATTCTCAATTTCAAGCACGTTTCTAAAGAGCTTTTTCTCTTGCTCAAAACGAATAAAAGGGTTTACTCGGCTCGATGCTTTGACTTCGTCAAGTTGAATTTTATCGATTTGTTTTGCTCGAGATGTCGCTTGTTTTGCTTTTGAGGCGTTTGCACTAAAGCGAGCTACGAAAGATTGAAGTTCAGCAATTTGAGCTTTTTTCTTTGCATTATCTGCTAATAAGCGAGCACGCGCTTGTGTTGCAGCCAACATATATTCATCGTAATTACCTGGATAAACACGAAGTTCACCGTAGTCGAGGTCGGCCATGTGGGTACAAACACTGTTTAAGAAGTGACGATCATGAGAAATAATGATCATGGTCGAATCGCGTTCATTTAACGTATCTTCCAACCACTTAATGGTGTGAATATCTAAGTTATTGGTCGGTTCGTCTAAGAGCAGAATATCTGGATCTGAAAATAGTGCTTGAGCGAGTAATACACGGAGCTTCCAACCGGGGGCAACTTCACTCATTTTACCGTAATGTTGCTCAACCGGTATGCCAACACCCATTAGCAGTTCACCTGCGCGGCTCTCTGCACTGTAGCCATCCATTTCAGCGTATTGTGATTCTAAATCACCAACGCGCATACCTTCTTCTTCGCTCATTTCTGGTAGCGCATAGATGCGATCACGCTCTTCTTTGACAGCCCATAATTCGGTATGCCCCATGATCACAGTATCAACCACTGAGTAGTCTTCAAAAGCGAATTGATCTTGGCGTAATTTACCAATGCGCTCATTAGGATCTAAGCTGACATTACCTGACGTTGGCTCTAAATCACTGCCTAAAATTTTCATAAAGGTTGATTTACCACAACCGTTTGCACCAATTAAGCCGTATCGGTTACCGCCACCAAATTTTTGGCTAATGTTTTCAAAAAGCGGCTTGGCGCCAAACTGCTGGGTAATGTTATTTGCTGCGAGCATGAAAGATCCAATTTGAACAATAAAATTGGTCGCGATTATAGCGATTTGCGTGCTTAACGTCACTTTAAAATTGGTCGATAGCATGCATTACAAAGTGATAGTTGTAATTTACAGTTTGTTACAGCGAAATTGGGTAAGTTTTAACAAGTTATTAAACAATTTGTGACGTAAACACTATTGAGGTGGCTATGTATAAAATTAGCAAAGCGCAATTTGACAAGCTTGTTTCCGATCCTAGCGTAGTTGTAGCACAAAGAACGCAGAGGATCGGTCAAAATCACTTACAAAGACACTTGGTTGATAAACGAGGTGATACTATTGCTGTGCAAATTATCAATAGTAAACACCAAGCCAGAGCAACTTTTTTAAGTGTAAATCAGTTGCGCTAGATAATTACATTGGTTTGTTATCTTCGTTTATTTGATGGCTTAAATTGGTTGTCACTAAATCGCGTTAAACCTTTTTTGCCTCGGCTATTACTGCTGCGTTTTACACCTTCGCCTTTTTTAAAGCCTTGTGCATTATTCTTACCTTTACCGCCTTTCTTATAGTGCTGGTAGTTGCCTTCACTTTTACTTTCTGCCGGCACTAAACACCCAGGTTTTGAACCGATAAGCTTTCTTGCTAGCCCCATTTTTGTCAGTGCCTCTCGAATAATTGGCCAGTTTGCAGGATCGTGGTAACGCAAAATCGCTTTGTGTAAACGACGTTGGCGGCCACCTTTGGGTACCGGCACGGCTTCACTGTTGCGTTTAACATTTTTAAGTGAATTTATTTCGGTGTGATACAGGGTCGTCGCATTGGCGAGCGGCGACGGATAAAAATTTTGCACTTGATCAAGCTTGAAGTCGTTCTCCTTCAACCAAAGGGCTAGATTGATCATATCCATATCTGTAGTGCCCGGGTGCGCAGAAATGAAGTAAGGGATCAAGTATTGCTTTTTACCCGCTTGTTTAGAATATTTATCGAATAACGTTTTAAAAGCATGGTAACTGCCCATGCCCGGCTTCATCATTTTATTTAATGGGCCGTCTTCAGTGTGCTCAGGGGCAATTTTTAAATAACCGCCAACGTGATGTGTTGCTAGCTCTTTAACGTATTCAGGATCTTCAATTGCTAGATCGTAACGAACGCCCGAGGCAATGAGCACTTTTTTAATGCCTTTAACATTGCGAGCTTTGCGATAAAGGTTGATGGTTGGTGTGTGATCGGTATCTAAATGGCCGCAAATGGTTGGCCAAACACAAGACGGTTTTCGACACGTTGCTTGTGCCTTAGGGCTCTTACAGTTCAATTGGTACATGTTTGCCGTAGGGCCACCTAGATCTGAGATTACGCCGGTGAAGCCCGGTACTTTCTCTTTAATATCTTCAATTTCTTGTAAAATACTTTCTTCTGATCGGCTTTGAATAATGCGGCCCTCGTGTTCGGTAATCGAGCAGAAGGTACAACCGCCAAAGCAACCTCGCATGATGTTAATTGATGTTTTGATCATATCGTAGGCTGGGATTTTGGCATCGCCATAAACAGGGTGTGGTACGCGTTGATAGGGCAAGCCAAACACGCCGTCCATTTCAGCTTCACTTAACGGGTAAGCCGGTGGATTTAACCAAATAATGCGATCGCCATGCTTTTGTACCAATGGCTTAGCTGAGCCTGGGTTTACTTCTTGGTGAAAAATACGCGAGGCATGCGCATACAGTACCTTGTTGTCTTTTACTTGCTCGTATGTCGGTAAGTTTATATAGGTTGTTAGCCACGGCTTTTTCTTATCTTGCCAAGATTTATTGCGATAATCGGCAATTTGAATTGGCTGAGCGGTTTTACTAATATCTGTGGCGACATCTTGCGCTTTGTTTTCATCACAACTCGTTGGTGTGATCTCTTGATAAGGGCTAATAATAGGGTCAATTTTGCCTGGTTTATCGATATTTCTCGAGTCAATACCGTGCCAACCCGCTAACGGTTGTTTGGCAATAAATGCCGTGCCTCGAACATCGGTAATGTCTTTGATATCTTCACCGCGAGCAATCCGGTGGCTCACTTCAACTAATGGTCTTTCAGCATTTCCGTAAATTAAAATGTCAGCTTTGGCGTCGAATAAAATAGAGCGGCGGACTTTTTCAGACCAATAATCAAAGTGGGCGATGCGGCGAAGGCTTGCTTCTATGCCGCCAATCACAACGGGTACGTCTTTGTAGGCTTCTTTACAGCGCTGAGAATAAACTAATACAGCGCGGTCTGGGCGCTTACCACCTTCATTATTAGGGGTGTAGGCGTCGTCATGACGAATTCTGCGCTCAGCGGTATAGCGGTTGATCATCGAGTCCATATTACCGGCGGTTACCCCAAAATACAGGTTTGGCTTACCAAGCGCCATAAAAGCATCTTTTGAGTGCCAATCGGGCTGGGCAATAATCCCGACTCGAAAGCCTTGTGACTCAAGCATACGGCCAATCACAGCCATACCAAAACTTGGATGATCAACGTAAGCATCGCCGGTTACGAGTATAATGTCGCAACTGTCCCAACCTAACTCATCCATTTCCGCTCGAGACATCGGCAAAAATGGCGCATTGCCATAACATTCTGCCCAATATTTGGGATACTCAAACAAAGTGGTTTTCGGTAATGGGATCATTAACTTGCCTTAATCGCCGGTAATTTGTTGCGAACACGCAAAGAAAAATAGTGTCGCTATTCTTTAAAGGGGCGAGATTATAGCAAATATCGTCACTGAAAGCAGACTCTTTTGTTGATCAAAGTACACAGGATTGTTAATGGTTGGGTTTTAAACCGAAATTGCCGACCTTTAGTCGAAAAGTTGATGTTTATCACTTGCACTATGTCGCTGAGCAAATAAGATAAAGCGATTGTTAACAAAGCAATGCAATTCATGTTGGACAACTAAAAGAATAGGTTATGAAAAAACAATTATTATCCATTGCCGTAGCGCTATCACTAAGTGCTTGTGCGTCGACGTCAGCACCTAATATCAACACAGATACCGCTAATGTACCGGTTGCTAGTGTTGCCACAACGGTTGAAACACAGCCAACACCAGCTTACTTAGCCAACGGCGATAAAGTTATTACGCTTGAGAAAATTATGTCAGATCCCGATTGGATGGGACGCTCTGCTGAGTCTTGGTACTGGGGAGATGATTCAAATACGGTTTTTTATCAGCAAAAGCGCGAAGGTAACCCGATAAGAGATTTATATCAGCAGTCATTGTCACAGCAGGCAGGCGCGCAAACCGTCAAACTTGCCAATATGCACATTGCCTCTGATCGTTTTGCTCAAGTCAACAAAGCGGGTACCCATGAAGTGTATATTTTTAGTGGCAACGTTTTTGTCAAAGCGTTAGCGAGCCAACAAGTACAACAGTTAACTTATACCTCTGTTACTGAGCGTGACGCGATGTTTTTGACCAATGGCGATGTTGCCTATCGCGTTGGTGATAAATTTTTCCAACACAGTCTTCGCGATAATCGCATTGTTGAGCTAGCAAGCCTTGTCATGAGTGAAGCGCCTAGCAGTGATGAGAGTTTGAGTTACATTGCGCAAGAGCAGCACGAATTAATTGATTATATTGCACTGCAAAAGCGCAATGACAACTTAAGGGCAGAGCAAGCCGACAAGCTCAAAGCGCAAAATAGTTCAATTACCACGACTGAGTTTTACTTAGGCAAGGGTAATCGCGTGGTTCACGCCAGTTTATCGCCCAAAGGTGACAAGATGGTAGTGAGTATTACTAAAGCAGGCCCAACCCGTGATGAAAGCGACATTATGCCAAATTATATTGCCAGCGATGGCCATATTAAGGCTGAAAAAGTGCGCCACCGGGTTGCTGACAACCGCAAATATCAAGAGCAGCTGTTTTTACTCGATTTAAAATCAGGCCAAAAATTTCCATTGAGCTACGATCAACTGCCGGGATTTGACGAGGATGTTTTAGCTAGCGTGCGCCAAGAAAACTATCAGCGTGAAGGCAAAACCTATGAGTCAAAAAAATCACCGCGTAATATCCATGTCATGAGAACATGGGATCCGATCAAGTGGCAAGCAGATGGTAATCAAGTTGCCGTAATGCTTGAAGCATGGGACAACAAAGATCGTTGGATCGCAACGGTTGATTTACTGCAGAATAAGCTGACCAATCAGCACCGTTTACACGACGAAGCTTGGATCAACTATACCTTTAACGAATTTGGTTGGTTAAACAAGAGCAACACGCTTTATTTTTTATCTGAGCAATCGGGTTACTCGCATTTGTACACCAAATCACTAAAAGGCAAAGTTAAGCAAATTACCTCGGGTCAATATGAAGTTAGTGATTTGACGCTTAGCCAAGATGAGAGTGAAATTTACTTCAAAGCTAATGTTAAACACCCCGGTATTTATGAGATATACAAAGTCGCTACGGCAGGCGGTGAAATTCAAGCGTTAACCGATATGGGCGGGATGAATGACTACGCACTCAGCCCTGATGAGTCAAAGCTGTTAATTGAACACTCTACGGTGACTATGCCGCCAGAGTTATATGTTATCGACATGGCCAATAACGCACAGCCACAGCAAATAACTTATACGGTATCGGATGAGTTTAAATCGATGCCTTTTGTTGCGCCATCGGTTGTTGCTGTGCCATCTTCACATCAAGATGAGCCAATCTATTCGCGCGTTTACTTACCAAAGAATTTTAACCAAGCTCAAGAGAAACATCGCGCGGTCATGTTTAGTCATGGCGCTGGTTATTTACAAAATTCACACTTGGGTTGGTCAGGATACTTTAGAGAGTACATGTTCCACTCGATGTTGGCACAGCAAGGTTACGTAGTTATCGATATGGATTATCGAGCATCAAGAGGTTACGGCCGAGATTGGCGCACTGCGATTTATCGCCACATGGGCAAGCCGGAAGTGCAAGATATGTTAGACGGCGTTGAATGGTTGGTGGAAAATGCCAATGTAGATCGCAACCGCATCGGGACATATGGTGGTTCATACGGTGGTTTCTTAACCTTGATGGCGTTATTTAACGAGCCAGAGACCTTCCAATCAGGCTCGGCGCTGCGATTAGTTTCTGATTGGGCGTATTACAATCACGGTTATACGTCGAACATATTAAACACACCAGAAGATGATAAAATCGCATATGAGCGCAGTTCACCGATTTATTTTGCCGAGGGGTTAAATAAACCCCTGTTAATTAATGCGCCGATGGTTGACGACAACGTATTTTTCCAAGATAGCGTTCGTTTAGTGCAGCGTTTAATCGAACTGGAAAAAGAGAACTTTGAAACCGCTATTTATCCGGTTGAACCGCATGGCTTCGTTCAGCCAAGCTCATGGTTAGATGAATACCGCAGAATTTATAAGCTGTTTGAAAACACACTTTAACCCATTAAAGAAAAGCCACCGTTTAGGTGTAATGCCAGTTAGTTAAGCTAGGAAATAAGATACCGGCCTTCGCCGGTATGACGATTATGAGTCATTCCGACGAAGCTCGGAATCTAAAAACACGATTAACTGATCGGCGTTAACCTTTTAGGTGGCTTTTTTGTTGGCGTCTGTTTTATTTTTTACATCTAACAAATAAGCTAGCACACCGCCTATCGCACCAAATAAATGGGCGTTAACCGCAACGTTCATCTCAATAAGTTTTACCACTTCATCGCTAGCACCAAAGTATTGCTCAAACCCAATTTTTCCGATCGTAGCAAATAGCAATAGGTAACCCATATTGTACTTGTGTTGGATATCTTTTAATGCACCCCAAATCAACACGCCATGTAAAATGCCCGACAAGCCGACGTAAATTTCAACATCAGGATCAAAATAGAACATACCAAGCCCAGTCGTTATAGCGCTAATGAGATATAATGCGGCCATGTTTCGGTAGTGATAATAATCACCGTGTAATAACCATAAGCACCACAGGCCCATTAAATTCATTATTAGATGATTGTCATTAGCATGAAAAAAATGACCGCTTAACAAGCGCCAAACTTGCCCTTCACTAATTGCCATATGGCTGTAACCTAACGAGCCAAAGAGATGTGATTCAAAGATAAAGCATATTAGTGCAATCAGGCTAACCAGAACAGGGATAAACCATTGATGAGGTTTTGACGGGGCTGCGTGAAGTAACTTCATAACAAAATGACTAATGGTCGTTATTATTGTTGGGCTAGGGTAGCAAGCAATCAGCGAAAATCAAAGCCGATAGTTTTTCCTTAACACATTATGGGTTAGCACATACAATATAACGATAATTAATTAGCTGTAGCATCGTGTTACCAGAAATGTCATCAGAAAACCTGTCAAAGAGCGGCTCGAATCAAACAGTAAAGAAACGCGCCTATTGTTCCAGTTGCCAACGGCCGGAAAAGGCGTGTATTTGCCAATTTACTTGTGATGTGCAAAATTCAATCAATGTTTTGGTGTTGCAACATCCAAGTGAAGTTAAACAAACTAAGGGCACGGTTAGCTTATTAGCCCAATCGTTAGACAAGATTGATATTCTTGTCGGCGAAGACTTTTCAACCAGCATGGAATTAGCGCAATTTATTGAGCAAAATTCACCGTGTTATGTGTTACACCCAAACGAGCAGGCAACGAGCTTAACTGAAGTAAGTAACGGGCAAATAAATGGTCAATCCATTAAAGGACTGATAATTATTGATGGCACGTGGAAAAAGGCGTATCGAATGTATCAGCTGACAAAACCACTACAACAATTACCAAGCTTGGCGTTGCCTGATAATATTGAATGTTTTTATCACATTAGAAAAACCAAAAAACAACAAGCGCTATCGAGCTTTGAAGCCTGTGTGCACGCACTTGCATTACTTGAGCAAGATCAGGCAAAGTATCAACAAATGATCGATAACTTTATACGGTTCAATCAATTTCAGTTATCTTTTACCCCGAGCCACCATCAATTGAATGGAAAAAGTGAACAATAAAAAATGCCAGTAAAAATAAACGCTAAATTCAAAATTAAAGCATTACTACTTATTGCAGCACTGCTTAGCACAAATGTTTGGGCAAAAGCACCGCGCGCTATTGAAGTACGGGAGCCAGAAGCCGCAACCGGTTATGAGCAAAAAGAAGGGGTTGTTGGCACAAGTTATATGGTGGCGGCGGCTAACCCATATGCTAGCGAAGCAGGGCGTAATATTTTAGCCAAAGGTGGTAGCGCAATCGACGCGGCAATCGCAGTACAACTGGTGTTAACCCTCGTTGAACCGCAATCGTCAGGAATTGGTGGTGGTGCCTTTATTTTACATTTCAATGCCAATAATAAAGCACTCACCACATTTGATGGTCGTGAAACTGCGCCAAAAGCCGCGACACCTGATTTATTTATTGGTGAAGATGGCAAAGCCGTACGTTGGATAGAAGCCGTTGTTGGTGGGCGGTCGGTTGGTGTGCCCGGTGTATTAGCTGCGCTAAAACAAGCGCATGATCAATACGGTCACTTACCATGGCATGAGTTGTTTAGCGACGCGATTGAATTAGCAGACAATGGCTTTATCGTTTCACCTCGATTAGCCAAATTAGTTGAGATGCAATTTAACCCCGGTATTACGCAATTACCTGAAATTTCAAGCTACTTTTTTCCAAATGGCAAAGCGATTCAAGCGGGTGATGTCTTAGTTAATAAACCGTTAGCGCGGGTATATAAAGCCATTGCTCAAGAAGGCATTGATGTTTTCTATCAAGGATGGATCGCAAAAGATATTGTCAGCAAAGTACAAAACGCAGCGATTGCGCCGGGTCGTTTAACACTCGACGATATGCAACATTATCAAGCCATAGAGCAGGCGCCCGTTTGTGGGCCTTATCGTCAATACAAAATTTGTGGCATGGCACCACCTAGCTCAGGTGGTATTGCTGTTGTCCAAATGCTGGCGTTATTAGAGGGCTTTGATTTAGCTAAAATGACACCAAACTCGCTTGAGGCTGTGCATTTATTTACGCAAAGTTCACGCTTAGCATTTGCTGATCGCGACAAATACGTGGCCGATCCGGCTTTTGTTCAAATGCCAATCGAAGGTTTATTAGCGCCTCAGTATATTGCCAGTCGCGCTCAATTAATCGATAAAACTAAAGATATGGGCAAGGCTGTTGCGGGCTCGCCACAAGGGGCTTTTGCTTTTGCTAATAACGATAGCTTTGAGTTACCGTCAACTAGCCATATCGTGGTGGTAGATGCCAAAGGTAATGCCATTTCAATGACTAGCTCAGTAGAAATGGCGTTTGGCTCGGCATTAATGGTTAATGGTTTTATTTTGAATAACCAGTTAACCGATTTTGCACTATCGCCAAAACGCGATGGCAAGTGGGTCGCCAATCGGGTGGAAGGAAATAAACGCCCACGCAGCTCAATGGCGCCAATGATGGTATTTAACAAAGACGGTAGTTTGAAGTTAGCGATAGGCTCACCAGGCGGCAGTCGTATTATTAATTACGTCGCGCAATCGATGATTGCTATCCTCGATTGGCACATGACACCTCAAGAAGCGATTAATTTACCGCGTGTTACTAATCGCAATAAGGTGACAACGTTAGAGCAGGGGACGGACGTCGCAAAACTTAAAAGTCAGCTTGAAGCGATGGGCCACGAAGTTGTCATACGCAACCTAAACTCAGGCATTCAGGCGATTGAACTTGAAGGTAATCAATTAATCGGTGGCGCCGATCCTCGCCGTGAAGGTAAAGTCTTTGCAAAATAATCTTGATAGCATTAATGGTGCCTAAGGTATCTGAGATTATCGAGTTTAATCGATTAGGGGGCAGAGTTCGCTGACTCTGCCCCCTAATAGTATAGTATCGTCAAGTAACCACTCTCCCAAAAGCTAATCAGTACGTTCTTGCAACGAATATTTATGTCTAGCTATGAACGTCTGTCATTGCTATACTAAATTTGTAGCACATACGAGGTACAAATTATGAAAACTGAAATGGTTAGAGCTAGAGTTTCTAGTGAGTTAAAACACGAATCTGAAGCTATTCTTTCGGAGTTAGGTATGAGTATGTCTGATGCTATCCGAATCTTTTTAAGTCAAGTCAAGTTGCGCCATGAATTTCCAGTTGAATTAAAAGTGCCTAATCAAGACACTTTAAAGGCGATGGAGGCGCCTGTTACTGAAGATGTTTATGATTCTACTGACGATTTATTTAACGATATTCTAGGCAGTAGCAGTGCTAAAGATTAGAACGAAGAGTTCTTTTAAAAAGGATTTGAAACGAGCTGCTAAGAATAATCGGCATAACACTAAACTATTAAAAGAGTTAATAGATAAGCATCTAATTATAACAGGAACAGTACCAAGTCAATACAAACCACACCTGTTGCAAGGTAATTGGCAGCCTCACATGGAGTGTCATATTCAACCTGACTTTTTACTGATATGGGATGTTGATTGGGAAGCCGAGGAATTGATCTTAGTGCGCTGTGGCTCTCACTCTGAACTGTTTGGTTAATCCATGAATAAGTGCACATCACTTGAATAAAGCAGTTAAAAAATAAGGGCTATGAATTTTTCATTCACAGCCCTTAAATTATACGTGACTTTTATATTTGCCCATTCCAATATGCAAAGGCTAGGGGAAAGGTTCGTTACGAATATTTCAGCACTAGAACGGATCTTTTAAAATTTTATCAATAACCCATTTGCCGTTGACTTGTAACATGGCAACGCGCTTAACGTCGCGGTGTTTTTCTTCTAAGTAGGTCCCTTCGAAGTACAACGTAACCGTCGCATTATCTTTAAATTGTTCTCGTACTTTAACGCCGCTGTCGTCAGGTGTTATTTTTACTTGGTCATACTGCATGTTAAATAAGTGACGAGCGACCGCTTCTGGTGAGTGATAGTGCATCACAATACGCGCCAATGCTGGGCTACACACACTGGCTGCTTTTTTTACGTTGCGCTCGTTGTAGAGCGCATTAAAAAACTCAACGGCGACAATTTCGGGGTTAGGGATTTCGGTAATATCATCTTCACTCTCACAACCAAGCAAGAATAAAGAAAATAACAGCACTGACAGTTTGGCAAAGGTTTTCATCGGGTTTTAATCGTTAATTACATCCATTTGAATTTATCATAACTAATTTTTGATAAATAAAAAGCTATTAAGCTTTAGTAAAAACAAAAAAAGCACCGTTAGGTGCTTTTTTAATCAAATAATCAATAATTGATTACTGAACGAGTTCTTTGTCGGTAAATGACTCAGAAAATAATGGGCTCGACAAGTAACGCTCTGCAGAACTTGGCAAAATAACCACGATATTTTTATCTGCATTTTCAGGTTTTTCGGCTAAACGTTTTGCCGCTACAACTGCCGCTCCTGACGAAATACCCGCTAAAATACCTTCTTCACGCATCAGTAAGTGCGCCATTTCCATTGCTTCTTCGTTTGATACTTGCTCAACACCATCAATGATTTCAAGATCTAAGTTGCCAGGAATAAAACCGGCGCCAATACCTTGGATTTTATGTGGTCCAGGTTTTACTTCTTCACCTGCTAAGGTTTGGCTGATCACTGGAGAATCTGTCGGCTCAACAGCAATTGACGTAATCGCTTTACCTTGGGTGTTTTTGATGTAACGGCTAACACCCGTGATAGTACCACCTGTACCTACACCAGCAACGAAAATATCGATATTCCCATCAGTATCTTGCCAGATTTCAGGGCCAGTGGTTTGCTCGTGAATTTCTGGATTCGCTGGATTGTCGAACTGCCCTAGCAACACGTACTTTTCATCTGACTCAGCAATTTCTTTTGCTTTTTCGATTGCGCCTTTCATACCTTTAGCGCCTTCGGTGAGCTCAAGCTTTGCACCAAGCGCCGCTAACAACTTACGACGCTCAAGGCTCATAGTATTTGGCATGGTTAAAGTGATTGCGTAGCCACGTGCAGCTGCCACGAAAGCAAGGGCAATACCTGTATTACCACTCGTCGGTTCAATAATCTCTTTACCTTGGGATAATACGCCACGCTTTTCAGCATCCCAAATCATGTTAGCGCCGATACGACACTTTACTGAGAAACTTGGGTTACGTGCTTCGATTTTCGCGTAAACGTTACCACCGGTTACACGGTTTAATTTAACTAAAGGCGTTTTGCCAATAGATGTTGAATTGTCTTGGTATATGCTCGCCATTTCAAATCCTGTGGAATATTTTTCTTAACTCGTTAAGATTAGCCTCTATACAAATAAAAAGAAGTGATATTTCGTTATAACATATATATAAAAAAGTTATAAAGAACGATAAAAGTATCACAGAATTTAAAATTTAAGGTGTAATACAACTCATGACAGCATTTAAGGGCACAAGTAATTACATTGCTTCAGACGATCTTCAATTAGCCGTAAACGCAGCTATTCACTTACAACGTCCATTATTAATTAAAGGTGAACCCGGCACCGGTAAAACGATGTTGGCTGAGGAGTTAGCCGAAAGCCTAGGTACTGAGCTGATCCAATGGCATATCAAATCTACTACTAAGGCACAACAAGGCTTATATGAATACGATGCGGTCTCACGCTTGCGCGATAGCCAGTTAGGTGACGATAAAGTTCATGATATCGCCAACTATATTGTTAAAGGTAAACTCTGGCACGCTTTTACCAAAGACAAGCGCCCAGTATTACTCATTGATGAAATTGACAAAGCCGATATCGAGTTCCCGAACGACTTACTTCAAGAGCTCGATAAAATGGAGTTTTTCGTTTATGAAACGCAAGAAAAGGTGGTAGCGACTCAGCGGCCAATTGTGATTATCACATCAAATAATGAAAAAGAATTACCCGATGCGTTTTTACGCCGCTGTTTCTTCCATTACATAAAGTTTCCAGATGCTGAGCAAATGCAAGCGATCGTTGATGTGCATTTCCCAACCATCAAAAAAGATTTACTCGATGAAGCGTTAGCTATGTTTTTTGACTTACGCGAGATCCCTGGCTTAAAGAAAAAGCCGTCAACCTCTGAGCTTATCGATTGGTTAAAATTATTATTAGCCGAAGATATTGATCCTGAGTTAATTAAAGAAAAACGCCAAAGTAAAGTGATTCCACCACTACACGGTGCATTATTGAAAAACGAGCAAGACGTTCACCTGTTTGAAAAACTAGCCTTTTTACAACGCGCTGGACGCTAAAACATGCTAATAAGTTTTTTCTTTAAGCTAAGAGAATACAAAGTTCCCTGTACTTTACGTGAGTTGTTGGATTTGCTTCGCGCATTAGAGCAACATTTGGTTTTTGCTGATTTAAATGGTTTTTATTCACTGAGTCGGGCAATTTTGGTGAAAGATGAGCGTTTTTACGATCGCTTTGATCGCGCCTTTGCAGATTACTTTGAAGGTGTTGAGTCACTCGAATTAGATTTATCTGAAATTCCTCAGTCGTGGCTAGAAAAGCAAATGGAAAAATTACTGACCGAGGAAGAGAAGGCGCAAATAGAGGCGCTTGGCGGTTTTGAAAAGCTGATGGAAACCTTGCAAGAGCGATTAAAAGAGCAAGAAAAACGCCACCAAGGCGGCAATAAGTGGATAGGAACCGGTGGTACATCGCCCTTTGGGGCTTATGGTTATAACCCTGAAGGTGTTCGCATTGGTCAAAAGGAATCTCGTCATCGCAAAGCTGCAAAGGTTTGGGATAAACGAGAGTTTAAAAACCTCGATCACGAAGTAGAAATAGGCACGCGCAATTTAAAAGTAGCCCTGAGAAAGCTCAGACAATTCGCTCGCACTGGCGCGAGCGAAGAGCTTGATATGGACGACACAATATCGGCAACGGCCAAAAATGCTGGTTACCTTGATTTAAAAATGAAGCCCGAGCGTCATAATGCGGTCAAGCTATTGATGTTTTTCGATATTGGTGGCTCAATGGATGATCACATTAAGGTTTGCGAGCAACTTTTTAGTGCGGTGCATACCGAATTCAAACACTTAGAGTTTTTCTATTTTCACAATTGTGTTTATGAAAAAGTATGGCAAAACAATCAACGGCGCCACAGCGAAACGATTGACTTATACGATGTGCTGCATAAATACTCTAGTGATTACAAAGTGATTTTTGTTGGCGACGCCACCATGGGGCCTTATGAAATCACCTATCCAGGCGGTAGTGTTGAACACTGGAACCAAGAAGCGGGTGAAGTCTGGCTGCGAAGAGTACTCGATCATTTCGACAAAGTGATTTGGTTAAATCCACAACCCGAAGAAGCGTGGCGCTATTATCACTCGATTGGCATTATCAATCAGATTTTTGAGCAGCGCATGTATGGTTTAACCGTTGCTGGATTAACCCAAGGCATTAAAAAACTGCTTTAACTAGAGCAAGGAAGAGTATGAGCGAGCCTAAAAACGAGCAGGAACATCCACTTTATCAAGAACAAGCGGCAAGTGAGACCATTTTATCGAAAAACGATACTATGAAAGTCTTAACGCCGTTTGCTTTTCAGATTGACCAATCACTATTCGGCTTATCACTCGCTACGCCGTCGCGGCGCTTACTGGCATTGATTGTTGATTTGTTTATCATCGCTTTACTTAGCGATGCACCGGGCGAGCTGTTAGCCATCTTTTTGTCGATCACGTTTTACCGTGTATCAAAGACCCAGTTTTTTGATAAAAACGCGCAACAAAATAGAAAATATGGCAAAAAACGACGAGCAATAGCCAGATGGCTGGCGGCGATATTTCTATTTATTGCATTATTTTCTCTCCTGCCAATGATCATTGACCCATTAAACAAATCATCAAACAACGAAGTGGTAAATACTCAGCCTTTGTTAGTAGGCGATAAAGAATTATCTGCCGATGAAGCGATTGCCTTTACCGCAACCACAGGTTTAGTCATAAGTACCATTAACACCAGTGAATGTAGTTCGATAGAGTGTTGGCAACAAGAGTTAGTCACCAAACTTGATCTGCTTGAGGGCATCGCCTTTAAGCGCGATGTTATCGAACAAATGTATGGTGAATTAGCGACTCACACGCCATTACCTGTTGAAGAGCAAAGGCAATTAGCCAAATATTTGATTAGCTATCACGAGCAGTCGCTAGCACCACAGCACAGTACTGAGCAAAACACCCCGCCATTAATTACAAAACCACAGCAAAGCGTAGCTACTTTGCAAGCAGATGAGCAACCGAAAAAAGACCGGCCCGTTTATTCGATTATTCAATATATTGAAGCCCTTATTCAGGACTTGGGCTTAGGCTTTGGTTGGGCAGCCTTTTATTTTACGGTTTTAACCTCTGCGTGGCACGGTCAAACGTTAGGCAAAAAGCTTTTGGGTATTAGAGTTATTCAACTTGATGGTACGCCATTGTCGCTGTGGGACAGCTTTGGCCGTTACGGTGGTTATGGCGCTGGTATTGCAACAGGCTTACTTGGCTTTTTACAAGTGTTTTGGGACCCTAATCGCCAAGCAATACACGATAAAATTTCTGCTACAGTTGTAATAGATCACAAACGAGAACAACTAGACAAATACGTTGAGCAACAATCGAAAGAGCAAACGAATAATGACAACAGTAAAATTAATTAGTACCTTGATGCTATGTACTTTCATCTCACTGGTTACATTTGCTAGTCATGGCAAGACGCCAACCCCAACTGAGCAAACAGGCTTTGTTAAAGAGCTTGAAATGTTTGCCGGATATTTAGGTACTTGGGAGTCAAACTTTGCCGTCGCAGAAGGTGAGCGCCCGGTTATCGATGTCACTCGATGGGAGCGAGCGCTTAATGGTAAAGCATTAAAAACGATACACTCGATAAATAACGGTGAGTATGGTGGTGAGTCATATATCTTTTTCGATCACGATAAACAAGCGCTTGTATTTTACTATTTCACCACCGCAAATTTTTACACTCAAGGCAGTCTTGAAATCATTGATGACACCAGTTTTGCTGCGTATGAGGATGTGACAGGCAATGAAAACGGCATTACCAAAGTAAAATCAACCAGTAAATTGATGGGCGAGACGATCAGTGTTTCAACCTCATACTTAAAGAATGGCCAATGGACCAAGCCACAAACGCGCACTTATGTGCGCTCGACCAAAGACGTGATTTTTAAGTAGCGCACATTTTCGGGTATTAGGTTCTTTGAGCAATGTATTTGTCGTAATCTGGTACAGATTTTTCGTAGCTCTGATCAAATAAGCTCGAGGTGATCAGAAAATCAGCAGAGGCTTGATTACAGGCGACGGGAATATTCCAAACGGCAGCTAACCTCAGTAGTGCTTTAACATCGGGATCGTGGGGTTGCGCTTCAAGCGGGTCCCAGAAAAACACCATCATGTCGACTTTTTGTTCCGTGATCAGCGCGCCTATTTGCTGGTCACCGCCAAGCGGGCCACTGATCAAGGCAGTAATGTTTAGGCCCGTTTCGTTTTTTAATAAACTTCCCGTCGTACCGGTCGCAAATAACGCGTGGTTAGTTAATTTATCAACATACTTTTTGCACCAAACAACTAAGTCGGCTTTCATATTGTCGTGGGCTACTAAAGCAATATGCTTTTTAGCACTGCTGGTTATCGTTTTATATTCCACATAATCTCCTAACTTACGTTGGCAAAAAAGCCACTTTTTACTGATCTAAAAATCTTATTCAAGTTGTATCACGAATAACAATGTTTAACACAAAATTTGTTTGATTTTCACACAAGATTGTTAGTCTGTTATTACATATGTTATTTAAAAGGCAATTTTTGAATGCTAATTGATCAATGTAAAGCGCTATTATTTATTGGTGCCGTTATCGGTCTCGTGGGTTGCACTGAGCAGCCAGAGCAAAAGCCAGATAATAATCAACCGGTAAAAAAAATAACGCAAGAGCAAAAGACGAGTAATAATCAGCTTGATGGTACGCTTGAATCGAAACAAAAGCATGCTGCTTTTGAGCAGGAACAAGTAGTTTATGTCGACTCATTAGATGAACTCTATGCCCTATTTAAAAAGCACCGTTACACTAATGAAGAGTGGCAAAGTGGTCATAGAGAGGTACCACCGTTTACATTTGAGCGAGTTAATGAAACTTGGCAACATTCCTCATCATCATTGCCTGTGGCGATAAAAAAAGAAGTGTTTTTTCGGCTGATGGCGCCACTGGTATTATTGGCAAATGAAGAAGTACTAGCACTTAGAGAATTGGTAATTAACAATCAAATCACAGAAGCTGACTATCGAGCCTTGTTAATTAAGTACCGCGTAATTAGCAAGTCCTTTGACTCAACGTTGACTAAAACACACAAACAAACGCTATTAAAGCGCTTAGATATTGTGCCACCGTCATTGGCGTTAGCACAAGCGGCTGAAGAGAGTGGCTGGGCAACCTCGCGCTTTACTCTAGAAGGTAATGCCTTTTTTGGTCAATGGGACTACTCTGGTAGAGGAATGAAGCCAAAAGCTCAACGCAAAGAGCTGGGAAATTATGGCATTGCTAGGTTTGATAGCCCGCTTGATTCGGTACGAGGCTATTTACTCAACCTTAATCGAGGTAGCGCGTATCAAAAGCTTCGCAATAAACGGCTAGAATTAAGAGAACAAGGGCAACTAATCAGTGGGCTTGAACTCGTAACGACTTTAGATAAGTATTCAGAGCGCGGGCAGGCATATATTGATTCGATCAGCTCGATGATTCGCTACAATAAATTGATGACCATTGATGAAGCAAGCCTAGCGACGGGGCCGACTATAACCATCAAAAGCCATCAACAATAAGCCTATTGTGGCCAAAAGGCGTAAACTAGCGCGAACAGTAAAAACTGTCCTAAGTGATAACCACTATCTATAAACAGTAAGGTCCAGCTTTTGTTGCTAAATTGATAATTAACGCCAAAACTCATGGCAACAAAACCTATGCCAACGATTAAGGCGTAGTGAATGGCAACCATCAACTCAGGCGCTGGGCCGACAAGGCTGGCAAAACAAAGTGCAGCAATAAACGAAAAGAGGAAGGCAAAGCCAAACACTTTCGCTGGATGGCCAGCCTGATTTTCATCAAAATTTGCTTCACGCATCCACGCTTTACCAAAGAGGGCTGGCGAATACCATAGACCACCTAAGATAAAGCTCGATACAGCCGCCACTATCACCGCCAGATAATTTACTTCAAACATATGACTTTCCTATAGTTATTATTGTTTAATTGTAGCAAGTTTCGATGAACAGGGTTGAACTTCATCTGACAGATAGAATAGGGCGGGCTAGAGACATGCAATCAGTGAAACACTTTACTCTGCGCTTGGCATAAGACTCTCCTTAATTTACCTACCTTTATTGTGATATTTACACTACAATGAACCAATAGTGTTAATATTGGTGTTAATTTGAGGTTTGTATGGCTGTTGTAAGAAAAACAATTACGTTCACTGAGCAACAAGATGCTTGGATTAAAAGTCGAATTAGTTGTGGTGACTATACTAACGATAGTGAGTATGTAAGAGATCTAATCAGAAAAGATCAGCAAAATAATGATAGGTTACGTATTCTTCAATCAGCAATATCAGATGGTCTAGCAAGTGGTGTTAGTACAAGATCGGTAACAGATATAATGAAAGACGTTGACGCTAAGCTAGGATTAAATGGCTAATTATATTCTTTCTAATAAAGCTGATAGTGATCTGGCTGAAATTTATGAATATGGGGTGCTAAACTTTGGTAAAGAACAAGCATCAAATTACTTAATAGGATTACATGATAAGTTTGAACTTATTATTCAAAATAAATTCATCGGTCTCTCTGCAGATGAAATAAGCTTAGGCTTAAAGCGAGCCTTACATAATTCTCATGTTATTTTTTATCAAGAACAAGATGCAAATATTCTAATTGTCAGAGTATTGAGAAGTGAAATGGATTTTGAGCGCCATTTATATTAGAGAGTCCAGAAGGACGGTTGTTGGCACGTAGTTCTGATTCTGCTTTGAGCGATTTGCAGACATTCACGCCTTTCAAATTAGGCAGAATTAACTTCGCTAAAGCAGACGTTAAAAAGCCTCAAAACTTGGGGAAGTATTAACCCTAGTTGAGAGGCTGAGCTGATTTATCTAGGCAAATGCCCTAGTTAATCAAGTGTCATTTTTATAACAATAAGCCATGCCTTCTGTATCAAAGCTATTGTAACCTATTTCTTCTCGCCCTTTGTTTATATTGTTAATCATGATCGTTACTTTTTCATCGTTATTCCAATAGCGTTGATTGACTTTCTCTAGATAGTTAATTACCGCTTGCTTTTCACCTAAAGGGAGTAACATATTCGCTAACAGAAGGTTTGGGCCGTATGTTTTCATGAAACTACTTGGTTCACTCTCAGCAGCCATGTTTAGATAAAACGTCGCTTTATCTATGTCTTGTTGAAAAATAGCTACAACGCCTTTTAACTCAGCTTGTAAATGTTTTGCCTCCAGCGGAGAGTAATAATTCTCGGCTTGATCTAGGAGATTAATAAAATACGTTACTTTTTCAATATCTCGAATAGAGATAGCTAAATAGGCGAATTCTCTAATAAAAACGTTATGTGTTGTTACTTTGTCTTCATAAAAAGACAGTAGGCGTAACAATTCTTTTTCAAGACTAGCTTGTCTTTCTTCACAGCTTGATAGAGGCTTTTCAACAACAAATCTCTCCCATTTGAGCCATCGAGTTTCGAAAACTAGACGTTGACCATCGCACTCCATAACATGATAGTAAGGATTGTCCCAAAACTTCATCCTTCCTGAACCTAAATTTTTGCATTTACTGCGTTTTATAGTGTTCCCTTTATTATTCAGCATATATAAAGTTGGGTAAGTTGCTCCCATACTATAACTAAGATATGCAGAGTGAACAGGTTTACTAATATTTATATGTTCTGGAAGTTTATTCGCGTTGATAATTGAAAATTTCGCGGTGGTCAACAAACTACACCCTGAAATATTGATCAATAAAAAAATTAAAACAAACTTCATGTGATCAATCCTTAAAAAAGTCAAGGTTACATGCTCCGCATACACTATCTTTGAAAGGAGTTGTCAACCACGATGAACTATTACATAAATATTCATTCATGCATTGGTCATGTTTAATACACTTGTCAAGGATAGATGGTATATTGTCAGCGATATAACCTAGCCCAAACATGCTACAAAGGTTATCTTGTGGTTCATAAACGCCGAACAAATTACCGTTTATAGAAGTCATATAGTCATTGAGTTCAATATATTCAAAAGAGTCTAAGCCTGTTATCTCTTTAAATTTCGCAAATGATATATATTCAATTTTATAACTTTCAGAAAACTCAACAGCACCTTCTTGTATTGCAATTAACAAGCTATCGTTTTCAATATAGCTTTTCAAAGCGTCACAATACTTATCGGCTTCCTCCTCATTATCAGCTTCAACAACCGCGTTAACACCATTAGTACAATAGTATTGATTATCATAGCCTTTTTTAAGAATAGAAGCATAGAGGCAAGATGTACCATATAATGATAAATTGTTCATACAACCAAATGCGCTATTAGAATAACCAAATCCATCATAACCATAAGGGTCATTCCAACTATTAAAACTGCCAAATCCGCCAAAACCACCAAAACCATAAGGGTTGTTCCAGTTGTTGAAACTACCAAAGCCACCATACCCGATAACATGAGCGGAGAGGTTTTGTCCTAAGAGAGGGTCACTTACTCGCCCAAAGCAGACATTAACGTTGGCATCAGTGACTAAGTTACCGTTATTTCGCATACATCCTTCCTTTGCTTTAATGATTATGTTTATCTTTCCCTTGTTACAGCTTTGTCAGCAACGATTGAGGCGAGGTGGTTCAATGCCCTGATCCGTTTAGGTTAATCCACGCCTGTTATTTTCAACCGAAAATACAATTGTAAAACAGTAAATTAACCTTGATGTATTTTTATAGCAGGTTATTGATACAAACAATGTAAAGACATGTTAATAAATTAATTTGAAATGATATAAATTGCTGGTTGTTTCAAAGTTAAATGGGGGCAGGTTTACTTTATTTATTTCTATGTACCTGACCCTATTTATTTTAGTAGAATGAGTGAAAAAATAATGCTTTGGAAATCATGCGATTAATCCATACCTCAGATTGGCACCTCGGCCAGTATTTTTACGGCAAAAGCCGGGCAAATGAACATCAGGCATTTTTAACTTGGTTGGTCGAGCAAGCTATAACACATCAAGTTGATGCGATTATTGTGGCTGGCGATATCTTCGATACCGCAAATCCGCCAAGCTATGCTCGCGAAATGTACTTCGATTTTATTGCCAAAGTAAGCCAACTTAATTGCCAACTTATTTTGTTGGCAGGTAATCATGACTCAGTGGCTATGTTGGGTGAATCAAAACAAGTATTGGCTTATTTAAACAGCCATATCGTCACTCATATTGACAGTAATCAAGCGCAAAACATTGTCATTAACAACAGCGCGGGCGAGCCTGTCGGTGTGATCAGCGCCATACCTTTTATTCGCCCACGAGATGTTGTCAAAAGTATTGCTGGTTTAGATGCGCAAGCAAAACAACAACAATTACAACAGGCGATTGCCGATCAGTATTTACATCATTTTGAGCAAGCAAAAACCTGTACTTCGGGTAACGCGTTACCTATTGTTGGCACAGGGCATTTAACGACAGTCGGTGCCAGCACAAGTGATTCGGTAAGAGAGATTTATATTGGTACGCTAGATGCGTTTCCCGCCGATGCGTTTCCACCCTATGACTATTTAGCGCTTGGACACATTCATCAAAGCCAAAAAATTGCCAAGTCTGAACACATCCGATACTGCGGTTCGCCAATTGCCTTATCGTTTGATGAAGCGCGTCAGGAAAAGTTTGTTCACCTAGTTGATGTCACGAATGAACGCTGTGAAGTTGAGCGACTCACCGTGCCAACGACACAGCAATTACTGATGGTGAAAAAGCCGGTTGAGCAACTTAAGGCAATCTTGACTGAACATATAGCATTACTTGAATTGAGTGAGGAACAACTCAAAGACAAACCTATTTGGCTTGATGTTGAAGTCGATAGTGACGAATATCATCACGATATTTCGCAACGCATTGAGCAACACTTGTCTGATATGCCAGTAGAAGTATTACGGGTAAGAAGAAGCAAATCGCAGCGCAAAATATTACTTGAGCAACAAGAAAAAATCACCCTTGAAGAGCTTGATGTCGATGAAGTCTTTAAGCAACGGTTGTCGTTAGAACGCGAAGAAACAATTGATAGCGCTGAAAGCGCTGACCAACAAGAACGATTGATGGCGCTCTATAAATCTGTGGTTGAGCAAGTACACAATGAGGAAGAGCTATGAAAATTCTCTCATTGCGCTTTGAAAACTTAAACGCGTTAAAAGGTCATTGGTTTATCGATTTTAGTCAAGCGCCTTTTGATCAAGACGCCTTATTTGCTATTACGGGCCCAACAGGTGCCGGTAAAACAACCATTCTCGACGCCATTTGTTTAGCGCTATATCACCAAACACCGCGACAAAAGATCTCGAAAAGCCAAAATCAAATAATGACTCGGCATACAGCGAGTTGTCTTGCGGAAGTAACCTTTGAAGTTAAAGGACAAGGTTATCGCGCTTTTTGGTCTCAGCGTCGTGCTAAGAACGATTCACAAGGTAACTTAGTTGACGCCAAAGCTGAACTCGCCACGATAGATGGTCAAATTTTGGCGGAGAAACCGACCCAAGTGAAAGCTCAGGTTGAAGCGCTAACTGGCTTAGACTTTGCCCGCTTTACTAAGTCGATGATGCTTTCGCAAGGTCAGTTTGCCGCCTTTTTAAATGCTAGCGCTAACGAGCGAGCAGAGTTATTAGAAGAGCTGACGGGTACTGAAATTTACGGTCAGATTTCTATCCAGGTGTTCAATCAATACAAATCGTGTGACAGCGAATTAAAACAACTAGAGCAACAAAAACAATCACTGAGTTTGCTGAGCCCCGAAGCATTGCGCGAAGTAGAGCAGGCGATTGTTCATGCCGTTGAAAAGGAGCAGGCACTAGTAAAACAAATTGACACCTTGACAGGGCAAAAGCAGTGGTTGCAACAACAGCGTGAATTAACCGACAAATTAGCTACTGAAAAGCAACACTTAGCTACGGTGGAACAAGGTTTTGAAGCCCAGCAAGCTGATTTCGCCAAGCTTGATAGTGCGCAGCCTGCGCTCAAAATAAAGCCTGAATACGAACAGCTAGTTGAGCTCAAAAAGCAAGTTATTGCTCAGCAAACTCAACTTGATGAGCAAAGCCAACAACAAGCGCAAAAACAAGCGCAGTTTGTCGCGTTAGAAAAAGAATACGCCGGATTTAATCAGCAAAGTGAACAAGCGCTTAAAGCCATTGATGAGCAAGAGCAGCGTATAATTGATCAAGTGATACCGCTTGATCACAAGATCAATCAATTAACCGAGCAACAAGCTACAAGTGCCAAAGCACTCGATGAGCTAACGAAAAAGCTTGCCAGTGAAAACTCCGTATTGACTCAAAGTCAAACCGCGTTAAATCAAGCCAATGTCGCGATTAAACACCAAGATGATTTTGTCTGTGAGCATCCTTACATTAACGACTTGAAATCACAACTGCCTGTATGGCAAGCCACTTGTTTACAATTGAGGCAATTACATACTCAGCAAGAAAATCTTAGCGCGCAACAAAACACACTACAGCACACGTTGCAGAACGAGCGTGAAAAGCTCAATCAATTAGCTTTACAAGTAAAGGCTCAAGAGCAAACTAAAACGCAAGCTGATCATCAGCTACAGCAGGCACAGGCTGATATTCAACAATTGCTCAACTCGCAATCTGTTAATTCAGTGGAGCAGTTTTATCAGCAATTAGCGGTCAAACAAGAGCATAGCACGCAGTTAGCTTTGGCTAAGCCACTGATCAGCTCATACACCAAGATTTGTCAGCAGAAAACTGAGCTAGAACAGGCGAAAGCTAATTTAGCGCATCAGCATCAAAATTTAACACAGCAGCGCAACCAGTGCCGTGAGCAATATAAACAGATCCAGCGTCAGGTTAAGGACGCGCGGTTAATTGTTGAGCAGCAACAAGCGATTCAAGCGTTAAGTGATTATCGCGATCAACTACAGCCTGAACAAGCCTGTCCATTGTGCGGTTCAACTACACACCCCGCGATTGAGCAGTATCGAAATTTAATAACGAGCTCGCATCAAGAGTTATTGGCTCAGGCAGAACAAGCGCTAAAAGCGGTTGAGCAACAAGGCAGCCAATTTAGCCAACAAATCGCCGTGCTTGAAGAGCAATTGACTCAAAATGAGCAGCGCTTATCTGGGATAGTGCAAGATATCGAACAAATGACGGCACAATGGCAAGCAATCGCAACACAGCTGCAAATAACCCTTTCGCTCAGCGACACGATGCAACAACCAGAGATTTTACAAGCGCTCGATATGCAAGTACAGGCTTGGCAAGCTGCTGCGAGCCAGCTTAAAGCACTCGAGTCCGTTTGCCGACAAGCGATTGAACAACTACACCAGCAAGAAAGCCAGTTTACCAAATTGCAAAATGAGCAATCATTAGCTGAGCAACGCATTCAGTCGATTGAGCAGCAAGGTGTTGAGATCAAGAGCAGCGTGGCTGATATTAATGAACAATTATCAGAAAACTATCGTCAGATAAATCAAAGCCTAGCCGCATTAGGGTTTAACCCATTTGACAAGCGCCTTGAGAGCTTGGCTGATTTTGAACAATTGCTAGCGCGAACGCATCAACTTGTTGAGCAATTTAATGCCATTGAGTCAAGCGCGCAGGAAGCGAGGCAGCAGCGTCAACATATTGAGCAAGCTATTGCATTATCTGAGCAACAGATCAAACAACTCAGCGCCCAAGAACAACAGATCGTCCAATCCAATCAGGCTGAGGAGCAACAACTCATCAAGTTAAGGCAAACGCGATTCGAGATGATTGGCAATAGTAGTGTGGCAGATAAGCGCCACGAGTTTGCCGAGCAAAAGCAATCGTTTAAACAAGCGGGTGATAAATTAGCGCAGCAGTTAAAACAATTGAGCCAAGCGTTAAGCAGTTCTGAAGGTCAAATCAATGCGCAAAAAGCCCAACTCGGGCAATTATCTGACAAATGTATAGCACTGAATGACAACTGGCAAAGTACCATAGCCGCTAGTAATTTCGCAGACGAGCAAGCATTTTTGCAGGCGCTATTGCCAGAAGAGCACATTGAGCGATTAGAAAAGGCGCGTAAAACCGCTCTTGAAAACATGGCAAGCGCTCAAGACAGGGTTAACTTGTTAACTCAGCAGTTAACTGAATTAATCGAAAAAGCGTTGACTGATCAAACAATTGAACAGGTACAAGTGCAGCTGACTGAACAACAGCTATTACTGAAAACACTGCAAGTTAGCTTAGGACAACACCAGCAACAGTTGGCGCAACATCAACAAGAATTACAAAAACAAACGGCGCTAATTGATAAAATCGCCCAGCAACAGCAGGTGGTAGATGATTTAGCTAAGCTCAACACGTTAATTGGCTCCGCTGATGGGGCAAAATACCGCCGTTTCGCCCAAAGTTTAACCTTAGAGCATTTAGTGTATTTAGCGAATTTGCGGTTATCGGCACTCGATGGGCGATATCAGCTTCAGCGCAAGCAAACCGATGGTCTTGCACTGGAAGTGATTGATACCTGGCAAGCTGATAGTGTTCGTGATACCTCTACGTTATCGGGCGGTGAGAGTTTTTTAGTTAGTTTAGCGCTAGCGCTCGCATTAAGCGATTTGGTCAGTAACAAAACCTCAATTGATTCACTGTTTTTAGATGAAGGCTTTGGCACCTTAGATAATGAAACCCTCGAAATGGCTTTAAACGCCCTGGATAGTTTAAATGCCAGCGGTAAAATGGTGGGTATTATCAGTCATGTTGATGCCTTAAAAGAGCGAATTAATGTGCAAATCAAAGTGAAAAAGGGCAGTGGTTTAGGGATCAGCGAGTTATCAGAAGAATTTAAATTTACCGCTACGCCGCGCTAGGTTTGTTATTTAATATTTGATAGGATCTGCGCGAATTTTTCGCGCACATGCGCATTTCAAGGATCATTATGAATATTACCAAAGACAATGTTGTCCAATTTCACTACACATTACGTGATGAACAAGGCGAAGAGTTAGAATCATCACTTAGCGGCGATCCGATTGCTTATTTGCACGGTCATAAAAATATGATTGTTGGCGTGGAAAACGCTTTAGAAGGCAAGCAAGCCGGCGATGAGTTTTCGGTAACAGTATCACCTGAAGACGGGTATGGCGAACGCCAGGACGATGCTATTCAACGTGTACCAGTAAAACACTTACAAGGCGCGAAAGTATGGAAACCTGGTATGGTAGCAACTGTTCACACAGAGCAAGGTCAACGCCAAGTAACTGTCGTTAAAGCAGGTCGCTTTATGGTCACTGTTGATTTAAATCATCCACTAGCAGGCAAAACGTTAACATTTGACGTTAAGGTCGTTGATGTACGTGAAGCGAGTCAAGAAGAGATAGAACACGGTCACGCCCATGGCGTTGGTGGTCATCAGCACTAGTTTTGACAGGCAATTCGTTTTTGAAAAGTCAGCTTATTAGCTGACTTTTTTGTTCATGGACGAACATTATTGATGAATTGCCATGGACGGTGTAATTCATATTTTGTTCATGGACGAACATTATTGATGAATTGCCATGGACGGTGTAATTCATTTTTTAACCTGAATTCGCGTTAATTCATCTCGTTAGTTTTGTCTTTTTTAAACTTCTTGCTAAGGTGAACATTAGTTTACATAACTGAATAATAATAAGAGGCTCTATGAAAACGATACCGTCAATTCTCGCAACTTTATCGCTTGCCGTTTCTAGCGTTGTTTCCGCACAAACGACTGTGATCCACGCGGGTGAACTATTAGTCACGCCGGGCGACAAGCCACTTAAAGCACAAACGGTAGTGATCAAAGATGGCAAGATCTCACAAGTCGTAAGTGGCTACGAAAAACCAAGTAAATACGGTAAAGAAGTCCAATTAATCGATCTTAAAGATCGTTTTGTTATGCCGGGATTGATGGATATGCACGTTCACTTACAAGGAGAGCTTGGCCCTAATAACGATAGTGAAGCACTGCGTATGTCAGGCACTGATGTCGCCATGAGAAGCACAATGTTTGCTAACAAAGTACTTCAAGCAGGCTTTACCACCGTGCGTGATTTGGGCGCCTCTCCGGAAGAAATATTTGCCTTACGTGATGCCGTTAATAATGGCTGGGTTAATGGTCCTCGGATTATTGCTGCTGGCTCTTCGGTTGCCGTAACCGGCGGCCATGGTGATGTTGACGGCATGAAAGCTGAGCTGATTGAAAAATACACGCCAAAAACCATTTGTGACGGGCCATATGATTGCCGGCGCGCGACCCGTCATGCAATAAAATACGGCGCAGATGTCATTAAGATCACCTCGACTGGCGGAGTTTTATCAGATACCAATACCGGCACTGGCCAACAAATGACCGATGATGAATTAAAGGAAATCGTTGAAACTGCCCATGCCTTAGGCCGAAAAGTAACGAGCCATGCGCACGCGGCTGCAGGCATCAATGCCGCTCTGCGCGCGGGTGTTGATAGCATAGAGCATGGCAGCTACGCCGATGAAGAAAGTATTCGCTTGTTTAAAGAAAATGGTGCGTATTTGGTGCCTACCTTATTGGCTGGCGATACCGTTGTAACCCTAGCTAAAACATCAAACTTTATGTCACCAGCAATTAAAGCCAAAGCCATTCGCGTAGGTGCCGATATGACGGCAAACTTTAAGCGTTCATATCAAGCAGGCGTTAAAATCGCCTTTGGTACCGATTCTGGCGTATCAAAACACGGTATTAATGCCAGAGAAGCTGTGTTAATGGCAAATGCGGGCATGTCCAATAGTGACATTTTAAAATCAGCAACCGTTAATGCCGCTGAGCTGATTGATATGTCAGCTAGCCTAGGCACGATTGAACAGGGTAAATTAGCCGATATAGTGGCTTACGACGAGAGCCCGTTAAAAAATATTGAAGCACTGCTTGATGTCGACTTCGTCATGAAAGGCGGGGTTGTACATAAACAAAAATAAGCTTTTTGTTATTATACGGATTGTTATCAGCTATCAGCTATTCAAACACTGATAGCTGATAAGCTATTTCCTCTTCCCTATAACACCTGTTGTCAAACCAACACCGAATAAAATGGTCAAAGAGCCAACTATCGTCATTGTGGTAATGCTTTCCTGTAAAAACATTGTCCCCCACAAAATACCAAATACTGGGATCAAATAAGTAACGGTTATTGCGTTATTTGGCCCCATGGCAGCGATCAAGCGAAAAAATAAGATATAGGCAAAACCAGTACAGACAACACCTAACACAATAACAGCGTAAATAGCGTCGTTACTGATGGGTTGGTCGGGTAAAAAGCATAGACTCAGGGGGAGTAGGACTAAGGTGGCAGAAACTTGGCTGCCAGTTGCTAATGCCAGTGAGCCAATGCCTGATAATTTGGCTTTGGTTAAATTAGCGGCAAAACCATAACAAAATGTCGCTAATAACACAGCTATTGTCGGCAAGATAATACTGCTGGCATTATCTGTTGATTTATCCGACATCAACAAATAGACACCAATAAACCCCACTACTAAGCCCAAAACATTATTGCGTTTGGGCTTTTCCTTAAACCAAAGAAAGGCGACTAACACGCCAAACATAGGTGTTGTTGCATTCAAGACCGAGGTAACACCGGCTGACAATGTTAAGGTGGCATAGCCAAATAATACAAAAGGAATCGCTGTGTTAAACATGCCAACGATAAATATTTCTTGGTACTTGCCGTGAAGTGCCTTGTGTTGTTTTTTCAAAAAAAGTACCGGTAGTAGCACTAAACTAGCGATCAAGGTTCTTAGTGCCATGAGTAACACAGGGCCAAATTCAGGGCTGGCGATGCGCATAAATAAAAAAGAAGCCCCCCAAATAGCGGCGAGGATCACTAATTCAATTAACGGGTTAGTTTTCATCTTTTCTTTGTTCTATCACAGTGACTTGGGCTGTCGTTGCGTCAAGCATGTGCCAGTTAATATTGAGGTTGTAAAGGCTCATGCCGTAAACCTTATCGTCTTTGCTATTGCGCTTATACGCAGGCCGAGGATCTTGTGAGAGCACTTGGCTGATCATAGTTTTTAACCTAGGGTATTTGTTCGCCAACTGTGCGAGTAACTTTTCACTTTGCGGGTTAAAGCATACCGCGATGGTTTTACCAGCGTGTTGTGCTATCGAGCTAGTCGCGTCAACTATCGCATCAGCATAGGGAATATAGGGCTTAATATCGATAATTGGCGTGCCATTTAACAAATCCATACCTGAAATATTAATGCGAGTAGTGCCATTGACGGTTGATATATCTTCTAGCTTAACGACTGACATACCAATAGGATTGGGCCTAAAAGTTGAGCGCGTAGCTAATACACCTAACTTTTTATTACCACCGAGGCGAGGTGGACGCACCATAGCTTTCCAACCTTTATCAGCGGTTGCGTGAAAAGCAAATAAAACCCACAAATGTGAGTATTGCTCAAGACCTTCTACCATTTGGTTAGCGTGGCATTTGTCGTATAACTCAATGTAACCATGAGCATCTTTCACTAGCCCTGGTTGCCTGGGTATAGCAAATTTTTCGTTGTAGGGGGTATGGGCTTGACCTATAAACTTTAGGTTTAATGAGCTATCAAGTGCGTTACTCATTAACTATGACTCATCAAGCTGTACTTTATAAGCGCGACCAAAACAGACTTTTTCTTGCAGGCAAGCTGTTGACTCGACAAACACACATTGCGAAAAAATAATGGCGTTAGCGTCGAGTTTATTGGCTTTGCGTTTCGCCATGTTTTTTGCCTCAATTTCATCTGGCTCAGCCAAGTGGGCTTTTTCTTGACAAGAATTACCTTCAACAATTGCGATGAATTCATTGTTTTTGGGCAAGTCATTAGCAGATTGGTAGGTTTTTACTTTGCCTACGGCAAAATAGTTATCAAAGTTTTCTTTATCAAGGTTGGTCGACACGGTGTATCGGCTGCTGCAGCTTGTCAGTAGCAGTATTGAAAGCAGAATAAAGCTTGTTCTCATGGTCTTTTCGTTACAATCCTTGGGTTAGCGCACATTGTACGTACAATATGCGGTGGTTAACAGCTTCTTAAACCGGCAGGTTTAGTGCGCTTCTGACATATTGACAAAATCGACAGGTGGTTTGCCTGCAATCCAGTAATTAAAGAGCTTGTCGATGGTTTTGTTTTTCTTTTTCATTAAAATCCAGTTGCGAATATAGCGCTCAAACTGGTTATCATCTCGACTTAATGCAAATGCAAGGCTTACTGGCTCTAGGCGTGGTGTTGGCACAACAACCGTATAATCTGGGTAGAGTAGATTCCAACCAGATGCTGAAGGAGCACCGTAAAGCATGGCATCAATGTGTTGATACTTCTCTTTAAAAAACAGGCGTGGGGTTGATATTTCCCAAACCTGAGCACCAGTAAAAAACTTGGCGATAGCATCTTTGTAAAAGAAAGTTTCGGGAATACCAATAATGAGCTCTTTGCGATCAACGATGTTTTTCCACTGAGTAAATTCACCGCGGCGTTCATCTTTGACGATAAAGGCAATTGTTTGCTCACTATAGGGAATAGATAACGCATAATTTTCCATATTATCTGGAATTACTGGTATGCCGGTTGTCATATCCAAATAGCCTTGCGCTAACAGTGATTTTGCCTGATCGCGATAAATTTTAACAAACTCAATCTTAACACCAAGATCACTCGCAATATGGTGCATAATGGCAATGTCAAAACCAACTAGCTTGCCATTTTTGTTGTGAAAAGCGTACGGCAAATCGTCTCTAAAATAACCGACCCGCATAAAACCACGTTCTTTGATGCGCTCCAACGCTGATTGACCCGTTTCGCGATACTTAGGAACTTGTGGCTGTGCTAATACGGTGTGAGCTACTTCTTTGTAATATAAATCTCGATCAATAAAGTTTTGATAGCCTTGATATTGATAATCAATTGAAGCAAGGGATACGCGCAATAACAAAAATAGTCCAATCGATAAACTCGGTAATAAGATGCCTGCTCGAATCAATCGACTTACGTTGATCCGAATCTTTTTGATAACGGCTGAACTAATCAGTAATACCAGACTAAAAGCGCTAATTACTGATAGCATGGCAACTAATTTACCCGTTAAAAGGTTATCGGCGACCACAAATACCTCAAACATAGTCGCCGAGACATTAAATGATTCAAGCAGTTTGGGCATGGCAACCGTTGTTGATGAAAATAACTGCGGAACGCCGTGAACAACTAGGTTTGTGTAATCATTCAAACCAACATTAGCGCCGGAGAACCAAGCTGCGAATATCGGAAAGAGTAAGACCAGTAGCTTGCCGCCAATCGGGATACTAAAACACAGTGGAATAACAATATTAGGCACTTTATCAAGCGACGCATGATCGTGCTTCCCTTGTTGAAATAGCTCTTTTGATTTTTCGACAAGATTAGGGATAACGAGTAAAAAGCTACCTGTAGCAAACGCCGCCATCATTGATGAGCGCGTTGCTCTTATGATTTGCTTATAACTAAACGGCGTTAACATCGAAATAATTACGGGTAAGACTACCCAGCTTAATATCTGGACCAGTAAAAACGCTGTTAATAAATAGACCATTAGCCCATCAAGCGTATGTGGCTCGATATTAGACACAGCCCTAAAAGCAATACAAAAAATGCCGATTGGCGACCATGTCATCACCACTTTATTAATCGTCGAGATGCTTTCTAATAGCTGATTGAGAGAGCTAATTAAGGGCTCTTTGTTGTTCAGTGGAATTAAGCCTAAACCTAGTAAAAAGCTAAAAAATACCACCCCTGGAATGTTTGCATTGGCTAAGGCTTCAAAAGGGTTTTTGATGATAAATAATGAAAGCAACGACTCGGGAGCCGGCGTGTGTATCGTGTTTGCACTGTAGAATTCAGCATTTTGCCAATCGGGAAAAGCCAAAGGTGCACTAAAGACAAATGCTAAGATAACACTACCAACGAGCAATAGCGCAAGTAATACCGGTTTTAAGGCCCAGCGCGCCTCTTTACCGGTTAACTGGCTGACGCCTATCACCATAGATAACGCGATATATGGAATCGCCGTTAGTTGTAGTAATGACAGAAACGCATCGGCAATTTGATTTATTATATCCGGCATATGCTGCGTGTAATAGCCTGCGGCTAAGCCGAAAATAATTGCAATGATAATTTGAATAGCAAGTGGTATGCGCGTCATAACTGCCTTAATTAAACTTATATGATTTCAATAGATTAAATTATTCTATTCATTGTAAATGATAAGCGATAGCAATTTGCATTTGTATTACTTTTCACAAATTGAATATGTTATCTTACGTAATCTATTGTAAATAAACTGTCAGGGAATGCCCAATGAAGAAGCTATCAAGTTTAGTATTTGTTTGTTTTATCGCCGCTTGTACACCAGAAGTCGGTAGTGAAAAGTGGTGTAAAATGATGGACGAAAAACCCAAGGGAGAGTGGACAGCAAACGAGGCTAGTGACTACGCTAAACACTGTGTATTCTAGTGTTTACCTTTGTATCCATACACTTACTAAGGGGTTAACAGGTTGTTAACCTCGCTTTTTACTGCGGCTTGTTAGCTGATCTCTTTGGTTTGTTTTATCGCGTTCCTGTTCATTTTATTGCCCTTCCATTGTTCAATCTTAACATCACAAAAAATAACATTTTTTTTCGCGTTTGGGGTTCGATTAACACGATTTTTAGCCTATCCTTATTCTGTTAACATTTTTTTTAATAAACGGAAGGTAAAAAATGAAATCAACACCGAGACTGCTATCAGCTATTTTCGTAGCTGCCTCTATGGCTACATTGGTCGGTTGTAGTGATGATAAACAAGAAGTGGTGCGTGAGGTTGTGCGCCCGGTAGAGTTTTTTAACGTCACTTCTGTAACGAGTCAATATATCCAAAACTTTCCAGCACTTGTTCAACCGTCAGAGGAATCTGCTTTGGCATTGCGTGTTGGTGGTGAGTTAATTGAAGTTAATGTCGTCGCCGGCTCGACCGTACAAAAAGGTGACGTTATAGCTCGAGTTGACCCAACCGATTATCAAGTTAAGGTAAACGAAGCGCAAGCGGCGTTTGACTTAGCGAAAAAGACGTTCGAGCGTCAACAGCGTATGCTAAACCTTGAGCTGACATCGCAAGCTGATTATGACATGGCGGCCGCACAATTAGCCCTTTCTGAAGCATCGTTAGAAACTGCACAAAATAATTTAGCGTATACTGTGCTTAAAGCTCCTTATCAAGGCGTTATCTCAAAAGTCCACGTTGAAAATCGCGAAATGATTCCTAACCTTATGGCGCAGTCTAAGCCCATTGTGACCATTCAATCACAAAACGGTATCGATATTTCATTTCAATTACCTGAATCAATCTTGAGTCGTGTTAAGCCGGGTGCTTCATCTTATAAACCACAAGTAACTTTTACTTCGTCGCCAACGCATAAAAACAAGCCTTACACGGCAATATTTAAAGAGATGGATCGCACACCAGATCCAAAATCTCGTTCATACAATGTTGTGTTAACAATGCAAAACCCGAAAGACATCAATATTGTTGCAGGTATGACAGCCAACGTTCGTATTGAATTAGACCAAGTACTTGAAGGTTTAGGTGAATATGTTTTAGTACCTGTTGAAGCAGTGTTCTCACCGTCTGATACGGATCCAGCCAATAAAGAATTTGCTGTTTGGAAAGTCAATCCAGAAACCATGACGGTTCATCGTCAAAGTGTCACTATCGATGAGTTGACAGATCAAGGCGTTAAAGTAACAAGTGGTCTTAAAGAAGGCGATATTATCGCCGCAGCTGGTGTTCATTCATTATTAGAGAATACTAAAGTTCGCGAGTGGACTAAGCAAAGAGGGATCTAATCGATGACTACTACGACAGCTCCATTACCTGAAGGAGGCGGTGTAGCCGGCTTCTTTATGAGAAATGGCGTAATCGCTTGGATGGTTACGCTAATACTACTATTTGGTGGTATTAATAGCTTTTTTAAGCTTGGTCAGCTAGAAGATCCTGACTTTACCATAAAAAATGCAATTGTAGTGACCCTTTACCCAGGTGCTTCGGCACAACAGGTTGAAGAGGAAGTCACCCACGTTATAGAGACTAGCCTACAAAATATGAAGATGATTGATTACATCGCTTCATACTCGAGTAAAGGCTATTCTTATATCGAGTTTAACTTACCGCGCGATGCACAGAAAAAAGACGTTCAGCAATTTTGGGACGACTTACGTCGCAAAGTAGGGGATGCTTCTCGCAGCCTACCACCAGGTGCGATGCAACCTATCGTAAATGATGACTTTGGTGACGTTTACGGCATGATGATGCAGGTATACGCAGACGGTTACGGCTTAAACAAAGTAAGTGAATATGTTGAGTTAGTTAAACGTGAGTTATTACTCGTACCTGGCGTTGGTAAAGTAGCAACCAAGGGTGAGCAGCAAGAGCAAATCTTCATTGAGTTAGAGCGCTCTAAAATTGCTAACCAAGGCTTAACGTTCAACAACGTTGCTAATGCGATTAAACAGCAAGACAGTATTTCGCTTGCTGGCGATGTTCACATTGGTGAAGAAGTCATTCGCTTTTATCCAACGGGCGAGTTCCAAACAATCGATGATTTGAAAAACATCATTGTATCGCCGACGGGCTCAGAAACTATCTTATATTTATCTGATGTTGCTAACGTTTATCGCGGCTATAAAGATAAACCAGCTAATTACATTACGATTAATGGCAAAGAAGCTATTTCAATGGGGATTTCATTTGCGCCAGGCGTCAATGTTGTTACTGTTGGTAAAGCAGTGCAAGAGCGCATGGACCAATTAGAAGAAATGCGTCCTCACGGCATTGAATACGAATTTGTCTACAATCAACCAGAGCGCGTAGATAACTCGGTTAAAGGTTTCTTAGGTAACCTACTTGAAGCGTGTGTCATCATATTCTTCACCTTGTTATTTACTATGGGCCGTAAAGCCGGTTTACTGATCAGTTTTATCCTAGTCGTGACGATTGCCGGTACCTTCATTCTAATGGAAATGCACGGTATTCAGTTACAACGTATTTCGTTAGGTGCGTTGATCATCGCCTTGGGTATGTTGATTGATAACGCGATAGTTGTCGTCGAAGGCCTGATAATAGGGATGGAAAAAGGCAATAAGAAATGGGATTCAATGATTGCCATCGTTAAGCAGACACAATACCCGCTTTTAGCTGCGACAGTTATTGCCATTATTGCTTTTGCACCGATTGGTTTATCACCAGATAGTACGGGTGAAATTGTTGGCTCATTATTCTGGGTATTACTGTATTCATTATTCTTAAGCTGGATCACCGCTATCACTATTACGCCATACTTCTGTGAAATCTTTTACAAAGATGGCGAGTTTGATGGCCATGCCGAGGCACATGGTGATCACGACCCATACGGTGGTTTTATCTTTGTCGGCTTCAAGTGGTTATTAGACAAGTGTATGCGCTTCCCATGGGTGTTCACCTTTGCATTAATTGCTATGTTGGTGGTTTCAGCGAAATCGTTTAAGTATGTTAAACCTGAATTCTTCCCGCCTTCAACGATAGCTCAATTCCAACTTGACGTGCGTGACGGTTTTGGTACTGATATCCGTACGATGAAAGAAAAGGTTAATGAGTTTGAAGAGTTCTTATTGTCTTATGACGAAGTAACCCAAACTACAGCAGCGATTGGTGGTGGTCATGTTCGTTTTATGCTTTCATACAAGCCTGAAAAACAATATGACAACTATGCAAACATAATCGTATCTACTCAAACACCAGATGACGTGGTTGAGGTGATTAAAAAGTTACGTCAGGATGCCCCTGAAAAATTCCCGACATTGCAGTTAACGCCTAAGCGCTACTCTGTTGGTCCACAAACAGCGGGTGCCATTGAATTACGTATTTACGGTTCAGATCCTGTCGTTTTACGTCAATTATCAGAGCAAGCTAAAGACTTTATGCGTGCTACACCTGGCGCAGAATCTGTGCGTGACGATTGGTTTGAGCGCTCTAAAGTGATTCGCCCTCAATTTAATGAAATCAAAGCGCGTCGTTTAGGGATAACTAAGCAACACTTAGATCAAACGATTCTAGCGAACTTTACGGGTCGTGCGATTGGTCAGTTCAAAGACGGTACAGATGTATTACCCGTTATTGCTCGTCCACCAAAAGATGAACGTGTAACTTTATCTAACTTAGGTGAATTAAATATCTGGTCGCCGGTGAAACAAGGTTTTGTGCCAATTTCACAAGTTGTCGATGGTTTTGAAACAACATTTGAAGACAGCTTTATCAACCGTCGTAACCGTGTCCGCACGATTACCGTAATGGCTGATTACGATGTGACTTCTGATGCAACTTCAGCCTCTGTTCGTCAATTGATGTTACCAGCAGCTGAAGAGTTTGAGAAAAACTTGCCAACGGGTTACTCAATGGAGTGGGGTGGTAGTCATGAGAAATCAACCAATGCTAAAGCATCGGTATTTACTTCTATTCCAGCAGGTTACTTAATCATGTTTATCTTAACGGTTATCTTATTTAACTCGCTGAAGAAAGGTTTAGTGATTTGGTTTGTTGTTCCGTTATCGATTATCGGTGTTGTCGGTGGCCTACTTGCCTTTAACATGCCGTTTACGTTCATGGCATTACTTGGTGCGCTGAGTCTTACCGGTATGATGTGTCGTAACGGTATTGTCTTGGTCGACCAAATTACGATTTACCAAGAGCAAGGCGCTGAAGACTACAAAGCGATTTTTGATGGAGCTGTCTCTAGGGTTCGCCCAGTATCGTTAACAGCGATCGCGGCAATCTTAGGTATGATCCCATTATTGAAAGACGCATTCTTCGCTGCGATGGCTGGCTCTATGATGGTTGGTCTGGCGGTAGCAACCTTCTTAATCTTGTTTGCAGTACCTGTGTTCTACATGCTGATTTACCGTGTTAAATACCGTAAGTTGGCTGATATTCAGGCAGAAGGTTCTTTAGAGTAATCGATAGAGTGCCTAGTGTTAATGCTAGGCACTTTACATGAGGATTTATAATGAGTTTATTTGATGTATTAAGAGAAAAGGATGAACAAAAAGCTCACGAAGATGCACGTGAAGTGCTGATCAAAAAAGTTGCGACTTTGTTCAACCCAAAAGAAGATATTACCACCTATGAATTAGCGATTATTTTGAAGCTTTTTGCTGTTGCCAATGTCGATATGGATATCAATGCCATTCGTGAACAAGCTAAGAAATATCAGATTGATCGCCATTTCGATATAGAAGCGTAAGGCGAAATTAAAACGATGAAAAAAGGCTTCAAAATTATGAAGCCTTTTTTATTGCCGGTGTCTCAGTCGATTAGACTATTTTTGTTGCGCTTGCTGCGCTTTAATTTTGGCTTGCTTGTTTTGCTTACGTTTTGCAATAACAGCAGCTGCGTCGCTACCGATATGTGATTCACCACGTTGTTTGGCAAGTTCCATCTGCTTTTCACGTTCAGCGTATCGAGCGCGTTGTTCATCGCTCACTGAGTCGATACAATGATGGCAACTAACACCTTTTTGATATGCTTCGCGTTGTTTGTCTTCTTCTAAAATCGGCATGCGACAAGCATGGCATTGATCGTATTTACCTGCTTTTAATTGATGATCGACAGTGACTCTATCATCAAAGACGAAACATTCACCTTTCCATAAACTTTCTTCTTGTGGTACTTCTTCAAGATATTTAAGAATGCCGCCTTCAAGATGATAAACTTCTTCAAAGCCTTGCTCTTTCATGTAGGCTGTAGACTTTTCACAGCGAATACCGCCAGTACAAAACATTGCGACCTTCTTTTGCTTTTTCGGGTCCATGTTTTGCTTCACGTAATCAGGAAACTCTCTGAACGTTTTGGTTTTTGGGTCAACGGCATACTCGAAGGTGCCAATATCGACTTCATAATCATTACGTGTGTCAACGAGTACAACATCGGGATCGGAGATAAGCGCGTTCCAATCTTTTGGTTTGACATAGGTACCGACAACATGGCGTGGGTCAATCCCCTCAACGCCCATGGTAACGATTTCTTTTTTAAGCTTTACTTTACAGCGTTTAAAAGGCTTTTCTTCACTGTAAGATTCTTTGTATGACAAACCAGCAAAGCGTTCATCTTGTTTTAAATAAGCGACGAGCTTATCGACACTTTCGCGCGAACCTGCAATTGTGCCATTGATGCCTTCTTTGGCGAGTAAAAGGGTGCCGCAAATCTCGAGGGTTTCCATTGTTTTTAACAAAGGTTCACGGATTGCTTGATAGTCGTTTAAGGCAACGAATTTATACATTGCACAGATTACGTAGTTTGACATTGATTTTTCCTATTGCGATCTGAAGCGTAAATTCAGAGCTAATAACGTTGGCTTAACGATGTAAATGTATCGTTATAAAAACTTTACTCAAACTTGAGCGGCGAGGATTATAGGTGGTTTACTCGACGTTGTAAAATCGCCATGAAGAACTTAAATTTTGTGAATATTTTGCCCGTTGTCATTTAACCTGTTGAATTGGTTACAAAACACGATCAATTTTGCTTTTTCGGTTAAAAAAACGTAAAATCGCGCCCAATTTTTCGGCTCAAGTTAGTCTCTTGTGTTGTCGTCTTCAAAAGTTTAGGTTGTATTTATGAAGCTTCGTTTTAGTCAGTTATCAATGCTAAGTTTTGGCTTGGTTTTGTTTTATAGCGGTATCGTTAACGCTAAAACGCCAGCAGAAATGGCAGACCTAAGTTTAAACGACTTATATATGATGTCAGTTGATGAAAACGAACAAGATTATGGCTTTCAATTTGGTGTGCTACTAAAAAAACGTAAACTAGATGGCTATATGTCAGGTACTAAAACGCTCTCTTATGATGATGTTTTATATCAGCCACCTGAACAACGCACTAACCAAAACTATCCTGTCGTACCGACGGTTATTAGTCAGCAAACACTGGTCTTAAACTTCGCATTTGGTATCGATGAAAAAAGTACGGTAAGCATTAGTATTCCCTATATTGAGCAGGATACCGATCACATCAGTATCGTACCTGGTTACGATACCTTCAATATTGCTTCCCAAGGACTTGGCGATATCAGATTGAATTACCAACATCGGGTATATAAGGTCAATAATACTCATGTTGAATTTTCTCTTGGAATATCGTTACCAACAGGCTCAATCGATGAGCGAGGTGATACGCCAAGAGCACCAGGTGATCAGCAATTGCCTTACACCATGCAATTAGGCTCGGGAACATTTGATTTACCGGTAGGCTTAAATGTTTCACATTTAGTTCAAGATTACAGTGTCGGCTTAAGTTTATATGCCAATGTTAGAACGGGTAAAAACGACAGAGACTATCGACTAGGCAATAAGTTTGCACTATCTAGTTGGATCAAATACGAAGGTTGGGCCAGTCTAGACCCGACGTTAAAGTTAACTTATATCCATTGGCAGGCGATCCAAGGTCAGGATGAGGAAATAACAGTGCCGGGACAATTTCCTTATCCTGCAGGTATTACAGATCCTGATAATTATGGTGGTCAGCAGATTAATGTTTCTGCAGGGGTAGATGCGTACTTTGGTGATCAGCGTGCCAACATTAATCTAGTACTGCCGGTGTATTACAATTTAAATGGCGTGCAACCTAAGCAAAAACTAGGCGTTAGCTTGCAATGGCATCAACAGTTTTAATAATGATGGCGATGGTTCATGATTCGTTTTAGTACAATCTACAAAGTTTTAGTAATAACCTTATGTCTAATGCTGTCTGCGCCGACTGCATTTGCGATGGCTAACGTTAAAAATAGCGATAAGATCAAGGCTGCGTTTTTAATGCACTTCACCGGTTATACCACATGGCCCGGCAATAAATTAAACGAGGTTAACATTTGTCTGTTAGGTGATGTTAGCTTCGACAATTTTTTAAAGAGTATGATCAAAGCGAAGCCACAAAATCGCACGGGCCAACAACTCAATCTGTTTTACCTTGAAAAAGCTGAAGACATTGACACTTGCCAAGTTGCTTTTGTTGGTAATGCTCATGTTGAACACGTCGTTAAATATAGGCAAGCTAAGCAACTTCCTGTCTTGTTAGTAGGTGGCGGCACCGGTTTTATTGAGCGGGGGGGTATGATTAGCTTCTTCCAAGAAGAGCAACGGATACGCTTTAAGATATGTCCTGAAAAGCTCGCGCAAGCTAATATCAAAATGAGTGCAGAACTACTGAGATTGGCGGTGATTTATCACGCTCACCACAACGAGGAGGTCGCACCATGAGGCAGTTATTGATCCGACTTTCAATAAAACAAAAGATTATCGCAGTCAGTTTATTTATTAGTTTGGCTGTTGTAAGTGTCACAGCGAGCGTATTCTATTTCAAAGAAGTCCAGTTGCTGCGCACAGCAATGGTTGTAAATACCCAAACGCAGGCAACGTTGATCGCCTCGAGTGTTGTCGCTGCGATAACCTTTGACGACAAACTTGCTGCTACTGATAGTGTACGATTACTAGAGAACAATGATGATGCTTTATACGCAGCCGTTGTTCTGCCTGATAATACGGTGTTTGCACAATACCAGAGTCAACCGATGCTCCCAACGCCGATAATAGATTTGAGCGAAAACATTAAGTTCAGCGAAGATTATCTTGAGATAGTTACGCCTATAGTGGACAACGGAAATGTCTTAGGGCACCTGTATATGTGTGTGGGCTTAGATACACTTAATGAGCTATTAAACAAGTATCGCATCATTTTTATCGTGACTTTGTTACTGAGCGTCTTTGCGTCTTATTTGTTGGCACTTAAGTTTCAGCGTTTGATTACTAGACCTATTATGGCAATGGTAAAACAAGTGGAAACGCTTGCTGCACAACGTGACTACTCTAAGCGGTTATCACTATCGCTCAATAATGAACTGGGACGACTTCAACATGGTTTTAACCATGTGCTCGATGTGGTTGAAGAGCGAGAATCCCAACTCCAGCGTCATAGTGAAACCTTGCAAGAAATTGTCAATAAACGCACCAAGCAGCTCTATCAAAAGGCCCACTTTGATGCCCTGACAGGATTGCCTAATCGCTATTTATTACTCGACAGATTAGATCATGCAATTTCAAACGCAAAGCGCAATAGCGGTCAGCTGGCGGTACTGTTTATGGATCTTGATCGCTTTAAAGTGATTAATGACAGCTTGGGACATGAAGTGGGTGATCAGTTGTTGCAAGCGGTAGCTGTGCGATTAAAAAATGTTGTCCGTGAATGTGATACGGTTGCTCGTCTTGGTGGTGATGAGTTTATTGTTTTATTGGAAAACATTGACCATGCCAGAGATTGTGCTCGAGTAGCACAAGCGATAAATCAATTGTTTGAAACGCCCTTTAAGTTGGAACATCACGTGCTCCACGTAAGCACGAGTATTGGCATATGTATTTACCCTGATGACGGCGTTGATGCTAAAGCGTTACTCAAACACGCTGACATCAGTATGTACCACTCAAAGCGCAAAGGTCCGAGCAATTATAGTTTTTACGAAGCGCAAATGGATGAAAAAATTCATCTACGCTTAGAATTGGAAAATCAGTTGCGCCATGCGATTGATTACAATGAGCTTTATCTTCACTATCAACCGCAAACATGTATTAAAACTGGCCAAATAACTAAGGTAGAGGCGCTTATTCGTTGGCACAATAAGTTATTAGGTCATGTTTCACCGATTGATTTTATTTCTGTTGCCGAAGAGATTGGCATAATCAACCAAATTGGTTTCTGGGTTGTTGAGCAGGCTTGTCGTCAAGTGAGTGATTGGCAGAGCCAAGGGGTTAATTGCCCGAAGATTGCAGTGAATATTTCATCGACTCAGTTGCTTGATGGCGATCTCATTAATCACTTCTCAAGACTTATTGATAAATACGAGATAGAGGCTCATTACCTCGAAATTGAGATCACTGAAGATGTTTTTGTTGATCAATCATCACGTACGATTGAGGTAATTAGTCAACTCAGAGAAATGGGCATTAATATTGCGATTGATGATTTTGGTACTGGCTACTCTTCCTTGAGTTACTTAAAAAAGCTACCAATAGATACCCTAAAACTCGATGGCGCATTTGTTAGTGACGTGCAATATAGTGCTTCAAGTCAAGGTATTGTCAGTTCAACGATAATTTTAGCTCACAGTTTAGGTATGAAGCTTGTAGCAGAAGGTGTTGAAACGCGATCGCAATTAAACTTTTTAAAATCTCAAAATTGTGACTATGTCCAAGGTTATTACTTGTATCAGCCAATGCCAGCTGATGAGGTGACCAAGTGTTTAGCGGCATTTTACCTCGGTAGCGCTGAGCACCAAGCAGAAAGCACGCTAGACAATGCAAATATTTAATTGCTATTTACATTGTCGCTTTAAGTAAGCTGAACTCGGGTTAACTTACTCGTCAATTAATTGTTTCGCTCGATAACTAGACTCACTTGTTCCTAGGTGCTCTTTCATGCATGTCAGTAAATCCTTAGCTTGACTGAGTAATTGCCAAGGTGGGTTGATTATAAATAAGCCTGTGCCTGTCATCCCATAGGCGTCGCTATCAGGTTTTTGGCAATACTCTAGCTGAAGTACGTTTTTCACAGAACTTTGGCAAAAGGCTTGCTCCATGGCGTCGACATTTTCGCGCTTAACAACTGGATACCACAATAAATAAGTGCCTGTGGCAAATTTCCGGTAGCTCTTGATCAGTGTATTAACAGATTTGAGGTAATCCTCTTTGAGCTCAAATGGCGGGTCCATTAATACCACACCACGGCGTGTCGGCGTTGGCAGTAAATCAAGTAAACCTTGATAACCGTCGCGGTGATGAACTCGTGCTTTTCGCCAACGCGCACAATAGCTTTCGAGTAGCGCTACATCAGTAGAATGTAATTCGAATAAGTGAGCAATGTCTTGGCGACGCATTAATTGTTTAGCGATGCCTGGCGAGCCAGGATATAGGTCGAGGGATTGCTCGTTATTAATGGCTTTTATCAACGCAGTATAATCAGCTAGTATCTCTGGTAACTCATCGAGCTGATATAGCTTTTCAATACCGTCTTTGTATTCTCCTGTCTTTTGGGCATATTCATCCTTGAGTGTATACATGCCCGCGCCGCTATGGCTATCAATATAACTGTAGCCCTTGTCTTTGCGATTCATGTAATTGAGTACATAGGCAAGGACACTGTGTTTTAACACATCGGCAAAATTGCCGGCGTGATAGGCATGACGATAACTTAACAAAATAGCCTCTTTAAATGAGCAGTTGATAACCGCTGCGATAATAACAGGTTTAGCATAGCCATAGTGAGTGTTAAGATTCTGCAACACTAAAATTTGTCATGATTTTAATGTAACTAGACCCTACCAGTTACTATTTATCCGACCAAATCGCTAATTCATTGCCACTGGGTTCGAGAAAGTGAAAACGCTTACCACCGGGAAACTCAAAAATCTCTTTGTGGATGATACCGCCGTGTGCTTTAACCTTTTCCAAGCTCGCATTGATATCTTCGCTATAAAGCACGATTAAGCAGCCGCCTGTGCTTTGCGTTGAACTCATCGGTGCGTGGAAAAAACCGCCATCAAAACCCTGGGCATTAAATGCGGTATAATCAGGGCCATAGTCAGTAAATTGCCAATTAAAGCAGCGAGTAAAAAAAGCTTTGGTGTTGGCTAAGTCTCTTGCTGGCAGTTCGAGATAATTGATGGTTTCTGGTGACATTTAACTATTCCTTAGTATGGGTTAGGTCATCATGGTAAACAACAGACAAAAATAAAGCGAGCCTTAGCTCGCTTTATTAAAAAGTTAATTTCTATAACGTTACTTAACACGCATACCTGGTTGTGCGCCTTCTTCTGGGTTTAGAATCCATAAGTCTTTGCCACCGGGGCCGGCAGCTAATACCATGCCTTCTGACATACCAAAGCGCATTTTACGCGGTGCAAGATTTGCTACCATAACGGTTAACTTGCCTTCGAGATCTTCAGGCTGATACGCCGATTTAATGCCAGCAAAAACTTGGCGTGTTTCACCGCCTAAGTCTAATTCTAGGCGCAATAATTTATCGGCTTTTTCAACGTGGTCTGCTTTAACAATTTTGGCTACGCGCAAATCGATTTTAGCAAAATCATCAAATTGAATTTCTTCACTGATCGGATCGTCAGCAAGTGGACCTGTGACTACTGGCTTTTGCTCTTGCTGCAGTGACTCTTTCGATGCTTCAACCATAGCTTCAACCTTATCCATTTCTATTCGTTGCATTAAGGCCTTAAACTTATTGATTTTGTGGTTTGCTAATAATGTTTTGTGGCCTTCCCATAAAAGCTCATCGTTTAAGAATGCTTCTGTTTTTTCAGCAAGTGCTGGTAACACTGGCTTTAAGTAAGTCATTAAAATACGGAATAGGTTAATGCCTAATGAGCAAATGTTGTGAACGTCTTGCTGTTTGGTTTCGTCTTTGATTAACTGCCAAGGCTCTTTAATCGCAATGTATTCGTTGACCTTATCGGCAAGCGCCATAATCTCGCGCATCGCTTTACCAAATTCGCGATTCTCGTATAGCGTTGCTAGGTTATCACCGGCTGCCATTACTTCATCAGCCAGTTTTTGATCGTCAACTTCGCTAGATAACATGCCATCGAATTTCTTAGTAATAAAGCTTGCACAGCGTGAAGCGATATTGACGACTTTACCGACTAAGTCAGAGTTTACACGTTGGGCAAAATCTTCAAGGTTTAAATCTAAATCATCAATTTTATTGGTTAATTTAGCTGCGTAGTAGTAACGCAGATACTCTGGGTTTAGGTGATCTAAGTAGGTGCGACCTTTGATGAAGGTGCCTTTAGATTTAGACATTTTAGCGCCGTTCACTGTCACAAAACCGTGAGCGTAAACCGACGTTGGTTTTCGGTAGCCAGCGCCTTCAAGCATTGCCGGCCAGAATAGCGAGTGGAAGTAAATAATGTCTTTACCAATAAAGTGATAGAGCTCAGCGCTAGAGTCTTTTGACCAGAAGGTATCAAAGTCGATATTTTGTTTGTCACATAAGTTTTTAAAGCTACCCATGTAACCAATTGGTGCATCTAACCAAACATAGAAGAATTTGCCCGGTGCGTTTGGAATTTCAAAGCCAAAATAAGGGGCATCGCGGCTAATGTCCCATTGTTGCAGGCCTGACTCAAACCACTCGGCAAGTTTGTTGGCCATTTCGTCTTGTAATGAGCCACCAGTTGTCCAATCTTTTAGCATTTGTTCAAACGCTGGTAAATCAAAGAAGTAGTGCTCTGAATCGCGTAATACCGGTGTAGATCCTGAAACGACTGAACGAGGGTTAATCACTTCTGTCGGTGAATACGTTGCGCCGCAGTTGTCACAGCTATCACCATTTTCATCTTCACTGCCGCATTTCGGGCAAGTACCTTTAACGAAACGATCCGGTAAGAACATACCTTTTTCTTCGTCGTAAAGTTGTGAGATAACACGTGTTTTGATATGACCGTTATCGTTGAGTTTATTGTAAATTTCAGTGGCGAATGCGCGGTTTTCATCACTGTGGGTTGAGTGATAGTTGTCAAAACTGATTAAAAAGTCGTTAAAGTCACTCATGTGCTCTTCGCGAACACCGTCGATCATTTGCTCTGGTGTTATGCCTAATTCTTGAGCCTTTAGCATAATTGGCGTACCGTGGGCATCATCGGCACACACGAAGTAAGTTTCGTTGCCGCGCATGCGTTGAAAGCGAACCCAAATATCCGTTTGGATATGCTCTAGTAAATGGCCTAAGTGGATAGAGCCGTTGGCGTATGGAAGCGCACAAGTAACGAGAATTTTACGATTTTCAGTCGACATAGAATTTGCCATCAAGTAAATAATTTATTTTATATGGTAATCAATGGCGCAATGGTACAAAATTTACCGTCATCTTTCATTAATATTTCTGTTGTTTTTTGCTTTCAACGTTATAAAGGTCAGTATTTTGTTTAGTAAGCTTTTTTCTTCTTCGAATAATAGTCGTAAAGTCAGCGATGAATGGGTTGACTTAATCGAACAAACCTTAGCTCAGTATCGCTCTTCGGCATTTCCCGAAGGCGTATTGGTGTGTTGTCAGCAACTTAGCTTTAATTACCGTAATGAGACAATCGTAGGCAGCGGACAAATTAGCTTTCCCTGCCAAAGTGAATTGGTAGAACTTGCCGTGCAACTTAGCGAAGTAATAGGGCAGAAGGTTGAACTGAAGCTTTCGTTAAATGTATTAGCGGTAAAAAAACACGAGATTAACGGCGTAAAAAATATCATTGCTGTTGCCTCGGGAAAAGGCGGCGTTGGCAAGTCTACAACAGCGGTTAATCTGGCCTTAGCATTACAGGCAGAAGGCGCGCGAGTTGGTATTTTAGATGCAGATATTTACGGGCCTTCAATCCCTAAAATGTTAGGTGTAGAAGGGCAAGCACCGCAAAGTGATGACGGCAAATCGATGATCCCGATTGACGCACAGGGCTTAGATGCGATGTCGATTGGCTTTTTAGTGCCAGATAGCGATGCTGCAATATGGCGCGGGCCAATGGCGAGTAGGGCGTTTGATCAATTGCTTAATGAAACCCAATGGCATGATCTCGATTATTTAATTGTCGATATGCCTCCGGGTACGGGCGATATTCAGTTAACATTGTCGCAAAAGGTGCCGGTATGTGGGGCGGTAATCGTTACAACGCCACAAGATGTTGCACTCGCGGATGCGACTAAAGGCATTGCGATGTTTAACAAGGTTAACCTACCCATTTTGGGGTTGATCGAGAATATGAGTTATCACGTGTGTGACAACTGTGGTCATCACAGCCATTTGTTTGGCGTTGATGGTGGCGTTGCTGCGGCAAAAGCGCACAATGTGCCCTTCTTGGGTCAGTTGCCATTAAATATTACCATTCGTGAGGACGCCGATAACGGCACGAGTCAAGTTATTGAAAATTCTACTAGTCAGATAGCCCAACAATACCTTAAGATAGCTCGTAATTTAGCGGGCCAATTGTTTTTATCACAAGACAAACGCAGCCCAAAAACCTCGGATATTTTGATAAAAGAAGTATAAGCCATGAGATTGTGCGATAAAGACATTGAACAACACATCGAACAAGAAAAAATAATTATTAGTCCAAAGCCCGATCCTTCAATGATCTCAGGGGTTAGCGTTGATATTCGTTTAGGCAATGAGTTTCGTGTATTTAAAGATCACACGGTACCCTATATCGATTTAAGTGGCCCTAAAGCAGACGTTCAACAAGCAATGAGCTCAGTGATGAGTGAAGAAATTGTCATTGCCGATGGTGAAGCGTTTTTTCTCCATCCTGGTGAGCTAGCCTTAGCTGTGACGTATGAGTCGGTAACGTTACCAGATGACATTGTTGGTTGGTTAGACGGCCGCTCGTCTTTAGCTCGACTAGGCCTGATGGTGCACGTGACTGCACACAGAATTGATCCAGGCTGGTCAGGGCAAATTGTCTTAGAGTTTTATAACAGTGGTAAGTTACCGTTGGCATTACGCCCTAAAATGAAAATTGCTGCACTTAATTTTGAAACTATGTCGGGCAGCGCGTTAAAGCCTTATAACAAGCGCAATGATGCGAAATACAAAGGGCAGATGGGCGCGGTTGCCAGTAGAATTAGTGAAGACGATACGAGTAACTAAATTAGGCTCGATTCGGGATAACTCAAGGCTACTCTTGATAGAACTATGAATAAAATTAAAAGCATAGCAGTAATATTACTATGCTTTTTTGGTATTATTTCTTAACTAAGCTCAGCGGGTTTTTATTGCGCTCGCGCTCTTGAATTTCCATGCATAAGTTAATGGCTGAAATGAGCTTTGCTTTGTCGTGGTGATGCGCAACCTGATCACAGGTCAAATCGTGCAAGATAATACTGACCTTGTCTGAGGTCATTGTTTGATCTTGCGTAATGACTGTATGAATGGGTTGGTTGCCTGTGTTTTCTTCTATCCATGCAAGCTTTTCATCAATCGTTAACGCTGCTGCAGGACTTCTTTCTTTAACGACATTATCAAGAAATATACAGTGCGCTTTACTTTGTTTAATGGCCTTAGATATATCGCGCACCAGTAATGGTGGAACGACACTGGTTAAAAAGCTTCCAGGCCCTAAAATAATAATATCTGCGTTGGCAATGGCCTTGAGGCAAACACTCGGCGATTTAACAAGCGGCGCAAGTAGCAAACTTTTCGGCATTATCGGCATATCGTCAACCGATAACTCACCGACGCGGCAGCGACCTTCAGGATAAAATGCCATAAGGTCGGTGGGCGCTTCTGACATGGGTAAAACCTGCGTTGGCACTTGTAAAATATTTCTAACTAATTCTATTGATTCTAGCGGGCGCGATTGAATTTGACCTAAACCATAAAGAATAAGGTTACCCAAGTTATGGCCGCCTAATTCATCTTCACCGTCAAATCTAAAGTTAAATAGTTGGCTACCAACAGACTGATCGTCGACTAGTTGGGTTAAGCAATTGCGCAAATCGCCCCATGCAATGGAGCTACTTCTTCTGCGGAGTCTACCGGTTGAACCACCGTTATCGGTTGTTGTTACTATGCCTGTTAATTGGTCACCGAGAAAGGATAGGGTAGAGAGTGTTCTTCCTAATCCATGTCCGCCACCAATAGCGACAACATTTGCCTGTTTCAGTTGCATGAAATAAAAGTGTCATAAAAGGTTAGTCTAACCATAACGCTAAAGTCGCCAAAAATAAAGTCCCTAAAGATTTGTGTTAACAATTGATTAAAATATCGACATGCGCTTTGATTGTTGCGTTGAGCTTATCAAGACAAGGTAATTGATAAGTTCAAATAGTGAGGTTAGCGTTACTGCCGCTAGCTAGTAAACTATTGAATTGCGATATAAACTGCTAAAAAATGAACGAATTGATCGTTTGGTAAGCACTTAATCACGATATTGTAAAAAAATGCCAATTTATTTGAATTAATGGTTGACAGTTAGCAGGGTGGTGCTTAGAATTCGCCTCGCTTTCAACAAGTACTAGGTCACTTGTTAGCGGCTTCAGTGGGGCTATAGCTCAGCTGGGAGAGCGCTTCGCTGGCAGCGAAGAGGTCTGCGGTTCGATCCCGCATAGCTCCACCACTTTAGCTTAGTCTTTTGTGTCGTGTGAAAGCAGTAAATAGTAACGTCTAGGTCCTGTTATTATTTATGTTGCGTCCCTATCGTCTAGAGGCCTAGGACACCGCCCTTTCACGGCGGTAACAGGGGTTCGAATCCCCTTAGGGATGCCAAAATTCTTGAAATGAGAAAGGCATTTGTAGGTTTTACCTATTATAATCAGATGCAACAGTACGCAGTTTTACGGTGTGTCCCTATCGTCTAGAGGCCTAGGACACCGCCCTTTCACGGCGGTAACAGGGGTTCGAATCCCCTTAGGGATGCCAATTTCTCGTTTCACAATTTTAAATGCAAGTAGCATCTTAGCGTCCCTATCGTCTAGAGGCCTAGGACACCGCCCTTTCACGGCGGTAACAGGGGTTCGAATCCCCTTAGGGATGCCACTTTTGCATGTTATTGGATTTGTGCATACATAGCACACTTAGTGTCCCTATCGTCTAGAGGCCTAGGACACCGCCCTTTCACGGCGGTAACAGGGGTTCGAATCCCCTTAGGGATGCCAATTTCCAATAACAAATCACTTAAGTGTCGCTTTCATTAGGCCGAAAGCACATTGTTAATAAGTGAAAGCTGCAAAGCTTGATGTCCCTATCGTCTAGAGGCCTAGGACACCGCCCTTTCACGGCGGTAACAGGGGTTCGAATCCCCTTAGGGATGCCACATCGAAAAAACCGACGCAAGTCGGTTTTTTTTCGTCTCGAAAAAATAAGACAAAGAATTATTATTGAGATAACAATATCGTCGATAGTTTTACGAAGTGTTAACAGCGCTGTTTATTGTAGGGAATATAATAGCTTCACGAGATTTTCTACTTTAATTCACTTGGTATCAATCTGAGAACGAGGGCGACTACATGCAACTTTATTTGGCGCGACAAGCGATACTGGGACGTAAGCAAAATTTAGTCGCTTATGAGTTGCTGTTTCGAGATGGTCCTGAAAATAGCTTCCCGAATATTGATCCGCATGTGGCAACGTCTAAATTGATCAATCGTACTCACTTCAATAAAGGGCTCAGCCATATCAGTGGTGGTAAACGTGCGCTGATCAACTTCTCTGAAGTCAGTTTACTCAAGCGTCTTCCCTTACTTTTGCCAAAAGATGAAATTATTATTGAAATCTTAGAAGATGTGACACCATCAGATGCGGTGTATCAGGCTTGTGTTGAAATGTACCGTCAAGGGTATGTTTTTGCGCTAGATGATTTTGTTTACCGATCAGAGTGGCGTCGTTTTTTGCAGTTAGTAAAAGTGGTCAAGTTCGACTTGATGCACACGCCACTAAATACGATCGGGCCTATTGTCAATGCGCTTAGAAAGAAGACTAAAATAAAACTCTTAGCTGAGAAAGTTGAGACCCAAGAAGTGTATCAGCAAGCCATGGCAATGGGCTTTCATTTTTTTCAAGGCTATTTTTTTACTAAGCCCGAGATGAAAACTGTTCATGAAAATGAAACAAATCAACACTTGTTGGTGCTTATTCTTCAAGAGGCAATTGCTAAAGACCTAAACCACAAGAGAATCCAAAACCTGCTAGAGCAAGATAGTGCTTTAGTCTATCGCTTACTGTGTTTTGTCAACTCAGGTGGTTTTCCATTAAAGACAAGAATATCATCGGTTAAACAAGCAATGGCTTATTTAGGCGATATTCAGTTACGCCGTCTATTGAGTTTATTTGCGACCGCGGTTTTAGCGAGTGAAAAAACGGTGGAGTTAACCAAAATGTGCGTAGTGCGTGCTAAGTATTGTGAGGCAGTGTGTAGCAAAGTCGCGCCAGGTCAAAAAGAATCTGGATTTTTGACAGGCATGTTTTCGTTACTTGATGCCGTTTTGGAATCGCCAATGGAGCAAGTGTTGGAGCGCTTACCCATGTCTGATGATATCGAGCAAGTGTTGCTCGATACTGATGACAAACTACAAACGCCAATAGCCATGGCATTGCGCTCAATTAGACATATTGAACAGGGCCATTGGCATTTCACCGAACTAGAAGCGAAAAAAATGAATGTTAGCTCTGAGTTTTTACATCGCTGTTATCAAGATGCGGTCAGTTGGGCTGAAAATTATCAGAATGTTTAACTTTACATATATGATACCAAGTCTAAATCATTTGTTATTACTGCTTCGCTAATTTAATAATTTCTCTTTCAATGACTTCCTTCATTGTTCGGGCAATAAGCGGCTGTGCCTTCTTGTTTGGGTGAATACCGTCATTTTGCATCAATTCTGGCTTTATCGCTATATCAGTTAAAAAGAACGGCAATAAGGTGATCTGGGCTTCCTCGGCAACCGTAGCAAAAACATCAGTAAACATTTTGCTGTAGCGAGGGCCGTAATTCGGGGGAATTTGGATTTCCATGATATAGACATCGATGTCTTGTGCTTGGGCCAGTCGAATAATTTGTAAGAGATTGTGTTTAATCGTCACTGGTGGAAAGCCACGTAAGCCGTCATTACCACCTAGCTCAATGATCAAATGATCAAATGATTGTTTCGATAAAATCCCCGGAAGTCGAGACAGGCCGCCACCTGTAGTCTCTCCGCTTATGCTAGCATTAACAATTTTATAACCTGTGTTTTCAGCTTGGAATGTTTGATTGAGTAGATGAACCCAGCCTTCATTTTGTTGCATTCCATAACTTGCGCTTAAGCTGTCGCCAAGTAATAAAATAGACGTTGTAGCCTGTGTATGTGAAGATAGCGTACATAAAATTAAGAAATTTAATAGAAGAAAAGCTTTTTTAATCATGAAGATAGATCCTAAAACAATATTAGATGTTCGCCAGTTAAGTAAATCAGTTAACTTAGGAAGCAAGACGATAGATATTCTGCAGAATGTTGATCTAGAAGTAAATGCTGGTGAAACGATCGCCATTGTTGGTTCTTCGGGCTCAGGTAAAACAACACTACTTTCGATCATTGCCGGCTTAGATATTCCTACTGCGGGTGAGGTTTATTTGAAAGGTCACGCGCTGCATCAAGCGGATGAAGAAACGCGAGCGCAAATTCGCGGTAACTATGTCGGCTTTATTTTTCAGCAGTTCTTGTTGATTCCAAGTTTGAGCGCGAAAGAAAATATTATGTTACCAGCTGAGTTGGCCAATTTGCCCAATGCTGAAGCATTAGCACAAGAGTTATTAGAAAAAGTTGGTTTGGGTGAGCGGGCAGACCATTTCCCTTCTCAGTTATCAGGAGGAGAGCAACAGCGGGTAGCGATTGCAAGAGCCTTTATTACTCAACCTGATATTTTGTTTGCTGATGAGCCAACGGGCAATTTAGACAAACAAACAGGTAGCCAAATTGAGAATCTGTTATTTGAGTTGCATCAACAAGCAGGGACTACTTTGGTCGTTGTTACTCATGATCCCAAGCTTGCACAGCGTTGTCAGCGACAAGTGGTTATGGATAGTGGCCATCTTAACGAACAAACACCTAAATTGGTTGAGGTTGTTTAAGGATGAAAAACTGGTTTAAGCATTCAGTTTCTTTGCTAAAGCACGAGTTAAGACGCGGTGAATTAACCATTGTCGCACTAGCAATTGTGCTAGCCGTTTCTGCGGTATTTTCGTTAACCGGGTTTTCCAACCACATTAAGGATGCCTTAGTTAATGAAAGTACCGCCTTTATTGCGGCAGACAGGGTTTGGGCGACATCTCGTGAATTACCGCAAAGCGTCAACGACAAAGCAAGCGAACTTAATTTGGCTACAGCAAAGCAAGTTTTTATGAGTTCTATGGTGTTCTCGAAAGATCGCATGGTACTGTCTTCGTTAACAGCCGTAACAGACTTGTATCCATTGCGTGGTGAATTACTCGTTGAAATAGATGCAAAAGAGCAGGCGGTTAACGCGCCAAATCCAGGCTATGTTTGGGTTCAGCCGGCTATTTTGACTAAACTGGCCGTTGGCTTAGGTGATGCGATCGAAGTAGGCAACAAGTCCTTCATTATTGCTGGTATTATCAATCAAATACCCGACGCGTCATTTAGTGTTTTTACCTCTGGCCCAACGATTATTCTGCATGCTGATGATCTTGAAGCGACGGGGCTTATCCAGCCCGGTTCTCGCATTTGGTATGAGTATTTGTTTGCCGGTGAACCAAGTGATATTAATGACTTTGAACAATGGGTTAAGCCGCAAGTTAACGAGTCACAGCGATGGTACGATATCAAAGATAGTCAATCATCATTAGCGAGCGCATTAAATCGCGCAGAGCAATACTTATCGTTAGCTAGTATGCTTGGTGTTGTGCTTGCCGCGGTCGCAGTTGCTGTAGCTGGCCGTCGATATGCCCAACGACAGCAAAGTGTCGTTGCTATTTTCAAGGCAATGGGCACAAGTAAAGCTTATGTTCGCCGAGTTTATTTATTACATTGGAGTTTATTGAGCACGGTAAGTATTTTAGTTGGCTTAGTTGTTGGTGCATTACTGTTAGCATTAGGGATCAACAGCGTTAAAGAACAATTGAAAATTCAAGGCGCATTGATTCAGCTTTACCCTGTGTTGGTGGCAAGCTTTACCGGTATTATTTGTGCGTGTGCATTTGCTTTCGTACCTCTCAAACAATTACTAGACACCTCGCCGTTGAGTATTCTGCGTGGTTTTAATCAACATAAGTTACCTTGGTATGCTCATATTCCGGCGATTTCAGCGCTGTTTTTACTGCTGTTCTTATTTAGTCAAAACTTAGCTTTATCAGTTGCCCTTGTCTTAGGAGGGCTGTTGGTTTCAGGTATTATTCTGCTTTGCGCTAAATTTATTTTATTGCTCAGCCGCAGCGCGGGTGCTCGTGCCGGCAAAGCATGGCATTTGGCATTGGCAAATTTGAAACGCCGGGCCAATGAAAATGCAATTCAATTGATTAGCTTTACCGTCGCGATTGAGTTGTTATTGCTTATATTCGTCATGAAAGGCGCGATTATTGACGAATGGCAACGACAATTGCCCGATGATACCGCAAACCGTTTCTTGATTAATATTGCCCACGACAATATCGATCAAGTGTCGGCATTTATTGAACAAAACAATATTGTCTCAAGTGGCTTATATCCCGTTGTAAGAGGGCGTCTAACGGCAATTAATGATACTCAAACAGCGAGAAGAGTAACCAAAGAAGACGATAGTAAAGACGACAATGCTCGTCGCGGCGTTGGCCGAGAACTTAACCTTACATGGCGAGCTGATTTACCGAGTGAAAACACGATCCTAGCAGGAAGTTGGTGGCAGGCGGATAGTGAACAAGGACAGGTCTCTATCGAACATAAACTGGCTGAGCGTTTGGATGTTGCGATTGGTGATAACCTGACCTTTCAAATTGGCAGTGATGTCGTCACCGTACCGATTACGAGCATTCGGGAAGTGAACTGGAATTCCCTACAACCTAATTTTTACATGATATTTAGCCCAAGTGTTTTGGCAGATTTTCCAGCTAGTTACATTAACTCGATGTATATCAGCGAAGAGAACAAACCCAAATTACAGCGATTCTTAACTGACTACCCAACGATATCTATGATCGATGTTGAGGCGATTATCCGTCAGTTACGCAGTGTTATTTCACAAGTGTCGCTGGCTATCGAGTTTGTCTTAATTCTCGTCGTACTTGCTGGCTCACTGGTACTTGTCGCGCAAGTACAAGCGAGTATGGAAGAGAGAGAGCGCGAATTGGCTATTTTGAAAACACTAGGCGCGAAAAGTCGCGTGTTGAATTTTAGTGTCTTATATGAGTTTATCGCGCTCGGTGCTGTTGCTGGTTTGATGGCGAGTATCGCTATGGAGTTAGCCGTTTACATCTTGCAAACTCGTGTATTTGATATGGCGCCAAGTTGGCATTTGAGTTACTGGCTTTTAGGGATCGCTTCTGGCGCCGCTTTTGTTGGCACGGTTGGTTTTTTATCTTGTACACGTTTACTGAAATTGTCGAGCGTGACATTAATTCGCCGAACCATGTAAAAATTTGCTGTAGAAACTTTGCTGTTCAACTATGATATAACTATCTAACAATAAAACTAAAACGATGAATTAAATGGTTAAAAAAGTCATTCTGGAAACGCCTATTGCCGGCAATAAACAAAGTATTATACGCAGTGTTGTTTTTATCGCGGCATTGGTGGTGATCATTGCAGGCTTGAAAGCGTCAACCAACCTGATACTGCCTTTTTTAATGTCGGTATTTATCACCATCATGTGTAATCCTTTGGTTAAGAGAGCCGACGATTACAACATCCCCAAGGTGATTTCTGTTTGTACAGTCATTTTCTTGTTTGTTATCTTAGTGATGATACTCGCTGGTGTTGTTGGCAGCTCACTTAATGAACTCTCTCGCTTATTACCTGGGTACAAAGAGCAACTTGACGATAAATTCGAGTGGTTGGTTGCAAAACTCAATGAGTTTAATATTCAGTTGTCGTCGGACCTGGTTTTAGAATATTTTAATCCATCAGCAGCCATGGATTTAGCCACTAATATGTTTTCAAGTTTAAGTGGTGCAATGGCGAATTTGTTTTTGATTATCCTTACTGTTGTTTTTATGTTGTTTGAAGCATCGGGACTACCGAGAAAATTGCATTTAGCGCTCGATGACCCAGAAATGCGTTTGAATCAAATTGAGCGCTTTGTTTCATCAGTAAACAGTTATATCGCCATTAAAGCAGCAGTAAGTGTTGTAACAGGTGTATTGGTCAGTTTGATGTTGTGGGCCTTTGGCTTAGACTTTTACTTACTATGGGGTGTGCTTGCCTTCTTACTAAACTTTATACCTAATATAGGTTCTATTTTAGCCGCGATACCTGCAGTGTTGTTAGCACTGGTTCAACTTAATCCGGTAACAGCAGGTTTTATTGGTTTAGGCTATTTGATCATCAATTTAGTCATGGGTAATATCGTTGAGCCAAGATACCTGGGCAAAGGCCTTGGTTTATCTACACTGGTTGTTTTCCTGTCTTTAATTTTTTGGGGCTGGCTATTTGGTACGGTAGGTATGCTTTTATCTGTTCCGTTAACCATGATCATAAAAATCGGTTTAGAAAACTCTGAAGAAGGTCGGTGGTTTGCTGATTTATTATCATCGGATGACGAATAGCGCTAACAAGCGCTATTCTTCATTGTTTGGTTAAGAAAGCTCGTCTAGCTCGGCTATTCGAGCTTTTGTCATTTTTATGTAGCACTTTTTATAAGCCGATGCCGCGCCTGTACCAGGTGATATTTCTAGATAATAGAATTTACAGTTGTTTTCACGGTAGGTTTCAAAGTTTTTTTGTGCTTTTTTGAACATATTCAATGCACCACTTCGGCCTGTAACACTAACTAAATCTTCCAACTCAAAGGTTTTGTTATTTACCCAAGCGGTAAGTTCGCGTTCAGCAAGTGTTTTCACGGTATCTAAACACTGAGAAAAGGCAAGGTTATCAGTAAACTTTTGTTCGCACTGTTCAATGGTTCTGGCGGTTTTAGCGTGAGCTGGCAATGCCAAACTAGTCCCAGCAATAAAACTTAATAAAATAAATGTTTTAGTATTCATTAACTTAACTTGGTAAAACTTTTTTAAATGGTCTAACAATAACTTTAGCATAGACGCCGGCGTCAACATATGGATCAGCGTCGGCCCACGCTTGAGCATCTGCTAGTGAGTTGAATTTTGCGATCACGGTTGAACCGCTAAAGCCAGTTTGGGTATCGTCATGATCACCCATTGGACAAGGGCCCGCCACTAATAAACGCTGTTGAGCGTCTAACTCCGCTAACCTTGCAAGGTGTTTGTCTCTTACCTGCAAACGCAGTGGTAAACTATTCTCAACGTCGTGACTGAAAATCACATAGTAGTTCATCTGTTATTTCTCCGCTTGATTTGACTCATCCGATGCGGTTTCTTCTTCTGGAATATATTTGTACAGAGAAAAGATCGTTCCGATGGCAAAGATAAAGGTTAAGCCGGTTAACCCGAAAACTTTAAAGTTAACCCAAGTTTCTTGTGAATAGTGAAATGCGATATACCAATTTAATACGGCACATAGGGTAAAAAAACTCGCCCATGACCAGGTAAGCTTTAGCCATACTTTATCGGGTAACTCGATCGCTTCACCTAAAAAGGTTTTCAAAATTATTTTGTTAAAGGCGTAATAACCAATCACTAGCGCACTGGCAAAAAATAGGTTGATTATGGTGACTTTCCACTTGATAAAGGCATCGTCTTGCAGTGCTATTGTTAGGCCACCAAACGCTAAGATAAGGACAAAAAATACCAGTGTTTGCTTGGGAATAGGTTGCTTTTTGACGATATAAAACAATAGTTGGATTGCTGAGGCAATTATTAAGGCACCTGTTGCCCAATAGATATCTTGAAACTTGTAAACAATCAGAAAAACAATCAGGGGAATGTATTCTAGTAATACGTGCATAACCTAAATCTCGACATTCATAATGACATCATTTTAGCTAAACAACCCCGTAAATAATACCGTTTATTCATGCAAAGCCCTACAGACGCGTGTTTATTTACGGAATGTTTTTTAACTAGCTGAATTATTTAGCAATAATTAAATGTTCTAGTTTTTTATTCAATGTAGCTTGGCTTAGCAAAAATAAATAACTGTCTGATTTCTTGCAGATTTACCAATCTGAAATATAGTTAAAATAGTGTTGGTTTCTCGAGAGGGAGCTTATGACGGTTCAAACTTGGACGTTACCGAGTGAATTAATTATTAATGACATAGATGATATCAAGAGCCTTGCCAGTCAACAGTACCTTGAGTCTGTCGACTTAGTGATTGATAGTACACATCTCACTCGAATAGATACCATTGGCGTGCAGTTTCTTTTAGCTTTTGTTCAAAAGCGTACCAATAACAACTATAAAACACGGTGGCAAAACCTTTCAGAAATTCTATTACAAAGCCTTGAACAATTAGGTATCGCAAAATCTCGAGTAGCGATAGACGAATAATAAGGAAAATAAATGAGTAAGATTTTGGTCGTCGATGATTCTAATTCCATTCGCGATATGGTGACCTTTACCCTCGAGAGTGCAGGGTATTCCACTGAACAGGCAGCCGATGGTTTACTTGGCTTGAACAAGGCTAAAACGACAGCGTTTGATCTTGTGATTTCAGATGTCAACATGCCAAATATGGATGGTATTAGTTTGTGCCAGGAGCTACGTAAATTGCCTGCGTTTAAATTTACCCCGATTTTAATGCTCACTACCGAAAGCTCAACCGATATGAAAATGAGAGGCAAAGCAGCGGGCGCTACTGGTTGGTTAGTAAAGCCATTTAATCCAGACAAACTATTAGCTACGATAAAACGGGTTATTAGATAGCGTTATGACTGTCGATCTGTCTCAATTCTTACCCACTTTCTTTGAAGAGAGCTTCGAAGGCGTTGAGGTAATGGAATCAAATTTATTGTCACTTACTAGTGATGATAGAGAGACGATTGACTCTATTTTTAGAGCTGCACACTCAATAAAAGGTGGGGCAGGTACTTTTGGTTTAGAGCGTGTAAGTGAATTTACTCATCTAGTCGAAACTTTGTTAGATGAACTAAGAGATGGCCGAAGGCAATTTAACGAGCAAGACAAAGAGTTATTGCTACGAGCCACTGATACCATTAAAGCCTTATTAGAATGTGAAAAAAATGGCGTAGCAATTGAGCAAGCGACAGTAGATGAAGTTACAACACAATTAAACAATGCATTAAATGGGAGAGTGTCACTAGTATCGAATGAAAGTAGTGGTTGGCGCATCATCTTTATTCCTGAGCCGGATATCGCTCAAACCGGCAACGATCCGTTATTACTATTCCAAGCTTTAGCTGACTTAGGTACGGTTCACGCGACCTGTAATGATGAGCATTTACCAGATTTTGATACGTTAGATGTTGAAGAGCTTCATTTAAGCTGGCAATTGACCCTCACCGACACCCAAGCAAGCCAACTCGATATTGAAGAGATTTTTGAATGGGTTGAAGACGAATGCACACTCGAGATAGCCCCCTTATCTGAACCTCAGAGCCAAACTCAGGTTAATCAAGCGCAATCTAGTGGACAGTTGCCCAATGCTTCTGAGCAACAAGTATCAAACCTTGCTCCTAGCAGCGAAGTAACGATTACGGGAACACCTGAAGTGATTGAGAGTAAAGAGCCAAAACCTAGCCGAGGGAAACACACCGACGCAGGCTCGATTCGTGTAGGTGTTGATAAAGTCGACAGCTTAATTAACTTAGTCGGTGAGTTAGTTATTACGCAGTCTATGCTGTCGGAATTAGGTCAAGATATAACATCTGCGGATTCTGAAAAGTTGAAAGCAGGGCTTGAACAATTGATGCAGAACACGAAAGAATTACAGGAAAGTGTGATGCGCATCAGAATGCTGCCGATTAGCTTTACTTTTAACCGGTTTCCGCGCTTAGTTCACGATTTAGCCAAAAAAATCGGTAAAGAAATTAATTTGGTTATCCAAGGTGAACACACCGAGCTTGATAAAACGGTACTAGAGCGCATAGGTGATCCGCTTACGCATTTAGTACGCAATGCGATAGATCACGGTATTGAAGCACCGGATGTTCGAACAACAGCAGGTAAGCCACCTGAAGGGCAGATTACTTTATCTGCTTATCATTTAGGCGGCAATGTTGTTATTGAAATCGCCGACGATGGCAAGGGTATTGATACTGAACTAATTCTTGCTAAAGCAAAAGAAAAGCAACTCATCGATGGCAACTATCCACTCAATATCCAGCAGATTTACGATTTAATATTTGAACCTGGCTTTTCAACGGCAGCGTGTGTCAGCGATATTTCTGGTCGCGGTGTTGGTATGGATGTAGTCAAGCGCAATATTCAGGCACTAGGTGGGAGAATTGTCATCGATTCTGCGCTCGGTAAAGGTAGTAATATTAAAGTCTACCTGCCACTTACCTTAGCTATTTTAGACGGGCAACTCGTTAAAGTCTGTGGCCAAACATACATTATTCCATTACTTATTATTGTTGAATCTGTGCAGATGCAGGCTGACAATATTGTCACTGCTTCCGGCGGCCAATATTACTATCGGCTACGCGATGATAATGTGCCTATTTTACCCCTCGGAAAGCTCTTTAATCTTGGTAGTCAAGCCTCTCCAAGCGCTGAAGGGTTATTGGTCGTAACCGAGTGTGAGGGTCAAAAGGTCGGCTTATTGGTTGACGATTTATTAGGCCAGCAGCAAGTTGTCATTAAGAGCTTACAAGAGAATTATCAACAAGTTAATGGCATTTCAGGGGCAACTATTTTGGGTAATGGTGCCGTCGCACTGATCATTGATATCGCCGGTATTATTGACCTATCTAAAAAGCATACCAATGGTGTAAGTAAGCAAACTTCCGCTCAGGAGGTTGAACAATGAACTTACAAAACCTGATTAATGACGTGCCGGTAGAAGGCGAATATACCCTGGAAGGACTCGATTTTATCACCAGTGGCGATCAATACCTTAGCTTTAAGCTGGCTGAAGAATGTTATGCCGTTGATATTTTAGCCGTCGAAGAAATCAGAAGTTGGCAAGAGCCAACGATTATTCCCAATGCGCCTAAGGAGGTTATTGGTGTTATTAATATGCGAGGCACCATCGTCCCGATTGTCGATTTGCGTATCAAATTTAATGTCGGGCAAGTTAGCTATACACCGACCACGGTTGTCATTGTCCTTGCTATTGATACGGTTGACGCACTAAGAAAGGTCGGCTTTGTCGTTGACGCGGTTGAAGACGTTATTAACGCAAAGGCCGAAGAAGTAAAGCCATACTTTGAACTATCAGGTGGTATTGCTAGTCGATTTGTCGAAGGCCAAATTAACGTTAACCAAGCAATTGTTACCGTTGTCAACTTGCGAGCATTACATCAGTTCAATGACCAAAGTGAGGTTGCATATGAGTGAGCAAAGTCATGAGTATTTAACCTTCTTTGTCGCCGGCGAAGAATTTGGCATTGAAATTCTTGCCGTACAAGAGATTCGCGTATTGCGAAAAATCACCGAGTTACCCAATAAACCTGAATGTGTCCTAGGAGTGATTAACTTGCGTGGCACCATTATACCTATTGTGGACTTAAGACTTAGATTTAATAAACCACAGGTCGATCACGGCGATAAAACGGTGGTCATTATCTTAAAGCAGCTCCATGAAGCATCTGACAACAGCATAGGCATTGTCGTTGATAGCGTGTCAGAAGTTTACCAAGTCGCAGCTAATCAAGTGAATTTATCACCAAGCTTTGGCAATCACGTTGATCATTGTTTTATTCATGGCCTAGCCAATGTTAACCACAAACTCATCGTATTACTTGATAGTCAAAAAATCTTTGATACTGAACTTTTGTATCAAGCTAACCCAGTATCAACGATTTAGTTATAGACAAGCGAGATTTAAACAATATGACACCAAAGCAAATAACAATAATTCAAGATACTTGGCAGGAGATCACCGAACAATTTGAAGCTAAGCAGGTCGCTCAGATTTTTTATGCGCGACTTTTTTCGCTTGATAATTCGCTCAAAGCGCTATTTGCTGACGATCTAACTGAGCAGGGTGAAAAACTGGTGAATATGATCAACCTGGCTGTGAACAATATAGACAAACCACAGGTTTTAATCCCAGCGTTAGAAAAGCTTGGTGAGCGCCATGTTACTTATGGGGTGCAAGATCAGCACTATCAGATCGTTGGCGAGGCACTCCTGTATACCTTAGAGCAAGCGCTTGGCGAAGCCTTTGACGAAGCAACAAGCAAAGCGTGGCAATCGACTTATCAATTAATCGCAAAAACCATGATGGAAGCCGGCCATAAACAACAAATAAGTGATGAAGGGGATACCCAAATGAGTAAGGGAATTCATGATCTAGGTGCTTTTATACAAGGCGCTATAGAGCAGTCAAGCACTGCATTTATGATGATTGATCGCGATTTTATTATTACTTACGTAAATCAAGCGACGTTAACACTTTTAAGCAAACACGAGCAAACACTTCGAAGTAAATGGCCTAACTTTTCTGCTGAAAAAAACGCAATTATAGGTGCTTGTATTGATATTTTTCACGAGCGGCCAGAACACCAGCGACGATTACTTGATGATCCAAATAATTTGCCTTGGGTTACTGATATTAATATCAATGGCTTGTTAATTGAACTCAACGTGACGGCGATATTTGATAACCAAGGTAACTACGTGGGTAACTCGTTAGAATGGCAAGATGTTACATTAGCCAGAAAAAACACCATTGAAGTTGGACGCTTAACATCTGCAGTCGAGGGCATGACAACTAATTTAATGATGGCTGATCCGCAAGGTAACATTGTTTACGCTAACCCTGCGGTGTTAAAAATGTTGAAATCTCGAGAGGCTGAATTGAGAGCCGTACTACCACAATTCAATGCCGACACACTCATCGGTACTAACTTTGATACGTTTCACAAAAATCCTCATCATCAGCAAAGCTTGTTAGGCGACCCGACGAAACTGCCATATCGCACAGAAATTAAAGTTGCTGACCTGTGTTTTGAGTTAATCGCTATAGCGTTAATCGATGAAAATGGCACGCATCAAGGTACTGCGGTGCAGTGGTTAGATCTAACTGAGCAACGCGATGCGCAAGAGCAAGTTGATCAGTTGCTGAGCGCAGCAATCGAGGGCCGGTTAGACGAGCGTATCGATACGGCGAGGTATCAGGGCTTCATGAAGGAGCTTGGCGAAAATATTAATGGCCTGATGGACTCAGTGATCCAACCGATCAGTGACGCGATTGAAACAGCTAAGTCCCTAGAGCAAGGTGATCTAAACAACTTGATGGATGAAAGTTATCAAGGAGAATTCCAAGCATTAGCTAATGCTATGAACGCCTCTATCTGCAATTTAACCAATATGGTTGGTGAGATCCGCAGTGTGTCAAATAACGTGTTTGAAACCGCTAAAGAAATTGCTGCGGGTAACTCAGAACTGAGCCATCGTACTGAGTCTCAAGCGTCGAGTTTAGAGGAAACCGCTTCAGCAATGGAAGAGATCACATCAACGGTTGTTCAAAATGCTGAAAACGCCACGGAAGCGAGTAAGTTGTCAAATGAGGTCATGGCCAAGGCGAACAATGGCGGAGACGTCGTTAAAAATGCAATTTCAGCAATGAGTGAAATTAATAAATCGAGTAAAAAAATTGCCGATATTATTAGTGTCATTGATGAAATCGCATTCCAAACCAATCTACTTGCGCTTAATGCTGCAGTTGAAGCGGCACGAGCTGGTGAACAAGGCAGGGGATTTGCGGTGGTTGCTGCAGAAGTGCGCAACTTAGCACAACGCAGTGCCGGTGCAGCTAAAGAAATAAAAGGTTTGATAAACGATAGTGTTGAAGCTGTTGGACAAGGTACTAAGCTGGTCGATGAAACAGGTCAAACTTTTACTGATCTTGCTGCTGCCATAGAGGAAGTCAGTCAAATGCTTTCAAGTATTGATACAGCAAGTAAAGAGCAAAGTGCAGGTGTCGCGGAAGTCAGTACTTCGATTAGCCAAATGGATGAAATGACCCAGCAAAACGCCGCCTTGGTGGAAGAAGTTAGTGCATCGAGTGCCGCGATGGAAGATCAAGCCCAAAACCTGTTAGAGCAGGTGGCGGTATTTAAAACGAAAGATAATGAAACCCAACAGCCAATCGCCTCGCGTAATCAAGTGCAGCGCAAGGTTGTCACGCCAGTGAAGTCACCAATGAATAGATTATCGAGTTTAGATGACGAATGGGAAGAGTTTTAATGGAGTAAAATGGTGATCTCTCAACCTATGGTTATTGAGCGACTTAATCGTAAACAATATGAGTTCTTATGCCAGTTCATCTATAAAGAGACCGGTATAGTGCTTGGTGATGCCAAGGTAGAAATGGTGCACAGGCGCTTGTCAAAACTGGTGAAAACCAAAGGGTTTGACAGCTTAGCTAGCTATTACCAATATTTTGTCGCGCACCAACAAGAGGAAAAGAGCGACTTAGTTAATGCATTGACCACTAACTTGACGAGGTTTTTTAGAGAAAGCCATCATTTTGATTACCTCAAAAATCACTTTATTCCTTTTTTACTCGTGCGAAATAAAAGCACCAGACGCATAAGAATTTGGTCGAGCGCGTGCTCAACTGGTGAAGAGCCATATAGTATTGCCATGCTACTGGTGAGTCACTTTGGCCAGTATCTGCAACATTGGGATATTAAGATTTTAGCAACAGATATCGACACTGATGTGCTTAATATTGCCATGGAAGGAATTTACCCTAAAGCTGCGATTAGTGACATTCCAGCTGATTTACGCAGTAAATGCTTACGTGCAGTTGGTAACGATTCCGTTGAGATGGCATCACAAGTGCGCTCATTAATCACTTTCAAGCCACTAAACTTACTTGAACGATGGCCAATGAAAGGGCCTTTTGACGTGATTTTTTGCCGTAACGTGATTATTTACTTTGACAAAGTGACTCAACAACAACTTTTCCACCGATTTGAGCAATACTTAAGTGATGAAAGCCTATTGATACTAGGTCACAGTGAAAGTCTTGGTGGAGCCGCGGCATTGTTTACTAACCAGGGTAAAACGATTTTTAGCAAACAGGCGCAGGACGCATAGATGGCAGATCCTACTATGCCACCATCCCATTACCATGAGTTCGACCATGTTAATCACTATTGGGATAAGCAAAAACAAAAACACATAGCGAAAATTTTACCCGGTGAGTTTTATTTAAGTCGCTCAGATATATTAATTGCAACGACATTAGGTAGTTGTGTGTCAGCTTGTATTTGGGATGAACAGATGAAGATTGGTGGCATGAACCATTTTATGCTACCGAACACCGATAAGGAGGCCGACAATGTCTTGTGGGGTAGTCAGCACAAAATATCGACAGCGACACGATACGGTAATTTTGCCATGGAGCACTTAATCAATGGCTTATTAAAGTATGGTGCAAACAAAACTAACTTAAAGGTTAAAGTATTTGGTGGTGCAAAGGTGGTAGGTTATATGACGGATGTTGGCGAAAGAAATATCAACTTTGTTCAGCATTATTTAAAAACCGAAAAGTTAGTAGTGGTTAGTGAGGATTTAGGAGATTTCTATCCTAGAAAACTTCTCTTTGATCCTCTTTCAGGCAAGGTGTTGATGAAGAAGCTTAGAAACCTTCACAATAATACTATTGTTGCTAGGGAACAGTCATACCAAAGTGCTATTGCATCATCTAAAATTGATGGCGACGTGGAGTTGTTTTAATGACAAAAATTAATGTACTCGTCGTAGATGACTCTCGGGTGATACGCGATGTTATTCGCACTATGCTCGAAGGCAGTGAAAGCATTAATGTGATCGGCGAAGCTGAAAACCCCTACGAGGCTCGAGAGAAGATAAAACAACTCAATCCCGATGTCTTAACGCTTGACATAGAAATGCCGCGAATGGATGGTATAACCTTCCTGAAAAATTTGATGCGTTTGCGGCCAATGCCGGTGGTAATGTTATCAAGTTTAACCAAAAATGGCGCCGATATTACCCTAGAAGCGCTTGAGATAGGGGCAGTAGACTACCTTGAAAAGCCAAAGCCAGCAGATTTACTTGTCCATAGTGAGCGTTTTAAACACCAACTCGAAGAGAAATTAAGCCAAGCGGCCCAAGCGAATATTCGCCGTTATCAATCGGCGGTACAAAAACTCAATGATAGGGATATTACGTCAATAGAAAATAGCCAATATAAAGCTAATCATATTATTGCGATTGGCGCATCCACTGGGGGCACAGAAGCAATATCACATATACTTGCCAAGATGCCAACAAATTGCCCTCCTATTGTGATTACTCAACATATTCCTGAGCATTTTAGTAAGCGTTTTGCAACGCGATTGAACAAGTATTGCCAAATTAAAGTTAAACAAGCACAAGATGGCGCAATCCTAAAAAGTGGTGTTGCATATATTGCGCCCGGTGGACTGCATTTAGTCTTTGAGCAAGAGGGCAGTAAGATCACTTGTCGGTTACTTGATAGCGATAAAATTAATCGTCATCGACCCTCAGTCGATAAAATGTTTGAGTCGTTACTGCCGTTTGCAACAAATGTTCAAGCATTACTATTAACCGGGATGGGGGCAGATGGTGCTCATTCGATGTTAGCGTTAAAAAAAGCAGGCGCAACCACGATCATTCAATCGAAATCGAGTAGTTTAATTTGGGGGATGCCGGGGGCTGCTTATCGGCTCAATGCTCATCAACAAATTTGCCATTTAGAGGATATACCCGCTGTCGTGCTACAAAATGCACAAGTGTTAAAAGCTAACTCGCTATAAGGAGATTAATTCATGCCAATAACTAGCCACTATGATCAAGCACAACAGGCTTTAGTAATAGCTATTGATCAACAATTTGATTTTTCTATGCATCAAGCATTTAAGGAGGCCTATAGCCAAATTGACAATAGCCAGAGCACACACTACATCATAGACTTGGCAAATACGACTTATATGGATAGTTCCGCATTAGGGATGATTTTACTGCTTAGGGAGCACGCACTGGCAAGTGATGGCAAGGTAACGATTAAAGCGCCAAGTGATAGTGTCTTAAAAGTACTCGAAATTGCCCAGTTTCAAAAGCTGATTGATATCCAACGTTAGATTATGGTTAAAACCAAAGACAAAAAGTCAGCACTAGTTGTCGATGACTCCCGAAGTCAGCGCAGCTATATTCGAGCATTACTTATTGAACTAGGATATCAAGTACACACTGCCGAAAACGGTGCTGTAGGTGTTAATAAATTTAGTAAATATCATCCAGATATCGTCTTAATGGATATCAATATGCCAATTATGGATGGTTTTGAGGCGGCAAAAATTATTAAATCAACGAGCAATAATGGTTTCTGCCCATTGATTTTCGTCACAACGATGAACTCTGAAAAAACAACCTTAGAAAGTGCACAGGTTGGTGGTGATGGGATTTTAGTAATGCCATTCACGCCTGAAGTCTTCAAAGCTAAAATTATGTCATTACAGCGGATTAGTGACTTATATCAAGAGCTCACTTTGCTTCAACAATCTCAACTCCATGATGCTGAGTTAGCAGAGCAGGTTATGGCGAGTGTCATCGATAGTCGAAATTATTCACCTGAGTATATCGCTATTGTCAAACAGGCTGCTTCACTTTTTAGTGGTGATATTCAGCTAAGCGAACGCTGTCCAAATGGTGATGTAAACATTTTACTTGGCGACTTTACAGGCCACGGTTTGCGCTCATCTGTTGGTGCTATTCCGGTAGCCGAAACATTTCGAACCATGACAAAAAAAGGCTTTTCATTATTAGAGATCACCAGTCAACTTAATCAACAGCTCTACGAGTTGCTACCAAGTGATTTATTTCTTGCCGCAGGTTTAGCAACGGTTTCTTTTGACGAGAAGTCGTTTTATGTGGTCAATGCGGGGATTCCAGACATTTTATTGATCGGTGATGAGGGGATGGTCAAACATCATATTACATCGAGTCATCCTCCTTTGGGGATTATGCCAAGGCTGTTACCAAGTGCTGCGTTAGATGTATTTGCAATGGAAATCACCGATAACCTACTGATGATAAGCGATGGCGTTATCGAAGCCCGAAATAGCGCAGGTGAATTTTACGGCGAACAACGTTTACATCAATTGATTAGTCACCTAGTAGGAGAGCATGACGTAGCTAGGTTATTACTAAATGACGTTAACTTATTCGTCTCTGGCGTAGAGCAAGGCGATGATATTTCTATTATTAATGTCGCCTGTAAATTATTTCAGAAATCTGAACAAGAGCCACTTTCTAGCCGTGAGTACCCTCAACTTGCTCCTGACTCCTTGCCTTTGAGTGAAAAGCCAAGTTGGTCATGGCGCGTAGTATTAAATGATCAGCGGCTAGCCAGTGTCAATCCCGTGCCATTAGCGATGAATCAATTAAAAGATATCGAAGAAGACGGTGAGCACTGGCAAAGCGTCTATACTATTTTAACAGAGCTCTATATCAATGCTTTAGATCACGGCATTTTATTACTTGATTCTTCGCTGAAAAATTCTGTCGAGGGTTTTTCACAGTATTTTAGATTAAGAGCAGAAAAGCTCAACCAAGCGATAACAGGCTCAATTGCTATTTCGATCGACCTCTATAGTTTTAGTCGAGGAGGTAAAGTAGTGATCAGAGTTAACGATAGTGGTGCTGGTTTTGATGTAGAAAGCGTGTTGAAACAGCGTATCAATCATGCACAAGCCAATAATCAAGTGTTGTCTGGGCGTGGAATAGAATTGGTTAGCAAATTATGTGAAACCTTAAGTTACAATAATTTCGGGACGTCGGTGGAGGCTTCATACTTATGGGAATAGAAAATCAAATAACGGTACTGGTTATTGAAGACTCAGAAAGTATGCGCAAAGTTATTTGTGGTTTTGTTGAAGGGGAGGGGCATATAGCGCTTGAAGCCGATGGTCACATCGAGGCGTTTGAGCAACTCGAGGCAAACACAGTCCAACTCATTTTAATGGATATTGAAATGCCAGTTGTCAATGGTATCGAGTTGACCAAGCAGATCAGAAAAAGGTATGAGCGTTGGATTCCGATTATTTTCTTAAGTGGTAATGATCGAGATAAATTTCTAACGCAAGGCATCGAAGCCGGTGGCGATGACTACTTAACTAAGCCAGTCAAACCGACCATCCTTCATGCAAAAATTAATGCCATGGTACGCATTGCAACAATGCAACGCGAATTAAATTTACTTAACCAGAAGCTCGAAAAACTCACGTTGCAAGATCCATTAACTAAAGTGATGAATCGTAGAGCTTTGGATAAAAAGCTCAAAGAAGACTGGTATACCTGTCAGCGAATCAATCAGCCGCTTTCGGTACTTATGATAGATATTGACCACTTTAAATCCTATAACGACCATTATGGCCATGCCCAAGGCGACAATTGTTTAAAGAAAGTTGCCTTGTCTTTAAAACAAAATATCAATAGAGAAACGGATAGCATTGCGCGATATGGTGGTGAAGAATTTACCGTTTTACTGCCATTTACTTGCTTAGAGCACGCAGAAATCAAAGCGAAGCAACTTGCACGCCTGCTTGAGGAACGCAGCATTGAACACATTAAATCGCCAACCGCGAAAGTTGTAACAATAAGCATCGGCATTGCTTGTACAAGCCAAGAGATAACTTCTTATAAAGAGCTTATCAATAATGCGGACAGTGCTTTATACCAGTCAAAAGTCAACGGGCGAAATCAAACCTGTATTTATGAGCAAAGCATAAGAAAAATAAGTTAATTGTCTGTGCATGGAAGGTAAGAATGAATAAACCTAATGTTTTAATTATTGATGATGATCAGGAATACCTAAATCTTTTAAAGGTCGGGTTAGAAAGCCAATTTGAGATAACGTTAGCACTTAATTTTGAACAAGTTGCAGAGCTAGAGTGTGACCAACAAGTTTTTGATATTGCACTTGTTGATGAGCACGTTGGACAAGACCATGGTTCAAGTTGGATCGCGCAACAAAAACAAACACACGCTATTGCTAATTCTTATGTGCTTTATTCTGGGCTGGCCAATGAAGAAGCTATATTGGAGGGACTAGCCTGTGGCGCGGATGATTTTCTTGCTAAGCCTCTATCAATAAAGGCACTGTGTAGTAAGCTCAGCCGGCTAGTCGCTTATCAAAATAAAATCAGCGCGTTTGAACAACAGCTTCAATCAAAAGATAAGGTGATCAATATATCAATGTCGCAAGCATCGAAATACGGTGCCTGTATGTTACTGACTTCTAAGCTAAACCACTGTAATTCAATTAACGAAATAAAAGATAAAGTGTTTAGTTTTTTAGATAATTTAGATCTTCATGGCTGTGTTGCTTTTTATCCAGTTCAGTCTGATCCTCAATATTTCCACTCGCTCAAAGGCACGTGTTCGCCGGTTGAAATCGAAGTCTTAGAAATATTAAAAACCAAGCCTCGGTTATTTCGATTTGGCTGTCGCACGATATTTAATCACCACCTAGTCTCATTACTTATTTTAAATCTCCATGATGACGATCCTGATACCGATATATATATTGATGCCTTAGCATCTTTGATTGAGTGCATCGGTGCGCGGGTTGCATTTCTAGCATACAAGGATTCGTTAGCTCAGGTACAAAGTCAGATATCGTCGGCAGTTAACACGACGAAAAAAATGGTTGAAGTGTCTAAATATCATCAACAAGAAATCATGGGAGAAATCGTTGAAAAAATCGGTTTGAGCTTTCATGTTCTCGATTTAGATGAAAAGCAGGAAGAGTATTTGATGAAATTAGTTCACGATGTGCTTAAAAAACATTCACAGGACGATATGAACTTTATTGAAGTCACTCAGTTGCTCGATCAAGTCCTGACAAATGTTGAGCGGATCAAACAATTAGATAAGTACCAAGAAATTCAAACACCTGATGATGAATTCGATGATGACGAGCTTTTCTAACGGACCGTTGTTAATGTGCTAACAGATAGAGAAAGTTTGGTTAAGCAATTTGGTTTGCCGGTTGCCAAGGGGTTAATCGATGCTCACGCGAATGTCTGAAACAGGTTGACAGCAACAGGCTAGAATTTCACCTTCGCCGACAAAAGCGAGTGGTTCGCCATGGGGATACGCTACTTGACCTTCTTCTAACGTGATTCGGCAAGCACCACAAAATCCATCGCGGCAGTGAAAATGCACTTCGACATTGGCCGCCTCTAGGCAGTTCAATATCGTTTGATGTGATTCAAGGTAGGTGACAGTAATGTCACCTACTTGAATATTGACTCCGTTAGCCATGTTGTTTGCGCTCAGGTAATCGCAATAACAAAAGCAATGGCTTATAAGTCGAAATCATCGAAGTCGTCAGATGAAACTTCTGAGTCGACTTGACCAACTAAATAACTTGAAATCTCAGTTTCTTGAGGAGCAACTTGAACATTATCGCTCACGAGATACGCGTTCATCCATGGCAATGGGTTACTCTTAACAGCAAACGGTGGCTCGAAACCAATTGCTGCCATACGTTGATTACTAATGTACTCAATATATTGGTTCAATATTTCAGCATTTAAGCCGATCATTGAACCGTCCTTAAACAAGTACTGAGCCCATTCTTTTTCTTGTTCAACAACATCTAGGAAAATTTGTTTACCTTGAGCGGCAAACTGCTCAGAAATTTCCTTCATTTCAGGATCATCTTTGCCTGACATCCAGTTATTCAAAATGTGCTGAGTACCTGTTAAATGCAAAGCTTCATCACGTGCAATTAACTTGATGATTTTTGCATTACCTTCAAGCAACTCACGTTCAGCAAAAGCAAATGAGCAAGCAAAGCTGACGTAGAAGCGAATTGCCTCAAGCGCATTAACCGAACAAATCGCCAAGTATAGTCGCTCTTTTAATTTACGCTCAGTCACTTCGATAGTGTTACCATCAACCTCGTAACTACCTTCACCTTGAGACTGCAATAATTGAGTCGTCAGAATAACATCATCAAAGTACTTTGCGATGCTTGATGCGCGTTTTAAAATCGCTGGGTTTACTACAATGTCATCAAACACTTCACTTGGATCAGTAAATAGGTTACGTAAAATGTGCGTGTAAGATCTCGAGTGAATGGTTTCACTAAAAGCCCATGTTTCAATCCACGTTTCTACTTCCGGCAGTGATACCAATGGCAACAAAACGGCGTTTACTGAACGTGCGGCCATTGAATCAAGTAGTGTTTGATACTTGAGGTTTGAGATGAAAATATGTTTTTCAGAAGGTGTTAATGATTGCCAATCGGCGCGATCTTTAGATACATCGACTTCTTCAGGACGCCAGAAAAACGATAATTGTTTTTCAATAAGCTTTTCAAACGCCATAAAACGCTGTTGGTCGTATCGAGATACGTTAACGCTATTACCCAAAAACATTGGCTCTAATAAAGCATTATTTGGTTCTTGGTTAAACGTAGTGTAGGCCATTGTGTACTCCGAAAATTACTTGGCAATTATTATTATATTTTTTAAACGAAATAGAGTGATTTATACAAAACCACAGTAACTATAATCACTACGGTTTTGCTACTGAATTAGATCTTACAAGCGCCGCCTGCACAGCCATCATCTTCCTCAATTTGGCCGTCTGCTGCACCATCACGGGTGTTGTGATAGTAAAGGGTCTTTACACCAAGCTTGTAAGCCGTTAGCAAGTCTTTGATGATTTGCTTAACAGGGACTTTACCGCCTTCAAAGCGCGAAGGATCGTAGTTAGTGTTGGCAGAAATTGTTTGGTCAATAAATTTCTGCATAATGCCAACAAGCTCTAAGTAACCGTCGTTTGAAGGAATATTCCATAACAGTTCATAGTTGTCTTTGAGCTTTTTATACTCAGGCACAACTTGCTTTAAAATACCGTCTTTACTTGCTTTAATTGAAATTAAACCGCGCGGTGGTTCAATGCCGTTAGTCGCATTTGAGATTTGAGATGACGTTTCTGATGGCATCAATGCCGATACCGTAGAGTTACGCACGCCGTGCTGTTTAATACTTTCGCGTAAACCTTCCCAATCTAGGTGTAATGGTTCAGCAGTGACTTTATCAATCTCTTTTTTGTAGGTATCAATTGGCAGGATACCTTGGCTTAACTTAGTTTCGTTAAATTTAGGACACGCACCTAACTCTTTCGCTAAGTTGTTTGATGCTTTCAATAAGTAATATTGGATCGCTTCAAATGTGCGGTGAGTCAGGTTGTTAGCACTACCATTAGAGTAGAACACGCCATTTTTAGCTAAATAATAAGCGTAGTTAATGACACCTATACCTAAGGTACGACGCCCCATAGTTGCATTGTGAGCTGCTGGTACAGGGTAGTCTTGATAATCTAATAGACTATCTAATGCGCGAATAGCTAAATCCGCTAAACCTTCAAGTTCATCTAATGAATCGATAGCGCCTAAGTTAAAAGCCGATAACGTACATAGTGCAATTTCACCTTCAGGATCGTTAACATCGCTTAATGGCTTAGTTGGCAAGGCAATTTCTAAACATAAGTTCGACTGTCTAATCGGCGCTTGCTCTGCAATAAATGGACTGTGCGTATTGCAGTGGTCAACGTTTTGTAAATAAATACGACCTGTACTTGCGCGCTCTTGAGCGAATAAGCTAAATAATTCTAACGCCTTAATGCGCTTTTTGCGGATCGACTCATCTTGCTCGTATTTAAGGTATAACGCTTCGAATTTGTCTTGATCTTCAAAGAACGCATCGTATAAACCAGGTACGTCACTTGGGCTAAATAGCGTAATCGACTCGCCTTTGATCAAGCGTTGATACATTAATTTGTTAAATTGAACACCGTAATCTAAATGACGAACTCGGTTTTCTTCAACCCCACGGTTGTTCTTCAATACGAGTAAGCTTTCAACTTCTAAGTGCCACAAAGGATAGAATAGGGTAGCAGCACCACCGCGAACGCCGCCTTGAGAACAGCTTTTAACCGCTGTTTGGAAGTGTTTGTAAAATGGGATACAACCTGTATGGAAAGCTTCACCATTGCGAATAGCACTTCCCAAAGCGCGAATACGACCCGCGTTGATACCAATACCAGCGCGTTGTGATACGTATTTTACAATCGAACTCGATGTTGCGTTAATTGAGTCTAAGCTATCGCCACATTCAATCAATACACATGATGAGAACTGACGTGTTGGCGTGCGTACACCGGCCATAATTGGCGTAGGTAATGAAATTTTAAAGGTTGAAATTGCGTTGTAGAAGCCTTTGATGTAATCGAGGCGTACTGCTTTGTCATACTTGGCGAATAAACAAGCCGCCACTAACATATATAAAAACTGTGCGCTTTCGTATATTTCACCCGTAACGCGGTTTTGTACCAGGTATTTACCTTCTAATTGCTTGACTGCAGCGTAGCTGAAGTTTAAATCGCGCGAATGGTCGATAAATGCTTCCATCGCTTCAAAATCTTCTTTGCTATAGTCTTGGGTTAAGTGCTGGTCATACTTACCCAATTCAACCATATTTAATACGTGCTCGTATAATTTGGGTGGTTCAAACTGGCCGTAAGCTTTTTTACGCAAGTGGAAGATCGCTAAACGAGCAGCTAAGTACTGATAGTCTGGTGACTCTTCTGAAATCAAGTCGGCAGCCGATTTGATAATTGTTTCATGAATATCTTCAGTTTTAATACCATCGTAAAACTGAATGTGCGATTTAAGTTCAACTTGAGACACAGAAACATCTTCGAGATTTTCTGCTGCCCATGCGATGACTTTGTGAATTTTTTCAAGATCAATGGCTTCTTTCTCACCATTGCGTTTTGTGACGAAGAGGTTGCTGTTCATGAAAGTCCTGTAAATCTTTTGTTATTGTTGTTCTATTAAAGATTGTTAACGAGAATCCTATATAGTGTGCTGAATAAATCTTAAACACAAGATATAGGGCTGATTCAAATTATAATCACAAGATAATGGGGTTTAGTACGGTTTGCAAGGGTAAAAAGATGACAATTTTTCACCTGTAAAACACACTGGTCAATCTTGTTAGTAGTAACTAACTTAGCAGTACGTCAAACGATAGCTATTGTAAAAACGCAACTGTTATTTTGATAAATTTCTATTAATAGAATTATTTAAATTATTTTACCTGAACTTTTATACACTTTTGTAATAAGAAGAATTAAATTCTTTTAAAACAAATGATTAGCTTGTTTGGTTATAGTTTGTGCGATCTGCTGTAAAAATAATCTGATGCAAATCTTCGGTAGTTTTGGCGAAAATATCAGCATGCCATTGGTTACATTTTGCATGATCTAAAATATAACCCCAGCCGGCAATTACCGTGGTCATATTTGCAGCGTTACCTGCTTCGATATCTCGCGGCGCATCTCCAATATAAAGACAATTTTCTGGTTTAACGTTGAGCGCTTGACAAGCGACGTGCATAGGTAATGGGTCTGGCTTTTTCTTAGCGAGTGAATCACCGCCAAGATTTATTGCACTGTCCGCTAACAGCGGGAAGTGCGGCAATAATTCATTCGTTAGGCCGATAGGCTTATTAGTGATGATCCCCCAAGGGATAGCTGCTTGAGAAAGTGATTGAAGGGTATCTTCAAGACCAGCGTAAATTTTAGTGTGTGTCGCGATATTCTGTTGGTAATACTCGAGAAACTCTGCCCGCAATTGCTCGTAGTCGTAATTATCAAGTAAATCACCAAAGCCCAAACGCAATAGCCCCAATGCGCCATCGGAGGCAACAGGTCGGTAATCATTTGGCGCAACGAGCGGCAATTGGTATTGCGTTAAAACGAAGTTGAGCGCCGCACCCAGATCGTCAGCTGTATCTAAAATCGTACCGTCTAAGTCGAATAGGACGGCTTCTATCGGATGGTTAACTTTCTTCATAGCTTTTTACAACACAAAATGTAATTAACGTCTAGACCAGGTGCTAGCTTGTGGTTTTCGGTGATAGGATTGTAATGTATTCCCGTTGCATCAACACATTTTAAATCATATTGTTCTGCCCAGCCGATTAGGGTTGATGGGCGAATAAAGCTGTCGTGGTGATGAGTCCCCTCTGGTACTATTTTTAATACCTTTTCTGCGGCAAAGATTGCTAATAAATAACTCTTAATCGTTTTATTCAAGGTTGAAAAAAACACATAACCACCAGGCTTAACCATATCGCTACAGGCTTTGATAATTGACTCAGGATCCGGTACGTGCTCTAACATTTCCATACACGTGACAATATCGTAGGTTTGTGGATTAGTTTGTGCTTTTTCTTCAGCGGTAATTTTTTGATAATCAACTTTAGTACCGCTTTCAAGGGCGTGAAGTTTAGCAACGTTAAGCGGCTCTTCTCCCATATCGATACCGGTGACATCAGCACCAAGCTTAGCGAGGCTTTCAGCGAGTATACCGCCACCACAACCTACGTCGATTGCTTTTTTACCGAATAATTCGCCAACGTGTTGAATAATGAATTGGCGGCGTAACGGGTTAATTTGATGTAACGGCTTGAAATTGCCTTCTAAATCCCACCATTCATGGGCGACTTCTTCAAATTTGGCAATTTCGGCGAGATCAACATTTACTTCTTTAGACATTTCGGTTGGCTTATTTGGTAATTTTTCGTTAGATTCTAAAACAATTAAGCTAGCTCGCAAAGCTGTGAGTTAATAAAAACAACAATAAATAAGAAAGCCCTATGTCTGAAAATAAATTTAAGCGAGTTATCGGCCGGCTAGGTGTAGCTGCGCTCGCTATTAATGGCTTAATTGGTGCGGGTATTTTTGCCTTACCGTCAGCAGCAGCAGGAATAGCAGGGCTGTTTAGCCCTTGGATGTTTTTACTGTGTAGCCTGTTGATGGCCACTATATTGCTGTGCTTTGCTCAGCTTTCAGCTGGCTTTGACGATAATGGTGGGCCAGTCGCCTATACCGAGAGAGCCTTTGGCCATCAACTGGCATTCCAAACGACTTGGCTTTTATATATAGGTCGCGTGACCGCACTTGCTGCCAATGCTAACGCCTTAGTTTTTTACTTGTCGCAGTTTTTTGTCATGTTTGCTGAGCCATTATATAAAGGTATTGCGATCGTTTTTATCCTGTGCTCGCTAGGCGGCGTCAATATATTTAATGCGGCCAAAGCAATGCGTATTATTCATGCTATTACGCTAATTAAGTTGGCTCCGTTACTGCTGTTTATCGGTTTTGGCATCCCCTATTTAACAGCCGAAATATTTGATCTAGCGACTATCGAGCAAGTAACCGATTTTGACGGTGCATTGCTGCTACTTATATATGCCTATATCGGCTTTGAGGGGGCGGTAGTACCTGCAGGGGAAACCAAAAATCCCAAGCAACAAATTGCCAAGGCATTGATTGCGACTTTGCTTGCCACGAGTGTGTTGTACTTTTTTATCCAATGGGTAAGCGTCAGTGCGATTACCGAGCTTAGCGCGTCGAAAACACCGATGTCTGATGTCGCGTATATTACAATGGGGCAAGCGGGACTTGTCATCATGACACTCGCTGCAATCTTTTCGATTAGTGGTAATCTAACGGTCGTTATATTTACGGCTTCAAGAATGACACAGAGTCTAGCACAGCTTGGCCAGTTACCAACTTGGTTTGCTAAATCACATGACGTTGAGAATAGCCCAATCCACTCCACGTATTTTCTCGTAGTGCTTGCAGGGGGACTCGCGTTAACCGGCAGTTTTGTATGGCTTGCTATAATCAGTAGTTTAGCGAGGTTGATTGGTTTTGTTATCTCGATTGCCGCTTTAATTAAATTACACGATGATTTTAAACAAGCAGGTCACTGGTTTTTACCAGCAGGTAAAATACTCCCCTTAGTGTCACTGTTAGTATGTGGCTGGTTAAGTATTCAAGCTAGTGTTACTAGTTGGTTAATGACAGGTTTATTCATGCTCTTAGGCTTTGCTTTATTTCATTGGAATAAACGAGTACAGTAAATGGTCAGATGAGTTGATATGAATGATAGGATACGTTAGCTTTGTATTGAAACAGAAAAATAGCGTATCGGTTTTGTTCATATTGAACGGAATTCAACAAATTAAAAAGATAATAATAGTATGAATAAATGGGGGCAGTGATGAAATCGATTGTAGAACAATTATCAACCTACAAGAGTGTTCATTTAAATAAGAAAAACGTGAGAACACATTTTTTTGGTGTGCCACTCATTGTTATGTCAGTCATGGTACTGATCAATATGTTAAATATTACTTGGCGATCAGACAGCAACGAGGTAACTTTGCCACTGATGCCTGTAATAGCGCTATTAGTCGTGCTGTATTATCTATTACTCGATGTAAAAATTGGCCTAATAGCGACCTTATTATTTGCCCCTGTTTACTGGGCTGCGATTAATATCAGTGCACTTCCTAATGCGGCTTGGTGGGCTTTAGGGATTTTTGTCATAGGTTGGATTATTCAATTTGTTGGTCATGCGTATGAAAAAGCGAAACCGGCGTTTGTTGATGATTTAAATCAACTATTAATAGGCCCGTTATTTTTGGTATCTGAAGTGGTCTTTGCTCTGGGAATGAATAAAGATATGGAGCAGGAAGTTACAGATATTGCTCGCGATAAGCGCCGTGCGTTTGAGAAAGCGAAATTAACTTAGGGTGAAATACGCGACTTTTATGATCGCAAGTGCTTAACTTTCTCAAGTACTTGCGATATACCGATAACTATGGCGCTGTTGCTACTCGAACTCAATAAGGGCTAATGAGACTTCTAGTGACATGAAGCAAGTGCTTGACCTTGCATGTTAGTCGCATCATTTGGCAGGATTCTGTCACCAACCTTATTTAGCACATTAATTTTTCCTTCACATACCGCAATCACTGATTTTCCCTCTTTATAGCACTCAGGCAAGACAATACGGCCATTTGGTGAAACCTTAAATGTTTTTATATCGTGTTTGATCACTAGCGATGCTTCTTCGTAATAAATGACGGTTACTAGCTGTTGATGATTTAATTCACTCACTTTGAGTCCATTGGGGGTTATTGAATCGATTAAGTGATTTTAGAGAAAATACTTAACCCGTTTGTGTTTCTTTGATACCTTGGTGTTTCAGGTTGTAATCAGGGTAAATATGACGCTGTGAAACCTAAAGATTTAGTGGCTTTGATTGATTTTTGAACCATTATTTTTATTATTTACAATCTTTAAATTTTTAGGAAAAATTAGTGTTTGTTTTAATTGTTTAAATTCATATGGTTAGGCGTAATTCATAGGGGTTTAAATAGAGGCTTGAAATACGCGCTAATCCAGTACAAAATGGTTGTCTATTTTGAGTGTGGCTTTACACTTTTTTGTGTTAACATTCACACCACATAAAATTATAAAAATTTCGAAATTTTTCAGTATTTAGGGATACCATCTATTTATGACCGATCTGGCAAAAGAGATTGTTCCAGTCAATATAGAAGATGAACTAAAAAGTTCATATCTAGACTATGCAATGAGTGTAATTGTTGGTCGTGCGTTACCAGATGTACGTGACGGCTTAAAACCAGTACATAGACGCGTGCTGTATGCGATGAATGTACTCGGTAACGATTACAATAAACCATATAAAAAATCAGCTCGTGTAGTCGGCGACGTAATCGGTAAATATCACCCGCATGGTGACACAGCAGTTTACGATACTATTGTGCGTATGGCACAGCCGTTTTCACTGCGTTACATGTTGGTTGACGGCCAAGGTAACTTCGGTTCAGTAGACGGTGACTCAGCCGCTGCGATGCGTTATACCGAAATTAGAATGGCGAAAATTTCTCATTCAATTTTGGCTGATCTCGAAAAAGAAACTGTCGACTTTGTACCTAACTATGACGGCACCGAACAAATTCCTGCAGTCATGCCAACCCGCATTCCCAACCTGTTGGTAAATGGTACTTCTGGTATCGCAGTAGGTATGGCAACTAATATTCCGCCGCACAATTTAACGGAAGTGATTAACGGCTGTTTAGCGCTTATCGATAATGATGAATTAACGATAGATGAGCTAATGGAATATATTCCGGGCCCTGATTTCCCAACGGAAGGTATTATCAGTGGTAAGGCCGGTATTGTTGAGGCTTATAAAACAGGCCGTGGTAAAATTAAGATCAGAGCTCGTGCTGAAATTGAAGTGAATGAAAGCACGGGCAAAGAAACTATCGTGGTTCACGAATTACCTTATCAAGTTAACAAAGCTCGCCTTATTGAAAAAATGGCGGAGTTAGTAAAAGAAAAACGCCTTGAAGGTATTTCAGCCCTGCGCGACGAGTCTGATAAAGACGGTATGCGTATGGTTATCGAAGTAAAACGCGGTGACGTTGGTGAAGTTGTCTTAAACAACTTATACAAATTAACGCAAATGCAAGTTTCTTTTGGCTTAAACATGGTAGCGCTAGCAGATGGCCAACCTAAGTTGTTTAACCTAAAAGAAATGCTCGAAGCATTTTTACTTCATCGCCGTGAAGTTGTTACTCGCCGTACTATTTTCGAATTGCGAAAAGCACGTGACAGAGCCCACATTTTAGAAGGCTTATCTATTGCTTTAGCCAATATCGACCCGGTAATCGAATTAGTTAAAAGCTCAGCAAACCGCAAAGAAGCGGAAGAGAAGTTAATTTCTCAAGGCTGGGCTTTAGGTAATGTACAAGGCATGCTTGAAGCTGCCGGTAACGATGCTGCGCGCCCTGAATGGTTAGAGCCACAGTACGGTATTCGCGATGGTTTATACTATTTAACACCTGAGCAAGCTAAAGCGATTGTTGACCTACAACTATACAAGTTGTCAGGTATGGAACATGAAAAGATTCTAAGCGAGTACAAAGAGTTATTAGACTTGATTGCAGAGCTATTGCATATTCTTGCAAGCCCTGCGCGCTTAATGGAAGTGATCAAAGAAGAGCTCGAAGTGATCAAAGCCGACTTTGGCGATGAACGCCGTACAGAAATTACTTCTGCTTCTCATGACATTTCATTAGAAGACTTGATTAATGAAGAAGATGTCGTAGTGACACTTTCTCATGAAGGTTACGTTAAGTACCAAGCGTTATCAGATTACGAAGCGCAACGTCGCGGTGGTAAAGGTAAGGCAGCGACTAAGATGAAAGATGAAGATTTCATAGAACGTCTATTGGTTGCCAATACCCATGATACCATTTTGTGTTTCTCTAATCGCGGTAAATTGTACTGGTTAAAAGTTTACCAGTTGCCATTGGCAAGTCGCACGGCTCGTGGTCGTCCGATAGTTAACTTATTGCCACTAGAAGCAGATGAGCGTATTACTGCAATTTTACCAGTACGCGAATACGAAGAAGACAAGTACATTATTATGGCAACGGCTTCGGGTACAGTGAAGAAAACACCACTGACCGCGTACTCTAACCAAAGAGCTAACGGTATTATTGCCTTAAACCTTCGCGATGACGATACGTTAATTGGTGTCGATATCACCAATGGTGAAAATGACATCATGTTATTCTCAGACGAAGGTAAAGTTGTGCGCTTTAACGAGAAACAACGCGATAGTGAAACTGGTGCAGTAAAACTTGATCCTGAAACCGGCGAAGAGCTATTAGCACTGCGTCCTATGGGACGCACAGCAACGGGTGTTCGTGGTATTAACCTAGAAGAAGGCCAAAAAGTGGTATCACTAATTGTGCCTAAAAACGAAGGCCCGATTCTAACTGTCACTGAAAACGGTTACGGTAAACGCACTGCAATTGAAGAGTACCCCGCGAAGAGTCGAGCGACTAAGGGCGTTGTTTCAATCAAAGTGAGTGAGCGTAACGGTAAGGTGGTTGGCGCCGTACAGGTTGAAGAAAACGATGAAATCATGATGATCACTGATAGCGGTACCTTAGTTCGTACTCGTGTCAATGAAGTGAGCGTGATTGGACGTAACACTCAAGGTGTTCGTTTAATTCGCACTGCAGATGATGAGCATGTTGTTGCGCTTCAACGCATTGACGAAATCGAAGAAACTGATGAAGTTATCGAAGGTGAAGTTGAACAAGTAACTGATGCGGAAGACGCAACAGATACAACTGCGCCACAAGCTTCAGCAGATGATTCTGCAGAAGGCGACGCCTAAGCGCCTAATAATAAAATAAAGATGGGCGGTTTATCCGCCCATTTTTTTTGCTGACAAATGCCGTAATCGCCCAATAGTTTGTGTGGGTTCTGCTAACGGTTAAGTGATAATTACTCCGAGATTCCATGCTCGCTACGCTCCTTGGAATGACGAGAAGTTACTCTTTGGAGTAACGTTTACATATAAAGGAAATAATAAATGTCTGGTGTATTTAACTTTTGTGCCGGCCCTGCGATGTTGCCAACGCCAGTAATGGCACAAGCACAGCAAGAGCTGGTTAATTGGCAAAATCTTGGTGTTTCTGTGATGGAAATTAGCCATCGCAGTACAGAGTTTATTGAGGTAGCAACTAATGCAGAGCGTGATCTGCGCGAACTGTTAAATATTCCTGATAATTACAAAGTCTTGTTCTGTCATGGCGGTGGCCGTGGTCAGTTTTCTGCTGTGCCATTAAACCTCTTACCTAAAGGCAAAAGTGCTGACTATATCGTGACGGGTTCCTGGTCAAAAGCGGCAGTAGCAGAAGCAGAGCATTATGGCGATATTCGGATCATTAACGCTGTCGAAGAAGTTAGTGGCCAGCAACAAGTAACAGACGTTAACACTTGGGATTTAGACCCGAACGCAGCCTATGTTCATTATTGTCCGAATGAAACTGTTGACGGTATTGAAATGTTTGAGATCCCCGATACTAAAGGCATTCCGTTAGTGGCTGACATGTCTTCAACCATACTTTCAAGGCCAATCGATGTCAGTAAATTTGGTGTTATTTACGCGGGGGCTCAGAAAAACATTGGCCCATCTGGCTTAACGCTAGTGATAGTGCGTGATGACTTGTTGGGTAACGCCCGTAAAACCACACCGGCAGTGCTTGACTACACCATCACTGCAGCTAAAGAATCAATGTTTAACACGCCACCAACTTACGCATGGTATTTAGCAGGCTTGGTATTTCAATGGTTAAAAGCGCTTGGAGGCGTTGACAAAATAGAACAAACCAATATTGAAAAAGCCGAAAAACTATATCAGTTTATTGATCAAAGCGATTTTTATATCAACCGGGTAAACAAGCAAAATCGCAGTCGAATGAATGTACCGTTTTGGTTAAAAGACGAGTCACTAAATAGTGCGTTTTTGAGCCAAGCACAAGAAAATGGTTTACTGGCTTTAGAAGGCCATCGCAGCGTCGGTGGCATGCGTGCGAGTATATACAATGCCATGCCTTTAGCTGGTGTTGAAGCATTGATTAGGTTTATGAGTAGATTTGAGCAGGAGAACAAATAAGGTGAAGCAATTAACATTACAGCCAATTAGAAAGATTGATGGAGAAGTGTTTTTACCTGGCTCAAAAAGCTTGTCTAACCGTGCCTTACTTATCGCCGCATTAGCACATGGCACCACAAAAATTACTAACCTGTTAGTGAGTGATGACATCAATCATATGTTGAATGCACTTAAGTTACTAGGTGTCGAGTACACAATAAGTGATTGTGGTACTGAATGCACGGTTGTTGGCAATAACGGCCTATTTAGCGTTGATGCACCTGTTGAGTTGTATTTAGGTAACGCTGGCACAGCAATGCGCCCTTTATGTGCCGCGTTGGCAGCAAGCCAAGGCGAATTCATATTAACGGGAGAACCTCGCATGAAAGAAAGGCCAATTGGTCATTTGGTTGATGCGCTGAACCAGTTAAATGCCAACATCAGTTACTTGGAAAACCAAGACTACCCACCAGTAAAGATCATTGGCAGTAAATTAGGTGGCGAAATAGTCTCGATTGATGGCTCTATTTCAAGCCAGTTTTTAACGGCTATCTTGATGGTCGCACCGCTATTAGCTTCCGACACTGAGATTGTGATCGAAGGTGAGTTAGTCTCTAAACCCTATATTGATATCACGCTAAATATTATGGCGCGCTTTGGGGTCGAAGTGAAAAACAATAATTACCAGTCGTTTTTTGTCAAAGGCAATCAATCTTATCGTGCACAAGACAAGTACATGGTGGAGGGGGATGCATCATCAGCATCTTATTTTCTCGCTGCCGGTGCAATCAAAGGTGGCGAAATAACCGTTCATGGCGTGGGCAAACTCAGCGTTCAAGGCGATAAGCACTTTGCCGATGTATTGGAAAAAATGGGGGCAGAGGTGATTTGGCACGATGAGTCGATTACCGTAAAAGGCAAACCATTGACCGCCGTTGATATGGATATGAATCACATCCCTGATGCTGCCATGACGATCGCAACAACTGCATTGTTTGCTACTGGTACAACAAGCATTCGCAACATCTACAACTGGCGAGTAAAAGAAACTGACCGTTTACACGCGATGGCAACTGAGTTGCGAAAGGTTGGGGCAACAGTGGAGGAAGGTGAGGACTATATTTCAGTAACACCACCTAAAACTTTGAATCACGCTAATATTGATACTTACAACGATCACCGCGTGGCGATGTGCTTTTCACTCGTCGCCTTAAGTGATACACCTGTTACAATCAATGATCCTGATTGTACAGCGAAAACCTTTCCAGATTATTTCGATAAATTAGCGCAAGTCTCGTACTAGAAAATTAATCGCTAGCACAGGCTATTAAAGGTTAAGCTCTAACAATGCTTGACCTTTTTTTATTTCTGATTACTCGCGTTTATTTTGTTACAGAATATTGAAATTGGCATAATGTCGAGATTTTGCCAAATAAATACCGTATAATGCGCCGAATTTTCGGCATTAGGAGAGAAATGTATGCAGGAAAGCGTTCCAGTTATCACCATTGATGGCCCAAGTGGCGCAGGTAAAGGGACAGCTGCAAAAATCGTCGCAGAGCAGCTAGGCTGGCATTTATTAGATAGTGGCGCTATCTACCGCGTATTGGCGGTCGCAACTCAACATCATCAAATTAGCGTTGAAGAAGAAGAGCCGCTCATTCCAATTGCGACGCATCTCGATGTTCAGTTTGAGGTCAATGGCGACAAAGTCAAAGTGGTACTTGAGGGTGAAGATGTCACCAAAACCATTCGCCTTGAAGAAGTTGGCGAGTTAGCGTCTAAAATCGCTGCCTTCCCACGTATTCGTGAAGCGTTATTACGCCGACAACGCGCATTTAGAACCTTACCGGGCCTCGTGGCAGATGGCCGTGATATGGGCACTGTGGTCTTTACCGATGCACCCGTAAAAATATTTCTGACGGCCAGCGCAGAAGAACGCGCACAAAGACGTTTTCAACAGTTGAAAGACAAAGGCTTTGATGTTAATATCGGGCGCCTTTTGGAAGACATTAAAGCTCGTGACGAGCGCGATCAGAACCGCAAAGTCGCGCCATTGGTGCCTGCCGAGGATGCGTTAATTATTGATTCTACTGAGCTTTCTATTGACGAAGTGGTCGCTAGAATGTTGACATTCGTCAACGAGAAATTAGCGTAATTATTTTTTACTTGAGGTAAGGATGCTTTGAGTTTTATTAACAACCCCATGAAACAATGATGTTGATTGGTTAACTATATTAGAGTTCATAAAACATTATGACTGAAAATTTTGCACAACTTTTCGAAGAAAGTTTAAAAGAAATCGAAACACGCCCTGGTTCAATCATCAAGGGTACTGTAGTACAGATCAACAAAGACAACGTTTTAGTTGATGCTGGCTTAAAATCAGAGTCTGTTATCTCAATTGACCAATTCAAAAACTCAGCTGGTGAAGTTGAAATTAATGTTGGTGACGAAATTGACGTAGCATTAGATGCAACAGATGACGGTTTCGGTGAAACTGTACTTTCTCGTGAAAAAGCAAAACGTCACGAAGCTTGGCAAGTTCTTGAAAAAGCTTACGAAGAAAAAGAAACTGTTATCGGTGTTATCAACGGTAAAGTTAAAGGCGGCTTCACAGTTGAAGTTAGCAATATTCGTGCTTTCTTACCAGGTTCATTAGTAGATGTACGTCCAGTACGTGACACTGCACACCTTGAAGGTAAAGATTTAGAATTCAAAGTTATTAAGCTTGATCAAAAGCGTAATAACGTTGTTGTTTCTCGTCGTGCTGTTATCGAATCAGAAAGCAGTGTAGAACGCGATGCATTATTAGAGTCTCTACAAGAAGGTCAAGAAGTTAAAGGTATCGTTAAGAACTTAACAGACTACGGTGCATTCGTAGACTTAGGCGGTATCGATGGTCTTCTTCACATCACTGACATGGCTTGGAAGCGTGTTAAGCACCCAAGTGAAATCGTTAACGTTGGTGACGAGATTCAAGTTAAAGTACTTAAATTCGACCGTGAGCGTACTCGTGTTTCATTAGGTATGAAGCAATTAGGCGAAGATCCATGGGTAGCAATTGCTAACCGTTACCCTGAAGGCGCTAAGTTAACAGGTCGTGTGACTAACTTAACTGACTACGGTTGTTTCGTTGAAATCCAAGAAGGCGTTGAAGGTTTAGTTCACGTTTCTGAAATGGATTGGACTAACAAGAACATCCACCCATCTAAAGTTGTTAACTTAGGTGACGAAGTTGAAGTTATGGTTCTTGAAATTGACGAAGAACGTCGTCGTATTTCATTAGGTCTTAAGCAATGTATCCCGAACCCATGGGAAGAGTTTGCTAAGAACTTCAACAAAGGTGACAAAGTTTCTGGTAAGATCAAGTCAATCACTGACTTCGGTATCTTCATCGGTCTTGACGGTGGTATCGACGGTTTAGTTCACTTATCTGACATTTCTTGGAACGGCGGCGAAGAAGCTGTTCGTGATTACAAGAAAGGTGATGAAATCTCAGCTGTGGTATTACAAGTTGACCCAGAGCGCGAGCGTATCTCATTAGGCGTTAAGCAAACTGAAGACGATCCGTTTAACAACTACACAACTGAAACTAAGAAAGGTGCAATCGTTACTGGTACAGTAGTTGAAGTTGACGCGAAAGGTGCTAAGATTGAATTAGCAGAAGGCGTTGAAGGTTACATCCGTGTAGCTGACATCTCTCGTGAACGTGTTGAAGACGCAACAACTGAGTTAAGCGTTGGTGATAGTGTTGAAGCTAAGTTTGTTGGTGTTGATCGTAAGAACCGCACTGTAAGCTTATCAATCAAAGCGAAAGACCAAGCTGACGAGCGTCAAGCAATGGACAACTTAAACCAAGCTGATGATGCTGGCTTTGCTAATGCAATGGCTGAAGCATTTAAAAACGCTAAAGGTTAATAGTTAGTCGATAGAGAGAGCAATACGCTCTCTCTTTTACCATTTTGGGCACTTAGATTAGCACTGGAGGGTCATGATGACCAAATCAGAACTTATTGAAAAATTGACAGACTCATTAACTCATTTATCACCAAAAGAGGTAGAGTCATCTATCAAAGAAATTTTGGAAATGATGGCGCAAACCCTATCAAAAGGTGAGCGTATTGAAATTAGAGGGTTTGGTAGCTTTTCATTGCATTATCGAGCGCCGCGAGTTGGTAGAAACCCTAAGACAGGTGAGTCGGTAGAATTAACAGGTAAATATGTTCCTCATTTTAAACCTGGTAAAGAATTACGCGAACGCGTAAACGCCTCATTAGCTTAATGGTATAGAATTTCTTAAAAACGGCATGCTTTAGCGTGCCGTTTTTTTTCGTAGATCAAAAGGAAAATTTGATGCGTTTAGTGATAACATTACTTATATTATTTGCTTTGTTGGTGGTCGCCTTTGCATTCGGTAGCCAGAACAACGGTATGATTACTTTAAATTATTTTGTTGCTCGTACTGAAATGTCAATTGCCAGCGCAGTGAGTTTGTTTACATTTATCGGTTTTTTACTCGGCATATTTACCACAGTATTGTGGCGTTTATTAAGCCATATGAAGAAACGTTCGAAGTAGTATAGGGTTAGGTTTTACATGCTAGAGCTTTTATTTCTCTTGTTACCAGTAGCGGCAGCTTATGGCTGGTATATGGGGCGAAATAGTATTAAGCAGAATGATCAAACTGCTAAAGCTGACCTATCCAAAAAATATTCACAAGGTATTAACTACCTACTATCTAACCAGCAAGATAAAGCAATCGCGCATTTAATTGAAACACTTCAGGTCGAAGATGAGTCAATTGATGCACACTTTGCAATGGCGAATTTATTTCGCAAGCGTGGTGAGCTTGATCGTGCACTAAAAGTTCACGAGCATTTAGTGCGCCATAAATATTTACCTGATTCGGCTAAACGAAAAGCAGCATTTGAGCTCGGTAAAGACTTTTTCAGTGCAGGGTTGTTTGATCGTGCCGAAGCAATGTTTGTTCGCTTACTCAAGTCTAAGCATTACGAACTCAAAGCACTGTCTTATTTGTTACAGATTTATCAATCAACTAAAGATTGGCAAAAGGGCATTACGCTAGAAAAAAATATCATTAAGTCTAATGATAAAAAATTATTACACGTATTGGCGAATTTTTATTGTGAATTAGCCATGCAAGCCCGATCCGATGACGATAACATCGAAGTTATTGAGTTACTTGAAAAAGCACTGGAATTAGATAACAAATCTTGCCGTGCTAACTGCTTAATGGCTGAAGTTTATGAGCAAAATGAACAATATGATCACGCGATCAATTGTTATATGGAAATTTATCAGCAAGACACCGAATTTTTTCCTGAAGTTATCGATAAGCTTGAGTTTTGTTTCGAGCAAAACAATGATCAAGCAGCATTTTTCGACTTTATTAAGAAAGTGTATAGCGAAACAGGCTCAACCTCTGCATTAATTAAATATGTTGATCTCCTTATTGCGCAAGGTAAGGTTGATCAAGCAAATCAATTTATTTTAACGGCGATGAAACGCCGCTCGACTATTCGTGGTTTCAGGCATTTTGTTAAAATGCAATTGAGTGCTAATAACACGCCGCAAGAATCAGAGAGCTTAAAAGTGATTAGAGAGCTGGTATCTGAGTACCTTAAAGTCAAGCCGCGTTACAGTTGTCGAAACTGTGGCTTTAACAGTTCAACCCATTACTGGTCATGCCCATCGTGCCATGAATGGGAGCAACTAAAGCCTGTTAGAGGCCTAGAAGGCGAATAACAAAAAATATACGAAAAAGGCTGGGAGGCTTTAAGGTTGGAAGGTTTTAAGGTAGCAAGGTTTTAAGGTCAAAACAGTGTGTCATTCCCGAGGTGTTTTAATTGGGAATCTTGTGTTAAAGGTAAAAACATTAAACTTTTAAACTTTTAAACTTTAAACACCCAACCTTATAACATTAGTCGTTATTTCCATGTATAATGCCGGCGAAATTTTAATGTGAATAAGGGCCTTACATGACAGATCCAAAAGTTGTTGTTGCTTTAGACTTTAATAAGCAAGCAGATGCGCTATCTTTTATCGATAAAATCGAGCCAACGGATTGTCGATTAAAAGTTGGTAAGGAGATGTTTACCCATTTTGGTCCTGAATTTGTTAAAACACTGAGCAATAAAGGTTTTGATGTATTCCTAGATTTGAAGTTTCACGATATCCCAAATACCGTTGCCAAAGCGGTGAGTGCAGCAGCAGACTTAGGTGTGTGGATGGTCAATGTGCACGCTAGTGGCGGTCAGAAAATGATGGAGCAAGCCAAAATAGCGTTGGAAAGTTATGGCAAAGATGCGCCATTTCTTATTGCCGTTACGGTACTTACGAGTATGTCTCGCGAAGATTTACAAGGTATAGGTATCGACATGGAGCCGCAGGAGCACGTGATGCGCTTAGCCAGCTTAACTAAACAAAGCGGGTTAGATGGTGTTGTTTGTTCGGCGATGGAAGCACAAATGCTTAAGCAAAACCTTGGTCATGACTTTAAACTAGTAACACCAGGCATTCGTCCAGCGGGTAGCAGTGTCGATGATCAAAAGCGGATAATGACACCAAAACAAGCCATTGATGTTGGTGTAGATTATTTGGTTATTGGTCGACCAATTACCAAAGCAGTCGACCCTCGAAAAGTCCTTGCTGATATAAATCAATCGATTCTTCGATAAATTATCTCTCCTTATTTGACACAATGAGTTTCTGGGTCTAAACCTAATACCAATCCGAGTTATTTATTATTCGGATTGGTTTATCGTCACTAATGGAAGTGACGAGCAAAATTAAAAGGAACTTATTATGTTAAAACACGTTTTATCCGCATCGCTTATTCTACTCGCTAGTTTATCTACATTTGCTGTAGCAGACTCTGTAAAGCCTGAACCTGTTGTTAACTCAAGCGACTCACTAACCTTAATTAATATTAATCAAGCTGATGTTCAAGCATTATCGAGCTTGAAGGGGATTGGTAAGTCGAAAGCCCAGGCGATTGTTGAATATCGTGAGCAACACGGTCAATTCAATACACTAAATGAGTTATTGAAGGTCAAGGGAATAGGGGCGAAAGTACTAAGCGCCAATGCTGGCAAAATGACGATTTGATAATGGTCTATTGGTTCTAGGCATAAAAAAACCGCAGTAACTACTGCGGTTTTTCTTTAAGCAATAAGCGGTTGATTACGGCTTAGTCGGGCCTGCGCTACTCGAGCTTGTGGCAAATGCGCGACCTGCAGCCTTCTCACTGCGCTTAACACTTGCGCGAGCATCGGCTTGCATAGCGACAATTTCAAACGTTGATTCAACGAGTTCAATGGCTGCTGGTTTTGCCATTTGAGCTGACGCTTTACCAGATGTTTTGTTCGACAGCGCTACATAATAGCTTGTTGAGCCGTTTACAGGTGTTTTGGTTTCTTGCACGGCACTTTGAGTTTCAACTTCTACTTCAACTTGCTTCGGTTCAGCTTCCTTTGCAACTTCTGCTGGTGCGGCTTGTTGTTCACTTTCAGTATCAGTTTGTTCGACAGTGGCTTTTGATTCTGCGGTTTGGCTAAAGTCGATTTCCTGCTGAACTTCTTGGCTCGCTTGCTCAGCTCGTTCAACAACTTGTTCTACCGTTACCGTTTCATCAGTGCTTTCTTGCTCAACACTATCAGCTTTTTCTTGTTCAACAAAGGGTAAATCTTGCTGAATTTCTTCAGCTACCGCTGCTGCATCTTTAGCTTCTGCACCTTCAACTTTTTCAGGCGTCGCAGGCGCTACTTGCTCTGCTACTTGTACTGGTTTAGTTTCGGTGTTATTGGTTGCTTCATCAAACACATTTTCAGCTTCAGGATAGCGCGCTTCAATTGCTTGAGCAGCATCTTGTGCATCCTGCTCTGGGTTCACATCAACATGTGTTGGTTTGTTGTCGTCTTGAGTACGACGACGCTTTTGGCCATGTGAACGCAGGTGGCGAGGAGAGCGACGGTTTCTAGAGCGCTCTGTCTTTTCAGACGCTGTTTGCTCTTCGTTATTACTATTTTCTTCAGCCGTTACATCGTCAACTTTTTGTGCCTTAGGCTTTTGTTTTGCTTTTGGCTTATGAGCTGGCTGTTTTTGCTGAGCTTCAAGATTGTTAGCTTGCTCGTTGTTTTACTCAGTTGTGTCAATGTTTTGCTGCTCCACACGTACTTTCTTACGCGTGTTACGGCGTTGGCGTCGTTCAGCAATTTTTTCTTCTTTTGGCTTTTGCTCTTTGTTGTGCTCTTGTTTACGCGTCGGTTTTTTATTACCTTGAGCAGTTTGTTTGTTTTCTTGGTTTCTATTACCTTGATCACGGCTACCCTGATCTCGACGATTTTTATTACGTTGATTGCGAGGTTTACGTTGGCCGCGGTTGTCGCCTCGGCTATCACCTTGACTACGTGACTTACGAGCAGGCTTTTTCGCTGGTTTTTCTTCTTCGCCAAATAAGCCTTTAACCCAAGACACTAGCTTTTCAATCAAGCCTTTTTCTTGCTTTTTAGGCGCAGGCTTTTGGCTTTCTTTTGCCTTTGGTTTTGAGGTTGCAGCGCGATTAGGAGCAGACATACCTTGTAATACAGGCTCGTCTTTTTTCACAGCTGACGAGTCAAACTTAGGCATTACAGCTGCTTCTACCTTTGCTTGCTTCAATTCTAAGTCATAACTTGCTTCAGCAACCGTTTCATCTTTACGAACTCGCAATACTTCGTACTGTGGCGTATCCATATTAGGATTAGGGATGATCAGTACATTAACTTTGTGTTGGCGTTCAATGTGAAAGACACTGCGACGTTTTTCGTTTAATAAGTAAGTAGCTACAGGAACAGGTACTTGGGCTTGAATATACTGTGTGTTTTCTTTAATGGCTTCTTCTTCCATTAAGCGCAATACCGACAGTGCTAGTGATTCGATACCTCGAACATGTCCAGTCCCGTTACAGCGAGGACAAACATCTTGGCTTGTTTCGCCAATTGAAGGGCGTAAACGTTGACGAGACATTTCCAATAGACCAAAGCGAGAGATACGGCCAAGTTGAATACGCGCTCTGTCTTGACGGACAGCTTCTTTCATTCGGTTTTCAACTTCGCGCTGATGGCGAACCGGTGTCATGTCGATGAAGTCAATTACCACTAAACCACCTAAGTCGCGCAAGCGCAATTGACGAGCAATTTCATCTGCTGCTTCTAAGTTGGTGTTAAAAGCCGTTTCTTCGATATCACCACCTTTAGTAGCACGCGCAGAGTTAATATCGATTGATGTCATCGCTTCAGTAGGATCGATAACAATAGAGCCACCAGAAGGTAGGCGTACCTCACGTTGAAACGCTGATTCGATTTGCGTTTCGATTTGGAAGTGAGTAAAAAGAGGCGCGTCATTCGTATAAAGCTTAACTTTACTTAAGAAATCAGGGCGTACTAATGAGATATGATTTTTAACGCTCTCATAAACCTTAGGACGGTCAACCAGTACTTCGCCAATATCGCGACGTAAGTAATCGCGAATTGCCCGTAATATAACGTTACTTTCTTGGTGAATTAAAAACGGAGCAGGGCGGCTAGCGGCTGCTTCTTCAATCGCTTTCCAGTGTTGAAGTAAAACGGCTAAATCCCATTCTAACTCTTCGTAGTCTTTACCAACGCCTGCAGTACGGACAATTAAGCCCATGCCTTTCGGCAGATCTAACTTACTTAATGAAGCTTTTAATTCACTGCGCTCATCGCCTTCGATGCGACGAGAAATACCACCTGCGCGAGGATTATTTGGCATCAGTACCAGATAACTACCAGCAAGCGAGATAAATGTGGTTAGGGCCGCACCTTTTTGGCCGCGTTCTTCTTTGTCAATTTGAACGATAACTTCTTGGCCTTCGGTCAAGACGTCTTTTATGTTCGGGCGACCTTGGAAGCTGTAGCCTTCAGGGAAGTATTCACGAGCAACTTCTTTCATTGGTAGGAAACCGTGGCGCTCTGCACCATAGTCTACGAAAGCTGCTTCTAATGAGGGCTCTATACGGGTAATTTTACCTTTATAGATATTGGCTTTTTTTTGTTCGTGACCTGGGCTTTCGATATCTAAATCGTATAGCTTTTGGCCGTCAACTAGTGCTACGCGCAATTCTTCTGATTGCGTAGCGTTAATTAACATACGTTTCATAGTTTCTGTGACCTAAATTTTGTCACAGCACACCATGTGCTTATAACACAAAGCATTTGTTATCTGTTAACAGCAGCTTGTCAGCCTCACGGGTGTCAATCTTATTACGCCATATTACGCAATAAGCTGTTATTTCAATTTGTCAATTTTACATAATAAACAGTAGTTTACTGTTTATCTTTAAACTTTATGTGGCAAAGCGTGTGCTGTGCATATACGCAGAGCTGTCTTGATCAAACATTTACTTGTTACGTTTTTCTAATAAGCACAAAGTAAATGGAGTTATCTGCGTTTAATCTCTAATAAATACCATTACGCTGGGCAAAATGTTTATGCTTTTTTCAACATGTGTTAGCGTTGAATCTTCACAACAGGCGTTCCGTTAGCATGTCTTGGTTTGCATACTAAGGTGCCGCATTTCACCTCTTACGGTTCATAATTGGCGTCGTAATTTAAAAGTTACTAATTTATTTGCATTAGTAACTTTTTTATTATCCCACTAACTATAGCGCAAAGGCAATAAATTACTTGATTTATTTAGCGAAAAACTCCGTTTTAATGTGCTAGAATGGCGAAATGACAGAAAGTAGCAAACCCCAAGTTCGGTTTTACACCATTGACGGTGATGAAGCCGGCCAAAGAATAGACAATTATCTATTAAAAACATTAAAAGGCGTCCCTAAAAGCATGATCTATCGATTATTGCGCAAGGGAGAAATTCGCGTAAATAAAAAACGAACAAAGCCAGAATACAAACTCAACGATGAAGATATTATTCGCGTTGCGCCAATTCGCATCTCTGAAAAAACCGATACCGTGTCAACTCAGCTCAATGTTGTTGCTAATTTAGAAAAACAAATTTTGTTTGAAGATGACTTGTATATCGTTTTGAACAAACCATCGGGAATGGCAGTTCACGGCGGTAGCGGTTTGAGTTTTGGTGTGATTGAAGCGATGCGAGCTTTACGACCAAAAGCCAAAATGCTTGAGCTTGTTCATCGCCTTGATAGAGACACGTCAGGTTGTCTGGTGATCGCGAAAAAGCGTTCGGCACTTCGCCATCTACACGAACAACTGCGTAATAAGCAAGTACAAAAATTTTATCATGCGTTAGTTAAAGGCAGTTGGTCAACGAAGCTAACTCGGGTGACAGAAGGGCTGAAGAAGAACGATCTTAAGTCAGGTGAGCGCGTTGTCATTGTTGATAACATTAATGGCAAGGAATCAGAAACCCGTTATAAAGTGTTACAGCAATATCAAGGGGCAACCTTAGTTCGGGCGTTTCCTGTAACTGGCCGTACCCATCAAATTCGCGTTCACTGTCAGTGTAAAGGTCATCCTATTGCTTGCGATCCAAAGTACGGCGCTGAAGACTTTGATGGAGTAATGAAAGACTTGGGCTTAAAACGCTTGTTTTTACATGCAGCGAGTATTGAGTTTTATCATCCGAAAAAAGAAGCGCGGATAAAAATTGAAGCACCGCTCGAGCCTGCTTTAAATAATGTGCTTACAAAATTGACTAAGCTTTAAGGCTGGAATGCCAGAATGCGATAAGGCAAGTACATTACAGCCTTATCGCCTTTAAGCCTTCTAGCGTTGATGCTCTAGCACATCTAGTCCTGCTTCTTTTAATAAAACATGGAGTTTAATCAAAGGTAAGCCGATTAAGCTATTCGGATCATCTCCAACTAACTTTTCAAACAAGGTAATACCTAAACCTTCACTTTTAAAACTACCGGCACATTTTAGTGGTTGTTCTGCGTCGACATATGCCTCTATTTCTTTGCGAGTTAATTCTCTAAAGTAGACTTCAAAAGGTTCTACGAGTGAATATGATTGTTTAGTGCCGCTATCAAACACACAAAGACCCGTGTGAAAAACAACTTTATCACCACTAAAGCGCATCAGTTGCTCAATCGCATTTTCTCGAGTGTGGGGTTTACCTAAAATATCGCCTTGGTGTAGAGCGACTTGATCTGAGCCGATGATAAGTGCATTGGGAAAATCATCAGCGACTGCTTTTGCTTTTTCTATCGCTAAACGTTCAACAAGCGCGATTGATGTTTCATTTTCTAACGGGGTTTCATCGATGTCTGGTTTAGCACATTTAAACGGGACATTGAGCTTTTCTAGTAAGCTTTTTCTAAATGGGGAGGTTGAGCCTAAAACAAGTGTTTTCATCGTATCTACACAAAAAGTAATCAGTTAAATGCTAATATATGGCTTAACTTGTAAATTTAAAGCAAATAGTGCATTTTTCTTTTGACACCAAGGTAGCATCGCTTTATCATGCGCGCCTTATGAAAGATCTTAAACTTCCAATAACGATAGACCCGTATAAAAGCGCTCAACGTAGACTCGAGTGTGACGGTTACTTTGAACTTAGTGGAATGGAGAGGTTACTTGGCGAATGTGGTAACACAGATGGTCAAGTCGAAGTTAAAGTTAAATTTGATGTTGATGAACAGGGGCTGGTAGTTATATCAGGCAACGGCTCAACAACAGTTTCTTTAACTTGTCAGCGTTGTAACGATTTATACGACAAGGCATTGAAAATCGATTTTTCATTTAGCCCTGTTAAAAATGAAGATGCAGCGGCTGATTTACCGTCATATTATGACGCAATAGCATTAGATGAAAATGGTGAAGTTAACTTACGCACATTGGTGGAAGACGAGCTTTTGCTTGCGATTCCATTGATACCGAAGCACGAACTAGACGATTGTAAAGCACCTGCTGACAGCGTTTGGGGAGAATTGCCGGAAGCGTTAGATAAGCCGAACCCATTTGACGTATTGAAACAACTCAAGTAGTTATATTTTAGTTACCAACCGATATTAGGAGTTTGGCACAATGGCAGTTCAAAAGAGCAAAAAATCTCGTTCAAGACGTGGTATGCGCCGTTCACACGACGCGTTAACAGCAGAAAACTTATCAGTAGATCCAGTTTCTGGTGAAACTCACCGTCGTCACCACGTAACAGCTGACGGTTACTACAAAGGTGTTAAAGTAATCGCTAAGTAAGCGGTGACCTTTGAATAATCTAACCATCGCGTTAGATGTTATGGGGGGCGATCAAGGCCCCCATGTAACACTTACTGCTGCGTTAATGGCAGTAAACCATCTTCCTCATCTTCACCTTATCCTGTGTGGAGACAGTTCAGTTATTGCTGAACACCTTGAAAAGAAACATTTTTCAGCGCATCCCCAAATTAGTTTTGTCCACAGTTCGCAAATTGTCGAAATGGACGACAAACCGGCTTATGTGATTCGTCACAAGAAAGATTCTTCAATGCGACGGGCCATTGAGCTTGTCAAAGAAGGCAAAGCACAAGCATGCGTTAGCGCAGGTAATACAGGGGCGCTATTTGGCACTGCTCATGTGTTATTAAAAACACTACCGGGTGTTGAGCGACCAGCATTAATTTCGGCACTGCCAACTCATTTGCCAAATAAGAATGTATTTTTACTTGATTTAGGTGCGAATGTGTTTTGTGACTCAAATGTCTTGTATCAATTTGGCTTAATGGGCTCAGTTCTGGCCGAAGAGGTAGATGGCATTGATAATCCGCGCATTGCGCTGCTCAACATGGGTCAGGAAGACATCAAGGGCAGTGATACCATCAAGCAAGCGGCACTGCAGTTAAAAGAAAATCCAGATATTAACTATGTCGGCTTTGTTGAAGGTAATGATATTTTTACTGACAAAGCTGATGTTATTGTGTGTGATGGCTTTGTTGGTAACGTTGCCCTTAAAACTTGTGAGGGGGTTGCTCGCATGGTGGCAACAAAGCTACAACAAAATCTCGAAAGTAGTTTTTTTAGACGAATTTTGAGCAAAATGTTAACGCTGCCAGTAAAAAAAATGTATAAATCGATGAACCCCGACCAGTACAACGGTGCAAGTTTGATAGGATTGCGGGGCATTGTGGTTAAAAGCCATGGAAATGCAAATTCACATGCTATTTTTGCCGCGCTAATGGAAGCGGTAAAAGAAGTAGAAAGACAGGTTCCAGAAAAAATACAGCATAAACTGGAGCAAAGATTATTGCACAGGCCATAAAATTTATATGTACTCAAAAATTATTGGTACTGGAAGTTATTTTCCAGCGCAAGTCCGTACTAACGCAGATTTAGAAAAGATGGTTGATACCTCAGATGATTGGATCATTGAGCGTACTGGCATCAAAGAGCGCCGTATTTCCGCAGAGCATGAAAATGTTGCTTATATGGGCGCACAAGCCGCTAAAAAAGCACTCGAAATGGCTGGCTTAGCAACAACCGATATTGACATGATTGTGATGGGAACAACCAGCTCTCATGTTGACTTACCAAGTGCAGCTTGTAACGTTCAAAAATATTTAGACTTACCACATGTGCCTGCATTTGATGTTGCAGCAGCGTGTTCAGGCTTTATCTACAGCTTAAGTATTGCAGACCAATACATTCGTACAGGTATGGTAAAACGCATCCTAGTGATAGGTGCAGATGCGCTTTCTCACATGTGTGATCCTACAGACCGCTCAACAATTATTTTATTCGGTGATGCGGCAGGTGCTTTTATATTAGAAGCAAGTGAAGAGCCGGGTATTGTCTCGACACATCTTCATGCTGATGGTAATTTTGGCCATTTATTAGGCGCTGATTCGCCAAAACGCGGTGAACCATTAACAGAAGAAAAAGCCTACATGTATATGAAAGGTAACGAAGTATTCAAAGTTGCTGTGACGCGTTTGAGTGAAATTGTTACTGAAACACTAGCGCACAACAACATGGATAAGTCAGAAATTGACTGGCTTGTTCCTCATCAAGCAAATTTACGCATTATTAAAGCAGCAGCTAAGAAACTATCATTACCGATGGATCAAGTTGTTGTCACCTTAGACAAGCACGGTAATACCTCTGCAGCAACTATCCCTACCGCTTTTGACGAAGCCGTTCGCGATGGTCGTATTCAGAAAGGCCAAACAGTTTTAATGGAAGCGTTTGGTAGTGGTTTTACCTGGGGCTCAGCACTCATAAAATATTAATAGGTTAGGTTAATGAATAATAATTTAGCATTTGTGTTTCCTGGTCAAGGTTCACAAACTGTTGGCATGTTAGCTGATTTTGCTGACGATGCGATAGTGCAAGAAACTTTTAGACAAGCGTCAGCTGCATTAGGCTATGATGTTTGGCAACTTATTTCGACAGATGAAAGTGAACAGTTAAACAAAACTGAGTTTACTCAACCTGCATTATTAACAGCAAGCGTTGCTATGTATCGCTTGATCACCGAAAAAACCGGTGTTAGCCCTTCAGCTATGGCGGGTCACAGTTTAGGTGAGTATTCAGCATTAGTGTGTGCTGGCGTATTGTCGCTTGAAGATGCGGTAAAATTAGTTGAACAGCGCGGACAATTTATGCAATCGTCAGTACCTGCTGGTACAGGTGCGATGGCAGCAGTTATTGGCTTAGCTGACGACAAAATTATTGAAGCGTGTAATGCAGCAGCCCAAGATCAAGTGGTTTCTGCAGTCAACTTCAACTCACCTGGTCAAGTGGTTATCGCCGGCAATAAAGAAGCGGTAGAGCGTGCAGGCGAGTTATGTAAAGAAGCGGGTGCAAAGCGCGTATTACCTTTACCGGTAAGCGTTCCATCACACTGTGCATTAATGAAGGATGCAGCAGAAAAATTAGCGCAAGCATTTGATAGCGTGACGTTTAACGTGCCAACAACTTCGGTGATCAACAATGTTGACGTCAGGGTTGAAAGTGATGTTGAAGCAATCAAACAAGCACTGATTAAGCAATTATATAGCCCAGTTCGCTGGACTGAGACTGTGGAGCACTTAGCTGCCCATGGTTGTGAAAAAATGTTAGAGGTAGGCCCAGGTAAAGTATTGCAGGGCTTAGTTAAACGCATTAACAAAGCAATCACTTGTGTGTCGGTTAACGACAATGCAAGTGTTGATAAAGCAATTGAATTATTACAATAGGTGAACAATGTTTTCATTAGAAGGTAAAGTAGCACTAGTTACAGGTGCTAGCCGCGGAATTGGTAAAGCCATCGCGACACAATTACAACAACAAGGCGCAACAGTATTAGGTACAGCAACCTCAGAGTCAGGTGCACAGCGCATCAGCGAATATCTTGGTGAAGGTAATGGTCTTGTTTTAAACGTTACCGAAAACGACTCAATAGAAGCATTATTTGCAGTTATCAAAGAGCGCTTTGGTGGTATCGATATCTTAGTTAACAACGCTGGTATCACTCGAGACAATATCTTTATGCGAATGAAAGATGAAGAGTGGGATGACATTATTGACACCAACTTAACGTCGATTTTTAAAATTTCTAAAAATGTCCTGCGCCCAATGATGAAAAAGCGCAATGGCCGTATCATCAATATTGGTTCTGTCGTCGGTACTATGGGTAATGCTGGGCAGGTTAACTATGCAACGGCTAAAGCCGGTTTAATAGGCTTTACGAAGTCACTCGCTCGAGAAGTTGCATCTCGCGGCATTACGGTTAATACTGTTGCACCTGGTTTTATTGATACGGATATGACACAAACCTTAACTGATGAGCAAAAAGAAGGGATTTTCTCTCAAGTACCTGCTAATCGTTTGGGTAAACCAGAAGAGATTGCAAGTGCTGTAACCTTCCTAGCATCTGATGCTGCAGCTTACATCACTGGCGAAACATTGCATGTCAATGGTGGCATGTACATGGTTTAATCGTTTTGTAGCTTGTCAGCTAACAGATTTGCTGTAATCTTATACAAAACAATAAATAACAGGTTTGACCAGAAGAAAAAGCAAAACTAATAACTTGCATGGTCACCTGTTGACGAATAAACTACCCGCAATTAAAAAATTGCATTTTCTAGTAAAGGAAACAAAATGAGTACTATTGAAGAACGCGTAAAAAAAATCACTGTTGAGCAATTAGGTGTGAGTGAAGATGAAGTAAAAGCAGATTCATCTTTCGTTGACGACTTAGGTGCTGATTCATTAGATACAGTTGAATTAGTTATGGCGTTAGAAGAAGAGTTTGACACTGAGATTCCAGACGAAGAAGCTGAGAAAATTACTACAGTTCAAGCTGCAATTGATTACGTAAAAGCGAATCAATAAAAATTAAAGAATCAGGCGGTATTAACCGCCTGATTTGTTTCTAGCTTCGGTAAACCTTATCCGAAGACAAGTCGTATAACCCTTCAAATTTTTAACTCTATCGGAGGCAACTCAGCCAATGCGTCGTGTTGTAGTTACCGGTTTTGGTATGTTATCCCCACTTGGCAACTCTGCTCAAACTACGTGGGAAAATTTACTGCTTGGTAAAAGCGGTATTGATTATATTGACCATTTTGATGTTTCAAACTTTTCGACTAAATTCGCTGGTCTGGTAAAAGGCTTCAACGGCGAAGATTATGGCATTTCACGAAAAGATGCGAAAAAAATGGATTTGTTCATTCAGTATGGCGTTGCAGCGGGTAGCCAAGCAATGGCTCATGCTGGATTAGAAGTTACTGATGAAAATGCTAGTCGCATTGGTGTGGCAATTGGTTCAGGGATTGGTGGTCTTACGCTAATCGAAGAAAACCATAAAAAATACCTTGAAGGCGGTGTGCGCAAGCTTTCACCCTTCTTTTGTCCATCGACGATATTAAATATGGTTGCTGGTCAGTTATCAATCAAGCATGGCTTGAAAGGACCAAACTTAGCTATTGTTACGGCCTGTACATCGGGTGTTCACAATATTGGCCACGCCGCTCGAATGATTGCCTATGGCGATGCGGATGCTATGTTGGCTGGTGGCGCAGAAAAAGCGTCAACAGAATTGGGAATTGGTGGTTTCGCTGCAGCTAGAGCATTATCGACCCGCAATGATTCTCCGCAGACAGCTTCACGCCCTTGGGATAAAGACCGAGATGGTTTTGTCTTAAGTGATGGTGCGGGTGTCGTTGTGCTAGAAGAGTATGAACACGCTAAAGCACGTGGTGCAAATATTTATGCAGAATTAATTGGTTTCGGCATGAGTGGTGACGCTCATCATATGACCTCACCGCCGCCAGATGGCGCAGGTGCAGCCCAAGCAATGGCGAATGCCCTGAATGATGCCAAGATAAATGCAGAGCAAGTTGGTTATATCAACGCTCATGGCACCTCAACACCAGCGGGTGATGTTGCCGAAGCCAGTGCAGTGAAAACCATTTTTGGCCAACACGCGAAAGATGTCATGGTTGGCTCGACAAAGTCGATGACAGGGCACTTGTTAGGTGCAGCCGGAGCCGTTGAAGCAATCTTTACAGTGCAAGCGATCGCTGAAGGTAAAGTTCCGCCAACCATTAATATTGAGAACCAAGATGAAGCTTGTGATCTCGATTTCATTAAAGATGGCGCACGTGACGTAAATCTAGAGTACGCATTGTGTAATTCTTTTGGTTTTGGTGGCACAAACGGCTCTTTATTGTTCAAAAAGGTCTGATCCTAAATAAAACAACAGCGATTAAGTAAATAATTGCTTGAATTCAAAATCTTAAGCCTAAATACTAGCTGTAGTATTTAGGCTTTTTTGTGTTTTACATGTTATTTTGCTCAATTAATGGTCAACCGACTCATCAATTACCTATCAGTGACCGTACAATACACTATGGTGATGGTATCTTTACCACCGCCAAGATAGGTAATGGTCAAATAGTTTGGCTTGAGCAACACCTTGAACGCTTAAAACAAGCGTCAAAGGTGCTTGCAATAGAGGGGGTTGATTGGCAAGCACTTAAAAGTGAGATGATAACTATTGCAAAAGATTATTCGATTGCCGTATTAAAAGTGATTATATCAGCAGGCCATGATAGCAAAGCCTATGCTCGGGCAGATAATTGCCGAGCAAATACCATTATTCTCGTCAATGCTTTTCCTATGCACTATGAAAAATGGCAACAGCGAGGGATCAGGCTTGGTATTGCTGAAACGCGGCTAGGGATCAACTCAACACTTGCCGGTATTAAACACCTCAACAGGTTAGAACAAGTATTGTTAAAAAATGAGCATCAACAACGCGATTTTGATTACTTAATTGCTTTGAATGAAGTTGGTCATGTTATCGAATCAACGAGTAGTAATTTGTTTGTATTAATTGGAAAAACTTGGCATACACCTAAATTATCGCAATCTGGCGTTGATGGTTTGGCGAGGCAAAAGTTAATCAGTGCCTTTGATAAGATTGTTGTTGGCACAGTTTCAGTCGAAGATCTTCACGAGGCAAAAGCTATGTTACTGACAAACTGTTTGATGCCAGCGATACCTGTAGTCCAATTTCAAGATGTTTTGTTGCCAATAGAGCCGTGTGTACCTTTAATTTCTTATCTCAACGAAGCCTCTTAGTATGAAAAGATTATTTTTAGCGGTTATTGCGCTAGCCTTAATTGGCCTATTTATTGCCATTGGTAGTTATTATTACGCTTATCAGCAAATCAATCAGCCGATGTTACTCGAATCTGAAGAGCTCTTTGAAGTTAAGCAAGGGCAGACAGTGCGCCAAGTCGCGAAATCATTTGAACGTCAAGGCTGGGTAAATAGTCATTTTTGGCTCAAGTTATACACCAAGTTCAACAGTTCGCTGTCGCAGGTAAAAGAGGGGGTTTATCTTATTAAACCGCAGCAATCTCTTTACCAAGCGCTTGAGATGATTGTCGCAAATCAAGAACATCAATTTAGTGTCACCTTTATTGAGGGTTCGACATACGCACAATGGTTAAAGGTATTGGCAAATGCCGAATACCTTGAACATACTCTTACAAACCAAGAATCAACACTCGTTTTAACACGATTAAATATTGAAGCTGAACATCCTGAAGGACTATTTTTCCCTGATACTTATGCTTATACCGCGGGTACTAAAGATATCGAGATCTTAAAACGCGCTTTTGACAAAATGGATAGTTATTTACAGCAAGCCTGGCGAGAAAGAGCTGATTTGTTACCCTATGAAACGCCTTATCATGCCTTGATTATGGCGTCTATCATTGAAAAAGAGACCGGCCAACGCTCAGAGCAACCACTGATAGCGTCGGTCTTTGTTAACCGCTTATATAAAAAAATGCGCCTGCAAACCGATCCTACGGTGATTTACGGGTTAGGTGATAGTTATCAGGGTGATATTACCCGCGCACACTTGAAGCAAAAAATAAGGTACAATACCTACCGAATAAATGGTTTGCCGCCAACGCCAATTGCGATGCCTGGTAAATCAGCAATTGATGCCGCATTGCATCCAGAAAGCTCTGATTATTATTATTTTGTAAGTAAAGGCAATGGCTGGCATCAGTTTTCTAAAACACTAAAAGAGCACAACAAAGCCGTTGCTAAATATCAATTGGGCCAAGAGTAGGCTGTTAGGTAATATAGAAGTATGTCATTAGGAAAGTTTATTGTTATTGAGGGGCTTGAAGGCGCCGGTAAATCATCAGCGATTAGCGTTGTCGAGCAAGCATTGCAACAAGCTAACATTGCTTTTGAAAAAACCCGTGAGCCGGGTGGCACAGTCTTGGCTGAAAAACTAAGGGAGCTCGTTAAGTCTGCTGATCATAACGAAATAGTCACCCAAGAAACAGAATTATTATTGATGTACGCCGCGCGAAGTCAATTGCTCGTTAATAAAATTTTACCGTGTTTAGAAAAAGGCTTGTGGGTCATTGGCGATCGCCACGATTTATCATCTCGGGCTTATCAAGGCGGAGGTCGTCAAATACCTGATGATGTGATGGACGCGATCGCTGGTGCAACCTTAAAAGGCTTCAAGCCCGATTTAACCCTATACCTTGATATAGCCCCTAAAATTGGTCTTGAGCGAGCAAGAGCTCGTGGTGAACTTGATCGAATAGAGCTTGAAGCATTATCGTTTTTTGAGCGAACACGAGAAAAGTATTTAGCGCTCGCAAAGTGCGACGACAATATCGTGATAGTCGATGCAAGTGCGCCTATGGCTGATGTGCACGCAGCGATCAGCCATCACGTTAGCAACTTTATTAGCAATATCAAGTAAGGCATAACCCATGGATTGGCTAATTGAGCATCAACAGCAACTATCACACCAGATTGAGCAAGGCAAATTGCCTCACGCCATTTTGCTTTGTGGTGTTCAAGGTTCGGGCAAATCAAAATTAGCCCAGTGGCTAACGGGAGTTGTATCTTGTTTAGCTCCCTCAAAAGATCACTATGGGGTATTTAATCCGTGTCAATGTTGTAAACACTGTTTGCTCATCAATGGCCAAACTTACCCAGATATTGAGCAGTTAACACCAGAGAATGATAGTCACAAAGTCGATGCCATTCGCGCGGCTTGTCAGTTTTTGCAAAAAACGCCACAACTTGGCAATAAGCAAGTCGTGGTTATTGAACAAGCCGATAAAATGAATGCCGCCTCTAGTAACGCGTTACTAAAAACCCTAGAGGAACCAAGCGCTAGCTCGATGTTGCTACTTTTAACTGACAACAAGTCACAGTTGTTAGAAACGGTGATTAGCCGTTGCCAAACTATCGATATCAAACCATTTGTTGGCCAAAAATTAGCGCAAATATATCAACTTAACAGCCAAGATCCTTATTTGAATATTAGTCATCTCAAGCAGTTTTCAACTAAAGAATCTATTGCGTTAACTGAGCAGCTGCAAAACCACTTTCTATTGTTTCTTGCCGGTGAGTACTCATTGATGGCAATGGCTAAAGATTTAAATGAAACTGATGAATCGCTAGCCATTATTTATCAGCTCGTGGCTAAATTAATTCGTCAAGCAAATGGTTGGTATGAGCCTAACCAATGCAGCGAATATCAACAAGTAAAAGCCTATGCTTCACCGGCTTCATTGTTGGCGATAAACACGTTATTATTAAAGACAATTGGCCTTAATCATCAAGTGCAAACGAATCGCGCATTACAAACTGAGAAGTGTTTAGTTTCAGTGCAACAACTGCTCAACAACAATAAAAATTAGGGGCTGACATGCAAAAGGAGTACCTCATGGAGAATATGCTTTTAGAATATCCTTCTGAGCGAGAGTTATATTTATCTTACATGCCATTTTTGAAAAATGGTGGTGTGTTTGTTCGTACAACTGAATTATTAGAACTTGGTACACAGGTTAAATTAGACGTAACCCTGCCGGATGCGCTCGAGTCGTCAGAGGTGATCGGCAAAGTGTGCTGGGTGACACCGCCAGGTGCGCAAAATGGGACACCTGCAGGTTTAGGCGTTGCATTTGAAGAAGATCCCGATAATATTCGCGGCCAAATAGAAAAAGCGATTGGGCGTTTGTTAAACAGCTCAGATCCAACCTTATCAATGTAGTGGAGAACTCGTGTTTATTGACTCTCATTGTCATCTTGATCGACTAGATTTAGCTGAATTTGATCAAAACTTAAACCAAGTCGTAGAAAACGCCAAACAAGCCAGTGTTGAAGAATTATTGTGTGTCAGTGTTACTTTAGATGAATTTCCTCAAATGGTTGAGAAAACACGACCATTTTCGAATGTTTGGCTTTCTTGTGGAGCCCATCCATTGAATCAAGATGAAATGATCGATGCGGATAATCTTTATCAGCTTGCCAAAACGCCAAAAGTGGTGGCCATTGGTGAAACTGGCTTAGATTACTTCTACGCGCCCGAAACTAAAGTTGTTCAACAAGACTCCTTTGTTAAGCACATTCAAGTAGCCAATAAAATAAACAAGCCATTGATCATTCATACCCGTGATGCCCAACAAGATACCTTAGCGATTATGCGCAGTGAAAATGCCGCGCAATGCGGTGGTATTTTACATTGTTTTACCGAAACATGGGACATGGCTAAGCAAGCAATCGATATGGGCTTTTACATTTCATTTTCAGGTATTGTTACTTTTAAAAACGCCTCTGCATTGCGTGAAGTGGCAAAGCAGGTACCTGACGATCGGATATTGATTGAAACCGATGCGCCTTATTTAGCGCCTGTTCCGCATCGCGGTAAGCAAAATCAACCTGCTTATGTGGTGGAAGTGGCAAAACACTTGGCAAGTATTCGAGGTCAGAGTGTCGAGCACATAGCTAAAATCACCACCGATAACTTTAGAAACTTATTGTTTTAATTCATCGGGCGTTAGATAAAAAATGGCCCGAAACGAGTCCTGTTTCGGGCTAGGGGAATGGCTCATGACGAGCCTTGCGCTAATTAACTTGCTCTATCAAGCTTGTACAAAAACTAATCGATCACAGCGAGTGATAACTTAAGTGTAGTGTAAATATAAAAATACGCTAATTTAATTTTAAAATTTATAAGTTATTGATACTAAAGTGTTTGTTCTTGTTTTTGCAATGGGTTGTGCTCAGGATTTGCACGGGCTAAAAACAGGTTATACACAGGCTTATCAACGGTTGGCGAAGGCTTTATTAGGCTAGATTGGCATCTATGTTTGGCCTATGTCATGATGAATAAAAATAATAAAAAGTGAAGATATCGTGTTAAACATTATTTGGTCAGGCTTTTTCTTTATCGCGCTCTTTGCTGCCTGTATTCAATATTTCTTTCTAGGTAATCATTTAATCTTTGAACAAGTGATTGCCAGTATCTTTGATATGTCAAAATTAACCGTCGATATTGCGATAGGTTTGGTGGGTATTTTGAGTTTTTGGCTTGGTATGATGAAAATTGCCGAACGCGCAGGCCTGATCAACAAACTCGCGCACTTTATTTCGCCACTATTTATTAAATTAATGCCGGAAGTACCCAGAGGACACCCCGCGATTGGCTCCATGACCATGAATTTGTCCGCTAACTTTCTCGGTTTAGATAACGCAGCAACACCACTGGGTTTAAAAGCGATGCAAGATCTGCAAACCTTAAACCCAAAACAAGATACCGCAACTAATGCGCAAATTCTGTTTTTAGTGCTTAACACTTCGTCGGTGACATTATTTCCAATCGCAGTATTTATGTACCGAGCGCAACAAGGCGCAAGCGATCCAACGGATGTTTTCTTACCCATATTACTGGCTACGTTTTGCTCGACAATGGCGGGATTAATTAGCGTAGCTTGGATCCAGAAAATTAATTTATTACAACGCACGGTTGTTTTATACCTCAGTGGTGCGGTAGCGATTATCGGCGCGTTAATCCTTTATTTCATGCAGTTGTCAGCTGAGGCACTCGCTCAGCAATCGTCTCTGTTAGGCAATGGCCTAATCTTTTTAACGTTAGTGCTTTTTGTCTTAGTTGGCTTGCGTAAAAAAGTTGATGTATACGAAACCTTTATAGAAGGCGCAAAAGAGGGATTTTCTATTTCAATCAAATTGATCCCGTACTTGCTAGCGATGTTGTGCGCAATTGGCATGTTGCGCTCAAGTGGCGCTTTGGGCTTGATTGTCGACAGTTTTCGTTTTGTCGTCGCAAATTTGGGGTTTGATACTCGCTTTGCCGATGCTTTACCTACCGCGATTATTAAGCCGCTCAGCGGCTCTGGCGCTCGCGCAATGATGATCGAAACCATGAACAATCATGGCGCAGATTCGTTTGCGGGTCGCTTAGCATCAATTATGCAAGGCTCAACAGAAACCACTTTTTACGTATTAGCTGTCTACTTTGGCTCTGTTGGTATAAAGTATTCTCGTCACGCTTTAACCTGCGGTTTAATTGCCGATTTTTCCGGAATGATGGCCGCTATCAGCGTCTGTTATTGGTTCTTTGGCTAACAATCATTACCAAAACCAAACTGCTTGATTAACATTTTCTCTCTATTTGACTGAATTTTAAACATTGTCGACAATTTTTGTCTCTATCAGTTGACGCTTTCGATTTATACGCTATTATTAGTTCACCTGTTTAAATGTGTCGACAATCTACATTTGATGAATAATCCGACAAAGCAACAAGCCATCACCACAACTGACCGCATTTTTGAGCAAATGCAAACAGCGATCGTCGAAGGTGAAATTCCCGCCGGCAGTAAGATCAGTGAGCCTGAATTATCAAGAAAATATCAGGTTAGCCGTTCAACCTTGCGTGAGGCGCTTAATCGTTTAGAAAAATGTCACTTAATAGAACGAAAAGCCAATGTTGGCTCTCGAGTCGTTGAATGTACAGTACAAGGCTTACTTGAGATCTATATTGTGCGAGAAGCTTTAGAGGGGATGGCGTGTCGCCAAGCCGCGCAAAATATGACAGATGAAGAAATTCATCAAATGAAAGCGATCCTTGAAAAACACGCACAAGCGAAAGACTTGCAAGATGGGGTTGCTTACTACCAAGAAGAGGGTGACCTCGATTTTCATTATAAAGTCATTTTAGGTTCACATAATAACGAGCTAATTAATATATTGTGTGGCCAGCTTTATCACTTGGTTAGAATGTATCGTTGCCAATTTGGCATGAATAGCCCGCGTGCAACAATGGCTTTTGACGAACATTCGCGGATCATTGAGGCGATCGCCGAGCGCGATGGCGAATTAGCAGAAATGCTAATGCGGCGACATATTGCGGCATCGAGAAAGAATATCGAAAAGAAGATTGCTCAAAAACAAGCTGAGCAACAACAAAATAATACAACACAACAAGTTGAACAAAGACAATAAGGACTGCTTATGACAGCGCAACTTTCACCCGGTGCTAAATTTCGTTTAGCACTACAAAACAACAAACCTTTGCAGGTTGTCGGCACAATTAACGCTTATTGTGCAATGATGGCAGAGCAAATTGGTCATCAAGCCATATACTTATCAGGTGGTGGGGTTGCAAATGCATCTTACGGTTTACCTGATTTAGGTATGACGTCGCTTAATGATGTAATTGCCGATGTGCAACGTATTACATCAGCTTCAAGTTTGCCGTTATTAGTTGATATCGATACGGGTTGGGGTGGTGCTTTTAACATTGCCAAAACAATTCGCGATATGGAAAAAGCGGGTGCAGCAGCTGTTCATATTGAAGATCAGGTTGCTCAAAAGCGTTGTGGTCACCGCCCTAACAAAGAAATTGTTTCCACCGAAGAAATGGTTGATCGCATAAAAGCGGCAGTCGATGCACGTACAGATAAAGACTTCTTTATCATGGCACGTACAGATGCTTTCGCTCAAGAAGGCTTAGAAAAAGCATTAGAGCGTGCAAAAGCCTATGTTGCAGCAGGTGCTGACGGTATTTTCGCGGAAGCGGTGAAAACTGAAGAGCATTATCGCGCTTTCTCAGAGGCGCTTGACGTTCCTATCCTCGCTAACATAACTGAATTTGGTCAAACCGAGTTGTGGAATAAAGATCAGCTAGGCGAGTGGGGCTGTGGCATGGTGCTTTACCCATTATCAGCATTTCGCGCGATGAACAAAGCAGCTGAGTCGGTATATCGTACATTGTTACGCGACGGTGACCAAAAAGCAGAAATCGATAATATGCAAACGCGTATGGAGCTATACGATTACTTAGGTTACCACGATTACGAGCAAAAATTAGATTCGTTATTTGCTCAAGGCAAAAATAAGTAATGACGTTTTCATAAGGGGTCAGAGTCAAATGACTCTGACCCCATAAAATAAATAGCGTTTTTGTAACAGTTAAGTCTGTTGTCATCCCCGCGTAAGCGGGGATCTAAAACTAATTAAAAGAAAGATAAAATTTGAGGAAAGTATTATGGTTGATAAGAAATTAGGCGGTGCCGGTCTGCGTGGCCAAAGTGCGGGTGAAACCGCTTTATGTACAGTGGGTAAAACAGGTTCAGGTTTAACTTATCGTGGTTACGACATTAAAGATTTAGCAGCAAACGCACAGTTTGAAGAGGTTGCTTACTTATTACTTTACGGCAAGTTACCAACGCAAGCAGAGTTAGATGCCTACAAGGCTCGTTTAAAAGGTATGCGTAAATTGCCTGATGCGTTAAAAATCGTTTTAGAGCAAATCCCAGCAAGCGCACACCCAATGGATGTCATGCGCACGGGTTGTTCAATGTTAGGTAACCTAGAAACGGAAGCTACCGACTTTTCTGATCAGTTAGAGCATATCGATCGCATGCTAGCTACATTCCCTGGTATCGTTAACTACTGGTACAACTTTAGCCATAACGGTATTCGTGTTGAAACAGAAACGGATGCAGATTCAATTGCTGAGCAGTTCTTGTGGACACTGCACAACAAAAAGCCAGAGCCATTACACGTTGACGTTATGCACGCCTCATTAGTACTGTACGCCGAGCATGAGTTTAATGCGTCAACATTCGCTGGCCGTGTTTGCGCATCAACGTTATCTGATATTCACTCGGTAGTTACTGCAGCAATTGGCACACTACGCGGTCCATTGCACGGTGGTGCTAATGAAGCGGCGATGGATATGATTGAACAGTGGCAAACACCTGATGAAGCTGAAGAAGCGATGTTAGGTATGTTAGCGAGAAAAGAGAAGATCATGGGCTTTGGTCACGCGGTATACAGCGAATCTGACCCGCGCAATGCCATTATCAAAGAGTGGTCGAAAAAATTATCTGAGCAAGTAGGTGACACTCACCTATATGCTGTTTCTGAGCGTTGTGAAGCGGTAATGTGGCGCGAGAAAAAGCTATTCTGTAATGCCGACTTTTTCCATGCTTCAGCCTATAACTTTATGGGTATTCCAACTAAGTTGTTCACGCCAATTTTCGTTTGTTCACGTGTTTCAGGTTGGACAGCGCATGCGATGGAGCAACGTGCAAATAACCGTATTATTCGTCCTTCTGCAGATTACACTGGCCCTGAAGCATTAGACTTTGTCGCTATTGAAGATCGCGCGTAATAGACAGTAACTCGAGATTCCGGCCTGCGCCGGAATGACGCGGTTGTTATTTTTGCCTACGCCGGAATGACTCGGATGTTGTCTCGGCCGACGTCGAAATGACTTAGTAGTTATTCCGGTAATAGTTGGCAATTCATTAAATTAAATATCTGTAGGTAAATTATGAACTACGATTATCGCAAGCCGCTTCCTGGCGCAAATATCGATTTCTTCGATACTCGCGAAGCTTGTGAAGCCATTAAACCCGGCGCTTACGCCAAACTACCTTATACCTCACGCGTATTAGCAGAGCAGTTAGTGCGCAAATCTGATCCAGAGCAGCTAACTGCTGCTTTAGCGCAAATTTTAAATAATAAACGCGATTTAGACTTTCCTTGGTATCCTGCGCGTGTTGTTTGTCATGATATTCTTGGTCAAACAGCGCTAGTTGATTTAGCCGGTTTGCGCGATGCCATTGCTGAGCAAGGTGGCGATCCTTCAAAAGTAAATCCTGTTGTCCCGACCCAGCTAATCGTTGATCACTCACTCGCCGTAGAAGCACCGGGTTTTGATCCCGATGCCTTTGAAAAAAACCGTGCGATTGAAGACAGACGTAATGAAGATCGCTTCCATTTTATCGAGTGGACAAAAACCGCGTTTAAGAATGTTGATGTTATTCCTGCGGGCAACGGCATCATGCATCAAATTAACTTAGAAAAAATGTCGCCAGTTATTCAAAATCGCGACGGTGTAGCATTCCCTGATACCTGTGTGGGTACAGACTCTCATACACCTCATGTTGATGCACTTGGCGTAATCGCTATTGGTGTTGGTGGCTTAGAAGCTGAAACCGTTATGCTTGGTCGCCCATCAATGATGCGTTTACCGGATATCGTTGGTGTTAAATTAGTCGGTCAACGTCAGCCGGGTATTACAGCAACAGATATTGTCTTAGCGATCACTGAGTTTTTACGCAATGAAAAAGTTGTTGGTGCGTATTTAGAGTTCTTTGGTGAAGGTGCAAGCTCGTTATCAATTGGTGATAGAGCGACTATTTCTAACATGACACCGGAATATGGCGCCTCAGCAGGTATGTTCTACATTGACGAACAAACTATTGACTACCTAAAAATTACCGGCCGTGAACCAGAGCAAGTTGAACTGGTTGAAACGTATGCTAAACACACTGGTTTATGGGCTGACGATTTAGCAACAGCCGAGTACGAGCGCGTATTAACGTTTGATTTATCAACGGTTGGTCGCAACATGGCTGGCCCATCTAACCCGCATCGCCGTTTACCAACATCAGATTTAGCAGCACGTGAAATTGCTAAAGATCTAGATAAAGCAAAAGCGCAAGAAGCTGACGGTTTAATGCCTGATGGTGCGTGTATTATTGCGGCCATTACTTCCTGTACGAATACATCAAACCCACGTAACGTCGTGGCTGCTGGTTTAGTTGCAAAACGTGCGAACGAATTAGGCCTTGTGCGTAAACCTTGGGTTAAAACTTCATTCGCGCCGGGCTCTAAGGTTGCCAAACTTTACCTAGAAGAAGCAGGGCTGTTGCCTGAACTTGAAAAATTAGGTTTTGGTATTGTTGCGTATGCATGTACTACCTGTAATGGGATGTCAGGCGCGTTAGATCCGAAGATCCAACAAGAAATCATCGACCGCGATTTATACGCAACAGCGGTACTTTCTGGTAACCGTAACTTCGATGGTCGTATTCATCCATACGCCAAGCAAGCGTTTTTAGCATCACCGCCGTTGGTTGTTGCCTATGCTATCGCCGGTACAATGCGTTTTGATATTGAACAAGATGCATTAGGTTATGATGAAAATAATAACCCGATCACCTTAAAAGATATTTGGCCATCAGATGAAGAAATTGATGCCATTGTTGCTTCGTCAGTTAAACCTGAGCAATTTAAGAAAATCTACACGCCAATGTTTGATTTAGGCGCTTTCGAACCTGCTGAAAGCCCGTTATATGACTGGCGCGAAATGTCGACGTATATTCGCCGTCCGCCATATTGGGAAGGTGCTTTAGCGGGTGAACGCACGATGAAAGGCATGCGTCCGTTAGCTGTATTAGGTGACAACATTACAACCGATCACTTATCACCGTCTAATGCAATTCTATTAGATAGTGCGGCCGGTGCTTATCTGCACAAAATGGGTTTACCAGAAGAAGATTTTAACTCGTATGCAACGCACCGTGGCGATCACTTAACGGCCCAACGTGCAACATTTGCTAACCCTAAACTGTTTAATGAAATGGTGTTAGATGAAAACGGCGAAGTAAAGCAAGGATCATTAGCTAGAATCGAGCCAGAAGGCGTTGAATCACGTATGTGGGAAGCGATTGAAACATACATGGAGCGCAAGCAGCCATTGTGTATTATCGCAGGTGCCGACTATGGTCAGGGCTCAAGCCGAGACTGGGCCGCAAAAGGTGTTCGTCTAGCTGGCGTTGAAACCATTGTTGCTGAAGGTTTTGAACGTATACACCGCACCAATTTAATTGGTATGGGGGTATTACCTTTACAGTTTATAAATGGTGAAACGCGTAAAACATACAACATTGATGGCACTGAAACGTTTGATGTAGTTGGTGAAACGTCACCAGGTGGCGAAATGAGCGTGGTAATGACCCGCAAAAATGGTGAGCAAGTGACCATTCCGGTTAAGTGTCGTTTAGATACAGCGGAAGAAGTCGTTGTTCACGCAGCTGGTGGTGTATTACAAAAGTTCGCCCAAGACTTCTTGGAATCGAACGCATAACTACTACTGTCATGCCGCACTTGTTGCGGCATCTCCTTTAATCATCTCTTGGTGTTACATTAAGGAGATTCTCGCCTTCGGGCGAATGACGGATTCTATTTATTATTCCGCACATGTTGCGGAATGTTTTAAGGAGAGGGCAATGGCTCATGTACCTCAAATAAAAGTACCGGCAACTTATATCCGCGGTGGCACATCGAAAGGGGTTTTCTTTAATCTGACTGATTTGCCAGAGCGTTGTCAGGTTGCTGGTGAAGCACGCGATAATTTACTATTGCGTGTGATTGGTTCACCTGATCCATACGGTAAGCAAACCGACGGTATGGGTGGCGCGACATCGAGCACCAGTAAAACGGTCATTTTGTCAAAGTCAGCAAAACCAGATCACGATGTCGATTATTTATTTGGCCAAGTCGCCATCGATAAAGCTTTTGTCGATTGGTCTGGCAACTGTGGCAATTTAACCGCAGCTGTAGGCTCATTTGCGATCTACTCAGGTTTAGTTGATGCAGAGCGTATTCCAGAGAACGGCGTGTGCACTGTTAGAATTTGGCAGGCAAATATCAAGAAAACTATCATTGCTCAGGTGCCTATTACAAATGGCGAAGTACAAGAAACCGGTGATTTTGAGCTTGATGGCGTTACGTTTCCAGCGGCAGAAGTGCCAGTTGAATTTATTGCGCCTGTTGATCCCACAGAAGCGATGTTCCCAACAGGCAATGTTGTTGATACATTAGAAGTCCCAGGTGTTGGCAGTTTAACTGCGACTATGATCACCGCAGGTATTCCAACTATTTTCTTAAACGCTGAGGAAATTGGTTATACCGGCACAGAATTGCAAGACGATATCAATTCAAGCGCTGAAAAGTTAGCCTTTTTTGAAAATATTCGCGCCCATGGTGCATTGAAAATGGGGTTAATTGAAAAGCTTGAAGATGCGCAAACTAGGCAACACACACCAAAAGTAGCCTTTGTCTCAAAAGCGGCAAGTTATATTGCATCAAGTGGTAAGCAAATTGACGAAAATGCCATTGATTTAAATGTTCGCGCGTTATCTATGGGAAAACTCCATCACGCAATGATGGGGACAGCCGCCGTTGCCATTGGCACAGCAGCAGCAATTCCGGGTACTACAGTCAACCTTGCTGCCGGTGGAGGTGAGCGCAATGCTGTAACTTTTGGTCATCCATCTGGTACCCTGAAAGTGGGCGCTCAAGCCAGTTGCCAAGACGGTAATTGGATTGTCGAAAAAGCAATTATGAGCCGTAGCGCTCGTATCTTAATGGAAGGTTTCGTTCGCGTCCCTAGCGATAGCTTTTAAGTAAACGACTATGGAGATACAGTTGTTATAACTGCTATCTCCTTATTGCCTACCCTTATTTCTTTTTCGTGTATTTTTGTTGATAAACCTTTAAATCTTTTTTGATCATCGGTGCAAGTAGATAAAGACCAATAATATTGGCTATCGCCATAGAAAAGAACATCGAGTCTGAAATATCAATGACCGATTGTAGACTGATCGATGCACCAATAATGGTAAATAGGCAAAAGATCAGTTTATACAACAAGCTCATCGCCTTATTTTCACCCACTAAATATTGCCAAGCTATCGAGCCGTAATAAGCCCATGAAATCATGGTCGATAGGGCAAATAATAAAACCGCAACACTCAACAAATATGGAAACCACCAAATCACGCTAGCAAATGCCTGTGAGGTGAGGGCAACACCATCGGCTTGTGTTGTTTGATAACTACCTGTGATCACGATAACTAGTGCTGTGAGTGTACAAATCACGACGGTGTCGATAAAAGGCTCTATCAAGGCAACGTAGCCTTCTCTTATCGGCTCTTTAGTGGTTGCAGCGGCATGGGCAATTGATGCCGCGCCAACACCGGCTTCACTAGAAAAAGTCGCGCGTTTAAATCCTTGGATCATCACACCAATTATGCCGCCAGCTACGCCATTGGGATCAAACGCGCCATGAATAATTAAGCCGAATGCAGTGGGAATTTCCGGTAAGTGATAAAACAAAATAAAGGTACATGAACACAAATAAACAAATGCCATAAACGGCACTATTTTTGAGGTAACTTGAGCAATCGATTTAATACCGCCAATGATCACAATACCAACCAATAGTGCGAGTATTGAGCCGAATAACCAGCCCTTGCCAGACCAAAAACTATCATCAGAGCCAAAAGCGACCATAAACTGTTGATATGCCTGATTTGATTGCAACATGTTGCTGCCACACAATGACGCGACTACACAGCAAATGGCAAAAATCACCGCCAGTAGTTTGCCTGTTTTTGCATAGCCGATTTCTTTTAGGCCGTCACGCAAATAATACATTGGTCCACCGTGGACTTGACCGTCTTTATCGATAATTCGATATTTTACGCCAAGTGAACACTCGAGAAATTTTGTCGCCATGCCGAGAATGCCGGCAACAATCATCCAAAACGTTGCTCCGGGCCCGCCTATCGATACCGCAATGGCAACACCGGCAATATTACCCAAGCCAACAGTACCCGATAGCGCTGTCGTTAACGCTTGAAAATGACTGACTTCACCCGGATCAGCGCTTGATGAATAGTCACCTTTGATCACCTTGAGGGCATGCTTAAACCCGCGAATATTTAACCAGTTAAAATAAAAGGTGAAGAATAGGGATGCGCAGATAAGCCAAATAACAATGAGTGGAATATCAACATCAAATATTGTGATGGAATAAAAGATTATTGCGATTGAAAGCTCGGCAATTGGTTCTAGTAACTGATTGATTTGGTTATCTAATGACAAAAGAACGTCCATTTATTGAGCACAGTTAGTCTATTCTTTATCACTGAGCGTGAATGTCAACCGCATGATAGAACTAATTAGTGGTTATTGATCGCTAAAGCAGGCTAAATGCTGTGATTTACTAAGTGAGATAATTGCTTCTTTATTTGGATTTTATTTTGCTATGATACCGCGAAGTAAAAATAGAATAACCCAATGTATGCAAACGATTTCTCTTACTAATTTACACTTTGAAGTGATCATCAGCCCAAGCTTAGGTGGCAGTGTCGTCGCTTTTAACTGGTTAACACACCCTCAAGGCAAACTTGAAGTTTTGCGGGATGCGCGCGATGCTAACCATGTGCTCGAAGCAAGTAATTTTCCGTTGGTACCGTTTTCAAATCGGATAAAAAATGGCAGATTTACTTGGCAAAATCAAGCATATCAAACACGCCTTAACTTTGAGCCTGAAACGAGTGCTATTCACGGTTACGGCTGGCAAAACGCATGGCAAGTCGATAGCCAAAGTGAAACTCAATTGGTCTTGTCATACTTAGGTAAAGAGCACGACTTCCCGTTTAGCTATCGCGCCAAACAAATCTTTAGTCTTGATAATAAAGGGCTTCAACATCAATTGGTTATAGAAAACCTGTCTGATAAAACGATGCCAGCCGGCTTAGGCTTTCACCCGTATTTTGTTAGAACACCAAAAGCTAGGATTACAGCAAAAGTTGAGCAAATGTGGGCGGTTGATGAGCAATGTTTACCAACAAAGCTGACACATATTCCAAATGGGTTAAATCAACAGGGAATTAAAGTTAATGAAGTGGTGTTAGATAACGGCTTTTCAGATTTTGATGGTTATGCAGAAATTCAATGGCCAGAATTTAACGCGGGCGTTGATATTTTGGCTGACCAACACTGTAAAGTTTTAGTGATTTTCACTCCTGAAAACGAGGATTACTTTTGTGTCGAGCCTGTTAGCCATTGCACCGATGCAATTAACTTAGCACAGCAGGGCGTTGCTAACACAGGCGTCGTTGCTTTAGCGCCGAACGATAGCTTCAGTATTTCGATGAAACTTCATCCCAAGCTGCTAAATAAATAAATGTATGTTGAGTGATGACAGCAAATTAAACAGAATTTGATGGTTTGTTTAGCAATGTGTATAAAAAAATAGCAAACAAATTTTTTTATCAAATAAAGGCTTTACAACAGCAAAGCGACACTTTAATATTCGCATCGTTCTTTAGCGATAGCTAAAAACATTTGGTGAGATGGCTGAGTGGTCGAAAGCACCGGTCTTGAAAACCGGCATACGTTTGTAGCGTATCTAGGGTTCAAATCCCTATCTCACCGCCATTTTTAAAGAAAACCGATTCGAAAGAGTCGGTTTTCTGCTTTTAGGGTTCACAAAATTGTCTGGAACAATTTTGAATAGCGGTAGCTAGCCCAAAGGGGAAAATACAAGGATGTATTTTGTAAATCCTTCAATTCCTTATTGGCACCGCCATATTCTAAAGCCTCGTATCTAATACGAGGCTTTTTTCGTTTATAGGGTTCAGCAAATTGTCAGCAACAACTGGCCACCTATTCCTAGCTGGCATAGCAAATGTCAGATTTTTCAAAAACTTCAGTAATTAACTAATTTCTTGTGAACATTTAGCGCTTTTATCGCGTAATGAGCTTAACTATTAATAGGGCAACTAAGCGCGCGATCATTAACTTCCAATACGTTCGTCTCAACTAATTGTTAATTCATTGAAAAATTAATGCTATTTTTTGTATGCTGATTTACCCTAATGCTAATGATTATTATTTAATAGAAGAATTATGAAACCATTATTCAAAATAGCGGCGTGTTTGTTGGTTGTAGGGCATGTTTTTTCATTGACTAGTGCACAAGCACAAACCCAAGTTGATGTTTATCTAACAGCTAGTGGCAAGTTGCAAAAGTCACTCGACCTTACTGGCACAATTGAGCCAAAGCATCGATCAAACGTTGCGCCACTGCAAGCTGGTGTAATTGACGCGTTGTTTTTTGAGGTTGGCGATAAAGTAGAGCAAGGGCAAAAGCTACTTTCGCTTGACTCAACACTAGCTAAGCTTGATGTTGAACAAGCAAAAGCCGTGATGCTTGCAAAACAAACACAATTTAAAGAAGCAGAGCGTTTGTATCAAGAGGTTGTCGCGTTATCTAAGCGAGAACTCGTCGCCAAAACACTATTAAATGAACGTTTAGCTCAGGTAGAGCTCGCCAAAGCAGCACTAGCTGAAGCAAAGGCCACATTGGCTACGGCTAAAGAGATTGCCGAGCGACATACACTTTACGCGCCATTTGCTGGTGTTATTTCTCATCGTCATATTGATATAGGAGAATGGGTGAGCCAACAAACGACAGTACTGCGATTAGTTGCCCAAAAAGACCTGCGCTTACGTGTGGCGATCCCACAAGAATATTACAGCCAACTAACTAACGCAGAGGGCATCGAGGTTGTTGTCGTTCCAGATTTTAACCAAGTACAAGAGATCCCAGCAAGATTAAATCGCATAGTAGCAGTAGCTGATGATCAAAGCCGTTCAATTATTGGTCTCATCGATTTACCGTCAGATTCATCACTAGTTTCAGGCATGTCAGCGCATGCGATGATTGCTTTGCCAACACAGGATCAAACTATTGTCTGGTTACCGAAAACAGCAATTAAACAACATCCTGATGGTGGAGCGAGCGTGTTTAGTGTTGAAAATAATCGCGTGAAGCGCCGTTTAGTCTCTGTGGTCTCAAGTCAAGCTGAGCGCGTTGCCGTGACGGGGTTGTCGGCGGAGCTTCAAGTGGTAATAAGTGGCGTTGAGCTATTAAAAGATAATGATACCGTCACCGTCAATAATAAGTTAAGTGGTGCATTATGATAGCGTCAGCAGTAAGTCGCGGTACCTTAGTTGCTGTTATTGTACTTATTACTAGCATTTTAGGGCTTGTAGCGGCTTTAAACATCCCTGTTCAAATGATCCCTGATCTCGAAGTGAGAACCATCACTGTGCAAACGGGATGGCCAGGTGCAACGCCTCAAGATGTCGAAAAAGAAATTTTGATTGAGCAAGAGCGTTATTTAAGGAGTTTATCTAACCTAAAACGCATGGTCTCTTATGCCCAAATGGGATCAGCGCGGATTGAATTGGAATTCCCATTTGGTGTTGATGCCAACGATGCCTTAATTCGAGTGAATAACGCGTTATCACAAGTGCCAGCCTATCCAGAAAACGTCGATCAGCCAAGATTATTTTCTAGCTCCTTTTCTGGCAATGCCTTTATGTATTTTGTCTTGAAACCTCAACCCGGTAACCCGTTAGGATTAGATGTTGATTTGCTGCGCGACTACGCTGAAGACTACATTCGACCGCGAATGGAGAGTGTCGCTGGTGTCTCTGAAGTACGGGTAGGCGGCGGTGCACAACGTCAAATCCAAATTAAAGTCGATGCAGCAAGGCTAGCACAACGCGGTATTAGTTTAACTGAGTTGAGAACGGCAATTCGGACGCGAAACAAAGATACCTCTGCCGGTGATATCGAAAGTGGTAAAAGTCGTTATTTGTTGAGGGTAATAGGGCGTTTTGAGGACCTTAGTGAGCTTGAAAACCTAATCATTGCAAGGCGCAATAATAGCAATATTCTACTTAAAGACGTCGCTAGTGTGACTTTAGACCACTTTGAAACCCGTAGCTTGTCATACAACACAGGCGAGCGAACCATCAGTTTGTCAGTGCGCCGTGAAAGTGGCTCAAACGTTTTGGCAATTAAAGAAGCGATGCTGCCTGTGGTCGAGGATATTAACCAAACTCTGTTAGTGCAGAACGGCTTAGTGCTTGAACTGACTTCAGACGATGTTAAGTATGTCGCAAGCTCATTGGCTAATGTATGGACGAACCTAGCCTTAGGCGCACTCTTAGCAACATTGGTCATGTATTTCTTCTTGCGTTCAGGCAAAGCAACCTTAGTTGGCGTGTTTGGTATTCCCCTGTGTACGATAGCCGCATTCTTCGCCTTAATGTTATTTGGTAGAACGATCAACGTGATTTCGTTAGCCGGTGTTGCTTTTGCAATTGGTATGACGGTCGATAACACCATTGTCGTGTTAGAGTCGATAGTTCAAGCAAAACGCAAAGGCATTAGTAAAGCACAAGCAGCAGTTAATGGTGTTACCGAAGTTTGGCCGGCAGTGTTGGCATCGACAGCAACCACCGTTTTAGTGTTTGCGCCAATTTTATTCGTAGAGCAAGAAGCAGGACAGTTGTATTCCGATATCGCGATTGCAATTTCCGGGGCTATCATTGCGTCGATGTTAGTGGCGATTTTTGTCGTCCCTGTCGCGTTAACTCATCTGGGTAAAAAAGGTGACATGACCAAAGGTCAGCGTTTTACCTTATCAAGTAAATGGCTGGCGCTTACAGGTGTATTTATCAAATCTGTGTCACGCGCTCGTATTGCGGCGTTGAGTTTTATTGTTGTGATTTTATCAGCGGCTTACCTGTTGATGCCTGCGGCCGAATATTTACCTGAAGGTGAAGAGCCTAAAGCCTTTTCTATGATGATAGCTCCTCCTAGTTACAATTTAACAGAGATGCAAAAAATTGGCGTAGAGTTAAGGCAGTATTTTGATCAATACGTTAAAGCAGACAACAGTGCGTTTTTAGCCGGCAATGATCCAATGCCGCCACTTGAGTATTATTCGATGTCGGTGTCTGTTGGTCGCATTTGGTTTTTAAGTGCGCCGGTTGAGCCTAAGTATATCAATGAAATGATGGCTGCTATCACCGAGAAATTTCGTTCGTATGAAGGTATGCGGGCGTTTTCATCACGTGGCTCAATTATTTCAAGTAATGATGGCGGTACGCGCGCTGTTGCGGTTGATATTGCCGGTAGTGAAATTACCGAGCTCTACGCTGCGGCGTCAGCAGTTTATCAACAAGCAGAACAAGTATTTGATAATCCACAAATCAATTCAGAACCTGGCTCATTAACCTTAGATCAGCCGCTCATTGAGATAAAACCTCGCTGGCAACGCCTTGCTGAGGCAGGTATAAACAATAATGACTTTGGTTATGCCATTGCAGCGATGAGCGATGGTGCGTTTGTTGACGAGTTTATTTTAAACGACGATAAAGTCGACATCTTTATGTTTAGTGGTGCGGGCAATGAACAAAGCTTAGATAACCTTGCGACTACACCAATCGTTACTCCGTCAGGCAATATATTACCCTTGCATGCGCTAGCTGATTTAGTAGAAAGTAAAAACAGCAATTCTATTAGGCGTGTTGATGGTAATCGAACGGTAACGGTATATATCATTCCACCGCGAGAAGTAGCGCTAGAAAATGCAGAGCAAATGGTACGTGAACAGCTTTTACCTGCGTTGTGGCGCGAAGGAAAAATAGCACAAGGTATCAAAGTCAGTATTAGTGGTGCAGCCGATCAACTTGAGGCAACTCAAGAGTCGCTTTCTAGCAACTTTCTTATTGCGTTAGTACTGAGTTACTTATTATTAGTGGCTATTTTTACCCATTGGCGTTATCCGATGTTTATCTTAGCGACTGTGCCACTTGGTATGGCTGGCGGTTTATTGGGCTTAGTGTTAGTTAATGCAGTCAATAGCGTTTTATCGAGTATTGGCATGCCGGCGTATCATCAGCCGTTTGATATGATCACTATGCTCGGCTTTCTAATTTTGCTCGGTACTGTGGTTAATAACCCTATATTAATTGTTGATCAAACAAGGAAAAATGTTTTAGAGCGCGGAATTGAAGTACAGCAAGCTGTGTTGAACGCAGTTGAAAAACGGCTAAAGCCGATTTTAATGTCAACGGCAACAACGATATTTGGTTTGGCGCCATTGGTCTTAATTCCTGGCGAGGGCACTGAGCTTTATCGTGGCGTTGGCGTGATTGTACTCTCGGGTATTTTAGTGTCTACGTTGTTGTCGCTGACGTTTTTACCAGCGTTGTTGGTTGCGATTATTAGAAATCAGGATATTGATCAATAAAAAACACTTCCGTTTTTAATTCAAATAGTTAATTATGGTACTAGTGGATAAAAAATGACCAGCAGTATTCGTCGTTACTTTTTACTAACTAATAACTAACTATGAAAATTAGAACAAGAGGAATGTTAGATGGGAAACGCAATTAGTAATATTGAAAATGATAACCTGTTTAAAGCCGTAATTTATTTACCAATCGCGATATTATTTGCCCTGTTAGCGAGCGATGCTATATCAGGTGGCAGTAATATCTTTTTTCAAGTGATGTACGTGATATTGGCGCTTTATTTTGTCTTAGGCACGCTAGGCTATTTTGCCCATTTTACGAACGACTTTTTTGATGGTCGAACCGATCATTAAGATGATTTAAGTAAAAAAAGGTTGATAACCCTTTGGTATCAACCTTTTTTACGTTTATAGCTAGCGTATTTAGCGTTTTGCCGCCTGTGCTCTAGCATGATGAAGTTTTTTATAGCTTTCGATTAATCGAAGATGCTTGTTTAATCCTTCTAATTGCATATTGGTTGGTGCTAAGCCGTAAAATCTAACATCACCGGTCACTGTACCAACAACGTTTTCCATCAGTTGCTCACCGTACATGTGATTGAGATTATCGATAAAATGTTCAATTTCTAAATCTTCATCTAAGGCGATATCTAAAACATTGTGTACTGCTTGGTAAAACAATCCGCGCTCGACTGTATTGTCGTTGTACTGTAAAAACTCGCCAACTAAATCATAGGCATCTTCCAATTCGCCCAGTGCTAAATAAATCAGTGCTTTTAACTCTAAAATGGTGAGTTGGCCCCAATCGGTATTCTCGTCAAATTCAATACCGATTAAGGTGCGAATATCAATGTAAACATCAAGTTCAGATTGCTCTAGGCGCTCAACAAGGCTTGCAAGCTCATCATCAGTTAAGCGATGTAAGTTAAGAATGTCTTCACGGTAAAGCAATGCTTTGTTGGTGTTATCCCAAATTAAATCTTCAACGGGGTAAACTTCTGAGTAATCTGGTACAAGTATGCGACAAGCACTTGAGCCTAGTAAGTGGAAGTCAGCAATGTAGGCTTCTTTACCGAGTGCTTCGAGAATGCCAAATAGGGTTTCACATTCTTCGTCATTTGTGCCTGAAAAATCCCATTCCACAAAGTCATAATCGTATTGATTTGAAAAGAATCGCCAAGAAACAACACCGGTCGAATCAATGAAATGCTCAACAAAGTTCTCTGGCTCTTGAACCGCCATTGAGTTAAAGGTTGGGCGAGGAACATCGTTAAGCCCTTCAAAACTTCTGCCTTGTAGAAGCTCAGTTAAACTGCGCTCTAACGCAACCTCAAAGCTTGGGTGAGCACCAAATGAGGCGAAAACACCGCCAGTTTTAGGGTTCATTAAAGTGACACACATCACGGGGAATTGGCCGCCTAGCGATGCGTCTTTGACTAACACCGGAAAACCTTGCTCTGCCAAGCCTTTAATACCATCGACAATGCTTGGGTATTGAGCAAGCACCTCTTTTGGTACATCTGGGAGGACAATTTCTTGTTCAATGATGTGTTTTTTTACCGCGCGTTCAAAAATCTCCGATAAACACTGAACTTGCGCTTCTGCCATGTTGTTGCCGGCGCTCATACCGTTACTTAAAAATAAGTTTTCAATCAAGTTAGAAGGAAAGTAAACGGTTTCGCCGTCTGATTTACGGGTATACGGAATAGCACAAATACCGCGCTCAATATTCCCCGAGTTAGTGTCAATCAGGTGTGAGCCTTGGAGCTCGCCATCTGGGTTATAGATGTCTTTGGTATAATCATCTAATAAACCGTTTGGCAGGCTGTCATCTTGGGTTAATTCAAACCATTTTTCATTCGGGTAATGAACGAACTCACTATTGGCAATTTCTTCGCCAAAAAATTGATCGTTGTAGAAGAAGTTACAGTTTAAGCGCTCAATAAATTCGCCTAGTGCTGAACATAATGCGCTGTCTTTCGTTGCGCCTTTACCATTGGTAAAGCACATTGGTGAGGCTGCATCGCGAATATGCAGTGACCATACGTTAGGCACGATATTGCGCCATGAAGCGACTTCTATTTTCATCCCCAAGTCGGCGAGGATCTTGGTCATATTGGCAATGGTTTGCTCAAGCGGTAAGTCTTTACCTAGGATATAAGTGTTGTCTTGATTATCCGGATCAACCATCAACATCGCTTGGGCATCTTCGTCGAGGTTTTCTACCGTTTCAATTTTGAACTCAGGCCCAGTTTGCACCACTTTTTTCACCGTGCAGCGTTCAATTGAGCGCAAAATGCCTTGTTTGTCTTTTTCGCTTAAACTTTCGGGTAATTCGACGTTTATTTGAAACACTTGATTGTAGCGATCTTCTGGATCAACAATGTTATTTTGTGAGATGCGGATATTGTCAGTCGAGATTTCTCGCGCATTACAATACACTTTAACAAAATATGCGGCGCAAAGCGCAGAAGAGGCTAAAAAGTAATCAAATGGGCTAGGGGCACTGCCATCACCTTTATAGCGAATAGGTTGATCGGCAATAACGGTAAAGTCATCGAATTTGGCTTCTAAGCGCAAGTTATCAAGAAAGTTAACTTTGATTTCCATAGTGGACCTTGTTTTTTCGCTAGCGCAAAACTGAGGCGCGCTATGCTTCGATAAATATCGCGCTATTATCCAGATTTTTAACGGTGGTGTCTCGAATTTTAGTTATTTATCGTTAGCTAACTCTTCGAAATCTTCTAGATATGAACTCACCCTACGGTTAAAGCGTTTAATTTGTTTGGCTGATGCTTGATTGAGAAAATCGGCAAACATTTGAGCGAATATGCGATTGTTATTTTGATTTTTTTCAATGAGCGCTTTACTTCGCAAATTTTGTGGGTGGATCAACGCTTCCGTCAGTAATGCTACGTTGACTTCGTTATCCGTCATTGGGATTAACGCTGTTTCGAAATTGCTCAACCATGTTTGTCGATAAGCAATCCAATCATCAAAACTTGAGGTGTAAGTAGGGGTCGTTTGTTCAATCAGTTCATTTTGCGCTTTCGAGAGTTTGCCAAACCATTTTTTAAAGGATTTTTTCTGTGACTTTGTATTCTCTTTGATGCGCTTTTCATAGCTTGACTCTTCACGCTCAGCGATCATCTCCTCGTTTCGTTCAGCTAATTTATTGATGAGTTGTTGCTTTTGCTCTGCCGATAATTGGGCTAGTAAAGGGGTGAGGTAAGGTTCAGCAAATGTGATAAAGCGATACCAATGATCTCTCATTTCATAGACGTGATCATAAATCTCATCAGCGGTAATCGGGTTACCTTGGTCAATTTCATTCACTCTCGTCTGAAATCGGCTTAAATGCGCGTGATAACGCATTAATTCGTTTTTTCTATGCCACAGATGTAATTGCTCAAACGCTTTGTCAAAGACATGTTGTTGAGTTTTATCTAGTTCAACGTAGTCGTCTAAGTACCAGTTTACCCACCAATCGAGTTTGTTATAGACGAACGAAAACGAACAACCTGACAGCATTAGCGTCAATACTATTACGGTGAAAATTCGACTTATCGATGGCATCGAGCTTATCCTTGCATTTGTTTGGCTAACTATTTGTGGTAATTGATTGTTTGTTATCAAAAGGTTACTAAAATAGTATACGATATCGATAATATAATAGTTTATGGATAATGTAATGAAATATGTGCAACGAGTGGGGTTACTCACTAGCGGCGGTGATGCGCCGGGGATGAATGCAGCCATTCGCGCGATTGTTTTGGCGTTGGGCAATGACGTTGAGGTTATTGGTTATCGGCATGGCTACAATGGTTTGATTAATAGTGAGTCAGTTAAACTAGAAAAAATTCACGTTGATAACATTATTCATCTCGGTGGTACGATAATCAAAAGTGCGCGTTGTAAAGAAATGCTTGAAGAGCAAGGGGTTTCACAAGCTGTTACTACCCTGATAAAAGACAAAATAGATGCGCTAATTGTTATCGGAGGTGATGGCTCCTTTACGGGTTTAATGGCAATAGAAAAGCAGTGGGATGGCTTAGTTATTGGTTTGCCAGGTACTATCGATAACGATTTAGACGGTACAGATAATACCATTGGATTTTTATCAGCGGTTAATACCGCAATTGATGCGATTGATAAGATTCGCGATACCGCAGATGCTTTTGATCGTGTTTTTATTATCGAATTAATGGGGCGGCACAGCGGTCATATCGCCTTTAATGTGGGTTTAGCCTCTGGCGCAGAAGCTATCTTGAGCTTTGAAAATACCGACACAACACAACATGAGCAGGTGGTTAGCCTACTGGCTAAACAAATTAGAGAACATCAAGTAAGTTGTCAAAATAGTTTTCTCATTTGCGTTGCTGAAAATCTTTGGCCTACGGGGATTTCTGGCTTGAAAGCTGCGCTTAATCAATATCAACACATCGATGCTTCCACCTGCATCTTAGGACACATACAAAGGGGGGCGCGCCATGTGCAACCGATCGGATACTGGCAACTAAACTAGGGGTGGCAGCAGTAGAAGCAATCAACCGAGGCATATCGGGTTATATGATTGGCGAGCACAACGCAGAGCCGGTATTAGTGGCATTACAAGAGGCAATTAAACACACTAAATTAGTACCCGATCACCTAATTAACGCGCATCAAAATATAAAGGCAATTAATCCATCAAAAGTTGATAATTTATAACACACTAATTTAACAAGTTGGGTAACATCTCAATTAGGGTGTGGTATAGTTGATGATACTTTTTGCTTTATCTGTTTTGAAAGATGTTACCCCGTTTAGCGCCAGAAGAATTAGTTCAACAACGTTACCAAGAATTTGCCAAGCAACTTACCCAAACCCGTTATTTAGGTGAAATAAACACGAAGTACAGCGCAAGGCTTGCGGTTGCTACTGATAACAGTGTCTATCAACAGTTACCTCAACTGGTTTTGCATCCCACCAGCATTGAAGATGTTCAAGCCATCACGACGTTGGCTAATCAAGCAGAATTTGCCGATATTAAATTCAGTGCCCGTGGTGGCGGGACAGGTACTAATGGGCAAAGTTTAACACCTGGGATTGTTGTCGATTTATCGAAACACATGAACCACATTCTAGAGATAAACGTTGAAGAGCGCTGGGTTAAAGTTCAAGCGGGTGTCGTTAAAGATCAACTAAATGCCTTTTTGAAACCCTATGGTTTTTTCTTTTCACCTGATCTATCGACCAGTAACCGAGCAACTATCGGTGGCATGATTAATACTGATGCCTCAGGTCAAGGTTCATTAGTGTATGGCAAAACCTCAGATCACGTGCTTGGTTTGAGCAGTGTTTTAGCTAATGGTGAGTTACTCGAAACGACAAAGATGCCACTTGATGTTGCTAAAGCACTAGCTAAAGAAAATTCAACTTTAGGTCATATTACAAGTCAGATTTTATCTAGTTGTCTTGATAAACGTGATGCAGTGCTGGCTAAGTTTCCAAGGTTAAACCGTTTTCTTACCGGCTATGATTTAGAAAATGTTTTAGATGCTGATTTAACATCGTTAGACATTTCAAGAGTGATCACTGGCTCAGAAGGGTCGCTAGCCATTGTTTGTGAAGCAAAGTTAAACTTAACGCCAATCCCTACCTATAAAACCTTAATTAATATTAAATACGACAGTTTTGACTCAGCGTTGCGCCATTCACCGTTTTTGGTTGAAGCACAAGCAACATCCGTTGAAACAATAGATTCTAAAGTACTGAATTTAGCAAAAACCGATATCGTTTGGCATTCGGTCAGTGACTTGATCACTGAAGTGGAAGGTCAAGTCATGGATGGCCTAAATATTGTTGAGTACAACACGGAAGACGAAACATGGATGCAAGCGCGAATTAAAGCATTGTCAGCGCGGTTAGATAAGGCTATTGCCGAAAAACAAGGTGGTGTCATTGGTTACCAGATCACATCAGATCTTGCCAGTATCGGTAAATTGTACGCGATGCGTAAAAAAGCCGTTGGTTTGTTGGGCAATACGCAAGGCAGCCAAAAGCCGCTAGCATTTGCTGAAGATACCGCCGTGCCGCCAGAAAACCTTGCTGACTTTATCGCTGAATTTAGAGCCTTACTTGATGGTTACAATTTACATTACGGCATGTTCGGCCATGTTGATGCAGGCGTATTACACGTTAGGCCGGCACTAGATATGTGTGATCCAGAGCAAGAAAAACTTTTGCGTACGCTGTCTGATCAAGTTGTTAAACTAACGGCCAAGTATGGCGGTTTGATGTGGGGCGAGCACGGAAAGGGCTATCGCAGTGAATACGGGCCGGAGTTTTTTGGCGACGAGTTATTTACTGAGCTGCGCAAGATAAAAACTGCGTTTGATCCGCTCAATAAAATGAATCCAGGTAAAATATGCACGCCAATTGACTCAAGTGAGCAATTAGTGAGTGTTGATGATACCAAACGCGGCTATTTTGATCGCCAAATCCCTGTCAAGGTAAAAGCGTCATTTACTAACGCACTTGATTGCAATGGTAATGGTCTCTGCTTTAACTTCGATCCAAACAGTCCAATGTGTCCATCGAGTAAGGTGACACGTGATCGCCGTCATTCACCAAAAGGTCGTGCCGGTTTAATGAGAGAGTGGTTGAGGTTAGTGGAGCATAAAGGTGTTGATATATTAGCGCTCGAAAACAATGTCGATGGCTGGTCAATCAAACAACTACTCGCCAAGGTTAAAAATAAGTTTAACCAAGCTAACACCGATGACTTTTCTCATGAGGTGATGGATGCAATGCAAGGCTGTCTTGCCTGTAAAGCTTGTGCTAGCCAGTGCCCAATCAAAGTGGATATTCCGGATTTACGCGCCCGTTTCATTAACCTTTATCACACGCGTTATATGCGACCGTTAAAAGATCACATGGTGGCGAATGTTGAAACGATGGCGCCATTGATGGCAAAAATGCCAAAGCTAGTTAATGCGGTGCTAAAGACACCAGTGTACGACAAGTTTTCGCGTGCAACATTAGGCTATGCTGATACACCACTGTTATCTGTACCTACACTTAAAGAAACGGTGATAGCGAAAGGTTATGAGCAGTTCGACTTAGCTTACTTTCAACAACTTAGTGACGAGAAGCGCCGTGATTACGTGTTTATCGTTCAAGATCCATTTACCAGTTTTTACGATGCAGATACTGTTGTCGATTTAATGGCGCTACTTAAGCACCTCGGTAAAAAACCGGTATTGTTACCGTTTAAACCCAACGGTAAACCACAGCATGTTAAAGGGTTTTTTAAGCGCTTTGCCAAAACAGCGCAATCATCGAGTGACTTTTTAAACCTCATTCACCGTTTTAATATCCCAATGATCGGCTTGGATGCCTCATTAGTGTTATGTTACCGAGATGAATACAAACAAATACTTGGTAATGAACGCGGTGAATTTGAGGTATTGCTAGCACATGAGTGGCTATTTGGTCAGTTAGCAAATCTTGAAATCCCAAGGCTAAATACTAAACAAAGTTTTAGGTTATTTGGTCACTGTACTGAAAAAACCGCATTACCTAATACTGAGAACCAATGGCAAGCGATATATCAAGCGTTTGGCTTGTCACTAAGTTCGGTGGCGGTAGGTTGTTGTGGTATGGCGGGTACTTATGGTCACGAGGTTGATAACCTGGGTAACTCAAAAGATTTATATCGTATGAGTTGGCAAGATAAAATAAATAATGAAAAACCACAGCAAGTTTTAGCCACAGGTTTTTCTTGTCGTTCGCAAGTTAAGCGGATGGCACATTTTAAACCTAAACACCCGGTGTCTGCGTTAGTTGAATTAATTGATACAAACGCGGGTCATTAAACGTTAATCTATTAAACATACGAAAAGGCCACCTTTTAGGGTGGCCTATATTTCAATTGCTATTACATTATCTTTTTTCTATTAAAGAGAAAATGCCCTTTGCAATATCGGTGTTATCTAACTGGCCTTTGAACAATTCGGCATTTTTACCAAACGCGTAAACAGGGACATCAACGCCTGTATGGCCACTTGTTGTCCACCCAGTATTTGTCCGTTGATCAATCAGTTTAAGAACCGCTTTACGCATGCTACGGCTAATCGTGCTTTGTTTGGTGTAACCTTTTTCTTCAAACTTTACTTGATTAGTCAGCCAGTAGTTTTCGGCATCCGCCATGCTGGCTGCAAGGGTAGCCATTTCTTCTTCATTGGGTTGGAAGCCAAGTTGATTGGCTAACCGTGTAACCTCTAAACCTTGTTCGGCAATGTCATTGGCAATGGTTTCGGTTGAAGCCGTTAGGTTCTTGATCCACGTTGGAAACCAAGCGTATTTGCCATTAGCGCCAATTGTCATACCGCCGGTTGAATGGTCGGCGGTTAAAACAACTAAAGTGTCTGGGTGTTTGGCAACATAAGCCTCTAGTACTTGAATGGTTTTGTCCAGATCTGACATTTCTGCCATTGAATAAGCAATATCGTTATTGTGACCACCCCAATCAACTTGACTCGCTTCAACTAATAAAAACATGCCTTTTTCATTCGTTAAATAGTCTAATGCTGCCTCTGTCATGGTCGCTAAACGATACTTATCTTGGTGATCGAGTGCTTGCGCTAAGCCTTTGTCATCAAATAAGCCAAGTACGGGTTTTGATTTAGGCAAACTATTTAGCGCTGAAAAGTTATCTAGGTAATGAAAGCCAGCACTTTTAAATTCGCTAACAAGATTGCGATCTTGGCGAATGAAATACGACCAACCGCCACCGAGCATGATATCAGCGAGAAACTGATTATTATTTCGGTCGTCATAGTAACTGTCAGCAATTTCATCATAATTTCTGCGATGCTTATTGTGGGCCATATAGGCAGCAGGCGTTGCATGGTTGATTTGAGAGGTAACGACAATTCCCGTTTTTAAACCTTTGGCTTTAGCTCGGTATAAAACGCTTTCGACTGGCTGTTCATCAACATCGACACCAATTGCACCGTTGTATGATTTTACACCTGAGGCGAGGGCAGTTGCGCTAGCGGCTGAATCAGTAACTAAACCTGAAACGGGAGCCGGGTAGGTGCTTGATGAACCTATGTGGTATTTATCAAAAACCGTGGTTTCTATTTCAGGTGTTGTCGGATCGTCATTGAAGTAGCGGTATGCAGTGGTATAGGCTGGGCCCATACCGTCACTGATCACCATAATGATGTTTTTAGGTGCTTCGTTGGCTACCACATGCAGCGAGGTAACAAGTGTTAAAGCGGTAAATAATTTTTTCATCGCAAACCTAGTTTATTTAATTTGTAAATCAGCCCAAACAAGGCGGTGATCTGATGATGCCCCGCGATCTTTGATCAGGTAATATTGTTCACTGTTTTGTTCTGGCCAAAATACGCCGGAATCGAGTATTTTAAAGCCAAAAGTTGAGGGTAGTACGTAATCAGCTCTCATTCCCCAATATGCCGTATGATGCTTGGAGTTATTGTTATCCGGTTTGTATAAATCACCACCTTTACTCATGGGTAGCGGATCTTGAAGTTGCGGATTCGCAAGTAAACTGGCAATGCCTGAATTTATGGCGTCACCTTCGACACTCGATGCGTTTAAATCACCAAGAATAACAAAGCGTACGTTAGCGCCTAGGCCACCTGTTTGTTGATTATCGTCGTATAGATAGCTCGCTTTAGTGGGCGTAATGTAGTCATTAATCAAACGGATTTCGTCGTGATTACGCTTACCATTGCGATCTTCAGGTCCGTCAAATACCGGTGGTGTAGGATGAGCGGCAATGATGTGGACTTTAGTGCCATTGATATTTACAGGGATATCCCAATGAGATTTAGAACTTAAGCGAAAAACATCCCAGGCTTGTTTATCGTAATAGTCAGTATTGGTATTAGGATCGATGGGCTTTAAAGCGCCAGGCATATCTTTCCATTTAAATTTTTGAAAGCTACGAATGTGCTGTTTATCGATCGGGTACTTAGATAACAACGCCATACCAAAATGGCCGGGAAAATAGCCAAAACCAAAAGTATCAGCAGGGTTGTCGTCAGTTTTACCATTTGCGTTCATATCAACATTAGCTGGGACGCCCGTATTAACTGGCCCTTGATAAGAGTAGGGGTAGTTAACTGCTGACTGTCCACTGTTTAAATATTGACTTTTAAACAGTGCGAGAGCTTTAGCGTGGTGCTCATCATTGCGATCAAATTCATTGAGTAAGATAATGTCAGGGTTTGTTTGTTGAATAATTTTCGCAATATTCTTTATTTGCTGATGGTTGCTACTCAACGCTTTGATTAATTCATCGCCAACGGGAACAGGGCGCTTTCCCTTTTCATATGGCATGTAGTTCAACGCTTCCATTGAGACATTAAAAGTAGCGACTCTAATCGTAGTTTGCTCTTCCACGGCATTGCATCCCGAGGTTGTGATAGCGGCAGTAATTGCCAGCAATTGAGTTAGACGCTTCATGAAATCTTCAACCCACGTAAAATAAAGTCGATCAAGAAGGCTTTAACTTGTTCTCTATCATCGTCTTCATATTCTTGTTTGTTAGTGATGTTGAGTATTTGTGTTTCAAAGTCAGCATAATGTTGAGTTGTTGACCAGATTAAAAATATTAACTTAACAGGATCAACTTTAGCCATTGCACCTTCATTCATCCAATGCTCAAAAATTGCTGATTTTTCTTTTACCCAATTGCGCAGGTATACACGCGCGAAATTATCAATGTGCTGGGCACCTTGGATAATTTCCATGGCATAGATTTTAGAGGCTTTAGGGTTCTCAAAGGCAATATCTACTTTAGCAGCAATAAAACGCTCTAATGCTACCCTTGGACCATCTTCCAAAACGATATCACCAATGGCGGTATCCCACATTTCCAATGTTTGCTCTAAAACCTTGTGATAAAGGTTCTCTTTGTTCTTATAGTAATAAAGCACGTTAGCTTTTGGCATATTGGCTTTGTCAGCAATTGCTTGAACTGTTGCGCCCTTGAATCCTTGTTGAATAAATTCATCTCTTGCTGCGTCCATGATGGCATCTTGACTTTGTTTTCGTTTATTTGCCTGTTTATTCACCGTAATCGTCCTGAAATATCATTAATTGACTGTTCATTTTGCAGTTTGCCTAAATTATTCAATTAATTAAGCGGGTTGTCATTAATAAGTTAAAAATAGAATCTATGTTAACACCTTATTTATTGGGCGTTGAGGGTATTTTTATGAGTTATACCGAAGATTCTTGACTTAATTTTATTGAATTAAGCACCAAAATAACAGAAAATTAACAAAGTTATCTATTTGGTTAATTATTTTGTGTACTCACGAGTATTATAAAACCTAAGTTTTACAGCAGCATGACAGTTAGTTGACCTAATGGATAATATGGGAGAAATAAAACTAATATAAATTTGTAATTAAATTGTAATCAAGCCTATGTTTAATAAGCGTGATTATTTTTTTAATTGCCGTCTTAACGACACTAATAACGATAAACTTTATTATAAATAAGGGAAAAATGATGAAAGCTCATCGCCTCTCACACATTGCTGGTGCTTTAGTACTAGCGTTAGGTGTGTCAACCTCAGCGTTAGCATCTGACACTACTTCATCGAGTATTCGTGGCCAAATTATTGCGCCAACGGGTGATTTAGTTTCAGGTGCATCAATCCAAGTTATTGATACACGTACCGGTAATGTTAAAACATTTACTTCTAATGAAACGGGTACTTTTAGTGCGCGTGGTTTGCAAGTTGGTGGTCCTTACACGATTATCGTCAACGACGCTAACGGCTCTAAAACACACGAAAATGTATTCTTAAAATTAGGTGACACCTACAGCTTAAGCGTACAACTAGAAGCAGAAAACCTTGAAACGATTACGGTTACCGGTCGTAAAATTCACTCAACAACAGGTGCTAACGCACCGTCAGCGAACTTTGGTTTAGAAGATTTAGCCAATGCACCAGCTATTAACCGTGATATCAAAGACTTAGTAAGAATTGATTCTCGTATTTACATCAATGAAAGTCGCGATGACGGTATTCAGTGTGGTGGTGCAAGTCCTCGTTTTAACAGCTTTACCGTCGACGGTATTCGCAATAACGATAACTTTGGCCTAGGTACGAGTGGTTACCCAACGATTCGTATTCCATTTTCATATGATTCAATTGAGCAAGTAAACGTAGAATTAGCACCGTTTGACGTGCAATACGGTGGCTTTACAGCGTGTAACATCAACGCGGTAACTAAATCTGGTACCAATGAATTTCACGGTGGCTTCTTCTACGATTACACTGACGATTCAATGCGTGGTGACAGCTTAGAAGGCGAGAAGGTAAATGTTGGTAAATTCGACGAAAGTCGTTACGGTATCAATGTTGGCGGTCCTATCATCAAAGATAAGTTATTCTTTTTCGCGTCATATGAAAAATTAGATGGTGCTGATACCTTTGATCGCGGTCCAGCAGGCTCTGGTGCTGCCGTTGAAGTAGAAGGGTTAAGCCAAGCTGATTACGATGAGATTTTACGCATTGCTCGTGACGTATATGAGTACGAGCCGGGCGATTTGATTACCAATATGCCAGTTGAAGATGAAAAAATCATGGCAAAACTTGATTGGTACATCAATGAAGATCACCGTGCTGCGTTAGTGTATAACTACAACGATGGTAATACCATTCGCGAATCTGACGGCGATTCAAATGAATTTGAATTCTCAAATCATTACTATGACCAATATGCTGAGTTCGAATCGCTTGTTGGTTCAATTTACTCAGATTGGACAGATAATTTCTCGACTGAAGTTCGCATTGGTACATCAGACTTCTTACAAACAGTAACGCCTTTAGGTGGCACTGACTTTGGTGAAGTACAAATTCGTACACAAAATGACGGTGCACGCGCAACGGTATATTTAGGTGCTGATGATTCACGCCACGCCAACCGTTTGAGCTATGAAACGGATGTATTTAAACTTGCCGGTAAGTATTTAGTTGGTGATCACATCATCACTGCGGGTTACGAGTATGAGAGCTTAGATGTTTTCAACTTATTCGTACAACACGCAGAAGGTGAGTTTCGTTTCAACTCAGTTGACGACTTCCGCAACGGCTTAGCTAATCGCGTATACTACGATAACGCGGTTGGTACGAATAACCCAGAAGATGCTGCCGCAGAGTTTGGTTACGATATTCACACTTTATATATCCAAGACGAATACTACTTATATGATTACGACATCACCTTAACATATGGTTTGCGTTACGATTGGTATAAGAGTGACGATTTGCCGATTGAAAACCCACAGGTTGAAGACTTATACGGTTTTACTAATGCGCAAAACCTTGATGGTGCTGACTTATTACAACCGCGTTTTGGCTTTAACTGGGTTGTTAACGATGACTTAGAAGTACGTGGTGGTTTCGGTCTATACTCTGGTGGTAACCCGAACGTATGGTTAGGTAACAACTACCAAAACAATGGTGTAATCTTAGTTAAAACGCGCGAAAGCAGTTCACCATTAGATTTATTTGACACTCCAATGACTGGCGATGGCCGTCCAGTTTGGAACGTTCCGCAAGATCAATTTGATGCTGTTGCAGCCGGTAACGGTGCGCCAGGTGGTATTAACATCCTTGATCCAAACTTCAGCATTCCTTCTGAAATGAAGTACGCGTTAGGTGCAACTTTCTACCTAGAAAATGATTATGTTTTCACTGCTGACTTCTTGTACTCAGATATGCGTGATGCGGCGGTTATCTCTGATGTAACACGTCAAGACACGGGTGAAACAGCACCTGATGGTCGTCCAATTTACACGAGCTCTAACGGTCGTAGTGAAGACTTCATGTTAACCAACGTAAAAGGCGATTCTGGTCACCGCGCTTCATTGTCATTCGCGTTATCAAAATCACATGATTTTGGTTTAGATTGGACATTAGGTTACGCCTATACAGAGTCTAAAGAAGTAAGCCCAATGACAAGCTCAGTGGCATTTTCTAACTACTTAAATAACACCTCTGATCCAGAAAACCCTGGTGTAGGCACGTCAAACTATGAAATCCCTCATCGTTTCACGTTACGCGTAAGCTATGAACACGAATTTGTTGATAACTACGCAACTAAGTTCTCTGTATTTGGTAGTGCTAACGAAGGTCGTCCATACAGCTATACGTTCGACAGTGGCTGGGCATTTGGCGACTCTGTAGGCTTTATTTCACGCCATTTAGCTTACATTCCAACGGGCGCTGATGATCCAAATGTTGTTTTTGGTGATGACTTTGATCAAGCTGGATTCTTTGATTATGTTAAATCAGAAGGCTTAGACAAGTACGCTGGTGGTATCATGGAGCGCAATGGTATTTACAGTGATTGGTGGACTAAGTTCGACATTAAAATCACACAAGAATTACCAGGCTTTAAGAAAGACCACAAAGCAAGTGCGTTCTTAGTGATTGAAAACTTCGGTAACATGTTAAACGATGACTGGGGTGTAATGTACGAGACAAGCTTCCCGCGTGCACAACCTATTGCAGATGTATCAATTAACGATGCAGGCCAATACGTATTCAATGAATTTATTGAACCGGCTGGTCAAACTCGTGTTGCAGGTGCGTCATTATGGGAAATGCGTGTAGGTGTTAAATACGATTTCTAATCATCGTATTTACTTAGCGTTAATAAAAAGTGCTGCTGTTTAGTGGCACTTTTTTTTGTCTATAAAAAATTAAATTATAAATTAGCTCAATTAGTTAAAATTCTTTGACTAACTTCTACCACTTTTAGCCTTGCTAAGGCTGGGATCCTCTACTATTCGTTAAGTAATGCCAGAAGACAAAAGTAAAAATTCATTTGAGTTTGCAGAGCTCAAATAAAGGTTTGTTGGCATCGCGTTTCGTATACCAAATTCACTTATAGTTGAAACCTCGAGGGGGTAATTAATTGGTATTGAACGTTCATTCGTACTTTCAGCACAAAAGCGAGCCGCATTAATGCTTTGATTAAACGGATCACAAAAACAGTGAAACAGACAATATCGATATTGGCTGGAGGTAGAGTTTTGGTTTACAGGAGAATACATTAATGATGAAAAGACAAAAACGAGATCGTCAAGATAGGGCGCATGCACGAGGTTATCAAGCGGGTGTTTCAGGTCGTTCTAAGGAAACATGCCCTTATCAAAATCTAGATGTAAAATCTGAGTGGTTAGGTGGTTGGCGTGAAGCTATGTCTGACAGGCAACAGGGGCTAATTAAGTAATAAATAAAATCAGGTTGCGGTTAGATCATCAATAGCCGCAACCTAATAACTAAAACTGAGTTAAAAAGATGATGTATCCGTAAACAAGCCCACTTTTAAATCTTTCGCGGTATAGATCACACGACCGTCAACAGAAACCGTGCCATCGCCGATCCCCATAAATAACTTACGTTTAATAACGCGCTTCATTTGAATGTTGTAGGTAACTTTTTTGTTTGTTGGTAAAATTTGACCGGTAAATTTAACTTCTCCAACACCTAACGCGCGACCTAAACCCGGACCACCTGACCACGCTAGATAAAAACCTACTAACTGCCACATAGCATCCAAGCCTAAACATCCAGGCATAACCGGATCATCGGTAAAATGACACTCAAAAAACCATAAGTCTGGATTAATATCGAGTTCAGCAATGATTTCGCCTTTACCGTGTTCTCCACCGCCTTCATTAATGGTTAAAATGCGGTCCATCATCAACATGTTACCTGATGGTAAGTGGCTGTTACCTGGACCAAACATTTCGCCAGTACCGGCTTTGATCAAATCTTCTTTGGTGAATGAATTCTTACGTTCCATAATGCTCTTTTGTCATAATAATTAAGATAAAACGCCGCTACTTTAGCGAACACTTGTACACTAAACAACTCTGAGCAGTGAATTAATTTTAAATATTGCCTTTATTTTGGTTATGCGTTACCTTTTCTGAGATATTTTCAGGAGTAGTAAAATGACCAAAAAGCCCGCTATGACCAACGCTGAGAAGCAAAAGCGTTACCGTGAACGTCAAAAAGATAAAGGATTAAAAGAAACTCGCGGCTATTTGAGTCAAGAGGCGCTAGTTTGCTACAAATTGATTCAAGAGCAAACGAATTGGTCTGACTCTGTGATTTTGAGTAATGCCGTTAGGTTAACTTATGCAGCTTATAAAAACGGTCAAATTAACTTGTTAAACAATTGGCTCAAGAAGAACGATTTGTAGTCAATTGAGAAGCATTCCTATTGCAAGAATTGCGATTAACTTGTATCTTCTAGTACATTAAATAAGAATAAATTCGTAGTACCTTTGTACTGCATCTAAGGGTAGTGTTTTGATAAACATATTATTAGTTGATGACCATGAATTAGTGCGAACAGGTATTAGACGCATTTTAGAAGATGTCAAAGGCATGAAGGTTGTCGGTGAGTGCGAAACGGGTGAGCTTGCGGCAAAGTTTTGTCGGACAAATGCGCCTGACGTTGTCTTAATGGATATGAACATGCCTGGCATTGGTGGCTTAGAAGCGACTAAAAAGATCATTCGCTTTAACCCTGATATCAAGGTCATCGTCTTAACGGTTCACAGTGAAGATCCTATTCCGACTAAAGTAATGCAAATTGGCGCTGCCGGTTATTTAACGAAAGGAGCAGGGCCTGAAGAAATGGTTAACGCCGTGCGCGCAGTGCATAGTGGTCAACGTTACATCACGCCTGACATTGCTCAGCAAATGGCATTAAGTCAATTTAAAAACCCCGAAGATAATCCATTTAGTTCGCTTTCAGAGCGCGAGTTGCAAATTATGATGATGGTAACGCGCGGAGAAAAAGTACCAGATATTTCTGAGCAGTTAATGCTTAGCACCAAAACGATAAACAGTTATCGCTATCGCATGTTTGAAAAACTCAATATTAGCAATGATGTTGAGCTAACGCATTTAGCAATACGCCACGGTATGTTAAACACTGAAAAGCTTTAACTTTAATGAGCAATTCAGCAGTCTTATTCGATCATAAATCATTTCTCAAATCGGTAACACACCAAAGCGGTGTGTACCGCATGTACAACCAAGCACAAGAAGTTATTTATGTAGGCAAGGCGAAAGATTTAAAAAAGCGGCTTGCCAGTTATTTTCGCAAAGACTTACCCAACAACAAAACACGTTCCCTTGTTAGCCATATCTTTTTTATCGATGTTACTGTTACCCACAGTGAGACAGAAGCGCTACTGCTCGAAAATAATTACATTAAGAAGTATCTACCCAAATACAATATTTTATTGCGCGACGATAAATCTTACCCTTATTTATTGATCACAGATCACAAGCATCCAAAACTAGGTTCACACCGTGGTGCGAAAAAGATTAAAGGGGAATACTTTGGCCCGTACACAACAGTTGGCGCGGTTTGGGAAAGTTTGCGATTAATGCAAAAGCTTTTCCCGCTAAGACAATGTGAAGACAGTTATTACCGAGCGCGGTCAAGACCGTGTTTACAATACCAGTTAGGGCGTTGCTCTGCGCCATGTGTCGGTAAAATATCTGATGACGACTACAGCGAACAAGTCAAGCTCGCTAAGTTATTTTTGCGCGGTAAAAGCAACTTAGTCATTGATGCGTTAGTAGAAAAAATGGACGCTGCAAGTATGGCGCTTGAATTCGAACAAGCAGCAAGCTTTCGCGACCAAATCAAAACATTGCGTAAAGTTCAGCAGCAGCAGTTTGTTAGCGGGTTCGCATCAGAGCTCGATGTGATTGGCGTATTTCAACTCAAGCAGCAAGTGTGCTTACATATGCTCTACATTCGCGATGGTAAAGTCCTAGGTAGCAAAAGTTTTTTCCCGAAAGTGCCAGAAGATACCAGTATCAGCGAGTTACTTGCCTCGTTTATTTCTCAGCACTATTTAAATAATGATGTAGCCAATCGCCATATCCCTAGAGAGATCGTGGTATCGGAAGTGCCTGAAGATGCCAAAGCATTATCGAGAATGTTTGTTGAGCTTACGGGTAAAGAGGTTAAATTTAGCGTTAACGTAAAAACCGAGCGCGCACAGTATTTACGCTTGGCCAACACCAATGCCGAGAACGCTTTACTGACCAAAAATAGTGAAAAAGAATCAATAACCAAACGTTTTGAGGCGTTAAATGAGGTGTTTGAGTTACCCAATGGCATTCAAACTATGGAGTGCTTCGATATTTCTCATACGATGGGACAACAAACCGTCGCCTCATGCGTGGTATTTGATACCAACGGACCGCTTAAAAGTGCTTATCGTCGTTATAATGTTCATGGCATTACACCGGGTGATGATTACGCTGCGATGTCTTTCGCGCTAAATAAGCGCTATGGCAAAGTGAGTGCAGAGACAGATTTGCCATCGATTGTTTTTATCGATGGTGGTAAAGGTCAATTAGCCAGGGCAGAGGACTTCTTCAATCAGTTAAATCATCCCAATCCGCCGTTATTAGTGGGGATCGCCAAAGGAGAATCGAGGAAGCCGGGTTTAGAAACGTTAATTTTAGCTGGTTCGCACCAGTTAATTAATTTACCTGCACATTCACCAGCGCTTCACTTAATTCAACATATTCGCGATGAATCTCATCGCTTTGCCATTGCGGGGCATCGATCAAAACGCCAGAAACACGCCAAAACCTCAACTTTAGAGTCGATTCCAGGCATAGGGCAGAAGAAACGCCAAGCCTTGTTAAAATATCTTGGTGGCTTACAAGAAGTGAAAAACGCTGATGTTGCAACGCTGTGTAAAGTACCAGGTATTAGTGAAACGCTTGCCCAAACTATTTATGACTCCTTACATGACAATTAGCTGTTAACTTGTGTAGAATGGCAGAAAAAATTATTGTAGTTAGATCATGTGGACTATTCCTAACCAAATTACCTTTTTTAGAATTATTCTAATTCCTGTATTTATTATTGTTTTTTATCTCCCTGTGTCTTGGAATCACTTTGGTGCGGCATTTGTCTTTTGGTTAGCAGCAATTAGTGATGGTTTAGATGGATATTTAGCAAGAAGGTTGAAACAAACTACGGCGTTTGGTGCCTTTATTGACCCTGTTGCGGATAAATTGATGGTTGCCGCTGCGCTTGTGATCATTGTTCAAGATTATCAAAATGTGTGGATCAGTGTTGCGGCCTTTGCCATGATCGGTCGGGAAATATTTATTAGTGCAATTAGAGAGTTTATGTCGAGCCACGGCCAGCGAGATGCTGTCGCCGTATCAAGTTTAGGTAAGATAAAAACTGCTGCGCAAATGTTAGCACTAATTGGTCTACTCTGGCGTCCAACCTACGATATTCCATTAATTCTATTTGATTTCCCGCAAACTTGGTTTATGAATCTTGCATACTTGCTTTATTTTGTTGCAACAATTTTAACCATTTGGTCGATGATTCAGTATTTTACTATTGCTTGGCCAGTACTAAAGGGTAAAAAATAACCAGTACAAGTTGGCTTTTAGTTAAAAAACCACCATCTTAGTCGAAATTTAAGCAGTTGAATTTTTTTTATAATTTAGTTGTTGACTCAGGATAATTTCGATGTAGAATGCGTTTCCAGTTGGCAGGGAGAGTCAACAAGAAAGCAAGATAAAGCGGCTGTAGCTCAGTTGGTAGAGCACCACCTTGCCAAGGTGGATGTCACGAGTTCGAGCCTCGTCAGCCGCTCCAACTGCTTTCAAGTAATATCAGGGAATACTACCCAACACGTAGTGAAAAACGGCGGGTTGGCAGAGTGGCTATGCAGCGGATTGCAAATCCGTGGACCTCGGTTCGACTCCGGGACCCGCCTCCACTCTGCCCGGGTGGTGGAATTGGTAGACACAAGGGATTTAAAATCCCTCGCTGGTAACAGCGTGCCGGTTCAAGTCCGGCCCCGGGTACCATTTCACACGTTTGGAAGTATAAGTTAAAGAAGCGGCTGTAGCTCAGTTGGTAGAGCACCACCTTGCCAAGGTGGATGTCACGAGTTCGAGCCTCGTCAGCCGCTCCAATTTAACATGTAGATAAGTCACGTTATGGTAGTGACAACAAGTTTCTTTAAAGCATATCGCGTCAAGCCTTATCGCTTTAATTATGAAGCGTCTGTAGCTCAGTTGGTAGAGCACGACCTTGCCAAGGTCGGGGTCACGAGTTCGAGCCTCGTTAGACGCTCCAAATTTTACTACTCGTTTTTGATGAGCATAGTCGTTAAGACAATATGCCCGGGTGGTGGAATTGGTAGACACAAGGGATTTAAAATCCCTCGCTGGTAACAGCGTGCCGGTTCAAGTCCGGCCCCGGGTACCATTTCATCAAAACAATTAGTAATGCTCTATATGCGGCTGTAGCTCAGTTGGTAGAGCACCACCTTGCCAAGGTGGATGTCACGAGTTCGAGCCTCGTCAGCCGCTCCAAATTTTTCTCTTATGATGTCACGTGCTGATAACGTAAGACCTAGGTGGCCAATACCTAGTAAAAAAACTTCCCATGTCGTTAAGACAATATGCCCGGGTGGTGGAATTGGTAGACACAAGGGATTTAAAATCCCTCGCTGGTAACAGCGTGCCGGTTCAAGTCCGGCCCCGGGTACCATTTACTTATTCTCTAATTTAATTAAGAAATTAGCTCATTAGTTTGAGATTTTATCGATCCTAGTGATAAATCCCGGTCTACCATGGGTAGACGCTTAAACAAAACCCGATTTAAAATCCTTCGCTGGTAACAGCGTGCCGGTTCAAGTCCGGCCCCGGGTACCATTTACTTATTCTCTAATTTAATTAAAAAATTAGCTCATTAGTTTGAGATTTTATCGATCCTAGTGATAAATCCTGGTCTACCATGGGTAGACGCTTAAACAAAACCCGATTTAAAATCCCTCGCTGGTAACAGCGTGCCGGTTCAAGTCCGGCCCCGGGTACCATTTACTTATTCTCTAATTTAATTAAAAAATTAGCTCATTAGTTTGAGATTTTATCGATCCTAGTGATAAATCCCGGTCTACCATGGGTAGACGCTTCAATTCGCTCAAATAGCATTTGATTTAATTTCGGCTGTACTTCGTGAGTTTATTTTAACTAGCAATCAATTTGTTAAATTTTACCGGCAATACTTAACAGATTAACTACATAAAGTTATATTTTCGTGTAAAATGCGCTCCTGACCAAAAGGTTATCTTTTTAATCATCGCAAGTTGATTATAAGTAACGTGATAATCAGACATATTAAGACTCGATAATAAATATAATCGAGCGCCTAGGGAGAACTACATGGCAATCCAATCAATTGGGCGACGCGGCTTGAAAACCGTTTTAGCTACTGCTATTTCATTAGCACTAACCAATCAAGCACTCGCACAAGAGTCGGCTACCGAAGAAAAAGAATACGAAGCAATTACCGTAACCGCGACTAAACGCGCACAAGTAATTTATGAAGTGCCAATCGCTATCAGTGCATTTAGCGGTGAAGACCTTGCAGCTCAAGGTATTACTGACCTAACAGACGTTGGTAAATTTGTACCTAACTTAAACGTAACGGGCTTTTCAGCGGGTCACACCTCTTCAGCAAATCCATTTATTCGCGGTATTGGTTTACAAGATCACTTAATTACCACAGATCCTGGTGTCAGTGTTTATGTTGATGGTGTTTACCTTGGTCGCCAAGTAGGCCAAAACTGGAATTTAAACAATATTGAGCGTATTGAGGTTTTACGGGGCCCACAAGGTACGTTGTACGGCCGTAATTCTATTGGTGGTGCAATCAATATTATCACCAAACAACCTGACGAAGTTGCTGTAACAAAAGCGGGTTTAGAATTTGGCACACGTGGTCGTTTAAAAGGCGACGTGTTTTTAAACCGTGAAATTAATGAGCATTGGTCATTTAACTTTAATGGTGGTTATAACTCGCGCGATGGCATTGGTGAATTCGTTAATATCCCAAATGCTAAATACGATGTTGGTGAAAATGAAGAGTATTACGGTCGTTTGTCGTTTAAGTGGGCACCGAACGAGGATTTTAGCCTAGTTGTTACCGCCGATATGAATGACAATGAAGGTGGTCTACGCCCATACCAAACATTGATTGATGAAGTACCAACGGGCGCATATTATCAAGGTGAGCGCTGGGGTACACCATTCCCATTTGGTCCGCTTCGCAATAGTGATACAACTGACAATCCGTATGATAATGCAACCGGTTCTGAAGAAGTCACAACCGTGTCAAATGAAGCACGTGGTATTTCGGCAACGGCCGATTGGAACTGGAATGACAACTACGCTTCAAAAGTCGTTGTTTCTCACCGCTCATCGAAATACAAAGCGGGTCTAGATGACGACGGCACCATTTATGAACTCGATCAGTTCCCAGAAGTCGGTGATGCTGACCAAACGTCAATCGAATTCCAACTTAATGGATTTATTGGTGACAACATGGACTTCGTATCAGGTATTTATTACTTCAATGAAAAAGGTAGTAACTTACAAGATCCTGCAAATGGTGCATTATTCAACGGCGCTCCCACGTTATTAGACCTAAATCAAGAAACAACGTCGAAAGCGATTTTCTTTAACTTGGGTTATGACATGACTGATGATTTACGTATATCAGGTGGCTTACGTTACACTGATGATGAAAAATCAGCATCTGCAGATGTCGGTATTGGCCCTGTTTACGCAGAAGATTCTTGGAGCGAAGTCTCATTTGATCTTTCTGCTAACTACACAATGGAAAATGGCTTAAATGTCTACGGTAGCATTCAAAACGGTTACCAATCTGGTCAATTCCCTGCACGCCCATACTGTTTATTTGGCGACCCAAACTGTTTTGTTGCCAGTGACAACATCACAGCGATTAACTATGAAATTGGTTTAAAAGGTGAAGTTACCGACAACTTCAATATGAGCATTGCCGTATTTAATACTGAATATGAAGATTTACCATACCAAGTAAGTACGACTGCTGAAGGTGGCTTTAATACAACTAACCTAGTCGTTGAGCAAACATCTCGAGGTATTGAATTTGAAAGTACGTGGGACGTAACTGCTAACTTCGCGATCCACAGTAGCTTAGGTTATATTGACGTTGACGTGCAAGAGCAAGATGGTGTTAAGCCAGTAGCGCCATTAACGCCAGAGTACACAGCTTCTATTAGTCCGAGCTATATGATGGCTTTAGATAGCGGTAATGAATTAACGTTTCGTTTAGATTACTCGTACCGAGACGACATGTACGGAGAGCCAACGGCAGATCCGGGTCGTCACACATTGGTTGAGAGTCGCCAATTAGTGAATATCGATATTTCTTATAATAACATCGAAGGTGATTACACCTTATCACTCTATGGCCGCAATGTATTTGATGAGCGTTACGACAACGCGCGTTTAAATACTGGTGACTATGTATTACAAATCTTAAGTAACGATCCAAGTGAATTTGGTATTCGTTATTTGAAACACTTCTAATCAATTTGGCGTAAAACGTTAATAAAAACCCTGAATAGATCATTTGAGATTTATTTCAGGGTTTTTTTATATCAAGAGTAAAACTTTTTATTGAGTGGTGTTATTCTTATCATTAACAATAATTTAAAAATTAAAACGAAAGGAAGCAGCAAGTCATGTCTAACTCAGCCATTCAATCTGTTTTATTTGTCTGTATGGGTAATATTTGTCGTTCACCAACTGCCGAGGCGGTTTTTCGTAAAAAAGCACACGATAAAGGGCTAATGATTACCATAGATTCAGCAGGCACTATCGGTGCTCATGCGCGTGAAAAGCCTGATCATCGAGCGGTAAAAGCGGGTGAAGCCCGAGGTTATGATTTTTCCGGGATAAAAGCGCGAAAAGTAGCGAGTAAGGATTTCGAAAGCTTTGATTTAATTCTTGCAATGGATAATGACAACTTTGAAAACTTACAGGCGATAGCGCCAGATCAATACCGTGATAAAGTTAAGTTGTTTTTAAGTTATGGTAGTGAGTTTGATGATACAGAAGTGCCAGATCCTTATTATGGCGGAGCAGGGGGCTTTCGTTACGTTTTAGATCTCGTAGAGGACGCGAGTAACGGTCTCATAAAAGCGATTGCTAAATAGTGCTTAAACTAAAGCAATGACATCAATGATTAGAGACTTCTCATAGAGCGTCAGGGAATATAGCCAATTGATATAGGTGACTTGATGAAGTTAGCGTTTAAAATTGTTGCTATGGTTTTCAGTGCTACTTTCCTTGCTTATCACAGCTATTTCTGGGTAATGCCAAGCGTTACACTCACTAATATTGCTAACAAGCCTATCGCCAGTGCCCGCGTTACTTTGCCTAATTCTGGTTTGAGTTTTGGAGAAATTAAACAAGGTGGTGAAAATACGATTCATTACACGCTTGAGCAAGCCGATGGAGACTATCACTACCAAATCATATTTGAAAGTGGCGAAGCACTGTCAGGAGTCTGTGGTTACGTAACGAATCATGAAATAAATAAACGACTATTAATCAAAGTAGATGATAGCAAAGCCATGTGTCAGAAAAATTAGCAGCGTCACTGATATTTAATATCGTCTTAGATTTTTAGCTAGAGAAATAAATGAAACCGAGTTAATGGCATGATGTTTAACAAACTGAGTATCAAACAAAAAAGTACACTGATCGGCGTGTTAGGTATGCTCATCGGTGCAGCTTGTTTTATGACCCACTTTTATTTGGAGCAAGTGACAATTCCATTTTATTCGCTGATATGCGCGCCTGCGATGTTCGTGCTGTCATTTTTTAGTGAGGAAACACCATTTGTACCGAAAATGGTGTTGTTTCAGCTAGGCCAATTTATTGGCTATTACATCTTTGGCTATTTATCACTGCAAAGCTTTTCGAAATTAACTCGTTAGCTCACCGCGCAAGTTTTGGCTTAATTGCTGTTTTATTTGAGCTGTTGACAAGTGTTGACTCAATAAAAAATGCAGTTTTGTTAGTGCGGCTTCTAGTGTCATATCTTGGCCGCTGATCACACCACATTCGCTCAAAGCGTTACCCGTTGCATATCCTTGCATGTTAACCTTGCCTTTAATGCATTGGCTACAGTTAACGATGATCAACCCTTGTTTATCCGCTTCTTTTAAGCAATTGAGTAACTCAGTATTTTGTGGTGCATTGCCGACGCCATAACTTCTCAGAATCAATGCTTTAACCGGTTGTTTTATTACGTTTTTGATAAGCTCGGTACTAATGCCTGGATATAAATGGACAACACCTATCGGCTGGGGCGTAATGGGATGCAGTATAATCGGTTCATCTTTGATCTCGGCAGTTTGGCCAGCCACAACTTTTATATTAATACCTGCTTCAAGCAGCGGCGCCATGTTCGGGGAGTCAAAGGCATTAAAACCGTCAGCATAGGCTTTTATCGAACGATTACCGCGGTAAAGCTTATTGTTAAAAAACAAACCAACTTCGTGAATCGGGTAGTTCGCTGCGATATACAAAGCGTTTAATAAGTTAACTTGTCCATCAGAGCGAAGTTGACTCAATGGAATTTGCGAACCAGTAATAATAATAGGCTTAGCCAAGTTTTCAAACATGAACGATAATGCCGACGCTGTGTATGCCATAGTATCTGTACCATGGAGCACGACAAAGCCATCGTAATCGTGGTAATGGTTTTTAATATCTTGTGCGATAAACTGCCAGTCTTCTGGGCTCATATTTGAAGAATCAATTAACGGGTGATACTCGTTAATGGTAAATTCAGGCATTTCTTCGCGAAAGAAATCAGGTGTCGCGTTGATCGCCTCGGTAAGGTGACCAACAACTGGAATATAACCCTGTTCACTTGATTTCATACCGATGGTACCGCCAGTGTAGGCGACATAGATTTTTTTCTTTTGCATAGTACTTCGCTAATAAAAAAGCCCCTAAATTGTAGGGGCTTAATGTAGTTAATTTATTTCACATGTCAAACAAAATGAGTAAATACCGTTAGGATCGTCAAAATTAGTTAAATAACCTAACTGGCTCTTGAATTGTTTAATGAGTATTGACGCGTAATTAGGTTGCGTGTCAGGTTTGATAATTTCATGTTCAATCATAAAAGCATAAGTTTGGCCAACAAGATCTTGAATCATTTGAGAGAATGGGTCGAGCTCTTTTTCTACAAGCTTTAACTCGTATTGTTCAAGTTGTGCTAATTCAGCCGCTAGGGCAATTGACTCATCAATACCACCAAGCTCGTCAACTAAACCTAAATCTTTTGCTTGGACACCTGACCAAACACGGCCTTGAGCGACTTTATCGGCCTGTTCGACGGTCATGTTGCGATTTTCTGCAACTAAGGTTAAGAAATCTTGGTAACCGCGATTAATATTCAATTGAATGAGTTGACCAATGCCTTCAGGTAATGCTTCTGTAACACCAAAACCGGCGTAATCTGTGGTACCGACGCCGTCAGTATATACACCAAATTTCGACAAGGTGTCTTCAAATGTCATAAACATACCGAAGATACCAATAGAGCCGGTGATGGTGGTTGGCGATGCAACAATCTTATCTGCCGCTGCGGATATCCAGTAGCCACCAGATGCCGCGTAAGTACCCATTGATGCAACGACAGGTTTGCCAGAAGCTTTAATTAACTCGATTTCTTGGCGAATGACATCTGAGGCAAATGCGCTTCCACCCGGACTATCGACGCGCAATACAACCGCTTTCACCTGATCGTTTAACCGCGCTTTACGCAATAATGCAGCCGTACTGTCACCACCTATGGTACCGGCTGGTTGATTGCCGTTTAAAATCGCGCCTTTAGCAACAATCATCGCGATTTGGTCTTGTTGCTGATAATTCGGTAACTGCTCTTGATTGGTTGCAATTAGGTAATCTTGGAAATTGATATGATCAAAGGTTGATGCCTGAGTTTTATCGCCAACGTATTCAATAAGCGTTTTATTCATTTGCTCACGAGTCATTAATTTATCGACCCAACGATTGTTTAATGCATACTGCGCGATATTACCTTGTGCTAACTCAACTTTAGCAACCAGATCGCTAATCGTTTCATCAAAGTTGTCTGTATCAAAGCCACGTTGCTTGGCTACCGTTGTTTTGTATGCGTTCCATAACTCATTTAGCCATAAACGATTAGCTTCCTTTGCTTCTTCAGACATATCGTCGCGCATGTAAGGCTCAACCGCTGATTTGTAGGTACCAACCCTAAAGATGTGTTGATTGATCCCCGCTTTGTCCAACGCTGATTTCACGTAGAGTTGCTTGCGAGCATAGCCATCGAGAATTAACCAACCATTTGGGTTTAACCAAATTTCATCAGCAAAACTTGCCAAATAGTATTGACCTTGGCTATAGCCATCGCCAACCGCAATCACTTTTTTACCGCTGGCTTTGAAACCTTCAATCGCTTTGGCAATTTCCGTCATTTTTGTGATGTCGGCGCTTTGTAAGCGCTCAAGCTTTAATACCAGTAATGCGATTCTTGGATCGTGGGTTGCATTGTTTATGACCTTAATAATGTTGCTCAGTAATACCTCTGGGTCAGCTTTATCACCGCTGATCGCTTCGCCCATTATTGCGTCAAATGGATCAACTTCCACTTTTTGTTCAACCAGTTGTCCGCGTGGATCAAGCACCAATGCGCCATTTTTAGGCACGCTGACCATATCATCAGTGCTTAAAGATTTAAAAATAAGAAACAGTAAGGTGAAAAATATCAGGTTAATAATAATCTTTCGCGTTAGGTTTAAGGTGTAACCCAACTTTAGAAATAACGATTTTACAAATTGTGCCATTGAATCTATCCATATCAGCATTGTTAACAATATTATGCGCAAAAACCTTATTTGGTTTAAGTGCTTTGCATGCCAATTACAAGAAAAACGCATTTAATTTGAAAGAAAATGTGTTTTAGCGCTATCTTTATAGCCAACAACCTTATGTAAATAGACGATAAATGATTACTTTCTATCAAAATTATGTGAACAAACTACCGTTGTTTGATGGTATTCCGGCATTATTGATTCGACTCTATTTAGCGCCGGTATTTATTATCGCTGGTTACAGTAAATTGCAGTTGGGTAATCCTGATGTTACAGGAGTCGCTAGATTAGCAGCCGATCCCAATATTGTGGCGTGGTTTGGTAACGCTGAGTGGGGCTTAGGTTTGCCTTTTCCTACATTGTTAGCCAACTTAGCAGCGTGGACTGAATTCTTAGGAGGTTGGCTATTACTTGTCGGTTTATTTACTCGCTTAGTGTCGTTGCCGTTAATGTTCACCATGTTGGTTGCAGCAACTACGGTTCACCTGCAAAACGGTTGGTTTGCTATCACACCAACAAATCCCGATACCAGCCCAGCTAAAGTCCTAAGTTGGCTAGGCGTTGATGGTGCACCAGCGAGTATAGAAAACTCGATAGCAGCAGGGCGCAGATTAGAGGTCATGCGAGATATTTTGGCGGAAAATGGCAACACCGATTGGCTTTATGAAACCGGTAATATCGCCGTACTTAATAACGGGGTCGAATTTTCTGTGACTTATTTTATTATGTTACTCGCACTGCTATTTATTGGCGCGGGGCGATTTACTAGCGTCGACCACCTTTTAGCTAAGAAGTTTCTTGTCGCCCGAGATACTAATCCTGCCAATAGAAGTACAAGCCAATAAACAAGGTAATTGAATTTGTTGATATCATTGAGGATCAATTTTAAGTAAACTTACCGCAACCTTAGGTCACAAAAAAGAAATATCATGGAAAGTATTGAGCTGTTACTTAATCGACAATCAAATCCAGCGTTAGCGGCACCAGCTCCAGTAGGTGAAGCATTTACTAATATTTTAAAGGCCGGCATGCGCGTGCCTGATCACGCAGGTTTGATCCCATGGCACTTTACGGTCGTTCAAGGCGAAGCATTGGCAACATTAGCTAATATTTTTGTTGATGCAGTGAAAGTTCAAGGTGTAACTGATGAAGTAAAGCTGCAAAAAACTGCCAAAATGCCATTTCGCGCGCCAATGATCATTGTTATTTCAACTGTCTATCAACAACATGATAAAGTGCCGTTAAAAGAGCAGTTGATCTCGGCAGGTTGCGCAGCGCATGCGATGCAGATGGCCGCGGTAGCCCAAGGGTTTGGTGCTATGTGGCGAACCGGCGATTTAGCGTTTAACGATGATGTAAAAACAGCGCTCAATATTGATACTCATAACGATATTGCAGGCTTTTTATATATAGGTACGCCAACTAAACAACTGCCGTTAAAGCCAGCCAAGTCATTTGATGACCATGTAACCTATTTGTAGTAGATAAATTAATGATATAAAAAAACCCGCGTTTAGCGGGTTTTTTGTTGCTTACTGTTTATTAGAAAGCAGCTGTTTTTGGTGCGCGAGGGAAAGGGATGGTATCGCGAATGTTTCCAATACCCGTTGCGTATGCAACTAGGCGTTCAAAACCTAAACCAAAACCAGAGTGTGGCACAGTACCGTAACGACGTAAATCGCGATACCAACCGTAATCAACTGGATCTAGGTTCATTTCAGCAAGACGCTTATCTAATACATCAATGCGCTCTTCACGTTCACTACCACCAATAATTTCACCAATACCTGGCGCTAAAATATCCATGGCAGCTACTGTTTTGCCGTCGTCGTTTAGACGCATGTAGAAAGACTTAATGTCTTTCGGGTAGTTTTGTAACACCACTGGACCACCAACGTGCTCTTCAGCAAGGTAGCGCTCGTGCTCCGAGTTTAGGTCAACACCCCATGAAACTGGGTTTTCAAATTTCTTGCCGCAGTTTTGTAAAATGTCAATCGCGTCGGTGTAGTCCATACGAACAAAATCAGAGTTAATCACGTTATTTAAACGGTCTAAAACTGTTTTATCTACGCGTTGTTGGAAGAATGCCATATCGTCTGGGCGCTCATCTAATACCGCTTTTAACACGTATTTTAGCATTTCTTCGGCTAAGTCAGCGGCATCAGCTAAGTGGGCGAAAGCGATTTCTGGCTCAACCATCCAAAACTCTGCTAAGTGACGTGAGGTATTTGAGTTCTCTGCGCGAAACGTTGGGCCAAAAGTATACACTTTAGATAATGCACAAGCGTAAGTTTCAACGTTTAATTGACCAGAAACCGTTAAAAACGTTTCTTTACCGAAAAAGTCTTCAGTAAAGTCAATCGCGCCTTTATCGTCACGTGGTAAGTTTTCTAAATCTAACGTACTTACGCGGAACATTTCACCTGCGCCTTCACAGTCACTGCCGGTAATTAATGGTGTGCTGATCCAGTAATAGCCTTTTTCGTGGAAAAAGCGGTGTAATGCCTGAGCTAATGTATTGCGAACACGAGTTACTGCACCACCAATGTTGGTACGTGCGCGCAAGTGACCTTGCTCACGTAAAAATTCTAAACTGTGACGTTTAGCAGCCATCGGATAGGTATCAGGGTCTTCAACAAAGCCAAATACCTCAACTTCTGTTGCTTGAATTTCGAATGCTTGGCCCTGGCCCGGTGATTCAACCAAAATACCGGTTACTTTAACCGAACAGCCCGTGGTTAGCTTTTGTACTTCTGATGCGTAATTATTTAGGTCATTAGGAACGATTGCTTGAATTGCGTCAAAACATGAGCCGTCGTGTACCGCTAGAAATGAAATACCAGCTTTAGAATCACGACGAGTTCTGATCCAGCCGTGAACGCTGATAGATTCGCCTACAGGAAACTTACCTGCTAAGACATCAGTAATTGAGATAACTGACATTGATGACCTCTTTAATTGTGAAAATAATTTACTTATCAAAATAAGAGGGATATGTTACCTCGGCAATTGCGTTTAACAAGTAAAACTTGTTAAATTTGTTGGATAATAATAAAAAATAAAACAATTGAAGGAAGTTTATGACCTGGCAGGGGGAAGAACGCAGAAAACACACCGATTTTTGGGTAAAAACTGCGCGATCATTAACCATTATTGCGTGGTTGTTATTTATTGTTGCGTTAATCGTTTCACATTTTGCTGCGCCTGAAACAGATTTCGGTATTGTGCGTTATCACGATCTAGAAGTACGTAAATTCTGGATCAAGCCGCTGACGAATTATCTCTATGTAATTTTGTGGTGCGCAGCACTTATTAGTTATGTCTCAATGATTGTCAATCGCTTTAGAGCGCGCCGAGCAACAGATAATCGTAGTTTTTACGTTAAACTATTGTTGGTGATCATTGTTGCTTGGGTGATTTATCTCTTATTAAACGTTAATTAATCTCAACTGAGCTAAACGAAGCAGTCTTCCTTATCGAGTGCACTGGCAATGGCATCAATTAAACTGTTGAGTTGCTGTTGGTTAATAATATATGGCGGCATGATGTAAATAAGTTTACCAAAAGGTCGAATCCACACGCCCATATCAACAAAATGCTTTTGAATCGCGGCAACATTGACTGCTTGCTTCGCTTCAACCACACCAATGGCGCCTAGCACTCGGGTGTCTTGCACGCGTTCGTGACTAGCTAATGGCAGCAAGTTTTCTTTAAGAATACGTTCGATATTTTGCACTTGGCGTTGCCAGTCATTTTGATTGAGCAATGTCAGTGACGCATTAGCCACCGAACAGGCCAAAGGGTTCGCCATAAACGTTGGGCCATGCATAAAGCAGCCGGCATCGCCTTGAGAGATGGTGTTAGCGACTTTATCAGTGGTTAAGGTTGCAGCTAACGACATATAACCACCAGTAAGCGCCTTACCTAAACATAAAATATCGGGTTCAATATCTGCCCATTCACAGGCAAATAATTTTCCGGTACGTCCAAAACCCGTTGCAATTTCATCAGCAATAAAAAGCACATTATATTCGTCACACAGTGCTTTAGCCGCTTTTAAATAATTAGGATGGTAAATTCGCATACCTCCTGCACCTTGAACAACCGGCTCGATAATAAAGGCGGCGATCTCATTGTGATACTGTTCAAAATACGCTTTTAATGCATTGCTATCCGATTCATCCCACGGTTGATCAAATCGCGTTTTCGGCGCTGGCGCAAACAGGTTTTTCGCTAAGACCTTTTCAAAAATGCTGTGCATACCATTGACCGGATCACAAACCGACATCGCAGCGAAAGTATCACCGTGATAGCCATTTCTTACGGTTAACAGTTTTGATTTTTCTGGTTTATTTTGTGCGTGCCAATATTGAATGGCCATCTTTATCGCAACTTCTACCGATACCGAGCCTGAATCACTAATAAATACTTTGGTGAGATTTGGCGGTGTTATCGAAATCAGTTGTTGTGACACCTTGATCGCACTTTCATGGGTGATACCGCCAAACATGACATGGCTCATTTTATGACTTTGTCCAACAAGTGCTTGATTCAGTGCAGGATGATTATACCCGTGGATCACGGCCCACCACGAAGACATACCATCGATCACTTGTTTTTGATCTGCTATGGTTAATTCAACGCCATTTGCTTGTGTGACAAAATAAGAAGGCAGCGGATCTGTCATTGACGTATAAGGATGCCAAATGTGATTTTTATCAAACTCGATTAGATCTGTGTATTTATTGCTCATTAGTATACTTGTTGTTTTAAACTGCGTTGACAAAGTAATGATGGGCGGTAGACTAACCGCAAATTACTCTGATTACAAACTAGAACAATGTCTGTGTTAACCTCGCAATCAATATCAAGCCCGCTCAATTTTGAACTAGGCGCTATTCGCAATAATTGGACAAATGACGAAGTACAAGCGTTATTTGATTTACCATTTAATGATCTGATGTTTTACGCCCAAATGGTGCATCGCCAAAACTTTAATCCAAATGAAGTACAAGTAAGTACCTTATTATCAATTAAAACGGGTGCTTGCCCTGAAGACTGTAAGTATTGTTCGCAAAGTGCCCGTTATAAAACAGATATCGAGAAAGAACGTTTATTAGAAGTTGAAAAAGTACTTGAAGCGGCAAAAATCGCTAAAGACCAAGGTTCAACGCGTTTTTGTATGGGGGCTGCATGGCGCAATCCCAAAGCGCGCGATATGCCCTATGTAAAAGAAATGGTTAAAGGCGTAAAAGCAATGGGCTTGGAAACATGTATGACGTTAGGCATGTTATCTAAGGAGCAAGCCGATGAATTAAGCGAGGCTGGCCTTGACTATTACAACCATAATTTAGATACCTCTCCTGAGCACTACAACTCGATTATCACCACGAGAACCTTTCAAGATCGTTTAGATACACTTGAAAATGTCCGTAATTCTGGCATGAAAGTTTGTAGTGGTGGCATCTTAGGCTTAGGTGAAAAAGCTACCGACCGCATATCACTCTTAAGCCAACTCGCCAATCTACCGAAACACCCCGATAGTGTGCCCATGAATATGTTGGTTAAAATTGAAGGGACACCGCTTGCAGAGGTTGAAGATCTTGATCATTTTGAGTTTATCAAAAACATTGCCGTTGCGCGTATTATGATGCCAAAGAGCCATGTTCGCTTATCGGCAGGTCGCGAGGCAATGAATGAGCAGATGCAATCACTGTGTTTTCTTGCTGGCGCTAATTCAATATTCTACGGGTGCAAGTTATTAACTACGGGTAATCCAGAAGCAAATCAAGATATTGCCTTATTTAACAAGCTTGGTATTAATACCGAAACGGTTGATGGCATTGAGTCTGAAGAGCAAGAATCTGCGCAAATTCACGCAAAACTTGTCGATAATCAAAATACCGATTTGTTTTATAACGCAGAATAGTGCAGAGAAGACATTGACTTTTAGTTTTGTCAAACAAGCTATTGAAGCGCGCAAGCAATCGAGTTTGTTGCGCCAACGCCACTGTATTGAAGTGCAAGAGCAACAGTACATTCGAGTCGGTGGTAAGCAATACATTAATTTTTCAAGTAACGACTATTTAGGATTAAACAACCATCCGACGATTAATGATGCCTTATATGAAGGCGCTAAGCGTTTCGGCGCTAGCAGTACTAGTTCATCATTGATTACGGGGTATAGTTATGCGCATCAAAAACTCGAAGAAACCATCTGCAGTTGGCTCAACAAAGAGCGCTGCCTGTTGTTTTCATCGGGTTTTGCCGCCAACCTTGGTGCCTTACAAGCTTTAAAAGTTAATGATGTTGCGCTGTATTTGGATAAATTAAGTCATGCTTCACTCATTGACGGTGCAAGGTTAAGTGACAGTGCAGGTCGCTCAAAGGTCTCGCGATTTAAGCACAACGATGTCAAACACTTATCGCAACTACTGGCTAAGGGTGAGCAAGATAAACTCGTGGTCACCGAAAGTATATTTTCAATGGATGGCGATTTAGCGCCGTTGGAGAAGATAAGAGCGCTAGCTAATAAGCATGGCGCTAAGATTTATCTCGATGATGCTCATGGTATTGGTGTACTAGGTGATCAGGGGCAAGGTGGGGCAAGCCTGATAAACTCAGACATCACCATGGCAACTTTTGGTAAAGCTATTGCTACACAAGGTGCAGTTTTGGCTTGTGATCACACATTGTTTGATTATCTCGTCAATTTTTCTCGAGAATATATTTATAGCACCGCGATATCGCCTGCAATTGCTTGGGCGACGATTGCGAGTATTGAATTGATTCAGCAGTCGTATTGGCGACGAGATAAAGTAAAAGAATTAAGTCATTTATTTAAAAATGAACTAGACTCATCTATTCGTGTATTGCCAACGGACTCTTCAATTCATGCAATTGTTGTTGGTGAACAAGATAAAGCGATGAAATTGAGTGAGCAACTCAAAGCGCAGGGTTTTTGGCTAACGGCCATTAGGCCTCCGACCGTACCTAAGGGAACAAGTAGGTTACGCGTTACTATCTGTCAAAACCATAATGCTAAGGATATCATTAGGTTAGCAAGAGAAATAAACAAGGCAATGATGTAGTGGTTTTAAAGCATCAACAACAAAAAATAGCAAAAAACTTTGGCTCTGCTTCTGCTTCTTATGATGTTTCAGCGCGTTTACAACGCTTTTCTGGTAAACATCTACTGCCTTGGTTACCCAATCGCCATGATCTGACAGTACTCGATTTAGGCTGTGGTACAGGTTTTTTTTCAGATATATTAGCTAACCGTTTTAAAACAGTCATTGGCTTAGATTTATCAAAAGATATGCTCAATTACGCCCAAGAAAATCGCAACCAAGATATTCATTTGGTCAACGCCAATGCCATGAGTTTACCTTTCCTTGATAACAGTTTAGATGTTATTTACTCGAACTTAGTGATCCAGTGGTGCCAACCGCTTACTGATTTATTAAAAGAAATCAAACGAGTATTAAAGCCTGGCGGCCTGTTTATTGTTGCCACGTTAGTCGATGGAACGTTATTTGAGCTGAAATCTGCATGGGCACAAGTCGACGATGAAAAACATGTGATCGATTTTAAATCCAAAGCCAGTCTACTTGCGGATATTGAGTCTGTTGATTTTGATGTACTCGAGGTAAAGCGACAAGACATTGCCCTTGAATATGAAAGTGTCCGCCATTTAGCGCACGAACTCAAAGGGCTAGGGGCAAACCACGTGCCTAATAAACACAGTAAGGGGCTAGCCGGCAAAGATAAGTGGCGCAAAATGACCCAAGCTTATCAAGATTTTCAAGAGCCATCGGGGATCTACCCAGCAACCTATGCGTTATGTTCAGCAGTTTTAGTGAAATTAAATTATTAAATATCGATGAAAACCTACTTTATTACCGCAACAGATACCGATGCCGGCAAAACTTTTATTGGCTGCGCGTTAACACACTTGTTCCAGCAACAGGGTAAAACACTCGTGTTTAAGCCAATTTCTGCGGGATGTGAACTAATTGATGGCCAGTTAGTTAACGAGGACGCTAAATTGCTAGGCCATTACGCCGGCGCTAAGCAAACAATTACAGAAATTAACCCTATTGCTTTTCAAGATCCTATTGCACCACATATTGCCGCGGCAAAAGCAAATTGCCAGCTTAGTGCCGAGCAAGTTAGCACTTATTTTGACCAGCTTGTTAAACAAGCGCCTGACTATTTGATCACCGAAGGTGCAGGGGGCTGGCGACTCCCATTAGGCAACAAGCAATTTTTATCTGACTTTGCTAAACAGACGAAACAACAAGTTATTTTAGTCGTCAATATGAAGCTTGGTTGTTTAAACCACGCGCAATTAACGTATGAGACGATCAAAGCTGATGGCCTGGATTGTGTTGGATGGGTGGCAAACTGTATAGAAACTATGCCATATTTAGCTGAAAACTTGGCAGAGTTAAACCAGTTATTTGATATGCCGTGTTTAGGTGTTGTTAGTCATTGTGCAAGCATTGAAGAAGCTGCTCAACAATTAAATATTGGCCAGCTTCTATAATGGTTGCTTGATGGCGTATTAATTAATGGCGGTTAAATCGTAACCGTCAGCAATTTTGGTTTTCTCACCATTTAAAAACAAGAAACCTTCTTTGCCACCAATCAGTTTAAGGTGGTCACCTTGCATTTTGATCGCACTACCTTCAACAATACCGACAATATGGGTAGTTGGATTTAACACCATAAACTCTTGCAGGCGTTGCTCGCGTGTTTCACCATTGTGGCCAGGTGGTGTGTAATCGGTGTAATGCGGGTTAATTTGAAAGTTCACTAAATTTAAAGCGTTAAAGCTTGGCGGCTCAATAATCGGCATATCGTTAGTTGTTCGAATTGTCGCACCAGCTACGTTAGAGCCGGCACTCCAACCAATATAAGGCGTGCCTGAACTTACTTTAGTTTGAATTGCATCGACTAGTTTATTTTCATATAACTGATGTAATAACCTAAAGGTGTTACCACCACCTACCGCAATCGCTGCTGCTTGCTCAATAGCGGTAACAGGATCATTAAATTGATGGATCCCTTTAACTTTAATGCCCTGATCTTTTAGCGCTGTTTGCACCATGTCTGTATATTCATCATAGGTAATCGTCACACCAGCATAAGGAATGAAAACAACCTCTTTAATGCTTCCTAAATGATCACTGATCATGCCTTTTGCGTGAGCAAGGTAAGGGGTGTCTTCAACGCGTGAACTACTTAATAGTAATAAATTCATATTTGTCATCATTTTTCCAAGGTGATTATCGCTGCTATTTTATCGTGCTTACGCGCTTATTTACACAGTAAAACCAATGTATGAGTGATCTAAGCGCTAGTCGCTTATTGATTGAGCTCCTTTATACACGCTTGTGCAATAAACCCTGATCGCGAAGGATATTCGCCTGAATTGCCAACCCGATCATCAATTTTTCTAATTAATAACTCAGGTAATGTCACGTTAATCTTTTGACTCTTACCTAAATAGGGCGTGATATCAACTTGGTGCATCCCCCATAGCAAAACGTTTTTTTGAGCAAATTTATGTTGTAGTTCGATAAAGTCGGTTGAGTGGGGAATGGCTTCACCATATTCGGCAAGAATCGAAAGATGATCGCCAATCGCAATTTTTATTTTCTCAAAACCTTCTTCAAAATTTTTGGCACTAATTTGACATCCCGGTAGGTCAGGCACACTCACCAACATGGTGTCGTTATCTACGGTCGGTAAAAAGCAAAAAGGGTAATTCATACGCATCTCCTAGTTATTGACTTAATAATAACCCTAATAACTCTAGATAGTCAACACGTGGTAACCCTGATAACCCTATACTGGTTTGAGTAGATAACCCTAATAACTCTAACGCAGTGTTCTGCAATAACTCTTATAACTCCATGTGAGTACTTACATTCGCTCATCTATAGCAAAATAATCACCAAAAAACTGGATGTAGTTTTTTAGGATACGTCTCTGCAGATCAATATAAATGGGAGTTACCAGGGGTTTAGGTGGCTATGGTAAGCTAGAAAATATACGGCAAAGCTGATTGTTGAATATTATTCAGCTAGTAGCGTTAAGGCACGAAGCAGCTCGCATTTTGTGTGTCTCACAAATCAAATTTAATTCGGATTGTGTATTGGAAGAGGTTTAACAGCTTAGGGTAAAAAGCATAAAAAAAGCACAGCGTTTGAGGCTGTGCTTTAACGAATTAAGGTTATTATTTGAGTTAAGTTTTAGTGGTGACTCTTAGCAACTTTTAATACTTTTAACGTATTAGTAGCACCAACTGTTTCCATCATGTCACCGTGCGTGAAAATCACTTTGTCACCTAGCTTTAAGTGACCAGCTGCAACAAGTGTTTTTAATACTTCATTAGCTAAGCTGTCATTCGAGCAATCGGTTGAATCAAACTCAACTGGGTAAACACCTCGGTAGATTGCTGTTTTAGTCAGTGTTTTTGCGTGGCGTGACAAAGAGTAAATCGGTAACCCAGAGGTGATACGCGACATAATCTTACTCGTTTGGCCTGATTCGGTTAACGCGATGATTGCCTTAACGCCATCTAAATGGTTAGCAGCGTACATTGCTGATAAGGCGATGGTTTCAGAGACCTCAGAAAAGGTTAAATCCACGCGGTGTTTTGAAATATTGACTGAGCGGTGTTTTTCGGCACCAACACAAACGTTAGCCATTGCCACAACTGTTTCGACTGGATAATCGCCAGCAGCGGTTTCTGCACTTAACATGACCGCATCTGTACCATCTAATACCGCGTTAGCAACGTCCATGACTTCTGCTCGTGTTGGCATTGGGCTAGTGATCATAGATTCCATCATTTGTGTTGCCGTGATCACTACGCGATTTAATTGGCGTGCGCGAGCAATCATATGTTTTTGCTTACCAACAAGTTCAGCATCACCAATTTCAACACCCAAATCACCACGAGCGACCATCACGGCATCAGAGGCCAAGATTATGCCGTCTAACGTTGCGTCATCGGCAACCGCTTCTGCACGTTCAACTTTGGCAACAAGACGAGCGTCACACCCAGCTTCCTGGGCTAAAAGACGGGCTTCACGCATATCCGCTGCATCACGCGGAAAAGATACTGCTAAGAAATCAGTTTGAATTTGTGCAGCGAGTTTAATGTCTGCTTTATCTTTTTCTGTAAGAGCCGCTGCTGACAAGCCACCGCCTTTGCGATTAATGCCTTTATTGTTAGAAAGGGGGCCACCTACGGTTACTTCGGTCATCACTGACGTGTCTGTGGTTGATAACACCTTTAATTGCACACGACCGTCATCTAACAACAGAATATCACCGGCAGAAACGTCTTGCGGTAATGCTTTATAATCAATACCGACTTTTTCTTGGTTACCTTCACCTTTGGGTAGTAGGGCGTCTAACTCAAAGTTGTCACCAACGGCGAGTTTAATTTTCTGGTTGTCTTTAAACGTTGATACGCGGATCTTAGGACCTTGTAAATCGCCTAAAATACCAACGTAAATGCCTAATTCTTTTGAAATCTCGCGGACTAAATTAGCGCGTTGAATATGATCTTCTGGTGCGCCATGAGAAAAGTTAAGGCGAACAACGTTAACACCTGCTGCTAGGACTTTTTTTAGGGTTTCTCTGTCATCGGTTGCTGGACCAAGCGTGGCAACAATTTTAGTTCTTCTTAGCATGATATACTCTTTAATGGGTTTTCTTGAAAAAAGAGCTTAGCGATTTATCGTTAAGCTCTTATGAAATTCTATTCTTTGCGGTCAAATCGAGAACTGCGCAGACTGTCTTTTACTTTCTTAAGGTTATCTCTAAATTTAGTGCCTCTGCGCAATGTGAAACCCGTAGCGAGAATATCGACTAGGGTAAGCTGGGCTATTCGCGAAGACATCGGCATATACAAATCAGTATCTTCAGCAACATCCATCGACAATACAATTGAACATTCTTTTGCCAACGGCGTTCCTTCAGTTGTAATACCGATAACTGTCGCGTCATTTTCTTTTGCGAGACTTGCCACTTCAACTAACGACTTAGTTCTACCCGTATGTGAGATGAGGACAACAACATCACCTTGTCTGGAATTAATTGCACTCATCCGTTGCATCAGTATGTCGTCAAAATAAACGACCGGAACGTTAAAGCGAAAGAATTTGTTTTGCGCGTCGTGAGCAACAACAGCACTTGCACCTAAACCAAAGAATGAGATTTTGTTCGCTTGTGTTAATAAATCGACAGCGCGATTGATCATCGATGAATCTAAACTTTTACGCGCCATTTCAAGATTGGCCATCGTCGACTCAAAGATTTTTGCGGTGTATTCATCGGCACTATCATTTTCATCAACGTGACGGTTTACATAGGGTGTACCGTTAGCCAAACTTTGAGCTAAATGGAGTTTAAAATCAGGGTAGCCTTTAGTGTCTAATCGACGACAAAACCGGTTAACCGTTGGCTCACTAATATTAGCCTGTTTAGCGAGGGCAGCTATACTTGCATGTATAACTGTACTTGGTGAAGCGAGGATCACTTCGGCTACTTTGCGTTCAGATTTGCTGAATGTATCGAGCTCGTTAGCGATCTTTTCTAATATATTCATGAATATACGACCCTAGATTTTTTTATAATTTGTAATAAAGTTTCGCACTTTTTCAGTCAAATGTGAAATTTATTTTCATAATTAACCGTTAATATAATTCAATTTGGTAAATAGTTGCAAATGTTTAATAAATAAACATCAGGAAATCGTTATCTAGTGCATTAAAACCAAAGATTTTTTCAAAATGTAGTAAAATTACAAAAAATACTTTACTGAATCGTGAACTAGCGTTAGATTATGGCTCAATATAGTTGAGTTAAACGCTGTAAATTAGAGAATAACTAATGAAAAACAACGAACAACATGTCGCGACCGAAATTGTCATCTTTGGAGCGCTCGGCGATCTCTCTCGTCGAAAATTGCTACCAGCCCTTTACCAATTAGATTTAGCAGGACTCCTCCACGACGATAGTCATGTCGTTGCCGCTGCTCGTAATGATGTAAGTGAAGATGAATTCGTTGAGTTGGTCAAAGAAAGCTTAACCAGTTTTGTTAAAGAAGGGTTAGATGAAACGGTTTTAGCGCGCTTTGTTGGCCGACTCGTTTATCAAAAAATGGATTTTAAAGATGTTAAGTCGTTTAAAGGCTTAGCAGACACTTTAGCTAAAGGCAGTGACACACGCGTATTCTATTTCTCTACATCGCCATCAATATACGGCGATATTTGCGATGGTTTAAATCATGCTAAGTTAAACACGCCTGATGTTCGTGTTGTTATGGAAAAACCGATCGGTCATTGTTTGGAGTCATCGAAAGTTATTAATGATCAAGTTTCTCGCTATTTTAAAGAGAAACAAATTTATCGCATCGATCATTATTTGGGTAAAGAAACGGTACTTAACTTACTTGTGCTTCGTTTTGCTAACTCGTTGTTCACCAATAACTGGGACAGAAACCACATTGACCATGTCCAAATTACGGTTGCCGAAAGTGTCGGCATAGAAGGTCGTTGGGGCTTTTATGACGAAGCAGGGCAGATGCGAGATATGGTGCAAAATCATTTATTGCAGATCTTGTCATTATTAGCGATGGAGCCGCCAGCTGATCTTGGTGCAGATAGTATTCGCGATGAAAAACTCAAAGTATTAAAAGCACTATTGCCAATTGATCGCCATAACGTCAAAGAAAAGACGGTTCGTGGACAATATACCGAAGGCTTTTTAAACGGTGGCGCAGTACCGGGTTATTTGCAGGAAGAAGGTGCCAATACTGACAGCAACACTGAAACCTTTGTCGCGATAAAAGCTGAAATTGATAACTGGCGCTGGACAGGTGTACCGTTTTACTTAAGAACGGGTAAACGTATGCCAGCTAAACACAGTGAAATCGTTGTTCACTTCAAAGAGCAGCCACATAACATTTTTAAAGACAGTTATGATGACTTACCAGCAAATAAGTTAACGATTCGTCTGCAACCTGACGAAGGTGTAGAATTAGAAGTCATGAACAAGATCCCGGGGATCGCTTCTCAGTTACACATTCACGAGAACAAACTCGACCTAAGCTTTTCGGAAACCTACAACAACCTACGTGTCGTAGACGCCTACGAGCGTCTTATGCTCGAAGTTATTAACGGTAATCAATCGTGGTTTGTCCGTCGCGACGAAGTAGAAGCAGCATGGGTCTGGGCTGATAGCATTATTGATGCGTGGCAGTCGAGCAATGACAAACCAAAACCTTATGCAGCAGGCTCGTGGGGCCCTGTATCTTCAATTTCACTCATCGCCCGTGATGACAGACAGTGGGTTGAATAACATGTATCAATTTAACGAATTTAAAACGCGCACTGCGTTAGATGAAAAGCTAGCCGAGCACATCGGTAACATTTTAGCGCAAGGCGTTGCCGCTAATGGCAAGGCTAGTATTGCCGTTTCTGGTGGCTCAACCCCTAAAGGGTTGTTTGAAAAACTTGCGAACATGGATTTACCATGGCAAAACATCACTGTCACCCTTGCTGATGAGCGCTGGGTTGATTTTGAATCAAGTGATAGCAATACCCGCTTAGTGCATGAAAATTTATTACAAGCAAAGGCTAAAGCAGCGACGTTTTTTCACATTAAGCAAGGTGATGAACTCACTGAATCTGTGCTAGCGCAATTGAATCAACAAGCACAAGCACAGGTATTGCCATTTGATGTGCTGATTTTAGGCATGGGCGAAGATGGTCATACCGCGTCTTTGTTTCCATGTAGCGCGGAGATAGCACAAGGTTTTGCCGAAGATGCGCAACCTTTACTTGCCGTTCAACCGACGACGGCGCCTCATCAGCGTATTTCATTTAGCTTCGCTCACTTGGCTAACGCTAAAAACACCATTTTACATATATGTGGTGACAGCAAGAAAGCCGTTTTGGATCAAGCACTAGCGAACAAAAATCACTTAGAGATGCCAATTCGAGCATTTTTACACAGTGACAAAATTACCACAGAAATATTTTGGGCAGAGTAAATCATGAATAAAGATATCTTAGCGATTACCGAGCGTATAAAAGAGCGAAGTAAAGAAACACGAGCTGCCTACTTAGCAAAAATTTCGGCAGCCAAATCAGAGGTTGTTCACCGTGCAAGTTTGTCTTGCGGTAACTTAGCACACGGCTTTGCCGCTTGTGGCAAAGAAGATAAAGCTAAATTACGTGGGTTAAATCACACAGACATTGCCATCGTTTCTTCTTACAACGATATGCTGAGTGCGCATCAGCCATACCAAACGTATCCTGATATTATTAAACAAGCTGTAGCTGAAGTTGGCAGTGTCGCGCAATTTGCCGGTGGTGTGCCTGCGATGTGTGACGGTGTGACACAAGGCCAACCAGGTATGGATTTAAGCTTGATGAGCCGCGATGTCATTGCAATGTCTACGGCTGTAGCTTTATCACATAACATGTTCGATGGCGCATTAATGCTAGGGATTTGTGACAAAATCGTACCTGGTTTATTGATCGCCAGTATGACCTTTGGTCATTTACCTACGGTTTTTGTGCCGGCAGGGCCAATGCCATCGGGGATCCCAAATAAAGAAAAAGCCCGTGTTCGCCAGCAATTTGCTAAAGGTGAAGTGGGTAAAGAAGAATTACTCGCTGCTGAATCTGCCTCTTACCACAGCGCCGGTACCTGTACTTTCTTTGGCACGGCGAACTCAAACCAGTTAGTGGTTGAAATTATGGGCTTGCATTTACCTGGCTCGTCATTTGTTGCACCCAATACACCATTGCGTGAAGCGTTGACGAAAGCTGCCGCAAGACAAGTTACTCGCTTAACCAGCCAAGCAGGTAATTATATGCCGGTTGGTCAAATGATTGATGAGCGTTCAATTGTTAACGCGATAGTTGGTTTAACCGCAACCGGTGGTTCGACAAACCTAACGATGCATATTATCGCTTTTGCTCGAGCGGCTGGCATTATCATTGATTTCCAAGACTTTAGTGATATTTCCGATGCGGTTCCGCTCATTACGCGAATCTATCCAAACGGCCACGCCGATATTAACCATTTCCACCAAGCTGGTGGTATGGCATTACTCTTTAAAGAACTGTTAGATGCTGGCTTATTGCATGAAGATGTTGAAACCATTTGTGGTAAAGGCCTACGTCGTTATACTCAGCAACCCGTATTACAAGATGGTGAACTTGTCTGGGTCGATGGTGCAACAGCGTCTGGTGATCCTGAAGTTATTGCTAGTGTCGCCCAGCCATTTAAACATGACGGTGGTTTGAAGGTACTTAAAGGTAACTTGGGTACATCGGTTATTAAAACGTCATCACTGCGCCCTGGTAGTGAAATCGTTAAAGCACCAGCCGTCGTTTTTGAAGATCAACACGAATTAGAAGCAGCGTTTAAAGCAGGTCAATTAGAAAAAGACTTTGTTGCCGTTGTTCGCTTTCAAGGGCCAAAATCACGCGGTATGCCCGAGCTGCACAAACTAACGCCACCACTAGGCGTATTGCAAGATAAAGGCTTTAAGGTAGCGTTGGTAACAGATGGTCGAATGTCTGGTGCCTCGGGTAAAGTGCCAGCGGCGATTCACTTATGCCCTGAAGCACTTGATGGTGGTTTGATCGCAAAAGTACAAGATGGCGACATGATCCAATTAAATGGTGAAACAGGTGAACTGACCTTATTAGTCAGTGATGAAGAACTTTCGAAGCGCGAGAGCTCTAATTGCCAAGTTAATTTGCATCACGTAGGAATGGGACGTGAATTATTTGGCTCAATGCGCCGAAATCTAAGTACTGCAGATACCGGTGCTTGTTCTTTATTTGACGATAATTACTTAGCGGAACAAAAATAACTATGGCTAAGCAAATAACCAACCTTGTCGCTGATATCGGTGGCACTAATATTCGAATCGGGCAAGTGCTCGACAATCGAGAGATAGTAAACATTGATGTGTTTCAATGTCGTGATTTTCCATCGCTAGCGGATGTCTTCACACATTATTTAACGCGTAACGAATTAGCGCAATCGCAATTAAATGTGTGTTTAGCGATTGCATGCCCAGCAGAGCAAGACTTGGTTGTCATGACCAACATGCCTTGGCAATTTTCAAAGAGCGAACTAAAAGCTACGCTAAATTTAAACCACTTGTTGGTGATCAATGATTACACCGCCATTGCTCATGCCGTACCGTTTTTGACTGATGATCAAAAAGTCCAGATTGGTCGCGGTGAAGCACTTGCTAATCGGCCAATTTCTATTTGTGGACCAGGCACAGGCTTAGGTGTTGCGAATGTGGTGCCAAGTGAAAATGGTTGGGTGAGCCTTGGTGGTGAAGGCGGTCATGTTGATTTTGCACCGATAGATGAAGCAGAAATGGCTATTTTGCGTTTCTTAATGAAAAAATACGCGCATGTATCATACGAGCAATTGTTATCTGGTTTGGGGATTGAACAAATCTATCAAGCATTAGCTGACTATCAAGGTGTTGAAGCAAAACCACTTGCTGCGCATGAGATTTCAGCCGCAGCACTGGATAACACCGATGATCTTTGTCATCAAACACTTGAGCAGTTTTGTAAAATTTTAGGTAGTTTCGCTGGTAACTTAGCGTTAACGCTCAGTAGTTTTAGCGGTGTATATATTGCCGGCGGTATCGTTCCGCGTTTTATAGAATTCTTAAAACAAAGTGAATTTAGAGCTCGCTTTGAAGAAAAAGGGCGCTTGAGCCCATTTAACCAAAATATTCCAACATACGTCATCACAGAGGCGCAACCTGGTTTACTGGGCGCATGTGCTTATTTGTGCCAGCAGCTTAAAGAGGATTTATCACGTGACTAAGAATTGGCAAATTACGCCGCAAGATTTATTTGCTATGGGTCCTATTGTCCCTGTGTTGGTAATTGAAGATGTAGAAGATGCGCTTCCGATTGCAAAAGCTTTACTTGCAGCTGATATCAAAGTACTTGAAGTAACTTTGCGAACACCGTCTGCTTTAAAAGTTATTGAAACAATAGCTAAGGCTTTACCTGACGCTGTTGTTGGCGCAGGAACGGTAACAAATCGAGAATTACTTCAAGCCTCTGCCGATGCTGGTGCTAAGTTCGCCATTAGCCCAGGTTTAACGAAAGACTTGTTGAAAGCAGGTAATCAAGGAAACATCGCCTTGATCCCCGGTATTTCCTCTATTTCCGAATTAATGGATGGTATCGATTACGGCTACGATCACTTTAAGTTTTTTCCTGCTGAAGCATCGGGTGGCGTAAAAGCTATTCAAAGTATTGGTGGCCCTTTCCCTGACATTAAGTTTTGCCCAACAGGTGGTATTAACGTCAATAATGTAAAGAGCTACTTGGCCCTTAAAAATGTTGCATGTTGTGGCGGCTCTTGGCTTGTTTCTGATGAGATCATCAAAAACAAAGATTGGGATAAAGTGACTCAATTAGCCAAAGAAGCAGTGGCACTAGCAAATTCATAGCGCTCAGTGTACTCATCTAAAAGCCAGCTCTTGCTGGCTTTTTTGTTCACGGACGAACATTATTAATGAATTGCCATGGACGGTGTAATGCGCACTTTGTCGACAGCGTAAAACTGGTTTATAGTGGTTCCCCCCTGTATAGCGGAACCTTTTTATGTGTGGTCGGTTAAATACTTATGCGCGCTCTGTTGCAAAAGCATCGCAAGAGCTAAACGTTATTAATCCAGATGCGCAAATCTATCAGCGCTTTATTCGTGCAACCGATCGCGTTTCTATCATCGTTGAAGCCAATAACATCCGCTATATCGACAATGCTATTTGGTGGTTGCTATTAGAAAAAGATGCTAGTGGTCTTAAGCCTTCTAAATACACCTCGTTTAATACTCGCTACGATAAACTAAACACGCCGCGTTCAGCGGGTTATCAAGCTTTTAGGCAAAGTCGTTGTTTAATTCCGGTAAAGGGCTTTGGTGAAACAGAGTTTGTTAATAAAAAGCCATTACACTATGTCGATTTTACCGTAGAAGAGGGCGATTATATGTGTTTAGGAGGCTTATACCGGCAATGGCAATTTGAAGATAACTTAATTTGCTCGTGTTCGGTTATCACGTTACCACCACACGATAAATTAACTCATATTCATTCAAAGGCGTCACCGCTTATTGTGCCAAAAATTCGATACAACCAGTGGTTAGATCCTAATGAGCAAAACCCGAAAGTGTTTGATGATTTACTTGCGCCGCACCTACCACACAAGCTCTATGCGCAACACATTGATAAACCATCGAGCTATCATCCAGTAGGACAAGTCGAAGTTATCGCTGCTGATTAAATGAATAGTGACGTATTACTAAAATATATTTGCAACCAGCCTCATGCTTTAAGACATCTCAATCGGTAAACCAAGCACTGTAAACATAAAATGTTAGCCCGGCGACTAAGCCCAAATGGATTGCCCCAAGAACCATTATGAAAAAAGCATCGAACGAGTCGTTAGCACCAAATAAAGCGGGCACCCAGGTGCCGAAAAATGGCATTATGACATATAAAAGTCCGCCACCAATAGCTGATGCTATCACTCATCCCAATATAGGGCTTACCGATTTTAATAGCAGAGGGAAGATAAAAATCACCAACAAAACTGATAGAAATGTGAGTACTTGAACCATAATTACACTAAGTTTTTACACTAAGATTTAGATGCTTAATACATGTATAAAGGTATTATATGAAGGATCTGCGTTAGTTCTGTGATTGTTTGTTACCGATTGACGATATCAATGTAACGTCAGGTTACCGTGGCCAGCATTAACACGATTGCAATAACTGATTACAGCGTTTTTGATTTCAAACTGTAACAGTTTTAATTTTCATTGCTCATAAAATAGGCACATATCATATAGCCCTATAGTCGATGGAAATGAGATGTTAAGCAAAAGTTACAATCGCTTATTACTCAAATATCAAATAACCCAGAACGTCATTTATTTAGCACCATTTGTCGGGTATTAGAGAAGCATATAAATGCAAGTTGCGTGTTTATTGCGAGAATTTCTGACGATGAAAAAACTTATACTAGCGTAGTGGCTGTTGAAAATGGCAAGCAGATAGATAACTTTAGTTATGCGCTCGAGCATACCCCTTTTGCAGATTTAAAAAACGCGACGGTTGTCTGTATTAAAGATAGTGTTCAAACCTTATATCCACAAGATACGCTGATAACCAACATGGATTCACAAGGTTATCTCGGTATTCCTTTATGCATAGGTAGCGACAAAAAAAACGTACTTTTAGTCGCACTATATCAAACACCGTTTAAAGAGATAGAAGAAGTAGAAGCACTTTGTGTCCTGTTTGCAAGTTATATAGAAAAGGAGCTGTTACAACAGGAATACCTGACAGCACTAAAGCTTAGTCACTCAATCGTTCAAAATAACAAAGAAGGTATTATTGTTTGCGATAAATTTAATCGAGTGATTTATACCAATCAAGCCTTTAGTCAAATTACCCAATATTCACGTGACGATATCTATGGCAACAACCCAAGCATGTTGAAATCAGGTAAACATGACGAACTATTTTATCGCAATATGTACCACCAACTTCACACTGTGGGTAAATGGCAAGGTGAGATCTATAATAAACGTAAAAATGGTGAGGTCTATCCTCAGTACCTAACTATCAATACTTTACTTGATGGTAGTAGCCAGGTGAGCCACTATATTGCGCAATTTTCCGATATCACGCCGGAAAAAGCTGCTGAACAAGCAATGTTTAATAAAGCTAACTTTGATCAACTGACTCAATTAGTTAATCGCAGCTATTTATTAGATTGTATCAATAGTCAATTGCTAGCCAGCACTGATGCTGACGCAAGTGGCGCACTCATATTGTTTGATATAGACTCATTTCGAAATGTTAACTACGTTTTTGATCAGCAGTTTGGCAATTTATTATTAGTAGAAATAGCTAAACGGGTTTTAGAAATCACTGATAGCAATGAGACAGTGGCTCGTTTAAGTGCCGATAACTTTGCTTTTTATAGCCCAGAAATTCACTCAAGAGAGCAGCTGGAACATAAGATTTCTCAGTTGTGTTGTACCTTTGAGCAACCCTTTGATATTCGAGACACAAGTATTAGCTGCACAATAAGTGTTGGTGCAGCACTTGCGACACTTGACTTAGCTGATGCTGAGTCATTACTTATCAAAGCAGAGCAAGCACATTGTCGAGCCAAACGTCGCAATGGTCATAGCCATCAAATACACGATCAGAGTATTGAAGCAGACTTTAACCGCTTAAATCGTTTAATACCGGAGCTAAAACAAGCAATTGCTAACGAAGAAATTGACGTACATTTTCAACCGATTTTTTGTCATAAGCACAACCAATTTACTAAGGTCGAAGCACTTGCGCGTTGGCAAAATAACGGTGAATGGGTTTCACCCGCAGAATTCATTCCTATTGCAGAAAAGTATGGTTTGATCAAAAGCCTTGGCGATATCGTGCTGAAAAAATCTTGTTTATTACTTAATCGCCTAGCACAACACGACATAAACGAGATTGTAGTCACCGTCAATCGTTCAGTTTATGAGTTTCCTTTGCGAACATCAGAAAATAGTAAGTGGATAGATACTATTACCGCTTACCGTTTGTCACCCGAGCAATTTTGCTTTGAATTAACCGAAAGCATACTAGCAACTGAACAAGGCAACACGTTAGAGGTATTAAAACTTGTCCAAAGAAATGGTAGCCAAGTGGCGATTGACGACTTTGGTACAGGTTATTCATCGCTAAGTTATTTACGTAAATTTAATGCTGACTATTTAAAAATAGACCAATCTTTTATTCGAGAACTATTTGATTCGCAAGAGTCTGCACAGCTGGTGCAAACTATTATTTCAATGGCACAGGCGATGAATATGGCAACTATTGCTGAGGGGATAGAAACCCAGGAGCAAGCTGACTATTTAATCCAAAATGGCGTAAATCTTTTACAAGGTTATTTTTATTCAAAACCATTGCCTGAAAGTTCATTAATCAGTTTATTAACAAATTCATGTGGTGAGACGTGTTAGGTGAGACGTTCGCGCAAAAGACGGCCGGTAAAAAGAAGCTTCAGAAATGGTGCGATACTGAAAATGCAGAAAATAAGAAGAGAAAACTAATGTTTGATAAGTTGCAAAGACAAATGCAGATGTACGAATCGCTGCTTACCAATGTCAATGCTTATATATTTGTAAAAGATCTCAATGGTGTTTACACGTTTGCAAATCAAAAAATGGCCGAGCTGTTCAATGTGCCAGTAGAAGATATTATTGGCCAAGATGATAGTGCATTTTTCGATTTGTCGGAATATCAGGCCATACTCGATAATGACCGCAAGGTCTTTGATGATGAAGTAACCATTGAATCGGAAGAAGAGAATTATATAAAGTCGTCTAATACGGTCCGTATTTATCAAACAACCAAGTCACCGATGTATGACGAGCAAGGTACCTTGATTGGTCTATATGGTATTGCAACAGATATTACGGAGCGTAAATTACTCGAGATTGAACTTGATGAGCAGCACGATTTACTGAATGTAGTACTTGATAACGTTGATGCCTTTATTTACATGAAAGATAGTAATCGCAATTTTTTATATGTAAATAGCAAAACGGCTGACTTATTTGGCTACGATGCGAGTTATATTTCCGGCAAGCTCGACTCTAAAGTACTACCAACAGAAACTGCCGACCATTTTTGGCAATCTGACAAACAAGTTTTTGATAAAAACGAAAAAGTAGTTGCACATGAAAGTATGGACGCCGATGGCAAGAAGCTCCATTACCAAAGTGTAAAAGTACCTTTTGAATATGGTAAAGGTAAAAGGGCACTTATTGGGTTTTCTACCGATGTAACCGAGCTATACAATTTAAAAGAATCTTACGAGGAATTGGCTACTAAAGACCACCTCACAGGTGCTTATAACCGGCGCTATTTTGAAGAGCATGCGCAAATAGAGTTTGCTCGCGCCAAGCGTCATAGCTCGCCTATGGCGATGATTTTATTGGATGTTGATCATTTTAAACACGTCAATGACACCTTTGGTCACGCCAGTGGTGATAACGTATTGAAAAGTTTAACAACGCTCCTTAAGTCAATGATTAGAGAGCATGATATTGTTGCTCGAATTGGTGGAGAGGAGTTTATTATATTGCTACCTGAAACTAACGGCGACGATGCTTATGTAATTGCACAAAGGATCAGGCAGGCACAAATGGATCTGCCAATTAAAGATGATGTGGTTGGTGATATTTTTATCACAATTAGCTCGGGTGTTGTTGAACGTTCTACACTGCATCAATCGTTTAATGACATGTTAAAAGCAGCAGATAAAGCACTTTATCAAGCCAAAACATCTGGCAGAAATCGGGTGGAGATTGGTTGATGTTTATCGGGCCAAATCAAGACTTTCGCTCATGCTATGATGGACTTAATTTGGCTCAACTATTCAGACATTTTGTGGAAATTTAACCCTCTAAAAATAAGAGGTTAGAAGTGGTCGGGATAGCAGGACTTGAACCTGCGACCTCACGTCCCCCAGACGCACGCGCTACCAGACTGCGCTATATCCCGATGTCCTTTTGACCACGCTATATTAACCGTTTATCCTGAAAAAGCAATATAGAGTTTTTATCTAAAATATCAACTGGTTATTTGTTGTTCACTTGTTCATTCGATGTCGCATTATTCGTTGAAAACTGAGTAATGTAGTGAATGCCATCGATTAATAATGGAAAGTCTTTATCGTCCATAATAGGTTCTCCTAAACGCTGTGAAAACGTTTGGAAGTTCGAGTTCTGATCGACAAACACTGAACGATCTTTATCAAACACCATAATGCCGTTTTTATGGGTATTGGCTAATACGCGATCTCTTTTTAACGAAACAATGGATTTACCAACGCTATAGCGTGGGGTTTTGATGTCACAAGCAAGCCAATGGTTTAATAACGTAGGTGCAATATCCATATGATTTGTACGCTCATCAATATCGACTTTCTTGATGTGTGGACTAATTAACAGTGCCGGCTTTTTAGATAAGCTGTCCGATAGGTTTTGATTACCGATACGAGAAATAAAAACGATATCGTTTTGTCGATTTTGTTTTTGAGCCAGTAATAGTGCATCAACAAAAATCTGATATTGATAGTTATCTTCCTGATCAAAATAAATAACATGTAAGCCAGGTGGAATTTCTTCAAAAATGTCTGCGTTCAAATACGGTGAAATATCATCAATTTGTTCTTCGCTTTCAAATAAGTCGCTTGCCCAGCTTGGCAAACCATGCGAAGTTTCACTACCAACTTGAGTAAAACTGGATGTTAACCCTTGCTGTGAAAGTGCTTGAAATAAGACTGGCGCTTTTTGCTGCGCAAGCACCTCTGGCTGGTAAATAGTGGGTAAGCTATAAAAGAGATTGAACCACGCATCGCTAAGTTCTGCGCTATCAGTATGGCGAAGCAACTTAGTTGTGCGTTGGTTTGAGCGCTCACTAAACTGGTTAATGTTTTTCTGACTCAAATTATTTTTAGTGAGGACAATCAATGCTCTTTGCGCTTCTTTATGTGCGCGACACTGACCTGTTAACTCAGGGTAGCTAGGCGCTTCATGGGCAAGCTTTAGTGGATTTGTTCTTCGCTCTAAATAGGCGTTCTTATCGAACATGCCATATTTCGTAAGGAGCGTTTTCGCGGTAAGTGGATAAGAAAGCGGTAGCACATTGTCTTGCCCTAAAATGTCATAATTAAGATTAGCATCGGCCCAAATATGGGTAATATGACTAAAGAAGAACAAACCAACAAAACTGTGAATGAAGTATTTGGCAAATTTGGTATTTTGTAACTGCTCTAAGTGCTTCCAAGCGTAGTTAGATATAACTAACTCTACACTAAGCGCAATAATACAAACGACAACAGCCGTGAACCAAAATGCGCGACTATCAGCTTCTATTTGGGTGTTAATAACCGCCAATATTTGATCAGAAGATGAGCTATTGATGTGATAACCAAGTTGGCTGTAGATATAACCGTCGAGCAACAAGAGCATTATATAAACGGTAAAAACAACCGACGCGCTTGCCCGAATAAAGCGTGTGTATGGCAACAATAAGGTGATCGGGAATACAATCAATACAAAGGCTAAAAAGGTAATAAACGCCATATGGCTGAACCAGTTGGCGATTAAGTACACTTGGCCAAGCAAAGTTTCAGGTAATGGCTCACTGGCGATGTAAATAACCGAACACGCAATTGCGATTGCAATGTTAAAAAACGTGAACCAATGACTCCAACTAATTAACTTTAATAGTTTTTTGCTGTAATCCTTTGATACAATTGTTGCCATAAATACTTCTTAAGATGATTTTATTGATTGTTTTAAAGCGTTTGCAAAGTTTTGCGTAATTTGCGCGCGTTGGCTCTCTGGCACTTGATTTAATATCACTTCAGTGACAGCATTCCCTAAACACATGAGTGCTAAGTCAGCTGTTGCAGACTCATCAGCTAAGACTTTCATCAAATCATCGATAATTTTTTCTACACGTTCGTTAGAATACTTGGATACAATAGGCATAATTTAGTTGTTAATTAAAAATTTAATAGCCGCTAGTTTACCAAAACCGATAACGATATAACACTAGACAATTTATGAGTTTACTAATTAAAAATATTGCTTTGCATTTTATCGCCAAGCTCGACGAAAGCTCAGAAGCGAATTTACAGTTCGGTCCTGAAAACATCGAAGTCACTGAAAAACTTAACAGTTTTATAGACGTTTTACACCATTTATACAACGGTAAAGGCTCAAAAGCTTACGCAAAGTTTAATACCATGCCCGCTGAAGGCGAAAAAGTTGGCTTTGATGAGTTACTTTCTCGTTACTTAGATGACGAACAGAGCTTTACTCAGTTTTCGGTTGATGCTGCTGAGCGCTTAAAGCAAGAGCTCGACAAATATGAGTTAGTTGAAGCGGGATATCTCGTTATTTGCCATTATGAATATATGGGCGGCCGCTTTATGTTTGTTGCGATTATCCCTGTAACCGAGCATTACAGTGTTGATGGTGAGTTGAATATCTCCGCGGATAAGCACCTTGATACCGCTAAATTACAACTTGCAGCCCGCATTGACTTATTCGACTATTTACAAAATAGCCAAAATAAATCATATATTTCTTTTATCAAAGGTCGAGCAGGGCGCAAGGTTGCCGATTTCTTCTTGGAGTTTTTGCACTGTGAAGAAGGTGTTGACGCAAAAGAGCAAAGCTTAACCCTGGTGCAGGCAGTAGAAGATTATGTTGCGACAAACCAGTTAAACGCAGAAGAGAAACAAAACGCCCGTAAAGAGCTTTTGAGTTACTGTAAAGAACAAAAAGAATCAGGCCAAGAAGTTTCAATCAAAGCACTTGGTGACGTCTTGCCAAGCGAAAGTGAAGAAACGGATTTTTACAAGTTTTGTCAAGAGCAAGCATATCCGTTAGAAGAAAACTTCCCTCATGATCAGGCAGTGATAAATAAAGTGACAAAATACTCGGGTTACGGCAACGGTATTAGTGTCAGTTTTGAACGCAGTCACTTTGGACAAGACGTTGTCTATAATAAAGCAGCAGATACGTTAGTGATCCACAAAGTACCACCTAATTTAAAAGCCCAATTACTGGCACTATTAGAAGAAAACAACAGTAACGCGGACTAAATAAAGTAACGCGTTACGCAATAATTCAATTAGATTCAATAAGATAGATAGATTTACTTATAGGAAGACAAAATGACCACTTTAACAATTAAAAGGCCTGATGATTGGCACATTCACTTACGCGACGGCAAAGTTTTAGCTGACACCGTCAAAGATGTTAGCCGTTATTTTGGTCGCGCTATTGTCATGCCTAATCTAGTACCACCTGTGGTAAATGCTGAAATGGCGAAAGCTTATTACGATCGCATTCAAGCGCATAATCACAGTGAAAACTTCACACCTTTGATGGTCTTGTACCTCACCGATCAAACAACGCCGCAAGATATTATTGATGCTAAAGCCTCAGGCATTGTTTATGCCGCTAAGCTATATCCTGCCGGTGCAACGACTAATTCGTCATCAGGTGTAACGGATATTCAAAATATCGATGCAGTTATCGCGCAAATGCAAGCTTGTGAAATGCCGTTGCTTATACACGGTGAAGTAACCGATAATCACATCGACATTTTTGATCGCGAAAAAGTGTTTATCGACAATATATTATCGCCTTTAGTGGCTAAGTATCCAAATTTAAAAGTCGTGCTTGAGCATATTACCACGAAAGATGCGGTCGAGTTTGTTAAATCAGCTGGCGCAAATGTTGCCGCGACGATTACGGCACATCATTTATTGTTCAACCGCAATCACATGCTCGTTGGCGGTATTCGTCCGCACTATTTTTGCTTGCCCATTTTAAAACGCAATATTCACCAACAAGCATTGGTTGAAGCCGCAACTTCTGGTAGTGAAAAGTTCTTTTTGGGCACCGATTCAGCACCGCATCCACAGCACGCCAAAGAGTCAGCTTGTGGCTGTGCGGGCTCTTATACTGCGCATGCGGCAATTGAATTATATGCCGAAGTATTCGAGCAAGAGGGTAAGTTAGACAACCTTGAAGGTTTTGCCAGCTTAAATGGCCCTAAGTTTTATAACTTACCGGTTAATAGCGATACTATTACGCTAGAGAAAGTAAGCTGGGACGTACCTGCAACGTTAAGTTTTGGTGATGACGTTGTTGTACCTATTCGTGCAGACGAACAAATTCAATGGCAAGTTAAAGCCTAAGGACCACTATGCAACTTTTTGTCAAAGATCTAACCGTTATCGATTTTTCATATTTGTGTGAAAAGCGCGGTATTGTCGGTGAAAGTTGGATCGTTGATGTACTGTTAGACGGTGCACTTAACGAAATGAGTATGGTGTTGGATTTTGGCGTGGTTAAAAAGCAAATCAAAGCCATTATTGATGATGCCGTTGATCACAAATTATTGTTACCGATGCAATCAGCAAACTTACGCGTAATGGCTTCAAACCTGCACGAAGCCCATGAGTTTGTTGATTTTGAAAGTGATAACGGCTGCTATTACCTGCAATCGCCGAACCAAGCCTTCGCTAAAATTGATACTTTAACAATTGATATACCATCAGTGACTCAACACGTTACCGCTATCATAAAGCAAAGCTTACCTGACAATGTTGAAGGGCTGACAATTACCTTGCGAGAGGAAGCTATTGAAGGCGAGTATTATCATTACACCCACGGATTGAAAAAGCACGATGGTAATTGCCAGCGGATCGCCCATGGTCATCGCTCAACTATTGAGGTGTATGAAAATGGTGAGCGCAGTCTAGAGCTTGAGCAACTATGGTGCGAGCGTTGGCGTGATATTTACCTCGCCAGTGAAGACGATGCTATTGCCCATGAGTTAGTTGAGTTGTCAGATTACGCCAAATCAAAATTAACCGAAGAATTCGACACCTTTGCTTATACTGCACCGCAAGGTCGTTTTGATATTGCCGTAGAAAGGCAGCGTATTGATGTAGTCGATTGTGATTCAACCGTTGAGCTACTCGCCGACTTTATCGCAAGACAATTGAAAAAGCATCGGCCACTCACGGATATTAAAGTGGTGGCTTATGAGGGTGTTGGCAAAGGAGCTATTGCTGATGCATAGTCGAGTGCATAAACGTCGAGCCGTTAAAAACGTTACATGGGTCGCAATCTTTAGCGCGCTCTTTGGACTTAGCCAGCCCGCTAATGCTCAGGTGAGTTTATCGGGAGAGATAACGCAAGGTGCTTTGATCATTGGTAAAACGCAAGCCGGTAGCCAAGTAAGCCTTGATGGAAAAGCATTACCAGTGTCAAAAAATGGCGATTTTGCGTTTGGTTTTGGCCGCGATACCACAGAAAGTGTTGAATTAATCGTCAAAAGCCCGAGTGGTAAAGTACATAGTGAAACCTTGACCCCAAGCAGTCGTGAATACAATATTCAACGTGTTGAAGGTATTGCTCGTAAGATCATGAACCCTGATCCCAAGGCAGTTGAGCGAGCCCGTAAAGACAGTGCCCAAGTTAAGCAGGCAAGGGCAATTAGCTCAGAATTAACGGCCTTTTCACAGGGATTTGTTGCACCAATAGAAGGCACAATTACCGGCGTTTATGGTAGTCAACGTTACTATAACGGTGTCCCTAAAACCCCGCATTATGGGCTAGATTATGCGGGTAATACCGGTGATCCAGTCAAAGCACCAGCTGATGGCAAAGTCATTTTATGGGTACCAGATATGTTTTACTCTGGTGGCACGATGATAATCGATCATGGCCAAGGCATTTCTTCAACGTTTTTACATTTAAGCGGCAGTTATGTTGATGTTGGTGACGATGTTAAACAAGGTCAAGTGGTGGCAAAAGTTGGCGCAAGTGGCCGAGCAACCGGGCCACACTTAGATTGGCGTATTAACTGGCATAATGTTCGACTAGATCCAGCGCTAGCATTAAAGTTAAAGCCCATTGAACAACGGTAGTTAATAAGCGCTCAGGTTAACTAGTATGTGAATTTAAAAGCAGCTTGGTTTTGCCACGCTGCTTTTTTTAATCTCGGTAGTATTTTGAAATAAATATATGCTTTATTTAAATCTTTGCAAATTATCTTGAGAGTCTTATTTATCAAGCGCTCCACACTAATTACATTAGAAAATTCACGTTCGCTACGTAAAATCTAATTAATTAGGTGAGGTATTAGGCGTCAGATTTTAAAAAATCGCGCTATTTTGAATGCCAGATTTTGCGATAACACACATGTTTGATTATTTATTGCTAAATGTGGCGATTGATTTAGCAAGCTACAATATGGGGCAGAATTACATGACTTTTATTTCCGATATTTGTGAATATCGGAAATATTGAATTAGGGTGATTTATCGCGTATTATCGAGCTTATTTACCATTATCATTAAAAAAATAATAAATCGATAAATCAACTTATGACATCTTCAATTCCCACACCACGGCCTTTTATCGATAACCTAGAATATCTAGGAAATCCATTTAAAGAAATTACCGTTAAGTTATCTGACCCGATCACAAAAATTAATAACGTTGAAACTGATTTAGAATTTTGTTTGAAGTTTGTTTATAGCTACAACGGCTCTAAGGCAACCTTTAATAGTTATCGCCGAGAAATCGAACGGTTAATTCAATGGGCTTGGTTGGTTGAACAGCGCTCAATTACCAGCTTTGTTCGGTCAGATATTGAAGCCTATATCGAGTTTTGTAAATCACCACCCAAGCACTGGATCGGCACTAAAAATGTAGCGCGCTTTAAATCTAAAGCGGGTTTGCGTGTGGTTAACCCTGAATGGAAACCTTTTGTTGTTAGCGTGTCTAAATCCGAATTTAAAGCCGGTAAAGCAGCAAATATTACCAGCTATGAATTGTCTCAGGCTGCGGTTAAAGCCATGTTTACTGCACTTTCGTCGTTTTACGAGTTTTTGGTTCAAGAAGGTATTTGTGAACATAACCCTGTTGCGTTAATTCGCCAAAAAAGTAAATTTATTCAAAAAGAAACTCGAGCAGAAATTCGCCGAATTAGTAATCTTCAATGGGAATATGTTATTGAAACAGCTGAAATTTTAGCTAATGAGAACCCTGAAGAGCACGAGCGGACACTGTTTATAATGAATTGCCTGTACGCCATGTATTTACGTGTGTCAGAGCTCGTTGCAGACGAGCGTTCAATGCCAATGATGCAGGATTTTCGCAAAGATCACGATGGTAATTGGTGGTTTCACGTATTAGGTAAAGGCAATAAAAACCGAATAATTACCGTCAGTGACGAAATGTTAATGGCGTTAAAACGCTATCGCAATTCACGCAAGCTCCCTGCTCTGCCAATTCCTGGCGAATATGAACCTTTGGTCACGAGTTTTAAAGGTAAAGGGCCGATCAGGTCGACACGGCAAATTAGAAATATCGTGCAATATTGCTTTAATCAAGCGTTTGAGCGAATGAAAAATCATGGTTTAGCCGATGACGCCAACGAACTGCAAGCTGCAACTGTTCACTGGCTGCGCCATACCGGTATTTCAGAAGATGTTAAACATCGTCCGCGTGAGCACGTTCGTGATGATGCCGGCCATGCCTCGATGGCGACAACTGACCGCTATATCGATTCAGATCTAAGAGAGCGACATCAATCAGGTAAACGCAAAAAGCTTAAAGACGTTAACTAATGAACTTTAACCAAGAAAGTATACTGACACACATAAAGGTGATAATTCCTATCAATGCAAAAAAGAACGACCCAAACCCCTTGATTGATATACTTACGTTTTTTGATCTTGTGTACCAATCATCAGGAATCTCGTCTTTACATGTCGATAAATAGGTATTTAAAACATCAATTCTTGCGCTGTAATGAAAAATACAACCAAATATTGTGAAAGTGAACAAACCTGTAAAAAAAATTACTGTAATACCGACTGAAAGAACAAGCCCCTCACCATTGTATGCGATAGCACCTGCGATAAAAAAAACCATTATAGTTATGTACCAGGTAATACACTTGTGATGGAACTCTTGATAATACATTTTCATTTCTTTGACTTGATCAATTTTTGTGGTCATCTGGTTGTTCCTATATTAAATACTACATCAGGCATTATATAACGGGCATTAAATTATTTAATTTAAGACATCAACTTTCACTGTTATGTTGAAGTTAATAGTTCTGAACATTGTATCTTGTTTACACGACGATTATAAAGCCGTTTAACATATTGTTTTAATTCGGGTTTACAAGAGCCGCATTTCGTACCACAAGCTAACTGCTCTGATAGTTGTTCAACACTGTTGCAACCTTTATTGATGGCATTAACGATTTGTTTTTCTCTTACACCTAAGCAGCTACAGACAATTTTTCCCTGTAAAAATTCATCACTTGGCTTGCCGATCAGCAGTGATTGAATATCCGCAAAGCTCAGGCTTTGTTTTGCCATCATCGCATCGAGCCACGCCGTATTTAACGCCTGATGTTTTTGCGTTTCAACAATATAACACTGTATGCAATCATCAATAGTGCACAAACTTATGTGTTGTTCTGGTGTTTGATAACTGTACCAACTGCCGTGATAATGCGCTTTAATTTGCTGAATTGTCTGGACATTTTTATTGGCGTCATCACTTAACTGAGCAGCTTGATAGGCGTAGCCCGTTTTTGTGACAAGTTTATGCCAATAGTCAAATGACAGTTGAATGGCTTGCTTGCTATAAACCTGAATGTATTTAGCAGGCTTAACTTTGGTAATACTTGCGAGTGTTTGTTTTAGTTGCGGCTGGCCAGATATTTGGTCGATGATAATGGGGTATAAGCTTGAAACATTCGCATGAGAGGCAAATTGCTGATTCCAGTGAATCGGCACAAACAACTCACCTGCGGCTTGGTTGCTATCAAGCTGGGCTGGCAAGATCACCTTGCCATATTGGTTTTCAATCGCCAGTAAATCGAAGTTTTTAATCCCCTGCTTTTTAGCGTCATCGATGTTAATGGCAACAAAGGGCTGATCTTGCGTGGTAAATAATTTTTCAGTTAAGCCGGTTCTTGTCATGGTATGCCACTGATCGCGCACTCGACCACTATTAACCAGAAAATCCTTCTGCGCTTGTTCAGCTAATTGCGCTCCAATCGGGGTGATGGCAATAAAATTAGCTTTTCTGTTTCGGGTAGAATATTGCTGATCGGCAAGTACATCTCGACAACCTAATGGATAGTGTTGGTTTATCGGCCATTGCAATGGTTCAAGTTGGTCGTATTGTTGACGAGATAAATCACTCAAGCCTGAAATATCGAATTTTCGTTGATCTTGATGAGCAATACCTGAAAGCGCGGCAAACTCAGTGAAAATTTCCTGTGGGTGTTGGTAATCAAAGCCACTAAAGCCCATTTTATTAGCGACATCACAAATTAATTGCCAATCCTGCTTAGCATTTGCGTAGGGGGCTAAAACTGAGCGTTGCCTTGATATTCTTCGCTCCGAGTTTGTCACCGTGCCATTTTTTTCCAGCCAAGCACTTGCCGGTAGCTTAACGTCGGCAAACTGCATGGTATCGTTGTTTGCAACACAGTCAGATACCACCACAAGCGGACATGCCTCTAGTGCGTCTTTCACCAGTTGGTGATCTGGCAGGCTAACTACCGGGTTAGTTGCCATTATCCATATCGCTTTAATCTTACCTGATTTTATCGCTTCAAATATTGCGGTAGCGGTTAATCCTGATTCACTAGCGATCGACGGTGACTGCCAAAAACTTTGGACAAGTTCACGGTGCGTTTTGTCTTCAATTGATAAATGCGCAGTTAATTGGTTAGCTAAGCCCCCTACTTCTCGACCGCCCATGGCATTTGGTTGCCCTGTGATCGAAAATGGCCCCATACCTAGCTTGCCAATTTTTCCGGTCGCTAGGTGACAATTGATAATGCTATTGCATTTATCAACGCCAGTATTCGATTGGTTAATACCCATTGAAAAGAAAGTGACGACTTTTTCTGTCGTGGCAAATAGCTGATAAACCTTGGTTAGTTGTTCTTGGCTTAGCTGGCAGAATTCACTTACGGTATCGAGCGTCCACGATTTACACGCTTTAACGGTTTTAGAAAAGTCGTTGGTGTGTTGTTCGATAAATGCTTGGTCGATAGCATTTGTGCAGATTAAATAGTTGAGTAAGCCGTTGAAAAATCCTGCATCGGTGGCAGGTTTTAGGGCTAAATGGATATCTGCCAGTTCACTTGTTGCGGTTTTTCTGGGATCTAAACACACGACGGTTAAATTCGGGTTTATTTCTCGCGCGCGCTCTAAGCGTTGAAATAGTACTGGATGCGTCCAAGCCATATTAGAGCCAGTGATCACGAATAAATCACATTGCTCGATGTCTTGATAACTGCAAGGTACGATATCTTCACCAAATGCTCTTTTATAAGCGGCGACAGCACTGCTCATGCATAGCCTAGAGTTGGTATCTATATTGCCTGTGCCAATATAGCCCTTCATCAATTTGTTAGCCACATAGTAGTCTTCGGTCAATAATTGCCCCGAGACATAAAATGCGATAGCGTCACGGCCGTGTTGCTCGATCACATGGTTAAATTGCTTCGCTACATAGCTAGTAGCCGTATCGACATCGACGGTTTGACCGTCTATTTGCGCATCACCAAGTCGATTGTCTGTTGAAACAGTATTGAGTAAATTACTGCCTTTGACACAAAGCCGGCCATAATTGGCGGGATGCGAATGACAACCTGATAACTGTTTGACGGGTGAATTGGTCGTTTTGCTATTTAAACTAAGATCAATCCCGCAACCAACACCACAATAAGCACACGTTGTGGTAATTCTGCGGGCGTTTGGTGCTAGTAGTTTAGTTGTCATCAAATATTCGCTCTTTGAGTTATGCAAATAATTCTACATAGCCTTGATTAATACGCGCTGGATAAACCGGCACGCTAACCTCTGTTGCTTGTAAACACTGGCCACTGGTCAGCGAAAAATGCTGTTTATAAAGTGGTGAGGCAACAACAATTTGCTCATCAACTGAACCAACAATGCCGCGATATAAAACATTCGCTTTACCAATCGGATCATAATTGCCAATGGCGTAAACTTGTTGCTGTGTTTTGCCAACTTTGAAAATTGCAACTTGCTGCTCGCTTTGCTCGGTAGCAATAAGTGCGCAAACGCCTGCGTTATCGCACAACGCATCTTCGGCACAAATTCTTTGCCATTGTTGATTACTCATACTCTGCTCCTATATGGCTTCGATGGTTTTAACACGAATTTTCTCATCAAAACGCGCTGGGCGAATTTGCTCACGCTCGGTGACAAAAACGATATTGTCATCGCTTTTGTCTGAGTTGACATAATGCTTAAAACGCTTGAGCTTTTCAGGATCTTCAATCGTTGTTTTCCATTCACATTGATAGCTACCAACAATATGAGCCATCTGGCTTTCTAGCTCAGCATTTATCCCAAGATGATCGTCAATGACCACTTGTTTTAAGTAGTCTAAGCCACCTTCTAGGTTTTCAAGCCATACTGAAGTGCGTTGTAGGCGATCAGCTGTTGCTACGTAAAACATTAAGATCCGATCGATATATTGAATTAAGCTGACATCATCTAAATCAGTGGCAAATAAATCGGCATGGCGTGGCTTCATACCGCCATTACCACAAACGTATAAATTCCACCCTTTGTCTGTCGCGATTACGCCAATGTCTTTGCTTTGCGCTTCAGCGCATTCTCGCGTACATCCTGAAACCGCCATTTTGATCTTATGAGGTGAGCGCAAGCCTTTATAGCGATTCTCAACAAGTAGTGCCATCGACACACTATCTTGAACGCCGTAACGACACCAAGTTGAGCCTACACACGATTTAACCGTGCGCAGTGACTTGCCATAAGCGTGGCCAGTTTCTAGGCCAGCGTCGATAAGTTCACGCCAAATATCTGGCAACTGCTCTACTCTTGCGCCAAACAAATCAATGCGTTGTCCACCCGTGATTTTGGTGTATAAGTTATATTTTTTAGCAACTTCGCCAATGGTGATCAGCTTATCAGGCGTAATTTCTCCTCCTGGTATGCGCGGTACAACCGAATATGTGCCGTCTTTTTGCATATTCGCTAGGAATAAATCATTGGTATCTTGGAGCGGTAAATGTTGATCTTTTAACACATAGTCGTTCCAAACAGACGCGAGAATTGAGCCTGCGGTAGGTTTACATATTTCACACCCCAACCCTTTACCATGCTTTTCAAGTAATTGATCAAAGGTAGTAATCTTTTCGGCTTTAACGATGTGATACAGCTCGGTACGCGAATATGCAAAGTGTTCACACAAATCAGTATTAACTTCAACGCCACGTGCTGCCAATTCACTATCAGTAACGTTTTTGACAAGTGCCGCGCAGCCACCACAACCAGTACTTGCTTTCGTGCACTGCTTTATCGCATTAACATCACAAGCACCTTGTTCAACAGCTTGAACTATGTCTCCTTTTGAAACATTGTGACACGAACAAATGATTGCACTATCGGGGAGCGCATCAGCGCCTAGTGCTGGTTTATCTGTCGCCATTGGTAAAATAAGCGACTCTGGCGCTTCAGGTAAGGTTAAGCCATTGAGCATGTACTGCAATAACGTGTCATAATCGCTTGTATCGCCTACTAATACCGCGCCGAGTAATTGCGTTTTATCCTCGCTCACCACTATTTTTTTATAAATACCCTCTGGCTGATTTTCAAAGGTATAAGATTGCGATAGTGGTGTTTTACCGTGGGCATCACCAATCGAGCCTACATCAACGCCCATTAGTTTGAGCTTGGTGCTCATGTCGGCACCGGTAAACGAGTTTACATCGCCGAGGATATGTGATGCGGCAACTTTCGCCATTTGATAACCAGGCGCTACTAACCCGAAAATAAAGTTATTCCACAAAGCACATTCACCAATGGCATAGATATTTTCATCTGAGGTTAAACATTGGTTGTTGATAACGATGCCACCACGCTCACCCATTGCTAGATCTGATACTTTGGCTAGTTCATCATGTGGTCTAATACCCGCTGAAAATAGAATCAAATCGGTTTCAAGTGCGGTATCATCGCTAAACACAAGCTTATAACGCGATTGGTCTGATTTTACGATTTCAGTGGTCGCTTTTTGGGTGTGCACTTTAACGCCGAGCTCTTCAATTTTGTCTTTAAGCACGGCGCCACCACCTTGGTCAATTTGAACCGCCATTAGCTGTGGTGCAAATTCAACGACATGTGTTTCTAAGCCTAATTGTTTAAGGGCATTTGCCGCTTCTAATCCCAATAAACCGCCACCGATAACGACACCCACGTTACTGACTTGAGCACTTGCTTGAATTGCCTCTAGATCTTCAATGGTGCGGTAGACTAGACAGTGTTCTTGGTCATTGCCTTTAATTGGTGGCACAAAAGGATACGAGCCAGTGGCAATAACTAATTTATCGTAAGCAAGCGTTTCACCGCCTTCGATGGTGACAAATCGCTGTACTTTATCAATAGCGATCACTTTGGCACTTGTTTTTACTTCAACTCCCCATTGAGCATAAATATCAAGGTTGGTTAGCGCTAAATCGTCAGCTGTTTTACCTGAAAAATATTCCGATAAATGAACCCTGTCATAGGCTAACCGTGGCTCAGCTGACAACACCGTGATTTTATAAGTCACTGATTTATCAGTGTTTTCTTTTAGCTGAACTAATTGTTCGACAAAGTGATGCCCTACCATGCCGTTACCAACGACAAGTATTTGCTTTAAAGAAGACATGTTTTACCCTTTTAGTTTTCGGTTGTTCCGTATGACGATTTGATCGTTATTATTGTTTCATCAGGTCAGTTAGTTAGTGGGTGTATTGGCATACACCCACGCTTTTTTATCGTTTTCTAAAACTTAGCTTGTAGCCACAACCAAATTCTGTCGGTGTCGACCTTACCAGTCGCCACATCACCCGCCGAGTAATTAGCGTACTTTAAACCGCCGCTCACATACTTGGTGATTTTACGGGTGTATTGTGCATCGAATTCACTGCCGTAATTACTTGCTTGTGCGTTAGAATCATCAGATTGGAAGTCGTGGTATGCCACTAGCCATTTACCACCCCACAAATTACCGGCAAACGAAGCGTAGAAGTCTTGTAAACCCACATCTGGTGTTGAAAGAAATTGATCCGTCCAACCATTGAATTTGTGTAGTGTCGCTAACGGCGTTTGAAAGCCATATTCGCCGCTATCAGAACCGAGAATTTCAAAGCCAAGTTTTGCTGTTACTTGGTCAAATTTATAACCCGCTTCGAGCAACATGTATTCACTTGAATATTCAGTCGTGCCCATTTCATAGTCTTGTAAGGCAAATTCAGCTTGTAGCAAGAACTTCTCAACACCGCCAGTCCAACGCACACCCCAAGTATCAAGGGCATTGTTGATCATATCGTCTTGCTCTAGTAAATAGCCATAACCGGTAAATTTGCCGTATTGAGTGTTGTAGCTAGCATTAATTAGGTGATCACTTGAATCAATATCTTTTTCATCAGCGAAAATGCGGTTGCGCTTGTTAATATAGCTATAGTCGAATTTCCACTTGTCTTCACCGGCGGTAAAACGAAATGCATCGAAGGTTTGCTTATCTTGGCGCCAACCGACATTACCTACAAAACGATGGTTGTCTAAATTGATATCTTGGCGACCAATCTTGGCACTAAAGCCCTCTTGCTTATATTGGATAAATAGTTGGTCTAGCTCTGTGGTTTCAGGGTCAGCTACAACAGAATAATCAGGGTTTTTGCCTAAAGTGTCGTTGTAATCATCAATCAAGGCACGGGAATCTTCGAGCTCTATCATGCCCGAAAAACCATTGAAATCTTTGGTTTTAAAATTAAGTAAGGTACGTAACGTTAAAGCATCAGCATCTTTTAAGCTATTAGCCTGATCGACACCTTCATAACGCAAACGAAAATCTGCATTAAATTCGCCAAACTCACTCTCAGCATAAACCGTTGAAGTTGAAGCAATTAAGCCTGCCACTATGAGGGCGAACTTGTGTTTCTTATTTATTTGCTTGTTCATGGGTATCCCTTAGTTCAAATATTATTATCGTGAATTGCACAGTTTTTGTGCAACTTAACTCTTATAGCATAGTCTGAATGTAAATATGTTGTTATTACGCAACTTTTTCTTTTGTTTTAGCTGATTTTTTACCATGCTCTGATGCACTTATCGTTTCTATTTTTCTTTGCTTTTCATACAAGAAACTCAAAACTGTTGAGCGATACTCGTTGTAAAGAGGATCTTGCGCAAGTTCCACGCGATTTCGCGGTCGTGGTAAATCCACGCTCAGTATTTCACCGATAGTTGCCGCTGGGCCATTAGTCATCATAATAATGCGATCGGAAAGTAACACCGCCTCATCGACATCATGAGTGATCATAATGACGGTGTTGTTGAGCTCCTGCTGAATTTCCATTAATGAATCTTGCATATGAGCACGAGTTAACGCATCAAGTGCGCCAAACGGTTCATCCATGAGTAAGATTTCAGGTTGCATCGCTAATGCTCTAGCAATCCCAACACGTTGCTTCATACCGCCTGAGATTTCATCTGGCTTTTTATCCATCGCGTGACTCATATGCACCAAATTGAGATTATGCTTGATCCACTCATCCATTTCGGCTTTATTCATGCGTTCGGAAAACACCTGTTTGACGGCAAGCTCAACATTTTGATAAGCGCTCAACCATGGCAACAACGAGTGATTTTGAAAAACGACAGCTCGCTCTGGGCCAGGAGAATTAACTTCTTTGTTATTAAGCAAAACCCCGCCCTTGGTTGCCTGATGGATCCCTGCAACGATATTTAACACCGTTGATTTGCCACAGCCTGAATGGCCAATCAAGGAAATAAACTCGCCATTAGCGATTTGCAAATCAACGTTTTTCAGGGCAGTGAAATCGCCTTTGGGTGTTGGGAACACCATATCAATTTTACTGATATCTAAAATAATACTCATGTTAGTTCCTTTTACTTAGCCTGTATTTGGCACTGGTGTCTTGTGATTGTTTAGCGTTGCGCACTATCTTTATCCCAAGATAACAAGCGTTGTAAGGCAAGCATCGAACGGTCTAATAGAAAGCCAATTAAGCCTATAACTAACACCGCAGCCATTATTCGGCTCAGTGATTGTGAGCTACCGTTTTGGAATTCATCCCAAACAAATTTTCCTAGACCAGGGTTCTGCGCTAACATTTCAGCAGCGATTAGCACCATCCAAGCAATACCGATAGACATCCGCATACCAATAAAAATCGACGGAATAGCAGCGGGTAAAACAATTCGGCGTATATGGGTTGCTGACGGCAAACTCAAGACTTTTGACACGTTCACCCAATCTTGGTTTATCGAAGAAACGCCGACACAAGTATTGATAACCATGGGCCATAAACAACACAAGGTTACCGTGACAAGCGACACGATAAAGGATTTGGCAAACATTGGATCAGCAGTGGTGTAAAGTGCACTGACAACCATAGTGACTAATGGCAACCACGCAAGCGGTGACACCGGCTTAAAGATCTGAATTATTGGATTGATAGCAGTATTGAGTGTTTGACTCAAACCTATCGCAATCCCCAAAGGTATCGCAATAATGGCCGCTAAGATAAAGCCACTCAATACTGTTTTTAAACTTGTCCCAATCTGATCGATAAAGGTCTCTTTACCAGTATAAGAACGAATTTTCGGTTGGTAATTCGGATCTTTTGCTACGCGGTCCGCATTGCGCTTTTCTTGACGTTGGTAAAACGATGCCGCTTTTTCACGCTCAGCATTGTGCTCTTGGTATAAATTACCAAACTGCTCAAAGACATGGCTTGGCCCTGGAAACTGACCAAGCGAGGTTTGAATATTATTTGCGGCCATTGCCCAAATGATCATGAAACATACAATACCAACAAACGGCAACAGTAATTGTTTAATCGATTCATTAGCAATCATTAAGGTTTTTATCCCGCTCAAGCCTGTATTTGAGGTTAACTTTCTGCTGATAGTGGTCATCGTTTTATCTTCCTTGTCCAACTACAGTGTTTCGCCTGACTTCAAGCCAATTGAAAATTTGTTAATGTATTCATTTGGTTTGGTGCCGTCATAGACTATGCCGTCAATAAAGTGAGTTTGCGGATTTCTATATCCGTCTTCAGTAAACACTTCAGCAAAATCTGCGTTGGTCATTAGCTTGTCGTCGATCAGTGATTGAGCGGCCTTTTTATAAATGTCCGGACGATATACTTGTTCGGCAACTTGCTTGTACCAATCATCTGACTTATCTGTTGAGATTTGGCCCCAACGACGCATTTGCGTTAAATACCAAATAGCATCTGAATAATAGGGATATGTCGCGTTGTAACGAAAAAATACGTTAAAGTCTGGCACCGATCGTTTGTCACCTTTTTCGTATTCAAAGGTACCGGTCATCGAGTTGGCAATTACGTCATAATCCGCGCCAACATAGTTTGATTGAGATAAGATTTTTACGGCTTCAGGGCGATTGGCATTATCGTTTTCATCGAGCCATTTAGCAGCTCTGATCAATGCGCGAGTTAAGCGAATCGTGGTATTTGGGTACTTTTCGGCAAAGGTTTTACTGATGCCAAACACTTTTTCGGGGTTGTCTTTCCAAATTTCGTAATCGGTGACAACAGGTACTCCTATCCCTTTAAATACGGCTTGCTGATTCCATGGTTCGCCGACACAGTAACCATAAATTGTTCCAGCTTCTAATGTTGCCGGCATTTGCGGTGGTGGCGTTACTGACAGCAAGACATCGGCGTCGAGTTGGCCTGATGTATCACCTTTGTGCGGGGCGTAATAGCCTGGGTGGATACCACCTGCAGCTAGCCAATAACGCAATTCATAATTATGGGTAGAAACGGGAAATACCATGCCCATGTTAAATGGTTTGCCTTGCTCTGCATATTTTTCAACAACAGGTTTTAAAGCATCGGCTTTAATTGGGTGAACCGGCTTTCCATCGGCTTGTTTAGGGATGTTGCCCTTCATTTGTTGCCAAATATCATTTGAAACCGTAATGCCATTACCGTTCAAGTCCATTGAAAACGGCGTAATAATTTCAGCTGATGTACCATAACCTATACTCGCTGCAATAGGCTGGCCAGCCAGCATATGCGCGCCATCTAACCGGCCATCAATCACACCATCTAATAGGACTTTCCAGTTTGCTTGCGCTTCAATGGTGACATAGAGGCCTTCGTCTTCGAAGAAACCCTTTTCATAGGCAATAGCGATAGGTGCCATATCCGTAAGTTTGATAAAGCCGAATTTTAGCTCTTCTTTTTCTGGATAACCCAATGCACTAGCGGTAAACGATGTAACAGCATAACTACTGACTAACGCTAAACCACACAAAGACTTTTTTAGTTTCGATAAATTCATAGTAAGCAATGTCATTCTCCCAAAAATAAAAAAGCCCAGCACTCGTCAGTGAAAACACTCAAGTGATGGGCTACGATGCCAAACTAATCAACACTACGCCTTTGCAGTACCTTTAGTTATTAATTGTTTTTTAGCGGGTAATCCGCTTAATTATTAGACGCTGTTGCCTAACTAGATAAATTACTCTAGTTTCTCTTTTACAAAATAAGTGCCAAATAAAATAACCCTAACAAAAACAATAATTAACGGGTTTTTTGTGTTTTCAAACCAACGACACTTGCTAGATAATGATGCACAAATTCCTAGCATTGCCTATTTTTGGTGCGATCTTATATACCTTTTGAACATTAATGTGATTGATTAATCAGTTGTTCAAGCGCAACGATATTTTTTGCGACATCTTCAATTTTTTGACTGTTGTCCATCGCTGTCTTTCGGATCAATTGATAAGCGTCATTTTCGTTCAGCTGCTTTGCTCGCATTAAACTCAACTTTGCTTGCTCGACGACCTTAACAGAAGATAGTTTTTGTTTCGTTTTGGTCAGGTCTTTTTGTAATTTAGACAACAGCCTAAATCGGCCTAAAGCACTTTCTAATATAGATATAATGCGATGCTCTGGAAGCGGCCCTTCAACATAGCCATTAACGCCTATACTCGCTAATCTACTCGCCTCACATTGACTCGATGACTTTGCAAAAACGACAATCGCAAACTGCTTGAGGATGGTAAGTTGGTTTAAACGCTGAAATAGTGATTTATCTACACGCTCTACACAAAATATCAGTAGCTCGATAGGTTGATCTATTATTTCTGGTTCAATGTCATCTAGTGACCACTTGGCGACTAAGCTAAATTGGCTTACTGACAGCAGATTACTGATTTTTTGGGCAAATATTGGTGCCTGATAGACAATACCGTATCGGATCGTAGCTATTGGTTGTTTGTTCATAGATCGATTGATTGGCTAAATAAAGCAAGGATATAACTATCGTTATCAAAATCTATGCCACGAGTACAACTTATTAAAAAACAAAAGCTTAATAAAAAAATCTAAATCAAGCTAAGTTTTTTATGCACCAATAAAGGACATTATCTGGGTGAAATTGGTACTTGGATTTTAAAACGAACACCTTTAGGGGATTTCTCTAGCACAATGTTACCGTTCAGGTTCGTTACCAGGGCATTTTGAACAAGATTTAGCCCAAGGCCTAGCCGTTTTTGATGACGTTTATTGGTGTAAAATGGCTCAAAAATTCGCTCAGCTTCGTTATCAATTAACCCCGCACCATCGTCTTGAAAGTTAATCTCAACGAACTCTGGGTTAGCATGCGCATGAACATGAATGGTCCCGGTTTTGTTGTCAGTAAAGCCATGACTCACCGCGTTATCTATTAGCTCACTAAAAACTTGCCACAATACATCTTTTTGACAGTTTATGGTGATATCATCACAACTAATCGACACGGTATGACCACCTAATGTACTCTTTTTAGCGGTAACAACTTCATCTAAAAACGGTCTTAATGCAAACACGCTATAATCGTTACTCGCATCGTTGAAATTAAGCGTACGAAATTTACTGACCAAATCATTCACTTTTGACAAGCTTTGATTTGAAATGTCAGCTAATTGCTCAACCTGCTTTAGGTAGCTAAGTAACTTTTGTTTGGTTATTTGGTTGTGATCAAAGTCAACGCAAATATCCAAGGTTTTTTCGTGAATCGAATGAATAGCAACTTGGGCATTGTTAACTGGCGTGCTTATCTCGTGCGAAAAACCAGCGATTAATCGATTAGTCGTCTGAGATTTTTCAGACGACACTTTGACATCATGAGCTTGTTGTTGTTCAGAAATCAACCTGTTCAACTCTTGATTAGCATTAAATAATTGTTGTGAGCGCTCGTCCAGTGATTGACTAAGCATTTTATTTTGCTCAAGAATTTTTAAACGATTGAAATGATTATCGTAAACAATTGTCGCCAAATAGGCATTTAACTCAATAAACTTAAGATCTTCTTCACTTGGCTCTTTGGGCTCTTTGTAATAAATAGCATAGGTACCGTAAAGCTGACCTTGTGCACCGATTATCGGGTGTGACCAACACGCTTGAACATCAGCACTTAGTGCGAGATCTTTGTACTGATTCCAATAGGGATGGGTATTAATATCTTCAACAATGACAAGCTCTTTGATAAAAGCCGCGGTACCACACGAGCCAACACCTGGACCAATTGTAACGCCATCTAGCGCTTCACTATAGAACTCAGGTAAACCAACAGAAGCTTTTGGATGTAAGGTGTTTGATACTTCGTTAAACTCAAGAATTGAACAAAGCATTTCTGGATTATAGATTTTAGCTTTCTGACACAAAACATCTAAGATTTTCTCTAATGGTTCATTACGAGCAACTAATCGTAACACCTCATTTCGACCGGCTTCGAGTTGCTGCGCTTTTTTCCAATAATCTAGAGAATTCATCTTTCATACCACCCTAGTACGTGTTTACCTGCTTGAGTATTAATCAATTCTACAAGTAAAAAATACGCCCAATTACCCTATGAATAAGCGTAGTCCGAAATCATTAAATCTTCACTTCAATCAGCTATCTTCAGCTTAATCAGCTAACCATCGTGATTTTAGTTGATGAAAAAGAATACTATCTTTTTCGCTCAACTGGCTATTCTCGAGTAAACCTATCGTTTGCTCTGCTAATGCGATTTGCTCGATATCATGCTGATCTTGCTCTTTAATATTGATTAGCACCTTGAGAATACTCATCGCGAACTTTTCATTATTGGGCGACAAGGCTAACGCTTGTTCTAAACATTTAAGTGAAGAAACAAAGCGCCCTTTTTTAAAATATTCAACGGCCATTTGATTAAGCTTTCTGGCACTAAATTGTTGGCTTTTTTTATCTAACTTTTGGTCGAGGTAGTTATTAACCGCCTGACTATTTAGATTTTCACTGTGACTTTGTTTCTCTATTTTAGCGAGCAACTCGTCTGACTCTTCTTGTAACCCAAGCTCTTGATAAACTTTTACTTTCTCTAAGTTGTTTTCAATATTAGCGCTTGCCCTTGTCGAAAAATGATTCTCAACAATACGCATCGCCTTATCTTCATTACCTTGAGTAGTATAAAGACGTGCCTTAGCCACCCACACTTGTTGCTGAATATCTTCATCGTCGGCATAGTTTTGCTCAATTTGGCCAAGGCTGCGCTCAATCTCGTTAAATGTACTCGCCGCTTGTCCTTGTGCCAGTGAATTAACATAATCTAAACCCGAACGCACCATGTTAAGCTCGAACATCGGAGATTGGTGAATGGAGTTTTTAGCACAGCGAACCATGTTTTTACTGGCGAGATACTGACCAGCAAAATCATTATTCAATCTTGCTAATTCAAATAGTTTACGTTGTCTTTCAATGTTGCGTGGCGCAAGCTCACAAGCTTGTTTAATTTGCTCATAAGCTAATTCATACTGCTTATTGTCGATGTAGTATTGAGCTAACAGATCATAAGTGGCAAAACGGGTGTCTGGCTTTTCCACTAATTGCCCTAATAATGTTTCTATATCAGCAATCTTGTTTTGCTGGAGTAAAGCATTAACAAAGCCTATATACACCCAAGAGTGTTGACACTGATTGAGTAATATTTTGAAAAACTGCTCTGCCTCTTTGAATTCTCTAAGTTTTAAATACGCTTGCCCTTTTAAACGGCAAACATTGAGGTGATAAGGTTTAAGCGAATCATCTAGCAGTAATCTATCAGCAAAATAGATCGCTTTAGCGTAGCGATTAAGATCGTATGCTAAATAAATATTAAATAACTTTTTCTTAATATTAATGGTCTTTGTTAAGCGCTCGACAACCTTTGCTTTGTTGAGCGGCTTTGACCAAAAATCGTCAGGTTGTAGTTCAACAATTGAATTGACTAACGCTTCAGAGGTTTCACCACTTAAAAAAATTAAAATAGTCCGCTTAGAAACAAAGCCTCTGGACTTGAGCTCTTCAAGTAAATGGAAACCGTCTTTGTCGCTTTTTACATTAAAAGCGCAAATAACAATATGAAAGTAAGTTTTTTCACACAGTTTAAGTGCTTTGTAGGCGTTTGTACAAACGCTAACTTTGGTAATATTTAAATCTAGTAATGCGGTTTGCAAAAGATGATGAACAAACTCATTTTCGTCAACAATAAGTACATTCAGTTGGTGACTCAATGCCAATTCACTGGCGTGAGTTAGCTCCATATCAATAATCCTTTCGCTTGTTTGCTTTTATAATGTTTAAACCGAGAATAAAAAATACGTGTAGATAAAAAGTTAGGCTTTTAGCTTGCACATACATTTATGCCCTATCCGCGCAATGCATGCAAATAAAACGCATCGCAGGCTATGAGATAACCGCTTTTTTGACTTTATCTTTGTAACTTCGGCTGACTTTTAGCTCTTTGTCGTTCTTCATGACTAAATAGTATTCACCATTAACTTGCGAGCAGAATTTTGCGATGAAATGTTTATTGACAATAATTGAGCGATGACAGCGAATAAATTGTCGAGGATCTAGGCTTTCCTCAAGCTCTTTCATCGTTTTTCGTAGGATATGGGTCGTGTCTGTGGTGTGGACGCACATATAATCGCCAGCAGCATCTATCCACATGATGGTTTTTACTGCCACTCTTGATACTTCGCCAGCATCTTTGATTGGCAGAATATCAGAATAGCTTGATAACGTACTTATTTCGTCCTTTTCTAAGCCTTCGATTAGCTGTTGGTAATCATTACCCGTAACGTCGCTAACAAAATTCAACAACTGATCTTTGTGTTGTTTATCAATGTTAGATTGAATACTTTGTTTGACTTTTTCAATCGCCTGATCGATACGCTGTTCATCTGCCGGTTTCAATAAATAGTCTAACGCGTGAACTTCAAAAGCTTTTAGCGCATATTGATCAAACGCAGTAACAAAGACAATATTAGGCAGTGGTATTTGCTCGTTGACGAGTGCTTCTAATACATCAAAGCCTGTCATACCTGGCATTTGAATGTCTAGAAACAATAAATCTGGCGCTAGCTCTCTAACTGCGTTAATCGCCTCTCGACCATTGGAACACTCAGCAACAATGTTTATATCGCTGCGTTTACTCAGCCTAACACGCAAGCCTTTTCGGGCAAGGGGTTCATCGTCAACAATAATGGTTGTTAACTGATTGTCCATCTAGCTACCTTTCTTGAAATGGAATACGAATATTAACTTTTACGCCCGACGGGGTATTATTGGCCACGACTAGCGAGTAGTTGTCTCGATACAAGGCATTTAAACGCTCTCTTGTATTGGCTAAACCAACACCGTTTTCACGGTAAAGGTTACCATTTTCGATTTGGGCACCTGGACCATTGTCTGCTAGTTCGAGTAACAAGTCGTCGCCAAACTTGGTTACCGTCACCGCTATAGTACCACCGCTTTCTTGTGTCGCAATAGCATATTTAATCGCATTCTCGGCGATTGGCTGGAAAATCATACTGGGAACCAAAGCGTTCTGACAATTATCGTCGATATCTATAACAACTTTCAAACGCTCCTCAAAGCGCACTTTTTCTATATCAAGATATAACTCAAGTACGTGAATTTCACTCGATAGCGTCACCCGCTTCATCGGATCTTTATCTAAGGTATAACGCAAAAACTCACTTAATTTGGTCACCATTTTATTAGCGCTTTCGTTTTCCTCAACCAAAATAAGTGTAGAGATTGCATTTAGTGTGTTGAATAAAAAATGTGGATTTAGCTGATAACGCAGCATCTTTAATTGAGCTTGGTGAGCGATGGTATTGGCCTGTAATACGTTTTGTTTTTCTTTCTGGAGCATTTGGTAATACTTGATACCAAAATACAAGCCACTCCAGCTTAAAATGATATAGAAAGACCATACACTGTTTTGGGTGTAATACAGCCAAAAATCAGGGGTATAACCGTGTTTATAGATTGTCCAATAGGTGAAGTTTTTAATAACTTGCCAAATAACACCAACAATATAGGAGCTGACAACCACAACAATAGCAATTTTTAACGGCGAGAAATTCCACGCACGGCGATAGATATAACGCAAAGGAATGGTGATCATCCAACCGGCATAAGCATTAAGAAAAATAATGACGGCAAAAATCGGACGCAGATCATGTAATAACGAACCAAGGTAATGGACAAAGGCAAAGCCCAGCCAACCTGCGGTGTGTAATACCCAGAAAAAACGATTACGATCTTCTATTAATGCTTTCCAATTCACAAAGTAGTCTCTTCCAATAATTCAATTTAATTATGCGGTAACGGGGTCAAAGCGTCATTACGGCTAATCGTAACTTACCGACTTTTGGTCGCATTTTTGAATTATTGAGATAGCTGAGCAAAATATTTATCGGCTTGGCAGCGAAATGACTTGATATTTTGTTGTTGACCACGAGCTTGAAACCACAGTGCATTAATGGCGCAAGCTAGCTCGAAATAAAAATAACACTTAGTGGTCGTATGGTTGATCGGATGGTTTGGACTACTGCTGTTATAGCGTTTAACGGCAGCATCGATATCCGTAGCGCTCAAGCCATTAATACTCAACGCCATCATTAAATCATAGCTATTTGGGGCAATCGATACCGCTTCAAAATCAATGAGTTTATACCCCTTTGGCTCAACAAAAAGGTTATTCATATTCAAATCACCATGGCAAATTACCAGTGACTCGCTACCTTGCTCTTGTCTTTTAACCTTATTGAGGAGGGTGTCAATGTTAGCAGTTTGATGTGGTGAGAGCTGGCAACTACTAGCAAGTTCAGTTAGCACCTGATAGAAATTGAGCGGCTTGATCACCGAATTATTTAACTCGACTGGAGGGTTGTTGTGGAACAAAACGAGGGCGTTAACTAAATGTTCAAGCAGCGCTTGCTTCGATAGCTGACAATCACCTAATAACGGTGCGTTGATATATTCGCTAATAATCAGCTGAGGTTGGCTGGCAATTAAACGCGGGGCATAAGCTTTATTGGCAGCTAAAATGGTTAGTTCAGTATCAAAGGCTGCACGATGACCAAACCGCTTAACAACATATACTCCGCTAGCCGTCGTAATGCGATAAACCTGTTGGCTACACCCTATCGTTATCTGTTCTATCTGGTTTAATTCTACACCAAGTAACAACTCGATCTGATGAGATAGCACTTGCTCGTTCATTAGCAATAGTTCAATGCCTTGGTTATACAGCAGTTCGCGTTGAACTAAGTGCTAGGTTTGCTTGGCTTTTATACATTTTAAACCATTGGAAAAAACCATAACCAGCAAATACCGTATAGAAAACAAACAGCAATGCAGTGGGCTGCAAATCTTTCTCTATGTAGATAAAGATAGAGACTAGGTCTATGACGACCCAATACAGCCAGTTTTCTAACACGCGCTTGACCACTAAATAGGTACCAAAGACGGCAAAAACGGTCGTTGCCGCATCAATATATGGGAAGTCTGTTGGGGTATAGCTCGCCATTAACCAACCAAGTGCGAGGCTAACTAACGCCAGTAATGCAACCGCTTTTAAGTGAAAACAACCGGTATATGACACAATTGGTAGATCATTAGTTTGCTGTTGTTTCGCCCTATTCCAGTTTAGCCAGCCGATAATAGCCATAGCAAAGTAATAGACCTGCAATAAGCTATCCATCCACAAATACACGTCATAGAATATCGCGGTGTAGACTAATGTCGACACCAACGCCATAGGCCAACACCAGATACTGCCCTTAGCTGCGAAGATAACATACAGTAAAGCGGTAACTACTCCGATTGCCTCGAGCACGGGCAGATTTAAGTAATAATTGAATGATGCTACAACGTCCATAATTAAGTGTTTGTGTTCATCTGGTGATTAATAAGATGAGAGCGGTCACTGGCAATCATTTTCAAAATAAAGACTGCGCTGCCAGTGTGTTCGTGTACGCGTTTAATTTCAGCCATCACACTGGATGTCGTTAGTTGATACTCGCCAAAAACCTGGGTGCTCATACCATTGGTGATAACTTTAAGCCCGTCGATTTGACTTAGGCGTTCAATGAACGCCCAAATCTCATCTTTATATTCGGCTTCAGCCAACGGATACAAGCTGATCTCAAAAGATACTTGCATCTATATCGCTCCTAAAATTGATAGTCGAATGTCGCGCCAAAGACCATTGGCTCGCCATATTGATAATATGCTTTAGGAGTATAACCATCACGAGGATCATTACCAAAATAAAAGCCGCGAGTTTGATAATCTTTGTCGGCTAAGTTTCGTGCCCAAACTTTTACTAACCAATCGTCTGCTTGATAAGTAAACGATGCATTGAGAAGAACAACAGCATCTGATTTTTGCTCGTGAGAATCAGAAAAATAGAACGCGTCTTTACCTTCAACCGATGCAGAAAACGACAGTGCTTGATTGATCAGGTAATCAAAACCGAGGTGAAATTGATAATTTGGCGCATGCGCTTGCTCGCGTCCTGATAAATCTTCGCCATTAGCATTGATAAAACCGCTGAAATCAGTTTCAAGCAGGCCTAGCATGCCAAATACTTGTAAATCTGAACTTAGCTGCCATTGACCTTCAAGTTCTAAACCATAGTTGGTGCCCTGTGCCGCATTGCCCAAATAATCAATAAATTCTGAACTGCCGTCTTCACGGACAATCGTTTGCGAGCTTTTTACTTGAACATCTTTGCGATCCATGAAAAACAGCGTTGCGGCAACGTAAGCATCACCGTTTAACAAACTCGACTTATAACCTACTTCATAATTCCATAAATACTCAGGGTCGAATGTGCGCAATTCATCTGGCAGTGTACCATCAGTGTTTGCCCCACCCGCTTTATAGCCACGATGAACGCCGGCATAAACCATCTGGTCGCTATCGATATGATGTGCTAACACAACTTTGCCACCTAACGCGCTATCAGATAAATCTTCGTAAAAACCGTCAGAGTTTTCATAAGTTGCATCGCGTGTTTCATAACGCAGACCTGTTGTTAACACAGTGTTCTTCGAAAGTTGCGTGTCAAATTGGCCAAAAACGGCAATTGAATCGGCGTTAAACGATGAATAAAAATCACTGTCGAGATAGGTGTATTGACGGGTTAAGTCTTCGTCTTCGTTTTTAAAATAAATCCCGCCAATCCACTGAGTTGTGCCATTGAAGATTTCGCTACCTTCAGTTGAACTAAAACGAAACTCAGCTGTATTCGTTGCTTTATCGCGATAGTAATAGTCGACTGACGCATAATCACCATATGGGCAATCGTTTATTTGACATAATGTAGGGTTCGACCAATCTTCATCGTAACCGTAGGCTAAATCAGAATTGGCTACGGCTAACAAGGTTTCAAATAGCACATGGTCAAAACCGCTATAGTTAAACTTAGCTGACACTGCACTGGTTTTTTGCTCATCTGATCCTGGGTTGTCAGATAATGTCTGACGGGTATTATCAAGTGAAAACGCATCATAGCCGTTATCAAAATCAAAATGCATTGCGCTTAAATCAATCGATAAATTATCTGATGCTTCAATAGCTAATTTACCACGAACACTCAATTCATCGCGATTATTGGTATCTTGAACATTGAGGTAATCATTTTCAATAAAGCCATCACTGTTGTATTGTTCAACGGCAAAACGATAATTAACGCGCTCTGATGCAGGGCCAGAAAGCGCAACACCGGCGCTATAGCTACCGTAATTACCAGCGCTTAGTTTGACGTTACCTTCAAAATCTTCGGTTGGCGCTTTGGTGACGATATTGATCATACCAGCAAGAGCATTAGCACCAAACCGTGTGCCTTGCGGGCCGCGAAATACTTCGGTTTGTTCAACATCAAACAACGAAGATACTGAGCCAATACCGTTAAATTCTACGCCATCGATAATTACTCCGACAGATGGATTAATGGCTTCACTAAATTGGCTGCGTTCACCAATACCGCGAATTTGATAATAACGCGCACGTTGCGAGCCACTTGAAAAATTTACATTAGGCGTTAATGCAATGATCTCTTCAAGGTTTTGGGCACCGCGCTCTAAAATTTGTTGTTCGCCAACAATAGAAACCGCACTAGCACTGCGCTTTAACTGTGTTTGACGAAAATCGCCTTGCACAATTATGGTTTCAATGTCTGCGTCGATAGCATCATCTGCATAGGCTTGCGGCAGGATAAGGGTTGCCGCTAAGGCAACAAATAATGGAGATTTTTTAAAATGTGTCATGTTGATCTCATTTCTCAATGGGACCAGCAATAAGGACGGTAATAAAGTTATTTTTATAATGTGATAACGCTTAACCATTCCTACGCTGGTATAATCCAGTTCAGGTTCTAAGGGTTCCGAAAACGGTCTCAGCGCTATATCAACTTGCTCAACTCTTGTTAAATTGAGTGATTGAGATATTGCACCCCTTGGCTTCGGTGCGCATATTAACAAGAAATTTAAATATTTAAAGCGTTTTTTGTTCTAAGTAATTAAAAAACAAAAAAAGGCTTACGCATTACGTAAACCTTTGATTCATTTTACTTAGCAAAGTTAATCAGAGTTAAATCGCTAACATTGGCCCTAGTGGCTGACCACCGAGTAAATGCATGTGAATATGATAAACCTCTTGGCCACCGTGTTTGTTGCAATTCATTATTAAACGATAACCATTTTCACTAATGCCTGCGTCTTTTGCTAACTTCGCAGCGACGGTAAACAGGCGACCTAGCGCGAGTTCATCATCTTGGGTTACATCGTTTACCGTTGGGATCAATTTATTAGGAATGATCAAAATATGGGTGTTCGCACGCGGTGAAATATCGCGAAATGCCGTCACTAATTCATCTTGGTATAGCAATTCCGTTGGTATTTCACGTCGGATAATTTTTGAAAAAATGGTTTCTTCTGCCATGGTCAATCCTGCTAACTATTTGTTAAACCAATCATAGGTTAATTCAATGCTTGATGAAAGCGATTAAACGCGCGTTCTAGATCGTCAATCAAATCCTCAACGTCTTCTAAACCAATATGAAGGCGAACAAGGGGCGCTTGATAAGGCCATGTCGTCGCACTGCGCAATGCTTGAACATTGTTAACGCCAATGACTAAACTTTCAAATCCGCCCCAAGAATAGCCCATTTTAAAATGCTCCATACCCTCTAAAAAGGCATTGAGTGCTTGTTGATTACCCTGTTTAAAAACAAAAGAGAACAAACCGTTAGCACCGAGAAAATCGCGTTTAAACACCTCATGCCCAGGACACGATGGCAAGGCTGGATGTAACACGACTTCAACGTCATCTCGTTGATCGATATAGTGTGCGACTTTAAGCGCATTTTCCTGATGCTGCTTTAATCTAACACCCAGTGTTCTGATACCGCGCATTGCCAAATACAAATCATCAGGTGAGGTACATTGCCCCATTAAATAGCTGTTTTCTCTCAGCTGTGGCCAGTGCTCTTGTGTCGCCGTTGCCGTACCAAGCATGACATCTGAGTGACCAACGACATATTTGGTCGCCGCTTGGATCGAAATATCGACACCGTGCTCAAAAGGTTGGAAATTTATTGGTGATGCCCAAGTATTATCGAGCATTACAATACAGTTGTGCTGATGCGCAATCTGAGCAAGCGTTGGTACATCTTGTACTTCCATCGTTAATGAACCCGGTGACTCAAGAAATAATACTTTAGTATTTTCTTGAATCAGTTGTTCAATGCCTTCACCAATTAACGGATCGTAATAGGTTGTGGTAATACCAAGTTTAGCCAACACTTTGTCGCAAAAATCGCGCGTGGGTTCGTACGCCGTATCCACCATCAGAATGTGATCGCCGGTTTCGACAAAAGATAATATTGCGTTAGTGATTGCGGCAGTACCTGATGGGTATAATGCGCACCCTGCTCCACCTTCGAGTTCGGTCATGGCATCGCTAAAGGCAAATGAGGTCGAGGTGCCACGACGGCCGTAAAACAATACTTGGTTACCGCGGTTTGCCGTCGCGTGCTTCATCTCTTTTATCGAGTCAAAAACAACGGTAGATGCGCGCTCTACTGGCGGATTAACAACATTACCCGTCCATTTTTTACTGCGACCGGCATTGACTATTTGGGTTTGCTTTTTCACGGTGACGACCTTTACATCAATTTAGCTATCTAGCCATCTAAAATAATCAAGCCAAGGCATAACTGCAAGCCAAAATTTAAAATAATGACATTTGATGATCGGTTATCTCATCAAAACTGGTATTCACAAAAGGTAAAATCGCATCTGCCACTGCTTTTAATTGGCGCTCGACATACAATTGATAATCAATTGGTGCAGTTAAATACTCTACTGCCTGTGGCCCTTGAGTTGTCAGGTAATACGCGATTTGGCCACGGCGCTGATACTTTAGCGGTTTCCCTAAGGCTTTGTTTTTTTCATCTGCTGCCCTCGCCGCTTTAATATGCGGTGGGACATTTTTGACGTATTTATCGAGTTTACGGCGTATTCTTTTTCGATAAATCAGCTTTTTATCAAACTCTCCCTGTAACGTGCGTTGAGTCATTTCAAAGACGTATTCTTTGACGGGTAAATCATTGAATACTCGATGATACAGCCCCTGCTGGAATTCTTTAGCTAGATCTGTCCAATCCGTTCTGACAGTTTCAAGCCCTTTATAAACGATGCGCTGAGTGATCTCGTTGTTATCGTCAACGGTTTCCACTAACCCAGCGTAGCGCTTTTTGGTACCAACCTCCTGCCCGCGTATTGTCGGCATAAAAAACTTTGAAAAGTGGGTTTCAAATTCCAGTTCAAGATAAGAGCTTATGCTAAATTTTTCAGATAAATAATCTTGTAATTTATTATTGGTAAATGTTGCTAACTCATCACCAATTTTCATTGCTGCCGCTTTGTCGTGGGTATCACCGATAAAAACAAAGATAGAATCGGTATCACCATAAATAACGCGATGGCCAAGCGCTTCGACCCATTGTTTGGTGAGTTTTAGTAATTCATGACCACGCTTGGTGATAGAGCCGGATAAACGCGGATCGAAAAATCGACAACCTGTGGAACCCAGTACGCCGTAAAACGAATTCATAATGATTTTTATCGCTTGCGATAACACGGCATTATTATCGCGCTTTGCAATATCTCGCTCTAACCATAACTGCTCGATAATTTGTGGTAAAAAGTGTTTCTCGCGGGAAAATTTAGCTCCGTCAAAGCCATCAATTGCTTGCTCTGGCAGTTTTAAACCTTCAACCATCCCCATCGGATCAATACAAAAAGTGCGGATAATACTCGGATACAGGCTTTTAAAATCTAGCACCAGCACGTTTTTATACAGGCCTGGAATTGAATCCATAACATAACCACCTGGCGAAACCAGCCCCTGTAAACCATCACCTAAGTTAGGTGCGACATAACCTGCGCGATGCAATTTAGGTAAGTACAAATTGGTAAAAGCAGCGACTGAGCCACCAGCGCGGTCAATTTCTAATCCGGTTAATTGGGCGCGCAGTTTGGCAAAATCAAGCAAGTTAGTTTTTTGAAAAATTTGCCAAACTAACCGACAATCTTCGAGGTTATACTGGGCCAAAGCAGGTTTGTTATGGTGAAATTTTTCGGTAATTTCAACGACTCGATTATCGACATCATCGATTATCTTACCTGTACCAAGTAACTCATGAGATACGTGTTCTAGTGAGAAACTGGCAAAATTATAGGTTGCAGTTTTTAATAAATCGATACCATCTAATACCACCCGACCTTCGATATCTATGTACTGCTGCTCACTTGATTGATGTTTGCGCCAGTACGGTACACTGCCATCTCGGCCAATCGCGAACTTTATGTTGTAGTGTTGGCAGCGTTTATCGAGCAAACTTAAATCAAAGTTAACCACATTCCAGCCGATTAATATGTCAGGATCAATTTGGTTAAGCCAAGCGATAAAATGCTCGAGTAAGCTTTTTTCGTCATCAACCCAATCGAGGTAATCAAGCGTGGTTGCTTGTGGTTGACCGATCATAAAAACCTTTTCAACCCCATCAGCATACGCGCCGATTGAGTACAACTCGCCTTTCATCGAACATTCCAGATCAATCGAAAGCATAGATAACTCAATTGGCGTATTTGATGGGCGACATTTTGCGCCACTGACAACGCTGATGTTGCTGTTAACCTTTAGCTGACCGGTAAATTCTATGCCAGCGGTGATAAAGCGCTCGTTCAAATAACGCTCTTCTGGCCGAAAGTCATCCTCATAACAGGTAATGCCGTGTTCTTTTAACAGCCTGCGCGCTTGGTAGAAGTCTTGGAGCTTTTCAAAATATAAACCAGCAACGCGTTTATTTTTAAAGGTGCTTAATGATAACGGCCGAATGGTTACCTTGGTGATCTGGTTTTCTGCTAATAGCGATTGAGTTGACTCACAAGCACTTTGTTCAATAAAAAATAACGCCTGTTGCGGCTCAACCACCACTTTTAATGGCCCATTCGGTGTTTTCACCCAATAGCTCGTTTCAAGGCCGTGTTTGGTATCTCGGCTGTGGCGTGTTAATAAAAAGCCAATCTCTTGAATTTGATTCATTAATCTAGATTAAACTGGTATTATATACAGCAGTTTACTCGATACCACCTCGATAGGGAATAGCGCTACGCATGTTAAGCGATAAAATAAAAACCATTATCCGCCAGTCATACAAAGCGATTGGTGAAAGCTTGCCAAACTTTACCCCGAGGAAGCAACAAACGTTATTGATCGCTGAAATTGCCAAAACCCTAGCAGGCGAGTATTCAAAAGATCGTAAAATCATCACCATTGAAGCAGGTACCGGCACAGGTAAGTCGCTTGCTTATTCTTTAGGCACTATCCCACTGGCGTTATCTCGCCAAAAGAAAGTGTGTATTTCTACCGCTACCGTTGCGCTACAAGAGCAGCTCGTAGACAAAGATCTGCCATTTTTAGCAAAACACAGTAAATTAGATTTTAAGTTTACCTTAGTTAAAGGCCGACAACGCTATGTTTGTCGCCAAAAACTTGCCCTAGCTTGCCAAGAGGATGAACAAGCACAAGTGGGTTTTACATTCGCAGAAAAGCCCAAAGAAGATGATTTAGTACAGTTAAAAGCGATGTTTAAAGCGTTAAACGATGGTAGCTGGCACGGCGATATCGATTCATGGACAACACCTATTCCCCATTATATTTGGCAACAAGTTCAATCAGATAAACACAGCTGTTTAAAACATTTAGATGAACATAAAAACTGCCCTTTTCATCAGGCGCGAGAAGCCATGTTGCTAGCAGATGTTCTCGTGATCAACCACAGTTTATTGCTTGCCGATTTAGAATTAGGTGGCGGTAAAATACTACCCGAGCCAGAGGATTGTTTTTACGTTATTGATGAAGCGCATCACCTGCCAAAAGTAACGCGTGACCATGCAAGCGCAAGTATAACGGTTAAAGGCTCAATGGACTGGCTCAATAAAATCAACACCTGCGGCGATAATATTGCCAAGTTAGTCGATAAGCGTAGTGCGATTGAACCATCGATTAAACTTGCCGATCACGTAACTGATATTCTGGCAGACATGACCAAAGTTAATGACTTTTTGCAAAATAATAGTGCGGTATATTTCGCTAAAGAATCAAGTTATCGCTTTGAACATGGTGTTATTCCAAAAACCTTAAAACACTGGGCCGAAGATTTAACTAACTCAAGCCAAAAAGCGTTAAGCTCATTAAACAAGCTATACAATGCCTTGATGGAGTCGGTAAAAGAAGGCGATGTTAAAGCCTACTTAGCCGAAGCGCTGTTAGCTGAATCTGGCTTTTTTATTCAGCGCTTGGAGAATTTTAATCACTTGTGGCTTATGTTTGAGAAAACCGACAATGAGAAAGCTGCGCCACTCGCAAGATGGCTTGAGCAAACCACAGGTAAAAAAGCGGATATCGTGATTAGTGCCTCTCCGATTGAAGTCGGTTTTACCCTCGAAGATAATTTGTGGAGCAAATGCGAAGGTGCCCTATTGTGCTCAGCCACGATTAGAGCACTAAATAGTTTTGATCACTTTAAACGCCAAGCGGGGTTGTCATCAAACGATGGCAGTCAATACTTGCACGTTGATTCGCCATTTGACTACCAAAACAACGCAGTATTGTCCGTACCAACGATGCGCAATGAACCAAGTAGCGATAAGTTCACCGATGAAATAGCTGAAAAGTTGCCATCGTTATTGAAAGACGCCAAAGCTAGCCTTGTTTTGTTTTCTTCGTATTGGCAGATGGAGCAAGTTGCAAAAACACTGCGTACTAAGCACAAAATGTCGATTAGTGTGCAAGGTGAGCACTCGCGACAATTTATTATCGATTTACATAAAAACCGAATTAACAAAGGCTTAATCAGTATTATTTTCGGCACGCAGAGCTTCTCGGAAGGTTTAGATTTACCTGGCGAGTTACTCACTAACCTCATTATTACGAAATTGCCGTTTGCCGTACCTACTTCGCCAGTTGAGGAAGCCCACGCTGAATTTATTAGTGCTAAAGGTGGTAATCCGTTTATGGCACTTAGCGTGCCTGAAACATCGAAAAAGCTCATTCAGTCGTGCGGTCGACTACTGAGAAACGAAAAAGACAGCGGCAAAATCACCCTGCTCGACAGACGCGTTGTAACTAAACGCTACGGTAAAGACTTACTTGATGCTTTACCGCCGTTTAAACGTCAAATTGATTACTAATTACTTGTTACTAGTTATAAGCGATAAGGCGTTAAGGCTGGATGATAATTTCCTTGGTGTGACCCCATAATAATGGACACATTTAACTTGCTCGTAAGTATCGAGCTAATGGTACTTCTCCATGAGTGCCATGCACTCTAAATCGGTTATAAATATTTTCAATATAACCCGTAACCCTTTGACTCATGTATTTCAATGGCTGTACCCCTTGTGGGTGTAGCCATTGTTGTTTCATGAGTGAGAAAAAGCTTTCAACACAAGCATTATCCCAACAGTTTCCCTTACGAGACATACTAATTATAGCACCTTGAGCATTTAGCCACCGAACGATCAAGTCACTTTTATATTGAGAGCCTTGGTCTGAATGACAAAGAACACCATTTAAGTTACTGAGCTTACTAAAACGCTTTGCATTCAAATACGCCTTTTTAACTAAATCCGAAGTTGCTGCGCGCCCTTGACTGTAACCAAGCACAGCTCGAGAATATAAATCGATAATGACGCAAACATACAGCCAACCTTCACGACAATAAACTTGCGTAATATCCGTCGCCCAAACTTGATTTACTGATTTAGGTAAAAACTCTCGGTTTAATAAATTGGGCCGTGTGTTAATACGGCTAACCTTAGGGTAGCGCTTTTGTTTTCGAGACATAACAGCACGATAGTGCTGTGCCTGTAATAGGCGTTGAACCCTATTAGGGCTTGCTTGATAGCCTTCAGCAAGTAATTGCTCATGAATCTGCCGGTAGCCAAATGCCCCTTCAGATATTTGAATTATCTTGTCTATTGCACGTAATAACTCAGCGTTGCTTGCATCTCTTTTCGATGTGCCACGCTTAAAGTACGCATAAAAACCAGAGCTTGATACATCTAGCAGTTTACACAAGTGAAGAGTATCTCCAGGCGTTCGAATTTGCTCTATGAACTCGAATTTTTCTGCCGTTTTTCCTTGAAGAACTCTTCCGCCTTTTTTAGGATTTCAATATCTTCATTCGCACGTTCAAGTTGTTTCTTTAAACGTTCATTTTCTTTTTCAAGTTGTTTGTAGCTTTTATCAGGACCTTTCAATTTTTTTAACTCCACTGGAACTATTGGATCTGATGAAAGGTATTTTTTACGCCACCGCTGTATCATGTGAACATTTATGCCAACTCGCTTGGCAAACTCTGGGAGAGTTTCAATGCTTTCAACAGATTGTCTTACAACATCCATCTTATAGCATTCACTGTATTGTTTTCGAGATTTGTATCGCATAGACACCTCTAAATATTAAATTTAAAAAGGTGTCCACTAAAACGGGGTCACTCTACCTTAACGCATTACAGCGTTCTAGCGTTAAGACCCTATAGCTTTCTACTCTATCCCTAAGTATTTATGCACTTGTACCGATAAGCGCCATTTAAGTTTATAAAAGTCGTGATTTCACTAATAGAAAAAATTTTTCTATGCCTAGTAAGTACTTATAAAATTAGTTATAAAGTAATAAGAACTTTAACACGGTAGAGAAAAGATACTACCATTAACTATTTTGGTTTAATTCTATGAATAAAAAGGTTGGCCTTTGGCTAGGCGCGCTACACCTTGTTTTCGTGCTTTTTATAGGGTATCAGATTGCAACGAGTCACACCGGTGAAGCCGTTATGGGTTGGCTTATATTTATGGTTGTTGACTTCCCTGTTGGTTATGGAATGATTCCTTTAGCATATCTTATCGACTCTGCTAACACTCTTAGTAGTTATGATGCCAATGGTATTTATCAGATTTATCTAGATGTAGAAAATTTCTGGTTTCCGTTTATATATACAGGTGTGGTAGGTACTTTGTGGTGGTACTATGTACCAGTGTTGCTCGCAAAATCATATAGTTGGGTGAAAAATCGCGTAGGCACTTAACAACTAGCCCACCGAAATGTTTCTAAAAAATAGAGCTCTTAAGTTTTAGCTTCTTCTTGCTGTAAGGGGATTTACACCCGTTACAGCTTTCAAGCGCTAAAGCCTTAAATCCTTCTAGCATTATGGCCCTATAGCTCTCTACTCTATCCCTAAGTATTTATGCACTTGTACCGATAAGCGCCAATTGTTTTTAATACAGGTATCGATGGCTAGCTTGGTGGCGCGATCTTTTTGGCTGATCGGTTGCAGATAAACGGGTGTGTTCTCAACTTTGTGCGTTGCTAACAACGCTTTAAGATCTTCTACGTGTTGCTCGGTTGCTACAGGGTGTTTAATTTCATTCGCTCGTTGCATGGCACTTGATAAAATTTCATAGCCGCCGCGCATATTTACTTTGGGCGAAACAGTAACCCAGCAGTTATCTGACACTAAAATTTCAAATGTACCTGAGGTTTCTACTTGGCATGAGTAACCGTTAGCTTCTAACGTTTGACATAGCGGCTTTAAATCCACCATACAAGGCTCGCCGCCTGTAATAACCACGTGTTTGGCGTGAAAGCCCTGCGCATTAAATACTTCAATGATATCGGCGGTTGTTAAATTAGCCCAGCGATCATCTTCATGTGGCTTAGCCAGCATGTCTTTACTTGGGATCAGCAGTGTATCGTCAATTTCCCACGTATGTTTTGTGTCACACCAACTACAACCAACGGGGCAACCTTGTAAGCGAATAAATATCGATGGTTGGCCAGTAAAACTCCCCTCACCTTGGATGGTTTCAAATAATTCATTAATTTTATAGCTGTGTTTAGACACTTTACCTTTTGCCTTCTGGTAGAGTTGCAGTAAAATTAGCAACATATGTTTATTTGTTGGCGAGTATTTCGACTCGATTCGCCAATTATACCCTAAGAGATTATTAAATGACTGAAAAAGTTGTCGTTATTTATTCAGGCGGAATGGACTCTTTTACCGTCTTAAACCGCGCAATCAAAGATGGTAAAGAAGTTTACGCGTTGACTTTCGATTATGGTCAAAAGCACGTCAAAGAGATTGATTATGCTCGCGCTGTTTGTGAAGAACTAAAGATTGAGCACAAGATTATTGATATTAGTGCGATAAACCAATTACTTGCTGGCTCTTCATTGACCGATGACATTGACATCCCCGAAGGTCATTACGAAGAAGAAAGCATGAAATCAACGGTTGTACCAAACCGCAATATGATTTTATTATCGCTTGCCGTTGGCTATGCAGTGTCGAAAGGTGCAAGCCAAGTATATTACGGCGCTCATTCAGGTGATCATGCGATATACCCTGATTGTCGCCCAGAATTTGTCCAAAAGATGAGCGAAGTGTGTCAGATTGCTAACTACGAACCGGTGACGATTTACTGCCCTTATTTAGACAACAGCAAAATCGATATTCTTACCGACGGTTTAAAGATGGGCTTAGATTACGGTAAAACATGGACTTGTTACAACGGTCGTGAAAAAGCCTGTGGTAAATGTGGCGCATGCCAAGAGCGCCTAGAAGCATTTGCAGAAAATAACGTCACAGATCCTTTGTGCTACGAATAGCCAAGCACGATAACCAAACAAAATAGCCAAACATGTACAGCATGGTAGAACACCGATTTTTCTACCATGTATTTGTACCTGCCAACTATCCTACTTTCCTTACGATTAATTACATCTAATCGATTGCTTTTTAACAGTTTTGTTTTCTATTATGACTAGACAACCAGAAAGCGTTAAAGGAACTTTTGGATATGATTTCTCAAATTTTGCCGTCTGCTAGACCACCGTTTTTGATTTTGGCGGTAGTCTGTGTCCTGCTCGGTACAAGCATTGCTAATTTTCAGGGGGCTGAATTAAATAGCTTACATTTTGCATTAGCCATAATTGGCGCCATTTGTGCTGCGATGAGCGTTAATTTACTCAATGAATACAGTGATTTTAAATCTGGCTTAGATGCAAACACTAAAAAGACGCCATTTAGTGGTGGTAGCGGTTGGCTGATAGCAAACCCTGAACTGAGCAGTAAAGTTTTTAAAGCCGGATTATTTGCAATATTAGTGACTTCCCTTATTGGAATTTACTTTGCCTACCAATACGGTCAAGTGATTGTTATTGGTGGATTAATCGGGCTTGCGATCATTGCTTCGTACACCAACATACTGAATAAATCAGCAATGTTATGTTTAATTGCGCCAGGCGTCGGCTTTGGCATTTTAATGACATTAGGCAGTGAGGTGGTGCAATCAGGTATGGTATCAAAGTTAGGTTTGTGGCTATCACTGATCCCATTTTTTCAGATCAATAACCTACTGCTGTTAAATCAATATCCAGATATTGAAGCCGATAAACAAGTGGGCAGAAATCACTTTCCGATTCGCTATGGTATTAATGTCAGTAACATTATTTACGGATTACAATTGCTAGCGAGTGCTGTTGTACTGGTTTACTTAATTGCCGCACAGATGCTTCCACCACTTGCTGCCATTGCTTTTCTTCCAATGATGATGGCAAGCGTAACTTTTTATGGCATGGTGAAATATCAAAGTGACGTTGAAAACAAGCTGCAATTTTTTGGTTTAAATGCCGCAAGTGCTAATTTAACGCCGCTTACGCTCGCCATTGTGTTATTTGTCAGCTAATTTAGAAACCAAATCAACGTCTAAACACAAAAAAAAAGCTAGCCAATTGGCTAGCTTTTCTAATTAAACTTAACGATTAAAGTAAGTTAGCTAAAATCGTATTTAACGTTTCACTTGGACGCATCGCTTTAGCAGCTAATGCTGGCTCAGGGAAGTAGTATCCACCGATGTCCATAGCAACACCTTGAGCATCGTTAAGCTCTTTAACGATTTTCTCTTCTTGGTTTGTCAGTGCTTGAGCAATTGGCGCAAACTTCGCTTGTAATTCAGCGTCATCTGATTGTGCAGCTAGGGCTTGTGCCCAGTACATTGCTAGGTAGAAGTGCGAACCACGGTTATCTAATTCATTCACTTTACGTGAAGGTGATTTGTTCTCTTCTAAGAACTTAGCTGTTGCTGCATCTAATGTATCTGCTAGCACTTTTGCTTTAGCGTTATTAGCGAATTGGCTCACGTGCTCTAATGACGCAGCTAATGCTAAAAACTCACCTAAAGAATCCCATCGCAAGTGGTTTTCTTTTTCAAATTGCTGAACATGCTTTGGTGCACTACCACCAGCGCCCGTTTCAAATAAACCACCACCATTCATTAATGGTACGATTGATAACATTTTCGCTGACGTACCTAATTCTAAAATTGGGAATAAGTCAGTGTTGTAATCACGTAAAACGTTACCTGTTACAGAGATAGTATCTAAACCTTTACCACAACGCTCTAATGTGTGCTGACACGCTTGCGTTGGTGCTAAAATGCGTAAATCTAAACCGTCTGTGTCGTGTTCAGGTAAGTATTGGTTAACTTTCTTGATGATTTCTGCATCGTGTGCGCGATTTTCGTCTAACCAAAATACGGCTGGTGTATTCGATAAGCGCGAACGCGTTACCGCTAATTTAACCCAATCTTGAATTGGCGCATCTTTTGTTTGACACATACGGAAGATATCGCCTTCTTCAACGTCATGTGAAAGTAAAACATCACCTGTCGCGACATTTACTGAACGGATAACACCGTTAGCTGGCGCAACAAATGTTTTATCGTGTGAGCCGTATTCTTCAGCTTTCTTAGCCATTAAACCAACGTTTGGTACGGTACCCATAGTGCGCGGATCGAATGCACCATTTTCGCGACAGTAATCAACTACCGCTTGGAAAACACCTGCGTAGTTGCGGTCTGGAATCGTAAACTTAGTATCTTTTTGCTTGCCATCTGGGCCCCACATTTGGCCAGATGCACGCAATGCTGCCGGCATTGACGCATCGATAATAATATCACTTGGTACGTGTAAGTTAGTAATACCGCGATCTGAATCAACCATGGCCATTGGCGGGCGCGTTTCATAAACAGCTTGAATGTCAGCTTCGATTTCAGCTTTTTTCTCAGCTGGTAAGCGGTCGATTTTAGCGTATACATCGCCAATACCGTTATTTGCATCAACACCTAACTGTTCAAATGTTGCGGCGTGCTTAGCAAATACGTCTTTGTAGTACACTTTTACACAGTGACCAAAGATAATTGGATCAGATACTTTCATCATCGTTGCTTTCATGTGCAATGAGAATAAAACGTCTTCAGCTTTTGCTTTGTCGATTTCTTGCTCGAAAAATTCAACTAACGCTTTTTTGCTCATCACTGACGCATCGATAACTTCTTTGTCTTCTAGTGCTACTTTTTCTTTTAACACGGAAACATTGCCCGCAGCATCAACAAACTCGATACGCATATCAGTTGCGCCGTCAACCGTCATTGATTTTTCGCTACCGTAGAAGTCACCTGCAGCCATGTTTGCGACGTGTGATTTTGAATCTTTCGACCAAGCGCCCATTGAGTGAGGGTTGTTTTTCGCGTATTGCTTAACTGAGCTTGGTGCACGGCGATCTGAGTTACCTTCACGTAATACAGGGTTTACTGCTGAACCTAATACTTTTGCATAAGTAAGTTTAATCGATTGCTCAGCTTCGTTTTGTGGCTCTGCTGGGTAATCAGGTAAGTTGTAGCCGCGAGCTTGCAATTCTTTAATTGTTGCCTGTAATTGCGGAATTGATGCACTGATATTTGGTAACTTAATGATGTTTGCTTCAGGAGTTTTAGCAAGCTCACCTAAAAGTGTTAAATCATCATTGATGCGTTGCTCTTCGGTTAAGTACTTAGGGAAGTTAGCAATAATACGACCTGCTAAAGAAATATCTTTGGTTTCTACATTGATATTTGCTGAAGAAGTAAACGCTTGGACAATTGGTAATAATGATTGCGTTGCGAGTGCCGGCGCTTCATCCGTAATCGTATAAATAATGTTTGATTTATTCGTTGTCATTGATAATCCCGTTGAAAGTTACAGCTCTGTATTTGTACACTAGAGCCACTTTAATAATTCATCTAGTTTATCCGCTAGATGCTCTAAATTTATTTTTGTGCGCGCATAGTATAGGAATTCATTGCACATTAAAATAGCTCGACAAAAGTCGTATAAGAAAATTAGGCAACAATTAATGACAAATTCTTATAACAACCGCAGACAAGATAAGCAAAGGCGCGGTTTGGGCAATCACAAAGCCAATAAACATCGTACCAGTGAAAAAAAGCACTATAAGGGCGAGCGAAAAATTGTCCTGTTCAATAAACCGTTTGATGTGCTGAGCCAATTTACCGATGACGACAAACGCAAAACATTGAAAGATTTTATCGATGTGCCGCATGTATATGCCGCAGGCAGGTTAGATAAAGACAGCGAAGGCCTGTTACTATTGACCAACGACGGTAAACTTCAACACCAACTAGCAAACCCCAAACAAAAAACGCAAAAAACTTATTGGGTGCAAGTAGAAGGTCAGCCAAGTGAAAATGATTTGCAAAAACTGCGTGATGGTGTCGAGTTAAAAGATGGGCCAACACTGCCAGCACAGGTAAGTATTATTAACGAACCCAATATTTGGCCACGCAACCCACCGATCCGTGAACGGGCAAATATTCCAACGACTTGGCTTGAAATTAAAATAATTGAAGGTCGAAACCGCCAAGTTAGACGTATGACAGCTAATATCGGCTTTCCAACCTTGCGGTTAATTCGATATGCCATAGGCGCGTACAACATAAACGACATTAACAACGGCGATTATAAAATCGTTAAATAAATCAAGATATGACAAACCATACGACAGAGCAGTTTAAACCCAACACCACAGTAGCAGCGGTTATTTGCTATCAGGACAAATTTCTTTTAGTAGAAGAAGTTGATAACGGGGTTACCGTATTCAACCAGCCAGCCGGGCACGTAGAAGCTAATGAGAACCTTATCGGCGCTGTTAAAAGAGAAGTATACGAAGAAACAGGTTTAATCATAGAGCCAAGCTATGTTTCAGGCATCTATTACTTTCATCGCCCATTTAACCACAACAATATCGATTTATATTTTCTGCGGTTTTGTTTTGTTGTTGAATTAGACCACTTACCGCTAACCAAGCCCATTGATGATGATATTGTTGACTGTCATTGGCTGACACTTGACCAAATCAAAGCACGTGAGAGCCAGCTTAGAAGCCCCATGGTACTTGAGTGTATTGAAGATTATTTATCGGGTAACAAAATAGCATTAAACACCCTAAAAAGTAATATTTAGCCTATTACATCAATAATTTCACTATGCTATAATGCGCGCCTTTTAAAATGCTGTGTGATTATTAATGACCGAATCTTCTTTATATCGTGCACCTCAAACACTTGATCATGTACCGAGCGAAACTAAGGTTATCGTGGGTATGTCAGGTGGTGTTGACTCATCTGTATCGGCTTACCTGTTAAAAGAGCAAGGCTATCAAGTCGAAGGTCTTTTCATGAAAAACTGGGAAGAAGACGACACCGATGAATACTGTGCGGCAGCTGAAGATTTAAAAGATGCACAAAAAGTTTGTGACAAACTTGGCATTAAATTACACACCATCAACTTTGCTACCGAATACTGGGATAACGTGTTTGAATACTTCCTTGAAGAATACAAGGCTGGCCGCACGCCAAATCCAGATATTATGTGTAACAAAGAAATCAAATTTAAAGCCTTTCTCGAGTTTGCTTGTGAAGATTTAGGCGCTGACTACATCGCTACCGGTCATTATGTCCAGCGTGAGATGAGAGATGGTCAATGGGCGATGATACGTGGCTTAGACAGCAACAAAGATCAGAGCTACTTCTTATATACATTAAGCGACAAGCAAGTCGGTCAAACGTTATTTCCTGTTGGCCACATCGAAAAGCCAGAAGTGCGTGCAATCGCTGAAAAAGCGGATTTGATCACCCATAACAAAAAAGACTCTACCGGTATTTGTTTTATTGGCGAGCGCAAGTTTAAAGACTTCTTAGCTAAATACCTACCAGCCCAGCCTGGGGTTATTGAATCAGCCGAAGGAGATGTTATTGGTGAGCACGACGGTTTGATGTATCACACGCTTGGTCAGCGCAAAGGTTTGCGTATTGGTGGCCTTGCTAATGCCGGTGACGAGCCTTGGTATGTGGTAGAAAAAGATTTAAAACGCAATGTCTTAATTGTTGGCCAAGGACACAATCACCCTCGCCTGTTTTCTAAAGGGTTAATTGCCAATCAATTACACTGGGTTGATCGCAAAGACGTGCTAGCACCATTTAAATGCACGGTCAAAACACGTTATCGCCAACAAGACGTTGCATGCACCGTAACACCGCTAGATAACGGCGAGTATGAAATTCTCTTTGATCAACAACAAAGTTCAGTGACGCCAGGCCAGTCAGTGGTTTTCTACCAAGATGAAGTGTGTCTTGGTGGCGGTATTATCAATAGCTTAATTCGATAGCGAGGATCTATGGCGTCACTTGAAGAACAAACGTTTACCTTTGCTGCTATTTGTCAAATCTCAAATGCAGTGCAGCGGATTGCTCGCTTTGGTGTGATTGATGATCATCAGTTACACCTATTACTAAATACCGTAATGGAAACCTCACCGGAAAACACCTTAGCCGTGTTCGGTGGTGATTTAGCAAATTTACGTCCGGGCTTTAATGTCATGCTCGATCAACTGGGCAATCAAAACAAACAAAAAGATGCGGAAATAACGCGCTACCTTGTTAGCTTGTTAGCACTGGAGCGAAAATTAGCAAAATCAAAATTAGCGCTCAATCAGCTTGGCCAACACATCGAAGACACTCGCCGTCAACTACAGCACTTTGAATTAACCAGCGAAACGATTGTCAGCTCATTAGCGGCAACTTATGCCGATGTGATCAGTCCTCTTGGCACTAAAATTCAAATTGCCGGTGAGCCAGAAATCCTTAAAAACCCGGTTAACCAAGCAAAAATTCGCGCCTTGTTATTAGCGGGAATACGCTGTGCAGTATTATGGCGCCAAGTTGGTGGCAAAAGAAGACACATATTATTTGCCCGTTCTAAATACTTAGAATGTGCACAAGCATTAATTAACAAAATTTAATCTTATATATTGGGACCTCAATTATGGAACTTTCAGCATTAAGTGCTATTTCACCAGTCGATGGCCGTTACGGTAGTAAAACTAAAGCCTTACGCCCTATTTTCAGTGAGTTTGGTTTAATTAAATACCGCGTAACAGTAGAAGTACGTTGGTTACAAAAATTAGCCGCTCAAGCCGATATCGCTGAAGTTCCAGCGTTTTCAGATGAGGCAAATGCTGTCTTAGACGCTATTGTGGCAAACTTCAGCGAACAAGACGCACTGCGCGTTAAAGAGATTGAAGCAACAACAAACCACGACGTAAAAGCGGTTGAGTACTTCTTAAAAGAAAAAATTGCTGACAATACTGAATTAAATGCAGTCACTGAATTCATCCACTTTGCCTGTACTTCAGAAGACATCAATAACTTATCTCATGGTTTAATGCTAACCGAAGCACGTGATCAAGTGGTATTACCGATCATTGATGAAATTCTTGCTGAAATTAAAAACTTAGCGGTTGAATACCAAACCATTCCAATGATGGCGCGTACCCACGGCCAACCAGCTTCACCTACCACCATGGGTAAAGAAATGGCTAACGTTTACATGCGTCTCAAGCGTCAACGTGATCAAATTGCTGCCGTTGAAATGTTAGGTAAAATAAATGGTGCAGTTGGTAACTACAACGCGCATTTATCGGCATACCCAAATGTTGACTGGCATACGTTTTCAAACGAATTTGTCACTAGCCTTGGTTTAACATGGAATGCGTTTACTACCCAGATTGAACCACACGATTACATTGCTGAATTATTTGATGCTGTTGCGCGTTTCAACACGATCTTAATCGATTTTGACCGCGACGTATGGGGTTACATTGCTTTGGGTCACTTCAAGCAAAAAACAATTGCTGGTGAAATTGGCTCATCAACTATGCCTCACAAAGTTAACCCAATTGATTTTGAAAACTCAGAAGGTAACTTAGGCATCGCCAATGCTTTATTTGCCCACTTAGCACAAAAATTACCTGTATCTCGTTGGCAGCGTGACTTAACTGACTCTACCGTTTTACGTAACTTAGGTGTGGGTTTTGGTCATTCACTTATTGCCTACGCAGCAACTTTGAAAGGCATTAGCAAGTTACAAGTTAACGAACAATCGTTACTAGATGAATTAGACAGCAACTGGGAACTACTTGCTGAACCAATTCAAACAGTAATGCGTCGTTACGGTATCGAAAAGCCATACGAAAAATTAAAAGAGTTAACCCGTGGTAAGCGTGTTAATGCACAGATTATGGCTGAGTTTATCGATAACCTAGCATTACCCGCAGAAGCTAAAACGGAATTGAAAGCGATGACGCCAGCATCATATATTGGCCGTGCAATCGCGTTTATTGCGGAATTAGACTAAATAGTAGGTTAGGATTTATTTAAAACCTAATAGCACATACTTTGTTTAAAAAGGGATCTTAATTGACAAGATCCCTTTTTTATTGGAATTGACATGCATCCAAAGGAACAACAAATGAATCAGTTAGACTGGGGTGACTTAACGCCCGAGCGCTTTTTAAAAGAATACTGGCAAAAAAAACCACTATTAATCAAAGGTGGCTTTAAAAACTTCATCGATCCGGTTTCGCCCGAAGAACTGGCCGGTTTTGCCATGGAAGATGAAATTGAATCGCGTATCGTAGCTAAAGGTGATGATCATATGTGGTCAGTGGAACACGGCCCATTTGAGCGTTTTGAAGATTATGGTGAAAAAGATTGGACGCTCCTAGTTCAAGCGACTAACAATTGGTCAGCAGCTACACACGCACTACTCGAGCCTTTCCGCTTCATGCCTAATTGGCGATTAGACGATGTAATGGTTTCTTTTTCGACACCAAATGGTGGTGTTGGCCCTCACCTTGATCAATATGACGTTTTTATCATTCAAGGGATGGGGAAACGCCATTGGAAAGTCGGTTTACCTGATGATTCACTAGAAACATTGGTACCGCATGAAGACTTAAAACAAGTTAGCGCATTTACACCGATTATTGACGTGATAACAGAGCCTGGTGATATTTTGTATATTCCGCCAAATCACCCACATGACGGCATTGCCACTGAAAATGCGTTGAACTATTCAGTTGGCTTTCAAGCGCCAAGCTCACAAGAATTGATTTCAACGTTTGCTGATTTGATGATTGATCGCGAGTTAGGTACAACCCGTTTTGCAGATCCGAAGCGCAAGCCAACAAATAGCCCTGAAGAACTAAGCCACAGTGATATAGCTAGTTTGCAAAGTTTTATGGTTGAGGCAATCAAAGATAGAAAATTGTTTAACAATTTTATTGGTGGTTACTTAACGCATAACCATCATACGTTGGAAATCATTGAACCAGAGGAAGAAATTTCTCATGAAGAATTTGAAGCGTTGATTGCCAATGGCGATATTATATTAAGACCAGTGCTTGGCATCAAAGCGCTGTACAACTGTGATAATGCGAGCCTTTTTGTCAATGGTAACAAGTTTGTTTTAGGAGACGACGGCGTGCCTTTAGCAAAACTAATAGCTCGCGGTGCTCCTTTGACTACACAGGAGTTAGAAAGTTCCCTATCATCTTTGAATAATGTTAATTTGTTAACTACGCTTATCAATATGGGTTATTGGTATATTGATCAAAGTGATGAGTTATAGTGTTTGTCGAGTTGATTGGCAGCAAGCAGAACCGCTATTAAAAGATGTCAGAGAAAAGGTATTCGTCTGTGAATGGCGAATACCCAAGCGCATAGAGTTTGACAGGCACGACAAAAGCTCTTATCACATCCTCGTTTGCGATGATAAATCACAAGAACCTATTGCCACAGGCAGAATTAAACCCAGTGGTGAAATCAGCCGAATCGCCGTATTAATTAATTATCGTCACTTAGATATAGATACCGTGGTTATTCAAGGTTTACTTCAAGTCGCCCAAGAGCTAGAACTTAAAGAAATTTTTATTAATGCACCACTTCACGATGTCACTCGGTTTCAGCAACGGTACTTTACACCGCAAGGTGGCGTATACATGGAAGCAGGGATCCCCTTTCAAAAAATGGCCTGTAAAGTCAAAAACCTCAGTGCTAAGGCTCACTTTTTGAGCCATTAGCCCATTTCATCTGCATTTTTGTTAAGATGTACTTTTTACTTAACACTTTCACCAAAACTTTATCATAGCAGTTACTAGCTCCTCTCAATGTTCAGTGATATTGTGCGCAACAATTATTACACCAGCTGTTTAGCCTATAAGAAAATAGCCTCAAGGGCGTGATACAACACTAAATGGCACAATAATCGGAGAGAATGCGGTGGCATTATTTGATTTAAAAGACTTTGATAACCATGAACAAGTGGTATTTTGTAGCGATGATGCATCAGGCTTAAAAGCGATCATTGCCGTTCACTCAACTAAATTAGGCCCTGCGGTTGGCGGCTGCCGCATGTGGGATTACGCCAACGATGAAGAAGCTATTACCGATGTGCTTCGCCTATCTAAAGGTATGACGTATAAAAATGCTATGGCTGGTTTAACCATGGGTGGCGGTAAGTCTGTGATCATCGGTGATGCTAAAAGTATTAAATCTGAAGCATTATTCAAAGCATTTGGCCGCGCATTAAACGGTTTAGGTGGCCGATATGTCAGTGCTGAAGATGTAAATATCACGACTGGCGACATTGCTATCGTTAATACTGAAACTGACTTTGTTACAGGTACTGAAGGTAAAAGTGGCAACCCTGCACCATTTACTGCATTAGGTACTTTCCTAGGTATTAAAGCCGCAGTAAAGCACAAGCTAAACACAGATGATTTAACTGGCTTACGTGTCGCTATTCAAGGTTTAGGTAGCGTTGGTTTATACCTTTGTGAGCATCTACACAATGCCGGTGCGAAACTTGTGGTTACCGACTTAAACCAAGAAGCACTCGATAAAGTAGCAACAAAATATGGTGCTGAAATTGTTGGATTGAACGATATTTACGATCAAGAAGTAGATATCTACGCGCCATGTGCTTTAGGCGCAACGATTAACGACAGTACAATTGACCGCATAAAAGCTAAAATTGTTGCCGGTTGTGCCAATAACCAGTTAGCTGAACCACGTCATGACCAAGCATTAGTTGACCGTGGTATTTTATACGCACCAGACTATGTGATTAATGCTGGTGGTATTATTAACGTATCGTTCGAAGAAGATTATTGTGTTGATAAAGCAACGCGTAAAGTGGAAGAAATTTACGATACCCTACTCGACGTTTTCCAAAAAGCGGATAGCTTAAACAAGCCAACGGGTGAAGTAGCTGACGAAATCGCTCGTCAAATTATTGCTAATGGCGGTAAATAATACTAACAACTAACCAAGACGACAAAAGCCAATACAATGTATTGGCTTTTTTAATGCCTTTTAACAAAGATTTTTATAGTCATTAATAAAAAAAACCAGCCAAAGTGGCTGGTTTTTTTATCGCACAAAGTAGTTACTTGTTGTACTGATCAGCTAAGTATAACCAGGTTGGTAATACGGTATCAGGGTTAAGTGAAACACTCTCAATGCCCTGCTCTACTAACCAATGAGCAAAATCAGGATGATCTGATGGACCTTGACCACAAATACCTACGTACTTACCGCGCTCTTTACACGCTTTAATCGCCATAGATAGTAATACTTTAATCGCAGGGTTGCGCTCATCAAATAAGTGAGCGATTAAACCTGAGTCGCGATCTAAACCTAACGTAAGCTGCGTTAGGTCATTTGAACCGATTGAGAAACCATCGAAGTGATCCAAGAATTGGTCAGCTAACAAAGCATTTGATGGTAATTCACACATCATTATAATGCGTAAGCCATTTTCACCGCGTTTTAAACCGTTTTCCGCTAAAATCTCAATCACTTGCTCAGCTTCTTCAAGTGTGCGAACAAATGGGATCATGATTTCTACGTTAGTTAGCCCCATATCATTGCGAACGCGCTTAATTGCTTCGCACTCTAGTGCAAAACACTCGCGGAAATCTTCAGAGATGTAACGCGATGCACCGCGGTAACCAATCATTGGGTTTTCTTCGTCTGGCTCATAAACATCACCACCAACAAGGTTAGCGTATTCATTTGATTTAAAATCAGACATACGAACAATCACTTTTTCAGGTGCATAAGCACAAGCAAGTGTCGAAATACCTTCAGTTAATTTAGCAATATAAAACTCTACAGGGCTTTCGTAACCCGCGATAATGTCGCTAATCTCGTCTTTTAAGCTATCTTCCTGCGCGTCAAAGTTAAGTAAAGCTTTTGGGTGAATGCCGATCATCTTGTTAATGATGAACTCTAAACGCGCTAAACCCACACCTGCATGAGGCAATTTAGCAAAAGCAAAGGCTCTGTCAGGGTTACCAACATTCATCATAATTTTAAGCGGTAAATCTGGCATGTGATCAACTTCAGATGTTGTCACGCTAAATTCCAACTTACCTTTGTAGATAAAGCCAGTGTCGCCTTCAGCACAAGATACGGTAACTTCGTCACCATTGGCAATTTTCGACGTTGCATCACCACAACCAACTACCGCAGGAATACCCATTTCACGCGCAATAATCGCGGCGTGACAAGTACGGCCACCACGGTTGGTAACAATTGCCGAAGCGCGCTTCATGATAGGTTCCCAATCAGGATCTGTCATATCTGTGACTAATACATCACCTGGTTGGATTTTGTCCATCTCATCTAACGACGATAAAACTTTGGCTTTACCCGCACCTATTTTGTGACCAATTGAGCGGCCTTCACAAATAACATCGGCACTACCTTGTAATTGGAATTGTTCCATTACATTGGCATTTTCACGGCTTCGAACCGTTTCAGGGCGTGCTTGAACAATATATAACTTACCATCTAAGCCATCTTTAGCCCATTCGATATCCATTGGACGTTGGTAGTGCTTTTCAATGATGACAGCTTGTTTAGCAAGCTCCTGAACTTCAGCATCAGTTAATGAAAACTGGTTTGATTGCGCTTCGTCAATATCAACAATTTCTACTTGCTTACCGTGCTCTTGGGTGTCAGCGTAAACCATTTTTATCGCTTTAGAGCCAAGGTTACGACGAACTACCGCTGGGTTACCATTTGCTAATGTTGGCTTGTGAACGTAAAACTCATCTGGGTTAACTGCACCTTGCACAACCATTTCACCTAAACCATAGCTTGACGTAACGAAAACAACGTCTTCAAAGCCTGATTCAGTATCTATTGAGAACATGACACCTGATGATGCGATGTCTGAGCGAACCATACGCTGAATACCTGCCGATAACGCTACGCCGCGATGGTCGTAACCTTGGTGAACACGGTATGAAATGGCACGATCGTTAAATAATGACGCAAATACGTGTTTAATTGCCGTCATTACCGCATCTAAACCACGAACATTAAGGAAAGTTTCTTGTTGGCCAGCAAATGATGCGTCAGGCATATCTTCCGCAGTTGCAGAAGAACGAACAGCAAAAGAAGCGTCGTCAGAAAAATTACCGGCAAGTTTTGCGTAAGCTGCTTCAATATCAGCCTGCATTTGCGGTAGGAAAGGCGTATCGATAATCCACTGCCGAATCGTGCTGCCGCACTGAGCAAGTGCGTTAACGTCACTTACATCCAAGGTATCGAGTAATTGATAAATTTTATCGTTTAAACCACTTTGCTCTAAGAACTCATTAAAAGCAAAAGCCGTTGTAGCAAAGCCACCTGGTACTTGAACACCAACATTGGCAAGGTTTGAAATCATCTCACCTAACGATGCATTCTTACCACCTACGCGGTCAACATCCTGCATCCCCAAATCTTCATACCAAAGTACGTTTTCTTGCACAGCAATCTCTCCATAAGGAATTGAATTTAAATTTATTCGAATAATTTTATAGCTGACCTATTTATGCCAGATCAAAGTTATTCGAATAAATTCAAAAACTGCGCTTTATTTCAAATCGGCAACATTCTACACTGCAAACAACACAAACTAAAAGAATATTTGTAAGTTTTCACACTAGATTACAAAAAGGAACATTAATGCGTACAGCTTTCTATATTTCCGATGGTACCGCGATCACCTCTGAAGTCTTTGGTCACGCACTGCTTTCATTATTTCCCATGGAGTTTGAACACCATACAATATCATTTATTGAAAATCTTGAAAAAGCAGAACAAGCAAAGCAAAAAATTAACAACGCATACAAAAAAACAGGTGAAAAACCACTCGTCTTTCATACCTTTGTCAATCCTGAAATTAGAGCCATGATTGATAGTTGTGATGGGATTATCTATAACTTTTTAGAACATTTTGTAAAGCCATTAGAACAACAGTTGGGGATAGAAGCAAAACCAAAAGCCCATCGAACACATAGCATTCATCAACACAGCTACGAACACAGGATAGACGCCGTTAACTATGCGTTGGCCAATGACGACGGCTCGAACGTTAGCAATTATGCCCATGCTGATATCATCTTAGTTGGTGTCTCTCGTTCAGGCAAAACACCAACCTCACTTTATCTTGCACTGCAATACGGAATAAAGGCAGCAAACTACCCATTTACCGATGACGATATGGACGAGTTGCGCATTCCTGACTTTTTAAAGCCTCATAAGAAAAAGATGTTTGGGCTAACAATAGACGCAGAACGTTTAATGGATATTCGCGATAACCGTCGAGCAAATTCTAAATATGCTTCTGCGCGCCAATGTCGCATGGAACTCAGGGAAGTAGAGAAGCTCTATAAAAAGGAGAAAATTCCCTATATTAATAGTACTAAATTTAGTGTTGAAGAAATCTCAGCAAAGATTTTGTCTATTACCGGATTACAGCGTCACAAATACTAAAGCGAATAGCGAGCGAAGCAGGTTTTCTCGCCTGCTTTTACTCAATAACCAAGCAAAGCCAGATAAATACTAGCTTTATAGCAGTAAATTCGCTATGTTATCGGCCATATTTTCTGATAATTATTAGCCCATTATGTGGCTTTTTTCTCCATGACCATCAAAACCGACGAATTAAGAACCAGTTTAATTGAAAATTTGGTTTCACCAGCACAATTAGCACAAGACATTCCACTCGATCAAACAACCGCTGACTTTATCCTCGAAAGCCGCGAAGTTGTTGAAAACATCATTACCGGCAAAGATAGTCGATTACTTGTGGTGGTTGGCCCTTGCTCTATTCATGACACAAAAGCTGCTATAGATTACGCCCACCAAATCAAAGCCTTGAGTGAAAAATATAAAGATCACTTGTACATTGTGATGCGAGTTTATTTTGAAAAACCTCGTACAACCGTTGGCTGGAAAGGTTTAATTAGCGATCCAGACCTTGATAAATCCTTCAATGTTGCCAAAGGCTTGCGCTTAGCACGTAACTTACTCATGGATATTAATAAGATGGGTTTACCTGCAGGCACTGAATTTTTAGATATGGTCACTGGTCAGTATATTTCTGACTTGATCAGTTGGGGAGCGATTGGCGCAAGAACAACGGAAAGCCAAGTTCACAGAGAGCTAGCATCAGCATTGAGTTGCCCTGTTGGGTTTAAAAATGGCACCGACGGCAATGTTAAAATTGCAATGGATGCAATCAAAGCATCTAGTGTACCTCACGTTTTATACTCGCCTAACAAAACTGGCCAAATGTGTATTTACCGCACTCATGGTAACCCTTACGCGCATATTATTTTACGCGGTGGTAAATCACCAAACTATCACCAACACGACATTGATGATGCCCACAAAAAGCTTAAAGAAGCTAAATTAAATCATAAGCTTATGGTTGACTGCAGCCATGGCAATAGCAACAAAGATCACACGCAACAGATAGTGGTTGCAAAAGATCTAGCTACGCAGCTATCGCAAGGGGCTGATAATATTTTTGGGGTGATGATCGAGAGCTTTATCGAAGCAGGCAATCAAGCGGTGGTTCCTGGCAAGCCGCTAACATACGGGCAAAGTATTACTGATGCTTGTGTCGATTTAGCGCAAACGGATGAAATATTATCAATTCTGGCAAACGCCAAAAAGTAGATGTTTCAATGATAAAATGGCGAGTTCGCAAGATAGACTCGCCACTTTTAAAATTTTTTGTCAGTTATTGAACTTCGCATACTTCGTAAGCGGGTGATTTTGATTCTAGTAAAGAAACTAGACTAAATCCGATGATCATTGCGAAGATAAACCAGAATACATCGCTATTACCTAAAAACATTGACGAAAACACAGGTCCAGGACAGACACCGAGGATTCCCCAACCAATACCAAAGATAATTGAGCCAAAAATCAGTTTTTCATCGACTTGGGTTTTAGAAGTGACGCAAAACGATTCAGCTAAAATCGGACGCTCTAGCGACTTAATACCCAAATTGTAAATTGGTAAAAAGACTAATAATGCGCCGCCAATAACGAACATCAGACTTGGGTTCCAGTCGTTAAAAATACTCAGAAAACCATGGACATTGCTCGGCACTGTCATGCCCGACACCATCATACCAACACCAAACTGAATACCAGCTATTAAAATTAACAAGTAATACACCACAGCTCTCCTAGATTACATAAAGTAAGTTGTAAGTAATGATCGCACTGAGCATAAATATCCCAGTAGCAACCATTGAACGCTTAGACAGTCGCCCAATACCAACAATGCCGTGGCCACTGGTACAGCCATTTGCCAACTTAGTACCTATACCTACGAGTAATCCAGCTAAAAGTACAACGTAGGTATTCTCACTGTACATTTCAGGGGTATCGATATGGTGGAATGTAGCGCCAATAACACCACCAATTGCCATACCTAGCACGAATAACACACGCCAAAGAATATCGCCTACTCTTGGTGGTATAAGTCCTGAAACAATACCACTGATACCTGCCGTCTTCCCGTTGAACAACATCAATACCGTCGCAGATATTCCCAACATAATTCCACCGACAAGCGCATCAACAAAGTCAAATGCCATTGTTTTTCTCCTAAATTTATATGCTGACATTGTTAATCATCTAATCCGAATATTCTGTAAAGCAATTGTAAAAACCCCGATTAAAATGTAGCTAGCTATTTAATGAGAAAACATCAAGCGCTAGACTTAGCACTATCTAATAACGATTGGAGTTTACAATGAAGATACTAATTATTGGCGGTGTTGCAGGTGGTGCATCGGCAGCAGCACGCGCTAGAAGACTCAGTGAAGACGCGCAAATTATTATGTTTGAGCGCGGACCCTATGTATCTTTTGCCAATTGTGGTTTGCCCTATCACATTGGTGGCGAGATAATCGAGCGCGACAATTTAATTTTACAATCGCCAGAAAGCTTCCTTGCTCGTTTTAACGTTGATGTCAGAGTGCACAATGAAGTGATTGGGATCAATGGCGTTGAACAAACGGTTGCTGTTAAAAACCTCAACACGGGGCAAACTTACCTTGAAAGCTACGATAAATTAATTCTCAGTCCTGGCGCCTCTCCGGTTGTACCACCAATACCAGGGATTGATAATCCGCTAACCTACTCATTGAGAAACATCCCCGATATGGACAAAATTATTGAGGTGATCGGGGATAATAATATCAAACACGCGACTGTTATTGGTGGTGGGTTTATTGGTTTAGAAATGATGGAAGCCTTCCACCACTTAAACATAGCAACGTCACTGATCGAAATGGCAGATCAGGTAATGACGCCGGTAGATCGCGAAATGGCAGGTTTTGTCCATCAGGAAATCAGAAGTCAAGGTGTCGACTTAAAACTTGGCGTTGCACTGCAAAAAATAGACTATCAAGCAAATAATCAGTCTTTGTTGCTATCGCTTTCTGACGGCAGTCACATAGAGACTGAGCTATTGATTATGGCAATTGGTGTTCGCCCAGAGACAAGTTTAGCGAAAGAGGCTGGGCTCGAAATTGGCGAATTAGGCGGTATTAAAACCAACACCGCAATGCAAACCTCAGATCCTAACATTTATGCGGTTGGTGATGCTGTTGAGGTTGAAGATTTTATGACAAAAAGCCCAACCATTATTCCGTTAGCTGGCCCGGCTAACCGTCAAGGTCGCATGGCCGCTGACAACATTATGGGTCGCAATGAACACTATCAAGGTACTCAAGGTACTGCGATATGCAAAGTCTTTGATTTAGCAGTTGCCTCAACCGGTCGAAATGAAAAGCAATTACAAAAAGACAACATTAACTATGAGAAGGTTTATGTCCACGGTGCTAGCCATGCTAGTTATTACCCCGGCGCTGAAACCGTCTCGCTTAAACTACTATTTAACCGAGACAACGGTCTTATTTTAGGAGCTCAAGCAATCGGTAAAGAAGGTGTAGATAAACGCATTGATGTCATGGCTGTCGCTATCAGAGCAAACATGACCATTGAACAACTACAGCACCTAGAATTAACTTATGCGCCGCCATATGGCTCAGCAAAAGACGTGATCAACCAAGCTGCTTTTGTTGCCCATAATGTGCTAATAGGTGATGTTAAGCCGATACATTTTACCCAGATCGACGCGTTAACGAGTGATCAGCTCCTAGTTGATGTGCGTAACCCTACTGAACTCGAAAAACTTGGAAAAATAGGCAACGCCATTAACATCCCTGTAGATCAACTACGTAGCCGAATTAATGAGTTACCAAAAGACAAAGAAATTGTCGTTTATTGTCAAGTAGGCTTGCGTGGCAATGTCGCTTATCGCCAATTAGCTAATCATGGTTATCGAGCGAGAAACCTTCTAGGCGGTTTTAAAACGTACATAAGCGCGACAAAATAAAGTGCGCGGTGAAGGTAAAGCCAATTTTTCCCTAGCTTTACCTTCGTTAGTATAAAGGTTTACCGTTCTCATTTGGTGCGCCTGCGTGGTTTTATTAATTGATCATGCAAGATAACGATAAATGTGTTATTTTAAAACAAGGAGATCAATAAGTTACTCCTTCTTAGAGTAAACATTTCGCCGACAGGAAAACGGGCAACATGATAAACAACTCTCGCCTTACTAGATATAGTAAGCCAGCCTTTATTGCGATATTCCTACTATTGACAATCTTTGTCTTACAAAGCGCAATCTCGTTTTTACATCAATACACCCAAAAAACCGTTGTCGTTCAAGATAACATTGATACTAGCTATCGATACTTTATCGATCGAAAACAGACAGCGTCGCCACAAACTATCATGTCGATGTCGTCACAGTTTATTCTTGAAGATGCCGATAAAATTCCCTATGACTTAGCTGACCAAACCTATTGGATTATCGGAAATTATACAAACAATAGTAACCAAAATAACAACATGGTTTTACACATTGATAATGCCATGCTCGACACGCTCGAAATTTATCAAGTCGATCAGTTTATGAATGTTAACTTGGTCTATTCGCTGGCAAACTACCAAGCCGATAACCTGATGCAAACATTCCCGCATTTTCAATTCCAACTTGGTGGTTATCAAGACATAACATTACTAATTAAATTGAAAACTTACGGGCCACCAGAAATTCCGTTGAAGCTATACAAAGGTAACGGCTTTAGCCTCAATGTTACCGCAAGTATAGGATTATATGGCGCTTTTGTCGGTTGTATCATATTGATGGCACTTTATAACATCGTATTATATTTTGCGATCAAAGATAAGGTGTATCTGGCATACCTCGCATACCTTGCGAGCACCTTTTTAACGGTTACCAGTTTAAACGGCTTTGGCTATTTGTTATTCAGCTACGATCTCCAGCAATGGTTTCAGTCACATATCATCCAAATAAACATTATTATCATTACCAGTTTATTGTTGTTTACTTGTTACTTTCTTCAATACGACCAAGAAAAATCTTCGATTTATCGCATTAGTGTGTTTTTATCTATCATGCTAATCATCTTGGGTATTTTTTTACAGTTTACTGATTTAATTACCCAAGCAAAGGCGTTTTTTGCTATTCAGCCATTTTTCTATTTGTACGCCATTGCAATTATCGTCAATAAGCTCACCACGACGTTTACTTGGGCGCGTTTCTATTTTATTTCTTGGCTACCCTTGTTAACGGGCGCAGCAATTCAACCCTTAGCGCTTCTCAATATCATCGACTCATCATTTTGGACTAATCACGCATTTTTAATTGGTGTCATGTTCGAAACGATATTTATGGCTTTTGCGCTTGGTGAACGCATGCGAATGAGTGAGCAACAAAAAGTTGCAACACTGACCTATCATCAAGAAACCAAAATATTAAAAAGCTTAAATTTAGCCAACCGTATAAAACAATTAAAAGCACAAGGTGAAAAGCGGTTTACCGTGCTAGCAATAGAACCAGAAAAAATATCAACTGTATCACTTTATATTGAAAATCATGAAGTTAACAATCTTTATAAATCTATTGAGCGCGGGCTGAACTCATTGTTTTTATACAATGATAAGGTTGAAACCTTATTTAACGATCAACAAAAAGTATGCATTGATGAAACCGGTATTATTTTCGTTTTATTTAAAGAACAGCAAGATGAGGAACTCTCGGTTTTTATCGAATCTATCTTGCGAAAGTTTAAAGAAATCTATTGCGTTAAACAGGTAAATTTTCCGCTCGGTGCAACGGTTGGTGTAGCTATTAACCATAGCAATGACATTAAAACTGAAGCACTGATGCAACAGGCAAAATTAGCCATAGAACAAGCAAAAAGCGCTCATTTACCCTGGCAGGTATATCAAGAAGATAGCCACAAAAAAGATGCTTACCTACTCGATTTAGCTGCCGAAATGATCACAGCTTTTAATAACGGTGAATTTGAGTTACTTCATCAACCGCAAGTTGACTTAAAAACACTCAAGGTATGTGGTAGTGAAGTCTTGATTCGCTGGACGAAAAGTGACGGGACAATTGTGCCAAACAGCGTGCTTATTCCCCTAGCTACAGATATTGGCCTGATCAAATCAATCAGCCGTTGGGTTTTTAAACAAGCCTTGAAGCAACAAAAAGAAATCATCGACACAGGTTACCAAAGCCACTTGATTAGCATCAATATGACTAATCACGATTTGGCCGATCAAGACTTTTATCCATTTGTTGCCCAAACGATCAAGGAAAACAACATTCCAACGGAAAATATTGCCATCGAACTGACTGAGCCAGGCACGCTAATTAACAACTCGCGAATTGTAGAAAACATGAAGCGGTTAAATACCTTAGGCTTCATCTTGAGTGTTGACGATTTTGGTGAAGGTGACTCAAATATTTCACACATCAGTAAGCTACCATGCCAGGAAGTAAAATTAGACAATCAATTTATTGAAAGCCTACTTAGCCTGCCAAAACAGCGTCAAATTATTGCTGGCACCATTGAAATTGCAAAATCACTGAACATTGAGGTAGTTGCAGAAGGTATAAATAACCAAGAACAAGAACTCCAACTACGAGAACTAGGATGTGACATAGGCCAAGGTTACTTTTACTCAGAACCACTCGTGCTCTCGGAATACTTAAAGTGGTTAGAAAAGAATCGCTTAGGGTTAAATAGATAATACCAATTGAAATAAATATTTGACCGACTCAGAGCTACGTCAGGGAAGTTAGAATAAAAGAAATTTATGCAGATGTAGTGATTCTACATCAAGTAAATTTGTGAAATTATCACTTTTCTGACGAGCTCCCAAGGGCGAGTTTAAAAGACTTTTATACTTCGTTACTGATTTTGATTAGGTTCCTACATGGACGTAGGGTATTAGAACAACGCAGGACGCAGTTGTCGAGAATGACCATTATCGGCAATCAAAGCGTTGCCTACATGGATGTAGGTACTTAGGTTGTGTCTGGAACTTACAACCTGTGTCTAAAAGCCTTTTAAATCTCGCTGAGTGATCAAATATTTGATTCACTTGGTATAAAACACAAAAAGAGCCTAAACTTAACAAGTTAGGCTCTTTTTCTAATGCTATCTAAAGTAATGGCTTATCGTGCTTTACGCTTGGCAACCGCATCGTTTAACTGAGCCAGAAGTGTTTCTGTATCACCCCAGCCGATACATGCATCAGTAATACTTTGGCCATAGGTTAATGGTTCACCTTCTACCAGATCCTGACGTCCTTCAACCAAATGACTCTCAACCATCACACCAAAGATGTCTTGGTTACCCGCGGCAATTTGATTAGCAACATCCTCAGATACCAACATTTGATTTTGGAACTTTTTCTGGCTGTTGGCATGTGAAAAATCGATCATCACTTTAGTGTTCAACTGAGCATTGCTCAGCTGGCTAGTCACCTGCTCTACGCTATCTTTATCAAAGTTGGGCAGTTTGCCACCGCGCAAAATAATGTGACAATCGGGATTACCAGTAGTTTCAACAATTGCTGAATGACCAAATTTGGTCACCGATAAAAAGTGATGTGAAGCACTTGCCGCACCAATGGCATCAATGGCGATTTTAATCGTGCCATCGGTACCATTTTTAAAACCAACGGGACAAGATAAGCCAGAGGCTAGCTCGCGATGTACTTGAGATTCCGTTGTTCGAGCACCAATTGCCCCCCAACACATAAAATCTGCCATGTACTGTGGTGTTATCATATCAAGGAACTCACCTGCTGTAGGCATACCTGAATCATTCAAATCTGCGAGTAATTTACGCCCAAGTTTCAAACCATCATTGAGTTTAAAGCTATTGTCGAGATAAGGGTCATTAATTAGCCCTTTCCAACCAACAGTTGTACGGGGCTTTTCAAAGTATACCCGCATAACAATTTCAAGGTTATCAGCATATTGCTTGCGTAATACGTTGAGTTTTTCACCGTATTCAAGTGCCGCTTGCGGATCGTGAATCGAACAAGGCCCTATGACAACAAGTAAACGGTCATCATTACCATTTAGAATACTTTGGATTGCTTTACGGCCCTGAAACACAACTTCGCTTGCCTTTTCTGAAGCGGGAAATTTTTCTAATAGTGCTACTGGGGGTAATAGTTCTTTGATTTTACTGATATGGACATCATCAGTTTGATAATACATTGCGAGCTCTCTTTCAATTTTTTACTTTTATATACGTCTAGACACCTAAAATATCTGTCCCAACGACAATCTATCAATCAATCAGTAATAAAGCCATTAAAATTACGTTATAATTTGTAGATCACCTAAATTTCATCCGTTTTCTTCTTGTTTAGGAGTTTCATGTATAACAAAACTTTACCTTTAATCGATTTACACCGCCATTTAGATGGCAACATCCGGCCACAAACTATTTGGGAGCTCAGCCAACAAAATGGTACTGAACTGCCAGGCGCCACCTTGGATGACTTTACTACCTTTGCTACGATCCAAGATAAAGCGAATAATCTCGTCGAATTCCTTACCAAGTTAGATTATGGCGTACAAGTTTTAAAAAGTTTAGACGATGTTAAACGGATAGCGTTTGAAAATGTCGAAGATCTTGTCAAGGCAAATATCGATTATGCGGAATTGCGTTTTTCACCGTTTTATATGGCGATGTTTAACCAGTTACCGGTAGAAGGCGTTGTTGAAGCAGTAATTGATGGTATTAACCAAGGCAGAAAAGCATTTAGCGAAAAAACCAAAGTAAACCTGATTGGTATTTTAAGCCGAAGTTATGGTCAAGCAAATTGCACAACAGAGTTAAATGCCCTACTTCAATATAGATCAGCGCTTGTAGGTATGGATTTAGCAGGTGACGAAAAAGGCTTTGCTGGTGAATTATTTGAGCAACACTTTAGTCGCATTCACCAAGCCGGACTACCTGTTACGATTCACGCCGGTGAAGCATGCGGTGCAGAAAGCGTTTGGCACGCGGTCAAGCACCTTGGCGCAATTCGTATTGGTCACGGTGTTAATAGCATCCAAGATAATAAATTAATTGACTATTTAGCCAAACACAATATCGTGATTGAATCATGCCTAACATCTAACTATCAAACGGGAACGGTTAACGATCTCGCTCAACATCCTATTAAACAATTTTTAGCTAATGATGTGAAGGTTTGCCTAAATACTGATGATCCAGCGGTTGAAAGTACAGAGCTTATCGATGAATTTAACATAGCTGCCGACATTGTGAAGCTTTCATCTGAACAGATTAGCCAACTGCAACTTAATGCGATTGACGCTTGCTTTCTTTCCGATCAGGAAAAACAACAGTTGCGAACATTGAAAACACGTTGATTTAATTAATAGGAAGGTTTTATGACAGAAGTTTTATTAGCACTTTTAACGGGGATTATCGTTGGCATTATTTTTACTGCATTAAAACTCCCTATACCAGCACCGCCCGTATTATCAGGAATCGTTGGTATTTTTGGTGTATACTTGGGCAGCGTTGGTTATAACTGGATTGTTGAACGCTTTTTCAGTTAAAATTGCCATCCATTTCAGTAAAACATCCTTGATAGCAGTTCCATCTGGCTTGAAACTTACTGGCTTTTATTTTCTACAACATTTGTTTTAATTAACTTATAGGTATATTTAATGGCTACTCCTCATATCTCAGCACAACCCAATGACTTTGCGAAAACCGTATTAATGCCGGGTGATCCGCTACGCGCAAAATTCATCGCTGAAAACTTCTTAGAAAATGTCAAAGAAGTAACTTCTGTTCGCAATATGTTTGGTTACACGGGTACATACAAGGGTAAAGAAGTTTCTGTTATGGGCTCGGGCATGGGCGTGCCATCAATTTCTATTTACGCTACTGAACTCTATACTCAATATGGCGTAGAGAGCATTATTCGAATTGGCTCTTGTGGTGCAATTCGCGATGACATCAAGGTTCGCGACATTATCGTTGGAATGTCAGCTAGTACGGATTCAAACGTAAATCGTCAGCGATTAAACGGTTGTGATTTTGCACCATGTGCAGACTTTGGCTTACTGCGCAAAGTAGCAGACACTGCCGATAAAATGGGTATCAAAATCAACGTTGGTAATATCTTTACCGCTGATCTTTTCTATACACCACAACCAGAAATGTTTGCCCAAATGGAAAAGAACAGTATTTTAGCTGTCGAAATGGAAGCTGCAGGCTTATATGGCGTTGCTGCTGAATGTGGCAAAAAAGCGTTGACGGTATTAACAGTAAGTGATCATATTAAAACCGGTGAGCAAACCACTGCTGAAGAACGTCAAAACACGTTTAAAGAAATGATGGAGCTAACGCTAGAAAGCGTGCTTTAATTTACTAGTTATAAGACTTATAACTCGATCAAAAATGGCCGCAATTGCGGCCATTTTACGCTAAAGTGTTTATCCAGCTTAGAAGCTGTAACGAGCACTTAATGCGTACTGCTTAACGTCAGCCATATACTCAAAACCTAAAGTCGCTGAGAAGTTCTCAGTGAATTGGTAATTAGCGCTAACACCAGCAACATAATCTGTACCTTCAAGGTGTAATAAACCGAAAGTACCCGCTAATTCTAAATTTTCACCGAACATTGAGCGAAGACCAAAGTCAACCGCAAAACCGTCGTCATCCATACCTTCATCAGCAGCACTAACGTCAGCAATTTCGTATGAAATCGCAGTAAAGAAGTCAGTAGTATCGTTTACTTGTGAGCGGTAACCAACACCTAAGTTGTATTGATCTAACTCTACGTTGATGTCTGATGCTAAACCAACATCAATGTCGTCTTGTGTTCTAGCAAATGAACCAAAAACATATACTTGCTCGGTTACAAGCTTAGAAATGTTAACTGCGTAACCATCTAAGGTTAAACCGTCAAATTTTACTTTTTTGTAGCCTAACTCAGCAAAATCCCAAGAAACAGGCGTGTTATTTTCAGCTAAAACGTTTGCTGAAAAAGCTAACGCCATAGCACTTGCAATAACAGATAATTTTTTCATAATTCCAAAATTCCTTTAAAAAACAGATGAATGATTTCCATTCGCGCGCAACTATACAATGTTAATAAATAGTTAACAACCAATAAATGATGAAAATAAGATAAAAAAATGGGGTCAGCGTAAACTTACCCTGACCCCACCTTGTTTAGTGGTTAAATAGCTTAACTATTTTTAGTAGAAAGATACTTTAAACTCAACGCCCCAGAAGGCTTCTTCGTTGATGATTGCCGTATTGTTTGAGAAATCTACAGCACCAATGGCTTGTTGTTGATCGGTAATGTTGCGGCCAAACACAGAAACGTCGTAAGAGTTTTCACCCTCATCCCACGTGTAACCAGCACTTACGCCGCCCTCAAGTAGCGCTTTACCAGTGAACTCTTCTGATTCATATAAGAAGAAGTTAATTTCACTGCGGTATGACCAATCCGTGTAGAAGTACATTTCACCTGCACCAACATCCATTGCGTAACGCGCTGTTACCACACCAATCCACTCTGGCGCGTGTGGTAAAGAATTACCATTGATAAGCGCACGACCATCTTCAACTGGGTCTGTTACTGTACATAATGCACAAACTGGAACCGAAATGTTTGCATCCTTTAATTCAGTATTGTTATAGCTGACACTTGCAGTAACGGCTAAGTTTTCAGTAACCATAAATTCTGAATCAACTTCAAAACCGTAGCCCGTTGTCTTATCAGCATTTAATAAGCGCGCTGTGTTGCTATCACCACCAACAGACGTTAACTGCTGATCGTTCATATTAAAGTAGAATACAGAAGCGTTAATACGACCTGCACCGTCTAGTACGTCTGACTTAACACCCGTTTCAAAAGACAAGATTGTTTCAGAGTCGGCGACTGAAATACCGTCATCCCACGCAAATAGTGAGCGACCTTGAATTGAAGGGGCGCGGAAAGAATCAGCAACACGTGCGTAAACGTTTACATCAGCATTTACTTTATGAGTAACACTTACATCCCAAGAAACATGGCTATCACTTGGGTTAACTTCACCGTATGCTTCGTTCGGCTGACCACAACAACCGTTTAATGGGCCTTGGAAACGCTCTGTAGAGTAATCTTTGTCATCGTCAGAATAACGCAAACCTAACGTTACTTGCGTTGCATCTGAGATGTTGTAATCAAATGAGCCGAAAATCGCCCAAGCAGTTGTATCTTGCTTTTGCACAACATAACCCGTTTGCGGGCCACCTGCGCCGAATAACGCATCGTAAGCAAAACTTTCAATCGTTAAGTCTTCGCTAAAGTAAAACACACCCGCTTGATAGTTGAAATCGCCAGTAAAGTTAGAGGTTAAGCGAAACTCCTGAGTGATTTGATCGTGATCGGGAATACCGTCTGCTGTTTCAGAGCTGATCGTAATTACACCTGGCCCCATAATTGGTGCAAATGGCGCACCGTAACCACCATCTACATCGGCACGAGAATAAATTTCAGCACTTTCCCAACCTGTAATTGACGTAAATGTGTAATCACCTAAGTCAAAATCAAGTGTTAAGCTTGCGCCTTGAGTTTCTACTTGCTGTGTGGCACGGTCTGCAGAATCGTGCTCGACAACGTCACGTTTAAAACCTTCACGTAAACTATTTGAACCTGGCTTGAATGCGTTTGCATAGAAAGTTACAGGCTTGCCGTCTAGATCACGCGCGTGGTAATTAAACAAAGCGTTAAAATCATCACCTTCGTATAAGAATTGGACGCGTAACGCTTGATCGGTATAACCACCTAAAACGTTTTTACGTTGAAAGTCTTCACCAAAAATGTCTGGCGCTTCGTTATCGATGTAGTTATCGCGATCTTGACGTAAATATGAAACGCGAGTCGATAGGTTATCAGTTAAACCACCACCCATTGCGGTACGAAAATCAGTTGTGTTTTTGGTACCGTACGATAATGAAGCAAAACCTTCAAATTCTTGCGACGGCTTTACTGAGTCAAACTTTACCAGACCAGCCGGTGTATTACGACCGAACAACGTACCTTGTGGGCCGCGTAACACTTCAATACGCTCAACATCAAATACAGGGAAACCTTTTAAAATTGGGTTTTCTTGTACAACGTTATCAACAACTAACGAAACAGGTTGTGAGGCGTTTAAATCAAAGTCAGAGTTACCTAAACCACGCATATAAAAACGCGGGAAAGTACGACCAAAAGAAGACTCTACAGATAAGCTTGGTACGCGAGCATTCATGAATCGAATGTCCATCGCAGCTGAGCTGTATGCATCAAGGTTATCGCCCTGTAAGGCTGATACAGCAACTGGAACCTCTTGAACATTCTCAACACGCTTACGCGCTGTTACTTCAATAACTTCCAATTTGCCCGCTTGTGCTTCTTCAGCTAAAGCCGGCATCGCCATACCAACAGTTGTCGATAAAATGGCAGCATTAATACTCAAAGCAAGAGACGATTGCTTTAGTAAACCCATGTTATATTCTCCCAGGATAGTGCTTATAAGTACATTGTGTACTCAATACTAAGTGTTTAAATTTTAAACAAAATTGAGGTTTGATTTATTTATTATAGCGCCTCAATAATCCTGACCAATTATACTAGTTTATTTACACTTTGTACTAACTTTTTTACAAATTGCTATAAAACGACGTCCCGTAGCGCATTTTTTCGAGCTTAAACATTTCCGCAAGGGTTTGCCCTAAATCAGCAAAAGTTGACCGTTCGCCCAAGCTTACTGAATTTATCTGGTTGTGGAAGGCCAGTAGAGGAACATATTCACGGGTATGATTTGAGCCCTGCCATGTTGGATCACAACCGTGATCTGCGATCAGAAATAATGTGTCGTCATCGTTTAGTTGGCAAAGTAATTTGGCTAGTTGGCTATCAAAGGCTTCTAATGCTAAGCCGAAACCTACCGGATCGCGGCGATGACCAAAATCTTGATCGAAGTTAACCAAGTTGGTAAAGATAATACTGTTCGATGGTGCGGTTGCCATGTGTGCCATTGTTGCATCAACAAGCGCTTCAATACCCGTCGCTTTAGTTTTTTGTGTGATACCCTGTTGGGCAAAAATGTCGGCTATTTTACCAACACTAATTACCTCCCCTCCTGCAGCTTTTAATTTATCTAGTATGGTTGGCTCAGGTGGTAAAATTGAAAAATCACGGCGATTGCCAGTTCGCTCAAAATCACTGGCATCATTGCCAATAAATGGCCTTGCAATAACACGACCTATATTCATCGGGCCGACGATTGCCTGCACAGTTTCACAGTATTTATAGAGATTTTCTAACCCAAAGTGTTCCTCATGAGCGGCCACTTGAAATACGCTATCTGCTGAGGTGTAGCAGATCGGCAAGCCCGATTTAATATGCTCCTCACCCAGCTGTGCGATAATCGTTGTCCCCGATGCGTGGCAGTTACCTAGCATGCCTTGAATACCAGTTGCCTGGAATATCTGTTGCTGTAAGTCATTTGGGAAACTATGTTGCTTATCAGTGAAGTAACCCCAATCAAACAATACTGGGACACCAGCCATTTCCCAATGACCACTTGGCGTATCCTTGCCAGTGCTAATTTCTGCACAGTAGCCAAAGGCGCCTTTAGTTGCAGGTATAGGTTCAACATGAATTTCAGCACCGCTAGCTGCTTTACAAGCTTCCACTAACCCCATTTGACTTAACGTAGGTAAAACTAAGTTACGCGACTGTGATTGGTGAAAGTGTTTAGATAAGTTAGCAAAAGTGTTGGCACCGATATCGCCAAATTTATCTGCATCCGGTGCATGGCCGATACCAAAACCGTCTATCACCATCACTATTGCACGAGTCATAACAATCACCTTAAAATAAAAAAACAACAAAAAACATGACCATCAGGTCAAGATGTGTTAGCTTAGCACTATTACAATTTTGAAAAAAGTAATTAACGAAAGCTTAGTACTAAATATCAATTCAAGAGGTATTTTTAGTCGTGCTAGTACCCTTTTTATCGCAATCAGCTAAAATATCAGATTTTCAAGGCCTTCAATTTAGCGCTTATGACTCACGAAATTAACAACAAGCCAACAATTATCGCAGTCGTTGGCGCTTCTGCTTCAGGTAAAACTTTATTTGCTCGCACTATTCACGATGAGCTTTTGGATGAATTAGGGCCTGAAAATATCACGATTATCAAAGAAGACTCCTACTACCGTTGTCAAAATCACTTGCCAATGGAAGAGCGAATAAAAACCAATTACGATCACCCTCAAGCATTTGAACACGACTTACTATTAGCCCATTTAAATAGCTTATTACTTGGTGACACGATTGAGACACCCGTATATTGTTACAATACGCACACAAGAACATCTAACACCGTCAAGGTCGCTTCATCAAAAATCATCTTAGTTGAAGGTATACTGCTATTATCGGAGCCTAGTTTACGAGAAATTTTTGATATTAAAGTGTATATGGACACCCCACTAGACATTTGTTTAATTCGCCGAATTAAGCGAGATATGGTCGAGCGTGAGCGCAGTTTAACTTCGATCACAGATCAGTATGTTGAAACGGTTCGGCCGATGTATCATCAGTTTGTTGAACCATCGAAGGCATTTGCTGATATCGTGGTAACTCGAGGTGGTAAAAACAGAATGGCTATCGAAGTGCTTAAAGCACAACTTCGACAGCTTACATAAAAAAATAACGAGGTTTAAATGGAACTAGGTTTTATCAGGGGCCTTATAGGTATTGCTGCGCTATTTGCATTTGCAGTACTTATCAGTAGTAACAAAAAGGCGATCAACTGGCGTACCGTTGGTTTTGCCTTTGGCTTGCAGATTTTACTCGGCGCTTTCGTCTTGTACGTTCCTCAAGGCAAGGATATGCTCGCTGGTTTTTCAAGTGGCGTTCAACAAGTCATTGATAGTGCAAAAGCGGGTATCGACTTCTTATTCGGTGGATTAGGCACCGATACGATGTTTGCCAATGGCGTAGGCTTTGTCTTCGCCGTTCGCGTGTTACCGGTTATTATTTTCTTTTCTTCATTAATCGCTGTGCTCTACTACACTGGCATTATGCAGTGGGTAATCAATATTATTGGTGGCGGTTTACATAAACTGCTTGGCACGAGTAAACCTGAGTCACTCTCGGCAACAGCAAATATTTTTGTCGGTCAAACTGAAGCACCTTTAGTCGTAAAGCCTTATATCGCAGGCATGACCCGTTCAGAATTGTTTGCCGTTATGGTTGGCGGTTTAGCCTCTGTTGCCGGTTCAGTGTTAGCTGGCTACGCAGGTTTAGGTGTTGAATTAAAATACCTAGTTGCGGCCTCCTTTATGGCTGCTCCTGGTGGCTTGTTAATGGCAAAACTACTGATGCCTGAGTTAGACGATGATAAGGTCAGCGCTCAAGATGAAAAAGAGGTTATTTTTGGTGAAGAAGATGCTAAACCAACTAATGTCATCGACGCTGCTGCACAAGGGGCATCATCAGGATTAATGTTGGCCGCCAACGTTGGTGCGATGCTACTAGCCTTCATCGCGCTAGTGACACTGCTCAATACGATAATTGTCGGTATCACGACAACAGAATTAGGTGGTGTGAGTTTAACCTCAATAGCCAATAGTATTTTTAGCTCAAACCTAACAGAAATTTCACTAAAAGAAATTTTCGGCCTGATCTTTGCGCCAGTGGCCTATATTATCGGTGTACCTTATGAAGAAATGATGACTGCCGGTAATTTTATTGGGCAAAAAATCGTGGTTAATGAATTTTTCGCCTATGCAAATTTCGTTGAAATTAAAGATTCACTAACGCCAAATACTCAAGCGATCATTACGTTTGCCCTGTGTGGTTTTGCTAACTTGTCCTCGATAGGTATCTTACTTGGTGGTATTGGTGCTATGGCGCCGAGCCGTCGTAAAGACATCGCTCAGTTAGGTATGAAAGCGGTATTAGCAGCGACACTTGCTAATTTAATGAGTGCAGCAATTGCTGGTACGTTCTTATCTCTTTAAGGAAACTCAATGACTGATTTAACTGTCTATGCACAACAAGCGCTATCAATGATGGATTTAACAACCTTAACCGATAGCGAAACATCACAAGACATTATTACCCTGTGTCAGCAGGCGAAGTCGGCTAAAGGTAATACTGCAGCTATTTGTATCTACCCGCGTTTTATTCCTGTTGCGAAAAAGCAACTTGCTAGCCAAGGTACACCAGAGATCAAGATCGCGACAGTGACTAACTTTCCTCACGGCGGTGATGATATTGACATTGCGGTTACAGAAACTAAGGCCGCGGTAGCATACGGCGCTGATGAGGTTGATGTTGTTTTCCCGTATCGCGCGCTAATCAGTGGTGACGAGCAAATAGGTTTTGATTTAGTAAAAGCCTGTAAAGCAGCGTGCGGTAGCGGTGTACAACTAAAAGTGATCATTGAAACCGGTGAATTAAAAACTGACGCCTTAATTCAACTTGCAAGTGAAATTTCAATTGCTGCGGGTGCCGACTTCATTAAAACTTCTACTGGTAAAGTTGCCGTTAATGCAACGCCTGAAGCAGCAAAGATTATGATGCAGGTTATCAAGGATAAGAACCCCAAAGTTGGCTTTAAGCCCGCCGGCGGCGTGCGAACAGCGCAAGACGCTAAAATCTATTTAGATATGGCGAAAGATATTCTTGGTGAGGCTTGGTTAACGCCAGAGCGCTTTAGATTTGGTGCAAGTAGCTTGCTCAATAATTTGCTCGTTACCCTTGGTGCCGAAGCAGATAACACCAACAAAAGTAGCTATTAGTGAGCTACTTTTTTTATTCTATTAAGATATTGTCAACGTTAAAACACCCCAAAAAAGATGTCTAAACTCTATTTTTACTACTCGTCGATGAATGCTGGTAAATCAACTCACTTGCTGCAATCATCATACAATTACCAAGAGCGTGGTATGAACACCATAGTTTACACTGCCAAAATTGATGATCGGTTTTCAGAAGGTCAAGTTTCATCGCGTTTAGGTATTCATGCTGATGCTAAGCTGTTTGATAGTCAAACCAATATTTACCAAGAAGTAAGCCAGAGTGCCACAGAGCAGCAATGTCATTGTATTTTGATTGATGAAGCTCAATTCTTAACCAAAGCGCAAGTCAGACAATTAACCGATATTGTTGACTCACTAGGCATCCCAGTGCTCGCCTACGGCATCAGAACTGACTTTTTAGGTGAAACTTTTACTGGTAGTGCTGCCCTATTAGCTTGGGCAGACAAGCTCGTTGAGTTGAAAACAATTTGTCACTGTGGAAAAAAAGCGGGATTTGTTACCAGACTCGACGCCCAAGGTAACGCCGCTATTGATGGCGAGCAAATTGAAATTGGAGGCAATGAAAGGTACGAAGCCTTATGTCGAAAACACTTTAAAGCGTTAGTTTGGCAGCAACAACAGTAAACTCACAGGTATTAGCTCATAGATACACTAACATTTCAGATTTAAACTCAAAGACAGCTAAGAGCGATTAACCGACATTCACGCTTTCAAATTTGACAAAATTAGCTTAGCTAAAGTAGAAAGTCATAACCTGCTATCGAGAGTTATATTCTGCTTGATTTTGGCTTAGTTAGCTGGTTGATGACCGATAGAAATAGCAAATCAGACTTCCATTTATTACTGTGTAGTTCATTTCAGCAGGAATAAAGAAAAGTCAGGTACATCAATTAGTGTACCTGACTCCATTCATTAAATTTTTTCCTTGCGAATATAATTATTTACTTTTAAAAAGCACGCGCCCTGAAAGCGAATAATATATAAACATAACACCTATAGGGAACATGCTAACGAAGAAAATCCAGCTAAATAAATAAGAGGCAGTAAAGTATTTATAAACCTCTCCAAAAGTCATTAAAACCCCTAAAATACCAGCAAGCACTCTGAAAATAATATTTCGCATAAAAGCCCCTTATTCATATATGTATGTACATGCTAAATCAGCACCAAAAACATAGCCAGCTGCTCCCATACCAGCAACGAGCATAAAATTTGATAAACCACCTAAAGTTTTACTCATTTTGATAATACGTTTACCTTTATAATATTCAGAATATGAATAGTTGAGATTTGATGTACCGATAGTTTTCGCTGTTCTTCTAATATCTTCATATAGAGCAGAAAGGGCTAAACTCGCAAGACTAAAAGGAGATATAGATTTAGCATCTTCATAAGATTTACCATAATATTTAGCAATACAGAGGTATATTGCTAGTTCGGTATCAAACTCCTCCACCTTTTCTATATACGCAATCCTGTAATCATCAGAAACTCGCACCCTCAAGAAATCCGCGTTAACTCCTATTCCCAGCCCACATGCACCCACAGAGCAGACAACATTCTCATACCATCGACATTCGTCTTGGGTCATATCTATAGAACAATAAGGGCTTGGACTCTCACCACCAAAGGCTCCTTTCCTTCCATTTCGGAAGCTCACCCAAACCAAAGGAGCACTCCCGAATGAAAATAGCTTGATGAAATTGTTGTATGCGGGCATATTGAACGCCTCAAAGAAATGGACAATGCCAATCCACAGCTGGAATCTGACATTGTCGCAATTAGCCATCCACTTCGAAGGTAGGTTAGATGGCGTGCTAGATATTTAGCAATTTAGGCTGACACAGAATTCTGAACGCCCTCAAACGTACCGAGATCCGACTTGATCTCGGTACGTGAACATATATGTTCTTTTTACCTTTCTATTAAAGTGTTAAGTATATTTAACTCTTCTGTTCGATTTGTTTCTTCAAAAAATTCTCGTAATGAATTCAAACGTTCTTTATATTTTCGAGTAAAGTGCTCAACAGCAGATTGTCTTCTCTTCAAATCCTCTATCTTTTGAAGCTCCGTTATCATTTTTTCATGATATGAAGTTAGTTTATAATATCTTGAAATAGGGTGTTTTATATATTTATCGATAGTCAGATACTTTTTGTATGTAAATAATTCACTTTCTACGTAAGGATATAGTTCTTCAGCAAGCTTTTCATTATTGGCATTAAGCTCCTGAAATAATAAAACTGAATCTTCGCCTTCTTGGCTCAAGCTATTTATCGTGAAGATAGCTAATAAAAGATTTTTAGCGCAACTATCAGATGTTGCACTTCTAACTTCTGTAGTAAGCTTATGCTTAAAATTTAGTAATTCATTTTGTGCTGGTTGGTAAGATTTACTTAAATTCACCCAAAGCCACAATCCTCTATTTATTTCAGAAATATCTTCTCTATCGTAGAACCTATTCCCCTCATAATAAGTACTTAGTTCATCTAGAGCTTTTGAATATTCTTTTCTTTCGACAAAATCTTCCGCTTTAGTAATCTCTGCATCAGCAGAAAAAGAAAGAATCAAACAAAATAAAAAAACTTTGGTTGTATACTGATTCATAGATATACCTTTTCAATTATTAATGACATTGTTCCGCAGGGCTATGCTTTATCCAACATGCCTTACTCTCTTCAATTTTAAATATCTTGTCATTAAGAAAACACATTGCCGCCTTAGAAGCCTCTTTAGCCTCTCCACTTGGCTTTAAATCAGATCTAGGTGGAGCTTGTAATACTATATCGTTACTCGGAAATCCTCCCATGCAATCAATGTATACTCCATTAGCTCTAGACGGTACTTCTGAATTTAAACAGTGTAGAAGTTCGGTTTCTTTTCTTTCAAGGCACTCGCTAATTAATTCAAAATTAGGATCTACAGCATTTGATGCTGCAATAAAAATTTCTAAATAAGTAAGGTCATCTATATATTTATCACACATTGGTGACTTTTCTTCTGAAAAACATATATATTTAGCAGTAGTATTGCCTTTACCAAATCTATCATCACACCATTTCTGAGCGCGGTCTCTATCTGAGAAATTTGGCTGACAATACCAAAATCCCGCATCTTTCAACGTATTGAAGCCAAAGGGGTCATTCCAACTATTAAAACCACCATAACCATAAGGGTTGTTCCAGTTGTTGAAACTACCAAAGCCACCATACCCGATAACGTTAGCGGAGAGGTTTTGTCCTAAGAGAGGGTCACTTACTCGCCCAAAGCAGACATTAACGTTGGCATCAGTGACTAAGTTACTGCTATTTCGCATACATCCTTCCTTTGCTTTAATGATTATGTTTGTCGTTGCCTTGTTACAGCTTTTGTGAGCAACGATTTAGGCGAGGTGGTTCAATGCCCTAACCCGTTAAGGTTAATCTATCCTGTTATTTCCAACTAAAAATAAGCTTGCAAAACAGTGGATTAACCTTGATATATTTTTATAGCAGGTTATTGACGCAAACAATGTAAAGACATGTTAAGAAATGGGTTTAGCGTAATGATAGGCTAGGAGCATCAAGGTTTTGATTGATTATGAGGTGTTGATAAACTGTTTTGGTAACGCTATTTGCAGGCAATTAAAGAATGAAACATGCATGACACCTTGCTATTGAAGTAAGGCAATAAGCGAGGCAAACATGTTGTACACTGTTGTCTTTACTATGTGCTTTGCTTGGCAAACGGTGCTTGATCGCTTTTAACACAGGGGCAGAAAAACTGCCCCTGTTAATTCAAACTTCGATAGATTCGGAGATATCCAAAGCATCATCCACTTCGATACCTAAATATCTAACAGTGCTTTCAAGCTTTTTATGTCCAAGTAAAAGCTGCACAACGCGAAGGTTTTTCGTTTTTTGGTAAATCATATAAGCCTTCGTTCGCCTCATTGAGTGGGTACTGTAAAGTGACTGATCAAGGCCTAATGTTTCAATCCACTGCTTGAAGATCCGGTTATATTGCCGCGTGGTAATATGTTCGGATTTATGAATACGAGATTTAAAAAGAAAATCTGTCGACTTAAGATTTGCCTTGTTTATCCATTGCTGAACCGACTCTCTTGTGCCTTTTGTAATTTCAAACTGTACGGGCGTATTGGTTTTCTGCTGTATGACATGTGCTCTGGGCATAACACGTTGACCATAAGCGATATCAGAGACGCGAAGTTTTACTAAATCACAACCTCTCAATTTACTGTCTAAAGCTAAGTTGAATAACGCTAAATCTCGCGTATTATTCTCTAATTCCAGCCTAATTCTAATCCCCCAGACATGTGATACTTTAAGCGGTTTTCGCTGCCCAATGATTTTGCCTTTATTCCAAGGCGTGATGGTAGATTTATGCATAATAACTCCTCCTGTTGAAGGACTATTGATTATGACCTATATTCATACACAAATTGAAAAGTGTACGCTATTAACGTATAGTTTTGGTCATGGAAGCCATATTTATAGAATCAAGTATTTTTGAAAAACATAGACAAAGTTATATGTCTGATGATGAGTATCGTGCTTTTCAGCAGGAATTGCTTATCAACCCGTTACAGGGAGATGTTATTCAAGGTACTGGTGGGTTAAGGAAAATTCGAGTAGCCGCAAAAGGTAAAGGCAAACGAGGAGGGGCAAGAATTATTTATTATTACTTCGTTCAATACCGCCGATTTTATTTACTTACCGTATACGCCAAAAATGAAATGGCGGATTTAACAGCAAGCCAAAAGGCGCAGTTAAAAGACTTTATGGAGGTCTGGAAAAATGAGCAATCGTGATTTATTTTCTGAGTTAACAACTGCCTTGAATGAAGCAAAAGCTCATAGTGAAGGCAAGTTAACGTTAAAAACACATGAGGTAAAAGAAGCGAGTAATTTGGAGATTAGCCCCCAAGAGATAGTGTCGATAAGAGAGCAATACAATATGTCTAGAGGGGTCTTCGCTCGATATCTTCATACGTCTGCACGCACCTTAGAAAACTGGGAACAAGGTCGAAGTGCCCCCAATGGTCAAGCAGTCACGTTACTCAAACTTGTGCAGACTCACCCTGAAACCCTTTCTCATATTGCATCGCTTTAGGTGCTGAGGCTTTATCTAGTTCAAACAAAAACGGGAAGCAAACTTTAAGGCTTCCCGTTTTTATATTTAAGGCAATAAAAGCGTCCGCTTTTTCTGACGTATATTACATTCAAAATAGGTGCTGAAAGCCCGAAAACGTACAAACTCTGACGATGATTCGATTGAGAGTGAATGTCAGCAATTGGCGCATTCTTCCCGCTATAGCGACATGTTCAACTTAGCGCACATATTATAGCGTGCAAGTTATACTTGTCCTATAAAATGTACAACTAGAGGTTGTTATGAGAATAGTATCGTTCACAGAAGCAAGAAATAGTTTAAAAGCAGTGCTAGATGGTATCGTTAATGACGCTGACACAACAGCGATCACGCGTAGAGACTCTGAAGATGCAATTGTTATGTCATTAGACTATTACAACAGTCTGATGGAAACCGTGCACCTGCTCCGTTCACCAGCAAATACTGAACACTTGAATCGTTCGATATCACAATATAAGTCAGGTAAGGTAAATCACAGAGACTTAATTGATGACTAATCGTTTACTTTCTTGGACGGACGAGGCTTGGGATCCTTATCTATATTGGCAAACACAAGATAATAAAACGCTGAAGCGTATCAATAAACTGGTTACTGATGTTAAGCGTTCACCTTTTGAAGGCATTGGTAAACTAGAGCCTTTAAAAGAAAATTTAACTAGCTTTTGGTCTAGCCGAATAGATGATACCAATCGTTTAGTTAATGCCGTTGATGATCATGCGATAACAATAATTTCGTGTCATTATCATTACTAAATAACTCAGTAACTTAGTAACTCAGTAACTCAGTAACTCAGTAACTCAAAGCTATCCGCTGCTAGCTACCAAATCAACGAGGGTAAAAATTAAAACCACGTTTTTCGTGAATTTATGGCTTATCGTTTTCAGCCCGCGTTGAGGTGTAAGTTAAAGTCTGTAATTTAACCAACTAACTTACAAAAGTTTTGGTTGTTTTATCATGCTATTCGTTGATCACCTGATAAATCACCGGGTTTTCATCCGCTTTGTGCTCACCAATGGATAATGCTGATAAATATTGCGCCATTGCTTTATTGGCCGAAGCTTCATCGGTCGCATGAATTTGAGCAACCACATCACCTTTGCTCACTTTAGTACCGACCGGCATAACATGATCAAAGCCAACACTGTGATCAACGTTATCGGTATTAGATATACGACCACCACCAAGCTCTACGACTGACAAACCAATATCCCGAGTTTGCATGTGATTAATATAACCTGACTGCCCTACTTTAATGTCTTTAACAATCTTTGCTTTGGGCATATATGCCCAAGGTTGGCTAAGGTAGTCATTCGGCCCGCCAAGTGCGGCTATCATTTTCTCAAACTGTTCAGCCGCCTGACCATTAGCTAACACAGCATTGATGCGCTGATTAGCATCAATTTCACTTGTTGCTATTTGACTATTTATCAACATCAACTCAGCAAGTTTAATGACCACAGCATGGAGTCTTGGGTCGCGATATTCACCCGTTAAGTATTGAACTGTTTCAAACATTTCAATCGCATTGCCCGCACTGCGACCTAGCACCTGATTCATATCAGTGATCACGGTTTGCGTAACAACACCAGCTTGATTACTTACCCGATTAATACTTTTGGCGAGCGCTATTGCGTCATCAAGGTTATTCATCATAGCGCCATTGCCCACTTTTACATCCATCACTAAGCCATCAAGACCAGCAGCGAGCTTTTTAGACAAAATGGAAGCGGTGATCAGGGGAATTGACTCAACACAAGCCGTGACATCACGAATACCGTACAAGCGCTTATCTGCTGGTGCCAAATCAGTTGTTTGCGAAATAATCGCAAGGCGGTCGCGCTTAACGATTTTTTTGAATGCTTCAATTGACGGCGTAACATTAAAACCCTTGATACTTTCTAACTTATCAGCCGTGCCACCGGTATGACCAAGACCTCGCCCAGAAATCATCGGCACGTAAGCGCCGCATGCAGCAACAATAGCGGCTAACATAAAGCTAACCTTATCACCGACGCCACCAGTTGAATGTTTATCTACCACAGCGCCATCAATATCAGGCCAACGCAGTACTTGCCCTGAATTCATCATAGCTAACGTCAGGGCTGTGATCTCATCAGTATTCATGCCTTGTTGAAAAATCGCCATCGCCATCGCGCCAGCTTGGGCGTCATTGAAGCTATTATTGACTAAACCATCAACAAACTGCGCGATTTGCGCCTGTGTCAACACTTTGCCATCGCGTTTTAGCCGAATAATTTCTTGTGGTAAAAGCATAAAATATCCCTATTTATTGAGGTAATCAGGGGTAAAGGCGTCTGGCAACAAATCTGACACCGACCACTGCTTAACATTGCCTAAGTGATTAACGGCATATACGTTGGCATCTTGCGCCATAAACTCAACAATCACTTGACGACATGCTCCACATGGTGGTGTGAGGTTTTCTTCTTCTGTATAAACAACCAACTCACTAAAACGCTGCTGCCCATTAATAACCCCTTGTGCAATACAGTTACGCTCCGCACAAACGGTTAAGCCATAGGAGGCATTTTCAACGTTACAGCCTTTGATGATACTATTATCGAGTGTTAGTGCTGCTGCACCTACACGAAATTTACTATAGGGCGCGTAAGCCTTTGCATAGGCTGATTTAGCTGCAATTACAAGTTGCTCAAACACGACTGACTCCTTACATCCTGACCAAACGGTTAAGATTGGTTACATTAAGATAATAAAATGCCGAATGCAACAAGTTTATAACCAATGGATTAAGAATAGATAAAATACACGAGCGATAAACGCTCAGATGTATATAGTAAATCAATTAAGCGTTGGGAACTTAACAAGCGTGTTAAGATTTGGTGAAACACCAGCGCGAATGCACTGGTGTTTATTAGGCAGGAATGCGTATTTTATTTGCGACGGCGGAATAACACTAGGCCGATTAACAGTGAAAGTAGACTGGTTGAACCAAAGGCCGCGCCTTGGCGCACTACTTTACCTTCTTCTTCTGCAGTACATTCGTCGATTTCACCGTTCACTGGGTCTAAGCGAATATGACGAACAACATCTTCATACAAAGTATTGCCGTTTTCATCGACAACCAACTCGCCTTTAGCATCTTTGCGCGGCACTTTGAGTACAGCGGTTGCCATAATTTGATTAGCGTCGTTAATGTGGCGAGCTTCAAGAATATCATATGGGCTATCACATGCCGTTAAGACATTCACGTCAGTAAATGTTTCAGCTGCAATATCATAAATAAACCCGTGATTTCGGCGCGGCTGTGATGAGTTATCGTTGCGATTTTCATATTCGGCATAGCCAACAATTAAACCGTTTTCATTAATCGAACGTGCCGAACTTGCTGAGCCGGTGAAGAAACCTTTTGGTTTTACCATCGTTGGGTTTTCTTCGTTGGTATCTACATAATAAAACGAAGTTCGTTGAACACCTTCAATGTACTCATTAACATGACCAACGGCGATACCTGCATCGTTAATATCAAACGCGCGCGAGTCAAACTCAAGGCCGTGATCTTCAGTAAAGTCGTACACTTCGCCATCTTTATAAATCACAGCGTAAAATGAACGTCTTTCACCCGAGCTTGGGTTAGTTTGATTTTCATTGATCCAACCGTGTGAGTAACCAACCGCAACGCCTGAAGCGTTAACTGCCTGAACGAAACCTGCAAATACACGGCCATCTTCTTCATTTGGTGTCACTAGCCAATCTAACTGTGTGCTTTCAACCACATCACCATTGCTATCTAACGTCCAGATAAATGGATGAATGTCGTATAGATTAGCGCGTAAGTTTTGAATACAAGCTTCTTTAGGTTGATTATCAAGAATATCTGGATCGCTACAACCTCCGTCGGTATCTCGCTCAATAATGTCGATTAAATCTTGATCAACACCTGTACTTGCAAAACCAACCGCTGTATTACCCTCGATATCAAGAATACCAGACTCACCGCCATAACGCGCTTCTGGTGCGGTAATCGTTTTTATTGTTGTGCCGTAATCAGTTGTTAAAAACGCCTGGCGATTCGAGTCGTTTAAGTAAAACGTAAGTTCATCACCATCAGATTGAGTGAATTCGAGCGGTAAAAATGGCTTGGTCGCAACCCCGTATATCCAGCCATTATCGGTAATACCGGTAACAATGTCGTTGGTTGAGCGTGATAAGGTGTCAGTACCTTCAAATACCTGATCGAAAACCACCAATTCTTCTGGGCCATTACCTCGATCAAAATAGCTCACTGAATCAACAACTTTTTGATAGTTGTTATTATTAATACTGGCTAAGTAGCGAACGGCCCATGCTAAGTCATTCGCGGTAGGTGTACCAGCTCGCAATGCATCAGGATCTTCTATGTCGTTTAAACCAAAGGCTAATTCGTGTTCACGCTCAGCCTTAGTTTCAATGGCAATAAAATCATTTTCATCTAAATACTGAAATAAAACAGGAAAGTTATATGATCCATTACCAGCTGAAACTTGCTCATTTAGGGCGTTTTGACCGATACCATAACTAAATTCTTGTGCGGGTAATTCCCCTAAATCGACAACAACATACTTGGCTGCCTGTGCGCTAGTTACTGCTAATACGCTACCTACAGAGGCGGCTAAAAGTGTTTTCACAAATTTGTTCATTTAACTACTGTGCTCTTTTTATAATTCATCGAGTTCTTGCCACCGTTCAAAGGCAGCTTCCAGCTCAGACTCTAATTCTTGCAGCTGGTTCAAAATTTTCTGTGTGATCTCTACCTCTTGGGCAAAAAAATCACTGTCATTAACCTGTTCTTGTAAAGCAGAAATTTGTTGCTCAAGATTATCTATACGTTCCGGCAAAGCTTCAAGCTCTCTGGCATCTTTATACGATAATTTTTTCTTCTGATTGGCAGGTTTTTCTTTTGCTGCTTGTTTTTGCTTTACTTCTTTATCAATAGCTTTCGCTTGTGCGGTTTTGTTAGCCTTATAGCTCAAATACTCTTGTAAATCGTCATAGCCACCGACAACTTGCTCAATATGACCAGAGCCGTCGAAATATAAACAACTATCTACGCAATTATTTACAAAGTCGCGATCATGGCTTACTAAGATAACCGTCCCGGCGTAATTTGCAACGACTACTTCCAATAATTCTAAAGTTTCTATATCTAGATCATTAGTTGGTTCATCAAGTATCAATAAATTTGATGGTTTTAAGAACAAACGCGCTAGTAGTAATCGGTTCTTTTCACCACCAGAAAGCGCCCGCACGGGTGTACGAGCACGCTTAGGGCTAAATAAAAACTCTTGCAAGTAACCTAACACGTGGCGAGTGCGACCATTGACTGTAATCTCTTGTTTACCATCGGCTACTGAGTCTTGTACCGTTTGATTCACATCGAGTTGTTCGCGGTGTTGATCAAAATAGGCCGTGTCCAAGTTGACGCCAAGTTGAACTTTGCCACTATTAGCTTGTAATTTTCCCATTATCACTTTGATCAAAGTCGACTTACCGGTACCGTTGGCACCAATAAACGCGATACGGTCTTTTCGTGAAATCAATAAATCGAGTTGATTAATAATGGTTTTGTCGTCAAAACTGACGGTTAAATCTTGGCACTCAAAGACTCTTTTACCCGAACGTTCACCATGGCTAATGTTAATATCACCTTGGTGTTTTAATTCGCGCCTTGCTTTTCGCTCTAATCTCAATTTTTCAAGGTTTCGAACGCGGCCTTCGTTGCGCGTGCGGCGCGCTTTAATACCTTGTCTTATCCATGCCTCTTCTTCGGCAAGCTTCTTATCAAACAAAGCATTTTGGGTTTCTTCGACTTCTAAGTCGTGTGCTTTTTTCTCTAGGTAGAGATCATAGTCACCAGGATAAGAAGTCAATTTACCGCGATCTAAATCGACTATGCGAGTTGCCATACTGCGAATAAACGCTCTATCGTGCGAAATAAATACGATAGTACCCGTAAAAGATTTTAAAAAGTTTTCTAACCAAAGTACGCTTTCAATATCAAGGTGGTTTGTCGGTTCATCGAGCAACAAGACATCAGGGTTAGTCACTAACGCTTTGGCTAATGCTAATTTACGTAACCAACCACCTGATAAATTTGCAATATTCTCGTCGGCATTTAACGCAAGTTTAGACAATACTTGCTCTATGCGTTGTTCGTCTTGCCACGCATCAGCTTGATCTAGGCTAGCTTGAATATCGGCAAGCTTTGCCATATTTGCCTCACTAGGATCACTTTCTATCGCGTGAAGCTGCTGATGGTAAACTTTGAGCAATTTAGCATTGGCAGCAATACCTTGGGCGACATAATCAAAGACTGATAAGTCACAGCTTTGCGGTGGATCCTGCTCTAACATCGCAATACGCGCGTTATTGGCAATCACCACTTGGCCATCATCAAGTAGCTGTTTGCCTGCTAAGATCTTTAATAGCGATGATTTACCTGCACCATTGCGACCAACTAAACAAACCCGCTCGCCTTTATTTACTCGAAAGTCGGTTTGATACAAAATATGTGCTTCGCCATAAGCAAGCTCAGCATCAGTAATTCTAATTAATTCCATTAAGCTAAAAACTCTTGTAACGCTAGTTCGTCAAATGGCCAAAATAATTCACGATCATTAGCAAGGCACTTAAGAACGGGAATACTGACACCGTATTTATCGTATAACGAGCCTTTTTGCTCTGGCTCTTTGTCGTCATCATCTAAAATATCGACCACGCGAATTTGTCCACTCGATAACTGAGTTAAACACAATTGAAGTGCTTGTTCGCACAAATGACAGCCTACGCTGCTGTATAAATAATATTGTTCTTGCTGCATATTACTTTCGTTTGATTGACCAACTATTGTGAATATGAATATTGCGCTTAAAGTCCATATCGCGTGTTTGCTCTGAGGTGTTTTTTGCTATTAATCCCAAACTCTCAATTTGCTGCGCATCAATTTTAAAATTGCGCTTATTATTGGTGAAGATAATCTCACCATCCTCGCTCAAGCAAGCCAGCGCATCTTTAATAATATCAATATGATCGCGTTGAACATCAAAGGTGCTGTCCATGCGTTTAGAGTTTGAAAACGTAGGTGGGTCGATAAAAATCACATCAAACATTTGTCTGTTGTGTTTTAACCACTGTAAACAATCAGCTTGAATAAATTGATATTGCTCGCCAACAAGATTATTAATCGCAAAGTTTTCTTGTGCCCAATTTAAATAAGTATTCGACATATCAACAGTGGTTATCGCTTTAGCGCCATGCAGTGCGGCTTGGACAGATACAGACCCAGTATACGAGAATAAATTAAGGAGCTTTTTACCCGTAGACTTTTCGGCGACTATTTGGCGAGTCTTGCGATGATCTAAAAACAAGCCAGTATCGAGATAATCCCAGATATTAACGATTAATTTTGCGCCGTGTTCATTGACTACCATAGTTCGCTTTTCTTGAGCAACGCGTTGGTACTGATTAGCACCTTTTTGCTTGCGACGCATCTTAAGCGAAACTTTGTTTGGTTCAACTTCTAATACTTTAGGTGCCCAATAAATGACTTCTTGAATGCGTTTAGCAACCTTATCTTCAGGGATGTTTGCTGGTGCTGCATATTCTTGTATGACAATGTGATCGCCGTAAACGTCGATGGCCGCATTGTATTCAGGAATATCAGCATCGTAAACGCGGTAACAATCAATGTCTTGTTTCTTGAGCCACTTTTTCAATTGTTTAATGTTTTTGCTAAGGCGATTAGCAAAAGCAGATTCTTGTTGAGCAAAGCTTTCGTCTTGGCTACTAGCACCTTTTGCTAACTGCTTTTCATCAAGGTTATACAAAGCTAGTTGGCAATCTAATGGGCCATTTTTGAGCTTATAGCGTTTAAACGATGCGAGTTTTAACATGCTAAGTAATTCGATATTGGCGGTAAAAATCCCTACTCGCCAATCGGCAAATTGTTGTTTAAATAGCTGTCCTAAACTAGCAAACGCGTCAACCAATTCAGGTAAATCACCAATTCGTTCACCGTATGGAGGGTTGAATAAAATCGTACCTGGTTGTTGATAGCGGTTTGTCATTTTTGCCGCATCGGTACATTGAAAATCGATGTAATGAGCAAAGTTTGCCAGACGCGCATTTTGCTGCGCTGTTTTAAGTACGCGAGAATCAAGATCAAGCCCGTAAACTTTAATCTCATGTTCTGGCTTAAAGGTCGCTGATGCTTGTTTTGCTGCCTGCAAAACCGCTTGATATTCATCCTCTTCATGACCTAACCAACAACTAAAGCCCCATTTGTTCTTATTTAGCGAAGGTGCTTGTTTTAACGCCATTGAAACTGCTTCAATAAGCAAGGTGCCAGAACCGCACATAGGGTCAACCAATGGTTTTGAGGTATCTTCAAGCCAACCTGAACGCGTGATCAATGCTGCGGCTAAATTTTCTTTTAATGGCGCAGCACCAGAGTCTTTGCGATAACCGCGCCTAAATAGTGAACGACCAGAGAAATCTAAATAAAAGCTCACTCGCCCTTTTAATAGCCGAGCTTGAAAGGTAATGTCAGTATCAACTTTATCAACGGTCGGTCTCACTAAACCGTTATCTCTAAAATGATCAACAATCGCATCTTTAACTGTTAAGCCACCAAATTGACTGTTGCGAATCTCTCTACTTTTACCAACAAAATCAATTGTAAAACTATTGCGGCTTGCAAAATGCTCAGACCAAGCGATAGCCATAGCGCTGTTATACAGCTCATCTTTATTACCACAAGGCCCTTCACCTAGCTTCAATAAAATACGACTTGCTAAACGGCTCCAAAGACAAATTTGATAACCTAACGAAAGATCACCTTGAAAGTAAACGCCTTCAGGCTTTTGGATAATACTGGTTGCACCTAAATTTGAGAGTTCATCGGCAAGTAAAGGTTCGATGCCCACAGAAGTCAGGGCTAAAAATTGATACATAGCTATATTCCAAGCAAAAACTTGGCGCTGATTATAAACAAACTGGGTTAATTTGTCCCAATGTAAAATTTTTTTATAAAACGGCTTGCATTCTATCAAATGTATCACTAAGATACGCATCCGTTTTCAGGGACAAGTGCTTTGAAAATATGTGATTGCGGGATGGAGCAGTCTGGTAGCTCGTCGGGCTCATAACCCGAAGGTCGTTGGTTCAAATCCGGCTCCCGCATCCAATTCTCTTATTAGTTTGAGAAGCAAATAAATAACTAAGTTGGGGTAAACGACCTTAGGTCGTTGGTTCGCTCTTCATAAAACAAGGGCTCCCGCATCCAATTTCTTTTAGAATGAAATAAAACTTCTAAGACTTTGTTTTATATTTCTTTATAAAACACATCTCGAATGCGGGATGGAGCAGTCTGGTAGCTCGTCGGGCTCATAACCCGAAGGTCGTTGGTTCAAATCCGGCTCCCGCATCCAATTTCTTGTTAAGTTAGAGAATTAAAATAAATAGCTTTCGGATAGTCGACCTTAGGTCGTTGGTTCGCTCTTCATAAAACAGGGGCTCCCGCATCCAATTTCTTTTAGAATGAAATAAAACTTCTAAGACTTTGTTTTATATTTCTTTATAAAACACATCTCGAATGCGGGATGGAGCAGTCTGGTAGCTCGTCGGGCTCATAACCCGAAGGTCGTTGGTTCAAATCCGGCTCCCGCATCCAATTCTTAATAACAGAATTAAAATGTTATTGGCTTATTTAGGATTCACCTAAATTATCTCAAATGCGGGATGGAGCAGTCTGGTAGAATTGTCGCTGGGCTCGCTAATACCGTAAAGGCCGAAGGTCGTTCCAACGACCACATATTCAGCCTTAAAAAATGTGATTGCGGGATGGAGCAGTCTGGTAGCTCGTCGGGCTCATAACCCGAAGGTCGTTGGTTCAAATCCGGCTCCCGCATCCAATTCTTTATCAATTAGATTTTAATATAAGTCGTTGGTTCGCTCTTCATAAAATAATGGCTCCAGCATCCAATTCTTTCTCAATTAGATTTTTCGTATAAGCCGCTAGTTCGCTCTTCATAAACCACGTATAGATGCTTAAATATCTTTGATTTTTTGACATAGCTTGGTCTAGCTTTGGTTTTATAGCTTTAAGCAACATCTTTACTGAAGTATTTATCGATATCCACATGGTCAACTTGCCACTCTGGCAGATAACGTTTCGCATATTCTAGGTGCGTGCCTGAGACTAAAAATAGTTTAAAAACCTCGATATCAACATGATCGTCTAAACACATTTTATGCAGTATATCGATGGCGACACTCAACGGTTTTGCTTTCTTATAGGGGCGATCAGATGCCGTGAGTGCTTCAAAAATATCGGCCAGCACCAGTATTCTCTCCGGGATGCTTAAATCATCGCCTGTGAGTTTTCTAGGGTAGCCTGTTCCTTTTAGTGTTTCGTGATGAGTTGAAGCGTATCTTGGTACCATAGATAACTCTTCAGGAAATGGCATCGAATCTAGCATTTTTATCGTACCTATCATGTGCTCATTTATAATAAACCTATCTTCTGGTGTTAATGTTCCACGGCCAATTTTTAGGTTGTAAAGCTCACCTAAGTTTGCTTTTAACTCAGGTACTTCAATATTTATCCCTAGGTGCGGCGGATATTCTACTAGCGCATCTCTTTCAACAATATGCGTGGGTTTGTCTGCCAGTAGGGTTTCTTGCACAGGTAATGACTCATCTAGGTTACCTATTTTAAGTTCTTCGAGGGGGGATAAGCCAACCTTGTCGCTAAAGTGCCGCGTCCACTGCCTAGCACCTATTGTCTCAAGCCGTTTAATACGACTTTCCTCCATAAACTCGCCACCTTGGTTGCACTTGGCAATAAAATCAAACTCTTCGATAAGTTCATGTTGTTGGCGCTCTTTAACGGCCAATAGTGTTTCTTTATCATCAGGTGATATCGCTAATGCTTTTAGATAAGCTATCTCAGTGTCGCGCCATAAGACTTCAAACCTCATCCGCACTTCATGTATGCGATTGTAGATACACTCTAACTTAGAACCTTTATCAACGATGTGTTCCGGTGTGATAATTTTACCGCAGTCATGCAGCCACGCCGCTAATCGAAATTCGCGTTGCTTATCTTCGGTATCTAGTTCAAAACTGCTAAAATAGTCAGTCTTATCCTTGCTTGCGACATTGGCAAGCATCAAACCCAGCTCAGGAACGCGGTTACAATGCCCTGCTGTATACGGTGATTTATCGTCGATCGCTTGAGCTATGAGTTTAACAAATGAATCTAGTAACTCTTTATGCCTTTTCTCATATGCTTGAATGGAGTCAGACATATCAATAAGTGACTTAAATACATCATCAATTTCGACGATGAAGCTAGTCTGTGGCTGTAACTCACTGTATTTGCGTTCTTTAATTTTCTCATTTTCGACCGTTAGGTCTTTGATTGCTCTAACTATAGGACTAGCCACTAACCAAGTAATCGGAATTAGGAAACTTAATATCGCTAAGGTAATCAGAATTGATTTTGTTACGTACTGCAAGCCTTCTGCGTATATATCCTTTGTTGGCAGCATTAATGCCAGAAAATTTGTATCGTAGGCACCCAGTTCAGTCTCGGTGACATAAACAAGATAGTCAGTGCCATTAATGTTTTCAATTTGTAAGTTGCCAAGTAAATCGGCGCTCTTTGAAATCGTTAACAATCGCTCGTAAGGCACTTGACTAGATTCATTCACCTGAAACCTACCTGTAGTATTTAGCCACTTGTTAGCGATGGTTTTTATCTCAGCTGCCGTTAAACTATCAATCGCAAGATTAAACAAATCGATTACGTCTTTATTTTTACTGACTAGCCTTAGTCTGCTATCGAAGTTGTCAGATATATTTTCAAAATCTGAATGGTAAATTAGCCCATCAATAAAAAACATTCGGCTTGTATAATCGTGAATGGCTAAGCTATCCAATGCACCATAGACCTTTCCCTCCTTAACTGCTCTTAGTGCATCTACAGAATTATCTACGGGATAAATTTCTATATTGGGATACTCTGCTTTAACGATCTCATAAAAAGACCACCCGCTTGGTATAGCAAGTTTTTTATTAGCTAGATCACTCAGCGATTTTACCTCTGGTTTATCAGGTGTAGTGGCTATCGCCAGTGGTAAATCTAATATTGGCTTTGAATAGTATCCCCAATCAGCGTTTTCTTCAGTACGCCTTACGGGCTGTAAAACATCAATCTCATTATTTTGGTATGACGCAACGAGTTCAAGCCAGGAATACCCGTTAACAAAATCTATTTGCATCCCTAACTTTTTAACAAGTACATTAATTATTTCAGGGGAGTAACCTTTAGGCTCACCTGCAACAGCAAAATCTATCGGTGCCCAGTCAGTTTCATTAGAAATTGTAATATTACCTATGGCGTTAACCATTGATTTTTGTCGCTCGTTAAGATCAAGGGGGGCAATTGATATTTTTTCATTATTAGCGCGCTGATTAGAAATAAGTAATTCGCCATTCTCGCCAAACACATAGGCTTTATTCGTGTTGTTTTGATTATTAATTTGAAGCAGTTGGCTCAGTTGTTCAGCAATGGTTTCTAGGGTCATATCAACCGCAAATACATGGTTTGTGCCGTCGACTAATCGAGAGTATGTGGTACCCGTCGCGTTTAGGTGCTGAAACAGATAAGGTTTGCTCTTGTGTACTGCACTCGATCCAGCATCTTTAAACCAATGCCTTGTTGTCGCGTAATAATCAGAACTCTCAACACGGGTTAATCGAGCTTTGAGGTTAGCGTCCAAGTAATCTGTGCGCTTGATTCGACCTTGGTCACTATCAAAAATCCAAATTCTAACGTATCTATCTTGATACGACGCGCCTAACTGATCTCTAACACTTTCATTGGTCTCAAGATTGATAATCTCGTAGAAATCACCGTTCTCAAAGCCATAATACATCGCGTAAAAGTTGTTATTGTTATTGAGAATATCGACTAATACCGAATCAGCCTTATCCTTAACAGCGTTACCTTCAACTAAAAGCGTTGAATACTTAGCTACGACTGACACAACGTTAGATGCATTATCATCCATCGTTTTGACAGATGTTTCAATTTGTTGCGTGATCTGTTTGGTTAGCACTTGGCTAGCATCAATGGCAAGTTGTTTTGAAAAGTAATACTGCAACCCCAACGCCGCTATTGTGGTCACACTTGCTATCATTGTACATAAACCAACAAGCGTAATTCTAAAGGTGATCTTTTTCATATCTGAGTCCCATTGTATTTCGGGGTTATAATCCTTTACTCATGAATACATCCGATTTGGAACACGAGATATTAACGTCAATCTATAAGTTACTTTAATGTAATAATTAACGATCATAAAAATTTTTGTTTTAATTTTTAAACAAAGTGAGTTAATCCATGTAATTATATTGCATTGGTCCATGTCTCGCTTGTTAAAGAAAAATGGGAATACATAAGCCGCAAGAAGACGCTGTAACACGATTATTTAAACCTGTTTAGGTTAATATTCCATACAAACTCCCCATTCCTCTCCACTTAATAATCAATTAACATATCACCAAACTTATTAGCAAAACAGCTATCTAACTACATATTAACGAAGGGTTTCAACCGTGATTAAATTAGGGCGTTACCAACATTTTAAAGGTAATTATTATCAAGTTTTGCATATTGCTAAACACAGTGAAACGCAAGAGAGTCATGTCGTGTATCAGCCTTTATATGGTGAGCGAGATATTTGGATAAGGCCGTTATCGATGTTTGATGAAACCATTGAACGCGATGGCAAAACAATAAAGCGCTTTGCCTACATAGATCAGGGAGAAACCTAAGCTTCTCCGGCTATTTTTAGGATGACTTTACCCGTTGTTAAATTATCAGCTAACAATTGATGTGCCTGCTCCGCGTTATGCCAAGGGAATACTTTGCTAATAAACGGTGTTAACTCTGAATTTTGGTCCGCCAGTTTACTGCCAAATTGCTGATAAAATCGCGAAACTAATTCGGCTTTATAATCATCTGAGCGATTGCGTAAAGTCGAAGCGTGAATTGACACCCGTTTTTGCAGTAGCTTGGCAATATCAATAGACTCAGCATAACGGCCACCTAACATCGATAAAATGACAATTTTGCCATCAAGGTTCATGAGCTGTATGTTTCGATTAAGATAATCACCGGCAACCACATCAACAACTACATCAAAAAAGAGCTTTTTGTTTTTACAAACCTCAACAAAATCTTCTTTTTTATAATTGATCGCAAGGTCAGCGCCGATTATTTTGCAGTTGTTGCATTTTTTGGCCGTTGAAGCGGTGGCCACAACGCTACAGTTTAACGCTTTAGCTAATGCTATTACCGCCGTGCCAACGCCGCTTGCCCCTGCATGTACTAATACGGTTTGGCCTGAGGTTAATTGCCCAATGTCAACTAGCGCTTGATAGGCGGTTACGAACGTTTCCATAAAACCAGCGCCCTGCTCAATGCTAAAAACCTTAGGCAGCGGTAAAACGTGCCTCGCATCAACGTTAACATACTCGGCATAGCCACCACCTGACAGCAACGCCATCACTTTATCACCTACTTTCAGGTTATCGACTTTACCGCCAATACTAACGACCTCGCCACATGCCTCTAAACCAAGAATATTACTAGCACCTTTAGGTGGTGGATACTTACCTTGTTTTTGCAGTAAATCAGCGCGATTTACGCCAAATGCGCTAACTTTTATTAAGCATTCATGCGCTGCATATGCCGGTGTTGAACACTCAGCAAAACTAAGTGACTGATCTGGGTTTACTTGTAAATAACGCACACTAACCTATTGAAAAGTGATTAAAGTCTTGCCATTCTACCTCTTTCACTTCAACATTTTCTACCTCAGCGTGTTCAGAGCCTTGTGCTAGCCATTGTGTTAGTTTGTCGACATTTTCTCTCTCACCACATGCGAGCACCTCAACTGAGCCATCTGAAAGGTTTTTTGCATAGCCACTTATCGATAAATCAATCGCTTGTTCTTGGGTTGACGCTCTAAAATATACCCCTTGTACTTTTCCAGTGACCTTAGCCAAACAGCATACTCTCATTCATCTATCTCCTTTTATCCTTTCAAAGATTGCGCCATCACCTCGCAATACATTAAAATTACTTCATTGTCATTTCACTAAGTATAGGCTGATGTCAGCAAAAATTTATTTAAATATTGGGCGTGAAAAATCGCTTAAGCGCAAACACCCATGGGTTTTCTCGAAAGCGATTAACAAAGTCAAAGGTAAGCCCTTATCAGGGGAAACCGTTGATGTGCTTGACGCAAAAGGCAATTGGCTGGCTTGCGGTGCTTACTCTGAGCAATCACAAATTCGCGTTAGAATTTGGAGTTTCGATCAAAATCAAACCATCGATCGTAATTTTTTCTTACAAAAACTCAAAGATGCTCAACTACGACGCGACTATTTTATCGCGCAAGGGCAATTAACCGGCTATCGCTTAATTGCTGGTGAATCTGACTTCCTACCCGGTGTTACTATCGATATTTACGACAATATTATTGTCTGCCAATTACTAAGCGCGGGTGCCGACTATCAACGCTATGTGCTAGTTGATTGCTTAAAGGAGTTATATCCAGATCATTACATTTATGAGCGCAGCGATGTAGACGTGCGCAAAAAAGAAGGTTTAGCACTAGTCACTGGTTGGTTAACTGAGCCTGCACCATCACCTGAAGTGGTGATTAACGAACACGGCATTAAAATTTTGGTCAATGTTGAAACTGGCCATAAAACCGGCTTTTATCTCGACCAACGCATCGCCAGATTAACGGCTGGTAGCTACGCAAAAAACAAAGACGTGCTTAACTGTTTCTCTTACACCGGTACATTCTCACTACACTGCGCAGCAAACGGAGCCAAGTCAGTGACTAACGTTGATGTATCGCAAACGGCGCTGACCCTATCAGAGCAAAATTTAGCCCTTAACGGTTTGCAAGATGCTAACGTAAGTCATGTAAAAGAAGATGTCTTCAAACTATTGCGCCAATACAAAGAACAAGGCAAGCGCTTCGATATGATCATTTTAGATCCGCCGAAATTTGTTGATTCAAAAGCAGCGTTAACGCGCGCTTGTCGCGGCTACAAAGATATTAATATGATTGCAATGGAGCTGCTCAACCCTGGCGGTTTACTGTTGACTTTTTCTTGTTCAGGTTTGCTTGATGCAGGACTATTTCAAAAAGTGGTTGCCGATGCCGCGCTCGATGCCAATAAAACCTGTCATATTGTTGAGCGTACTCAACAAGCGCACGACCACCCTATTTCTTCTAATTATCCTGAGGGCTTTTACTTGAAGGGGTTAGTCTGTCAAATTTCGTAGTTGCCAAATAGCTAGAAAGAAACGCCTGTTGTTAGGTGTTATAAACGACTAACAACAGGGTTTTAATATCCAAAACTAGTTTTAACCGAGTAACTTATCATTGAAAAACGAAATCGTACGCTGCCACGCTAATTCCGCATTAGCTTTGTCGTATCGCGCGGTTGAATCATTGTGAAAACCATGTTTGGCCATGCTGTACATATGCATCACATAGTCCACCTGATTCGCTTTAAGATCGGCCTCATAGTCAGGCCATGATTTATTTACCCGCTCATCTAGCTCACCTAACTGGATCATCAAAGGTGCTTTGATGTTCGCTCTAAGCTCTTTAGCCGCCGGCGTTCCGTAAAATGGCACACCGGCTGACAATAAATCGCTTTCAACTGCCGCTAAATAATTAACGATATAACCGCCGAAACAAAAACCGACAGCGCCAAGTTTGCCATTACTTAGCTGATGTTTTTTTAGATAATGCGCAGCGGCTAAAAAATCGTGTTGGATCTTTTGTCTATCTAACGCACGTTGCATAGCACGACCTTCGTCATCGTTACCTGGGTAACCGCCAACGGGAAACAATGCATCAGGCGCAAAAGCGACAAAACCAGCCTTGGCGAGCCGCCTTGCAACATCTTTAACATAAGGATTCAGCCCTCGGTTTTCATGAATAACTAAAACCACGGGAAAATTCGCTTTCTCGATCGTCGGTTTGACCAAGTAACCTCGCCCTTTGCCATGCCCTAACGGCGAGTCGAATTCCTCAAAACTCGCTACTATATCAGGATCATTAAACGATACTTGCTCAGCCAAGGCGTAATTAGGCAACAAGGCTGAGGTTAATACCGCCATTGAGTAGCCAACAGCAACTAAAGTACCGAGTTTTTTCATAAAGGTACGCCTGTCCATACCACCATGGGCATATTCATCGTACCAATCGAAAGCTTCTTGCGGAATTTGGGATGATTTATCTGTCATCTTTAAACCTTGTTATTGTTGTATGTTTCAACACAGTTTAGGAATAAATTGAGATAAATTCTACGGATTAGAAAACTAAGTTACCCAAAACTCAAAGTATTGACCGCAATATAATATTGCGATTTTAAATGACAGAAAAATACAAATATCAGCTGACACGCATTAACATTGTGTAACTGCGTAAAAAATTTAACCGATATAACTAAGAAATCAAAAGCGCGTGTTAATCCATTTCGGTAATTTCAATACCAATGAGGTAGCAATCAGGGCTTTCTTCCGTTACACGCACCACTTTGCCTTTTGCATCAAAGGCATGAACGCCATCAGAAGACGAATCAACACCAACTTTTACAAGTGTGCCAATTTCCATTGGGCTAGATAATTCAATTGCCATTCCCGTAGCGCTTAAATCACGACAGGCAGCTAATACGACTTGGTTTACTTCATCGTCAACCACAGTGACGTTCACCATACTATTTACCATCATGCGATAAAAGCCACGCTTATCATCAAAGTTGATCATTGCTACTCCATAAAAGATGATTCAAATTTGTCCATTCTTTTATAGCGATTTGCTTATTAACTGTCAATTAAACTAATTTTTACACTAAGTAATCGTTAGCTGAGCGACTTCAAATGATTGATAATTCGCTTTACGGAAATCGGATAAGCGGTGCGCAAATTCTGGGCAAACAAGCTCACTCTTAACTCTTCTATCATCCAACGCGTTTCCAGTAAATCTTTTGGTTTGGGCAAGTCTTTCCTCTGCTTAGCGAGTAACTGCTGATAGGCGTTTTCAGCTTTTTCAACGTCGAGCATTTTTAAGCGATCTTGATTCGGATCGATTGGCAGTTTTTCTAGTCGACGGCCTATTGCATTCAAATAGCGAATCATATCGTCTAGTCGGTTAATACCTGATGCGGTAACAAAACCTTTAAACACCATACGCTCAAGCTGATCTTTAATATCGCCATGCGCTTGGATCATATTCAAGCCAACATTGCCTTTGAGCTTTTTGCGTATTTCATGGCTAAGGGCTAACACTTGCTCAACTTTAATTGCCGCGCTCAGTACTGTATCAGCAATTTCTGCTCGCACGTGATCTTTAGCTTGCTCAAAGCTTTTCTTGTCATTTGGTAAAGCAGGTAAATCGAGCAATAATGCCTGGCAAGCGGCGAGAATACAGTCATCAAGTAACTGGCCAATTGAGCCAAAGGGGTTAAAGTACATGCCTAATTTTGTTTTATTTGGCAGTTTTTCTTGCAGGTATTTAATCGGCGACGGCGTGTTGAGTAAAATTAATCGACTCATACCTTTGATCATTTCTTGCTCGGCAAGCGATTCTTGCTCCATCAGCTCGATGGCGACCGAAGTTTTATGATCAACCAAGACAGGAAACGCTTTTATCGACATATTGGCGATTTTCTTCTCGTAAGATTTTGGCAGTGACGCAAAATCCCACTCAGTAATATCTTTGCGCTCAATCCCCTTATCGGCCACTTTTTTAATAGAGGCTTTTACCTTGCCTTGAAGCTTTGCTTGTAACTTAGCCAAGTTACGTCCTTGATCTAGTACTTTGCCCTGCTCGTTTAGCACTTTATAGTTCATCTTTAAATGAATAGGCAGCTCGACGTGATCAAAACAATCTTCTGGTAAGCGAATGCCACTCATTCTCAATAAGTGTTTAGCGACCGCAGCATTCATTGATAACTCGCCCGGCGCAATGGCATCAAAGCAAGCTTGGGCGTAATTTGGCGCAGGCACAAAGTTCTTTCTCAGTGTTTTTGGCAAGCCTTTGATCATTGCGGTGATCAATTCAAGGCGCAATGCTGGGATCAGCCAATCAAAGCCGTGATCTTCAACCTGATTTAAAATGCCAACCGGAATATTAACACTGATACCATCATCGACATCACCGGGGCTAAAGTGATAGGTAAGCGGTAAGCTCAAGTTATTTTGTTGCCAAATATTTGGATATTGCTCCTTGGTGACTACACTTTCGTCTTCATTTAACAAAAATGCTTTAGTGAAATGTAAGAGCTTAGGTTGCTTTTTACTCTCTTTTTTCCACCACGACAAAAAGCTGCGCTGGCAAATCACCTGCTTGGGCAGTCGCTGTTCAAAAAACTGTGCTAATTGATATTCTTCAATTAAAAAGTTTTTACGCCGTGCTTTTTGCTCGAGCGCTTCAATATCAGCAACGAGTTTTTTATTGTGCTTAACAAAATCAGCTTGAATTGTTGAGTCACCATTGACCAATGCTTCATTGATAAAAATTTCACGACAGGTTGCTGGTTCTATTTGATTAAACACCACTTTACGTTTCGGCACGATAATCAAGCCATATAAGCTGACTTGCTCATAAGCCATCACACAACCGCGCTTTTTCTCCCAATGGGGCTCGCTATAACTTTTCTTAAGTAGGTGTTTTGCCAGCGGCTCTAGCCATAATGGGTCAATTTTACTGACCATACGAGCGAATAATCGACTGGTTTCAACTAGCTCTGCCGCCATTAGCCATTTCGGCGGTTTTTTCGCTAACGCCGAGCCGGGGAAAACATAGAATTTTGATCCTCGGGCACCTTTAAATTCTTTATTTTCATCGAGCTGACCAATGTGGCTCAATAAGCCCGATAATATCGATTGATGAATTAACGCCAGTTTACTTTCGTCTTCAATATCAGCAAAGCTGTAGGGTTGATGGATTTCTTTTAAGCTGAGCTTTAACTGGGCGACAATATCTTGCCATTCTCGAATCCGAATGTAAGACAAATATTCTTTTTGGCAAAGCTTGCGAAATTGATTGTTCGATAAGGCCTTTTGCTGCTCGCCAATATAACGCCATAAATTGAGCAAGCTAACAAAATCTGATTGCTTGTCTTTAAAACGCGCGTGCTTTTCATCAGCCGCTTGCTGCTTTTCATGTGGGCGCTCACGCGGATCTTGAATGCTCAAGGCACTAACAATGGTTACCACATCGCCACTACAACCAAGCTCGGTTGCGGTTAACACCATTTTGGCTAATCGTGGATCAATGGGAAACTTCGATAATAACCGGCCTGTTTGAGTAAGTTGAGTAACGCCTTTATCGCTTGAGATCGCCGCCAGCTCTTCAAGCAGACGTATACCATCATTAATGTTTCGGTTATCTGGCGCTTGAACAAATGGGAAATCACTAATGTTACCTAAATCTAACGCTAGCATTTGTAGAATAACCGTTGCTAGGTTAGTACGTAGAATTTCAGGATCGGTAAACTCTGGTCGACCTAAATAGTCCTCTTCACTGTAAAGGCGAATACAAACACCTTCTGAAACACGACCACAACGCCCTGCTCGCTGATTAGCACTTGCTTGTGAAATTGGCTCAATGGGTAAACGCTGAACTTTGGTGCGATAGCTATAACGTGAAATCCGCGCAGTGCCAGGATCTATGACATATTTGATGCCAGGCACGGTTAAACTGGTTTCGGCAACATTGGTTGCTAGTACGATATTTCGCCCCGTATGAGGCGCAAATATTCGGTTTTGCTCTTGCACGGTTAGCCGCGAATACAATGGCAAAATATAAGTGTCACGCAGGTTCTCTTTCGTTAACGCGGCGGCGGTATCGCGAATTTCTCGCTCGCCATTTAAAAACACTAAGATATCGCCCTGGCCTAGCGACGAAAGTTCATCTACCGCGTTAATAATGCCAGAAATCACATCACTATCGTCACTCTCGCTAAGTGGCCGATAGTGAATGTCTACGGGATATGTACGACCTGAAACTTCAATGATCGGCGCGTTGTTAAAATGTTTAGAAAAACGCTCGGGATCTATCGTTGCCGAAGTAATAATGATCTTGAGATCTGGACGTTTTGGCAGAATTTGGCGCAAATAACCCAAGATAAAATCGATATTTAAGCTTCTTTCATGGGCTTCATCGATAATGATGGTGTCGTATTGGCGCAGCAAACGATCTTTTTGCATCTCAGCGAGTAAAATACCGTCGGTCATTAGCTTAATGTACGAATTGTCACTAACCTGATCGTTAAACCGCACTTTATAGCCAACTTTATCGCCAAGTGTACTGCCTAGCTCTTCGGCAATGCGATTAGCAACGGTGCGTGCGGCAATTCGCCGTGGCTGGGTGTGACCGATAAGCCCTTCTACGCCGCGCCCCAAGTCTAAACAAATTTTGGGGATTTGAGTCGTCTTACCCGAGCCAGTTTCACCAGCAATGATCACCACTTGGTTTTGTTCAATGGCTTGGCTAATTTGTTCAACCGATTGAGAAACCGGCAAGCCATCGGGGTATTTAACCTTTGGCTTATTGGCTAGCTTAAATGCTTTATTTTGAATCGAGCGAGAAATGTCGTCAGCAATTTTGGCTAGAGTTTTTACTTGTTTATCGTTATTTTTTATTTTTTTGACGCCATTAAGCCTGCTTCTTAACAAGCCATAATCGGATGCTTTAACGTCTTTTAAAGTTTGGAAAAGTTGTTTGGTAATATCTGCAGGCGAAGACATGAAAAATGCAAAAGAAGGTTAACATAAGTGGTTGAATACTAGCATTTCATTACATAAATTGCAGTAAAAAAGGGGCTTAAACGCCCCTCTTTTCAGTTAAATATGCAAGTTGTGATTAATTAAGCACCCACTTTAAAGCTCTCACGCATGTGTAAATCAATCGCCCTTAACACGTCATTGCGTGAAATCGTGCCTTTGAGGTTACCGTCGTCATCAACGACCGGATACACTTTAGGTTTATTCGCTACCATGCCTTGGCCTAATTCGACAATCGAATCATAGGTTTTTACTGCAAGTACATCGGTGCGCATGATATCACCCACGTTAGCAATGTGCGCATTGTGATAAATAGATTTAAGCATTTTTTCGAGTACGTCGCTTTCCGATAAAAAGCCAACTAAACGGTAGTTGCGATCAATTACCGGACCACCTATTTGCTTAGTTTTTAAAAACCTCAATGACGCCTCCTCAACACTCATTTCCGGTGTAAAGGTTACTGGGTATTGATTCATGTATTCTTTAACTTGAACAGATTCCATACTCTATCTCTTTTTATGCTTATACCAATTGAAATAAATATTTGACCGACTCAGAGCTACGTCAGGGAAGTTAGAATAAAGAAAATTTATGCAGGTGTAGTCATTCTACATCAAGTAAATTTGCGAAATTATCACTTTTCTGACGAGCTCCCAAGGGCGAGTTTAAAATGCTTTTATACTTCGTTACTGATTTTGATAAGGGAATAACCATTATCGGCAATCAAAGCCTTGTCTAAAAGCCTTTTAAATCTCGCTGAGTGATCAAATATTTGATTCACTTGGTATTTAATTTTACTCACCTCACTTTTACTGTAGACACAAACCATTCATATTTCACGACATTTTTTACATATTTTGAAAAAAAATTTTTGCTCTATCGCCAGGGTGTAAACTTTATTACACCCTAGCACAGGCATTATTTATTTTTGTCTTTAAAAATCGCAACATACGGCGCTTGCCCTGCACTGCGACTGGCGCGATACATACCGGCCGAATTAAACGGCATACTAATATTGCCTTGTGAGTCGATCGCTATAACGCCACCATTACCGCCGGCTTCAACTAACACATCGTTAACCACTTTATTCGCGGCAGCGTTGAGTGAAATACCTTGATATTGCATACGCGCACAAATATCGGCCGCTACGTGATAACGGATAAAGTACTCGCCGTGACCTGTTGCAGAAACGGCACAACTTGCATTATTGGCATAAGTACCTGCACCAATAATTGGTGCATCGCCAACGCGGCCCCAGCGTTTGGCAGTCATACCGCCGGTTGATGTGCCTGCGGTTAGGTTACCTGATTTATCAAGGGCGACTGCGCCAACCGTGCCGTATTTGTAATTGTTGGGTAATGTTTCATGAGCCGCCTGAAAATCTTTTAATTCACGCTCTTTTTCTGCAAGTTTTTTCTTAGCGCGTTGCAGGGCTTTATAACGCGCTTCGGTATTAAAATAGCTGTTATCAACGAGGGCTAAACCTTTTTCTTTAGCAAACTGTTCAGCGCCTTCACCACTTAACATAACGTGTACCGATTCTTCCATCACTTTTTCAGCAAGCGCAATCGGGCTTTTTACGGTTTTTACCCCTGAAACAGCACCGGCATTTAAGGTCCGACCATCCATGATGGAGGCATCGAGTTCATGATGACCATCAAAGGTATAAACAGCGCCTTTGCCTGCGTTAAATAATGGTGACTCTTCTAGGATTTGGATTGCCGCGATAACAGCTTCTTGGCTAGTTTTACCCTGCTCTAGTAACGCGTAACCTGTATTAACCGCTTTGAGTAGTGTTTGTTCGTATTTTTTTTGCTTTGCTGGCGTCATGTTCTTTTTCAAGATAGTGCCAGCACCACCGTGGATGGCAATGGCAAATTCTTCTTTCGCCATTAGCGGTGTACTTAAGGTCAAACTGCCAAGTATGGCAGACAATACAAGTGTTTTTTTCATCGTTATTATTAAACCTGTTGTCAAAATGTACCGGTGTTAATTCATTCATCGTGTCGACATTAAACTCATAACAGAGGTCTGCACGATACCGTTACTGCATATGCTAAAACTTTGATAAAACGGCCTTATCAAAACGCGTTTGTTCAAGGTTAATGTGGTATTCCTGAGCTTTATCTTTAATAATTTGATGATTTTTAACAAGTTCATTCATCGTCAAAGTATTGTTATCTAGCTCATAAACTTGCGCTAAACTGCGATAGTAAAAATCCATCACCTGTAGCGCATCAATATCACCTGCTAGCGCTTTAGGTTTAATTTTAGCCACTTTGCGATAAATCGCGTTTTGTAATTGTTTCAACTGCCACACGTAATAGATCTCTTTGAAATACTCATGTTTACGCATATGGCTAAGCACAAAGCTAGAGATGGCTAAGCCAATTACCACACCAATCAGGTTAAAGCGAAAATGACTTTCCCCTTCGATACCCGATGAAAACTGACTAATTAGCAATTGGCCAAAAAGGAGCGACAAAAGAGCAAAACCGAGCACAAAACTGACAATGACGACATTTAAGTGTTTGCGATACGTTGCTTTGTCTATATCAATAAGAATCATTATTTACCTGTTTAATTATTTACTTGGAGTTAAAGTGTTAATTGAGAATATCTGACGACTTTAGCTTGCACACCTTGTTGCCAAACGTCAAAGTCGCCAACTATCGACAGCTGTTTTTTCGCACGGGTAATACCGGTATATAACAGCTCACGTGTGAGCAGTTTATTGTTAGTGTTCTCTGGTAGTGCCATTAATACATGCGTAAACTCACTACCTTGCGTTTTATGTATGGTCATTGCGTAAACCAATTCATAGCTTGGTAAGCGCGATGGAATGACCGTTTTAAAACCATCGACTTGCTCAAAAATGGCAACTAACTGCTCACCTTGTTGCCAAATTAAACCAATATCACCATTGTACAACCCCAATTTGTGATGGTTTTCGGTGATCATGATCGGCATACCATGATACAACGGCGATTTTTTATAGGCTTGACCGGCATCAATGAGTTGCTGTTCTACTAAATGTTTAACCACGAGTTCATTGATATTTTCAACACCAAGTTGGCCCTTTCGCATCGCCACTAAAATCCTAAATTGGCTCAATTGGGCAAAAGCTTGTGAAATATCCGTCATGGTTAACAAGGGCTGATAATATTGCTGAATGTGTTGATCTAGCCAGCTCATATTGGCTTGGGTAATCAAACCTACTTGGCCAGATTGATCATCAACTAATCGTTGCCAACTGGCTTTGGCCTCGCCGTTAATCACATGTTTTGCCACCACACCAATACCACCTTGACCATCAAAGCGCCGGCTGTGCTGTAATATGGTTAGATGATCACTTGTCCTACTAGGATCTTTTGCTGTAAGTGACGTAACATCTTGCGCTAATACAGTACTCAGAAATGCACTATTTTGCGGGCTAAAGCCGCGATGTGGCCTTGGCGCGATATCAGCTAAAACGCTGCCACTAGCAACTGACGGCAGTTGATCGGCATCACCTAATAAAATAACTTTTGTGTGATTTGGTAAGGCGCGAAAGATCCGAGTCATCAATGCTAAATCAATCATCGACGCTTCATCGACTAAGAGCACATCAATCGGTAATAAGTTATCTTGATGATATTTGAAATTGACACTATTTGGCCGAACGCCTAATAAACGATGAATGGTTTGAGCTTGGCTTGGGATTTCGTCTAATACCGCTTGGTCAATTTGCCCTGTAAAGCCTTTGATTGCGGCCAAAATAGATTCAGATAAGCGCTGAGCCGCCTTACCCGTTGGCGCGGTTAACGCGATATTGAGCCGAGCATTTGCCTCGGTTTGCTGATGCAGCATAATCAAAGCGGCCAGTAGTTTAGTTACCGTATAGGTTTTACCCGTGCCAGGCCCACCGGCAATAACAACAAAATCTTTATTTAACGCATTAGCAACCGCGACTTTTTGCCAATCTATTGCTTGTTCAGCTGATTCAGTAAACAACTGATTAACTACCGATTTAATTTGTTCAGTACTAATATTGTTGTGATTGTTGAGTTTTGCCGTTAAATACTGGCGAAGTTGCTGTTCAAACAAATAGTATCGGCGCAAATACAAATGTTGATTATCGAGCACTAGCATCGCCGTATGTTCAAGTAATTCGGGAAATTGCCCTAATACAGAGGTCAATTCTGCTAGTGAGCCAAAGCTAAATCCGGCTTTTTCATTTTCTAGCGCCTCACTATCTTTTATCTGCCACATAGTACGCTCAGCAACCACGGATAATGGCAGGCAACTGTGCCCCTGTTGTAGCGATTGATGAGTGGCAATTGCCAGGTGGAAAACCAAGGCATTCGTTGTAGCCAGTGTTTGGCAAACGTGCTCGGCAAAAAAATAGTCGATTGGCTGTAAATCAGCAAGCATGTTACTTGCTTGTTGGAAACTGCTATACGGCATTGCTACCGCATCGATTGCACTAATCATCCGTTGCACCTACTACAGTGTTTGTTGCGCTAGCGAAGATCTTATCTAACTGCGTCAACTCATTCTCCGAAATATCGCGATAGTATACACCGGTATTTTCCTCGCTAGTTGGGCTCATGCCACGCAAGTATAAATAATAAATACCACCAAAGTGCTCGGCCACCTTGTAATCAGGCAGCTGGGTCGATAAATAGCGATGCAATGCCAAGCAGTATATTAAGTACTGCAGATCGTAATGGTGCTCTTCAACGTGATGAGCAATTACTTGGCTACGGTAATCTTTGAGCTGTTCACCTAAATGGCTCGACTTATAATCACAAACATAATATTTGCCATTATGCTCGAACACTAAATCGATAAAACCGTGCATCATGCCCTTTAATTGTTTGATAAACGGTAAATAGACACGCTTATTATAAGCTGATGTCCGATATGGGTTCGTTTGTCGATGCTTAGTTAGCAGCTCGATCAAAGCCGATAACTTGGCTTGTTCCATTGGGAAATAGAACTCACATTCGCGAATGGTTTTATTATCATCGATATCTGCCAAACAAAACGCGTTCGTTTCTTGTAATTGCTGGGCAAGTGGCGTGGTTACAATTTCATCTAGCCAACTTGCCATCGCAGGGATTTGCGCTTGCGATAAGATATCTTGGTATCTGTGTTGATTTTTTACCAAGCCATCGTGCCAATTTGGCGCATCAAAGCGATTATACTCAAGCATTTCATGGAGTAAGTTACCGGCTTGGGCACCTTTAGTTAAGGTAAAGCGCAAGGATAAGTCAGTATTTTGGCCTACTTGCTCAACATCGACTTCGTCGCGATCGGGTGCGGATATTCCTTGATGACGCATATTGCGACTTAACGCCGTAAATGAGCTGAGCCACCAATCGCGTTCTATTTTGCCGATAAACTCAGCCACCTTAACAGCGCTAACTTGTTGTTCTTGAGTTTCAATTGGCTTAATGGGTGCTGATTCAACATCGATAAAATCAATCGCTTGATAGCCAATATCGCTTTGACTATTCGCCAAGTCAATCAGTGTTTGTGATAAATTATCACTGGCCTTTACCCCTAACGTTAACCCCAGTGGAGAATAGGCAGCCTGTTCAAAATTACTAGCTAATAAATAACAACGCTGCTCTGCTCGGGTAATAGCGACATAGAGTAAACGTACCGCTTCAGCATGAGCTTCGTTGAGCATCGCTTGTTTTTGCTCGTCGTTGCCACCTAAACTAGTAGCCTTATCACCATTGGCTTCGTGATATTCAATTAAACTGACGTTGCGCGAGCCAATGCGTAGCGGATTTTTATAACGCGTGGCAAATGGCACAAAAACCACGGGATATTCCAAACCTTTTGAGCCGTGCTGCGTAACGATTTTGATTAAATTCGCATCTGACTCTAACCGAAGTTCAGCCTCATTAGCGCTAGTGTTGGCATTGAGCTGTTGTTCAAACCAAAACAACAATTCTTGTGGTAACCTGTGGGTGCTGCTCGCCTCCTGCAAAATTTCGAACAAATGCAACACATTGGTCAACAGCCGATCTTTTTGCTCGCTCGATAACCTAAAGTAGTCGTGTAAAAAGGTTAACGCCATTGGCATAAACCCTTGACTGAGCCAAACATCACGTAAGGTTTCAAAGGTTTGGCGTTGCGCTTGCCAGGCCATTTCATCTTGTTGCAGGGCTAAATAAGCATCGGCGTGATAACCAAGAAATTGGGTAGTTAATGCCGCGCTGTAATATTGCTCATTTTCAAGCTCGATGACGCCGCGCAGTAAGGTATAGAGTTGCCTAGCTTCATTTGAGTCAAACAGGTTTTCACGATTACTCAAAAACACTGAGGCTAAACCAAGATCATCGAGCGCCTTTTTAATTTGCCTCGCCTCACCGCCATCACGCACTAAGATGGCAAAATCTTTAGCGCTAAGACTATTCTCTTCGTTAAGTAAGCGATTAATTTCATTGGCGCACCACATTGCCATATCTACGCGTTTCGTTTGTTTAACCACCGCATCACTAACAAAATCAATAATTTGCAATGGCTTATATTGCTGCTGACATACCAATTCTGGTTTAGCTTTAGGCGAGGCATTGACCGGCTGATAGGCAATATTGTATTTAAAAACATCATTTGGCGCTTGATCGATAACATTACCGTAAAACAGCCGGTTATAGGCGTTGATCATGCCTTGACTCGAGCGCCAGTTAGTATCCATTACCCAGTGAAATTGACACTGCTGCCGCGCCTGCAAATAGGCAAAGACATCACCGCCCCTAAACCCGTAAATCGCCTGTTTAGGATCGCCAATCATAAAGACACAAGCGTCATCTTGTTGGCCGTAAATCTCGTTGATAATGGTGTATTGTGCGCTATCGGTATCTTGAAATTCATCGACCAAAGCAACGGGATAATCGTTAAATAGTTGCTCGGCTAACGCGTTATCTGATTTTACGCACTGGGCAAGTTTTTCAACCAAATCATCAAAGCCTAACACGTTTTGCTGTGACTTTTCTGCACAGATCAATTGCTTGATCTGCGAAATACCCGTGCTTGCAATCACATAGGCCTGTGCTTTGGCTAAATCTTGCGCCAAACTACCCTGCATTTTTTTAACGTCAGTTAGCTTACTAAACACCTCAACCAACTCGGCTTTATGAGGGGAGCGAGAAAATCGCCTGCCATCGGCAAAAGCAATCGGTATATCGGTTTGGCTGTGATCAAAGTTGTCTAAACAGCTTGTAAGCCACAGTTTTAGTTGCTCGAGCTCACTAATGCGGGTGTCGCGATCTTTGCCCTTTTTGCTGTCAATGAGGACTTGATAGAGCAAATCGTTGGCGCTTTCAATATCGTCCAATGCTTGTTTAACCACGGTTAAAAAGCCTTGTTTGATCGCGTGGCTATCAATTAATTTGATTGGGATATTTTGCAAAATCGCTTTCGCAAAACTTTCAATAAACTTTTCTGGTGTTTGCCAAAAGCTGGTCAGCTCGATAAAAGCCTGTTCATCTTGACTTGCTAACTGGCGATACCAATCTTGCACCGCTTGCAGCATTGGCGTTTGCATATCGGGGCTAAGTGTGGCATCAAGCGATATTTGAGCATTAAACGCATATTGGTTTAATACCCGTTGGCAAAAACCGTGTATGGTAAAAATAGCCGCTTCATCAATAAACAGTAATGCACGCTTTAACAATAGCTTTGCTTCTTGCTCTGATATTTGTTGACCAAGCACTTGATAGAATGGATCGTCAATGATCAAGCTTGACCAATTTTGCAATGCATCTCGGATGGTATCGTCAATCCGCCCTTTTAACTCTTGCGTGGCATCTTTGGTAAACGTCATCACCAAAATTTGCTCAACCGTTAACTTTTGCTCGATTAATAAACGCAAATACAATCTGGTGATATTATACGTTTTGCCAGTGCCAGCACTGGCTTCAATTAAATGTAAACCTTTAAGCGGGATGGATTCGGCTTGTAGTAACTGCTCTGCCATTACTTTTTACCTCGCGCTTTTCGCTGTTTAGCCGCCAGAGATAAGCAGTCACAGACCAACTGGATCTGCTCTGGAATCGCTTCAATTAACGGCGTTTCTGGCCAAACGTATTGCATATACTCATCTTCACTAAACGGTTTAAACAAGTTGCTATCACACCAAAACTCTTCAAAGACTTGTTGGGTGAACTCTTTCGCTTTATTGATCCTCTCAGCCAATGCTAAATTGACTAACAACGCTTGTTGTTGACCTAATAAAAAGATCTCAATAAGGCCATCTAGCAATGCGTTTGGCTCAGGAATATGCTGGCAATCAAAACTATCAATACGTTGAGATTTAGTATTAAAGTAAATCCCTTTAGTCGTCACCTCACCAATATTACAGAGTTCACCATGGTGACTTGTTTGCCCTGCTTGGAGTAATAATTGGCTGAGCACCATCAATAGCATATCTTTAGCTTTTGGCTCACTTTGGCGATAAACCACACATAACTTGTCAATAACTTGTGCTGTACCCGTTAATTGTACCGAGATAGTCTGGCCATCTTGGAGGGTGATTTGCGTTTGATATTCAAGCGCAAGATCACTTGCCTGATCAATGCCTAACGATTGCAGCATTTGATAGAAATCATCGACATCTTGTTGCCATTGATTCACTTCTAAGCGCGTTGTCGGTAGATCTGGCAAACGACCACTGAGTTTTTGCTGTTGATATAACTGTTGTGCAACCGCATCGGTATCTACCGCTTCGCCACTTAAGTAGGCATCGAGCAACAACTCGCGATATTGGTACGCGTCTAATCGGCTTACGGCAAACGGTTCAACATCATCAAGTACCGTATTATTATCAGTTAAATATAAATTCAGGTGATGACGAGCAAAGTATTTTGCAGGATGATCAAAAAACCTGACCAGCTCGGTAATATCTAGGCTCAGGGTATCAGTAGATATTGGCAAGTTTTGAGCTTTTGAATCTTGTGCTTTTGGCTGTTCCATGCCTAATGCCAACCAATTTTTATCAAAGCTAGCAAACTCCCCCTGATAGTTCTCGACAGAAAATGGCTGCATAGGCAGTTTGCGAATATCATCGGCGCTGTCGAATACATCCCAACCATAACCATGGGCGAGATAATCCATCAGTTCTTTCAACACAATCGAAGGCTGCTGCACTGCATTGTTTTTCAAACTATTGCCTTGATAACTTAAATACAGCGCTTGCCGGGCAGAAACGAGGGCTTCTAGAAACATGTATCTATCATCTCCTCGCCTTGATCTATCGCCTAACATAAACGGGGTTTGCGCCATTAAATCATAACTTAACGGCTGACGCTGACGTGGAAACTGACCATCATTTAAGCCAAGCACAGCAATGATTTTAAAAGGTATTGAACGCATCGGCACCATAGAGCAAAACGTCACTTGACCAATCATAAATTGGCGGCCGGGATCAGGCACACTAAAGTGATTATTTAAAAAGTGCTGAACAACACCAAGGCTGATCAAAGCATCATAACCCGCCGCGTCGGTGTAATCGGCAAATAGATTAATTGCATCTTTTAAGATCAGCAGTTTCTGACTATCTTGCTCAAGGAAAAAATCATCAACAAATTGATGCAGATAACTGACCCATAGTTGTGCAGGTTTTGCTTGTGATAATTGCTTGGTATGCTGCTCGAGCAAAGAGACAATCAACATCAGTTTGCCCAATAACAGTGCTTCACTGCCTTCAACATTGCTCAGTAATAATTGTTCATGCCAAATAACATCTTCATCTTGATAGGCGAAACCGCGAACAAGTCTTGCTAATCCTTGTTGCCATGTAAAACTTTCGCTTGCTTGAGTAAGGTTTAATACATCAGCTTTGTGTTGGCTGTCTCGCCCCCAATGAACACAAGCTATTTCTAACCACTGGGCGATTTTTTCTAGGTCGTCGTCGTCAAGTTCAAATTTTGTTTTAACCTGCTCGACTCGCAAAAATCCAAGAATTTGGCTGACCTGGAAACGGCTGTCGGGCAGCCTTAATAAATCGATAAACGCGGCAACAACTGGCTCGGCATTTTTTGAAACCCGATCCGCTATTGAACACGGTAGCGGTGGCACATCGTCTGAGAGTTCTTGCCAACCTCGGGCAAACACCGCATTAACGTATGGCGCGTAATGCTCAACTTCTGGGCACATGACCAAGACATCTTTTGGCGTTAAGCTGGGATCTTGATTAAATTGGTGTAGTAACCAGTCATGCAAGCCTTGAATTTCACGCATTGCACTATGAGCTCGGGTAATGGTTATCGAATGATCTTTAACGGTTTGTTGTTGCTGACGGGCATCTGTTAACGTCAAAATATCGCGTTGAATAAGCGATAGCACACTTTGCTCAGCAATATCTTTCGTTTCTTCAACGTCATCAAACGCGTCGATATTGATGGTCGAATAATTTTGCAACAAACTCAAAAACTCTTTGCCCTGCTGACCTAAGTTAGCGAGCAGCGGATTAGTGGATAACGCCGATAGCTCATCTTGCGATAGCCATTGGTCAATATGTTTAAACGCGTGCTTTTCGGTTTGAATGTCGCCCCAATAATCGGCACAGGGATTGAGGTGGAAAAAGTGAACTTGGCAATGTTCACTAATCGCATTAATAAAATCTAACCACATTGGCGCCATGGCATTAATGCCAAAAAAGGCGATGCGCTTGGGTAATTTATCGCTATTTTGGCCAAGATTAGCGATAGCGTGTTTAATAATAACTTGCGGATCGTAGGTAACTTCACGCGTTAATAACCGCCAGAGTTTTGCTTGCCAACGCATTAACTGTTGGTTGGCATCAGTCAAGCTGATTTGCTCATCTTGCTGACAACTTAAATCGCCTTTATTCCAAGCAGCAATCCACTTTGGTCGATAGATTAAATATTGCTCGAATAAATCGGCTAATTGACAAGCCAACTGGTAGCATCGTTGTTGCTGTAATCGTTCAACATTTTCACCGCGCCAAAACTGAGTGACTTGGTCAAAATCTTCATCATTAATCACCTCATCACTCATTAAAAGCGCTAAGATACGCCAGCTTAACACCTCTCGAGAGAATAAGGTTTCATCTGGCACATTCTCTTCGCCAGCTACCGTTCTAGCTAGCTTCCATAAAAACTGAGCTGGTAACGCGTAACTAAAATTAAAGCTTATTTTACGTGAGTTGGCCAGTGACATACTCAGCCAATGCTGCATGCCAGCATTTTGAACAACGAGGGTTTCTTTTTCAAAAATAGGTAATGGTTCGAGCTGTTGGATTTTAAGATAAAGCTGCAACAAATGCTCCATTTTGTTGGCAGGATAGAGATAAATCACACAGTCCCCTTGTCTTATTTTTCTTGTATTATTTTTCGGTAATGGCGATCAAGTTAGCTGTAAAAATATCAACTAAAGACAAGGAGAATTTAATCACACAGCCATGACAATGACTAGCGCTTTTTATCGTCTACACAACTAAACGAATTAATGTTAATCAATAAAATCAAAATAGCGCTGAAAGCGATCGCCAACATAAGGCAATGGTGTTTTATTTTGGTTGTATGCATGACAAACCGCGATACACCAAAAGACAAATAAGACGACAGTCGCCAACCAACCAACAAGCGGCACAACACTAAAAACAGCGAACAGTAAAATCAACCCTAGCGATTGCCTCAGGTGAAAGCGCAGCAATGGACAACGGTTCTTACCGTAACAAAACAAGCTGATTAACCAACCAATAATCGTAAAGTAACTGAGAACAGCGAGTAACCTTGCCGTATCTGCAGCAATTTCATCAGTTGAAGACGAATAATGTGCCATATTACACTCCTTAGAGATGACAAGTTGAGGCTTATTTGCGATAAATAAGACCTAATGTTAAGTATAGTGATAGGACTCAAAATCACTAAATTCAGTTTAGTGATAACCAATGAACTATTTATGACAACTGAGATTAAAATTTTTCCCACATCAACGCGTCACAGCTTATTTCTCAGTGCTTTAGGTGCTGTTTTGTTGTTAATCTGCCTATTGCTGATTAATGCCTATTGGCAACAAGCAAAGCTAGTACTTATGTTTTTAACCTTAGCATCTGCTGTTGTACTTATTACTGGGTTAAGTAAACACATAGAGCCTAAATGTAGCTTTAATATCACGCCAGATGGTTTAACATATTTACATCGCTGTGGCCGTTGGCAACTGTCTTGGCACGCGATCAAATATATCGCGCCACTTCGTTCGACTAGGGGCGTCGAGCAACAATCGCTCCCCTATGTTGGCATTGTTTTAACGCAGCTCATCGATATCAGCACGGCTATCACGCCGCGTTTAGCCAACAAGCTATTACATGAACAAAAACCATTACTGATCCTTGCCGTTCAGCATGACTTATTAAAAGTCGAAGATATTACCTTGCGGTTTAGCCCGTATAAATCAGCAGCAGGCACTATTACGGGGCCGGTTGGTGAGTTTTTGCATCAATGCGAGAGTTTACACAAGGCATTCGGGTTTCACCTGTATATTCCGTCAACGGCACTTGATCGCAGTGTAGAAGACTTTAGCGCGCTGCTAAATCAGTGTAAAACCGCATCAAAAAATTATGGCTAGAATGGCGCTTGCTCGATAGCTTGGCGCAATGGCAAGTCATCAAAGCCCTGTCGCTTGATACTGTGAATAAATTTAAGGGTTTTGAAGGCATCAAACCAATCATTGATTTGCTTGACGAGCTGGGCTTGATTGCCTGAATAACGATTGACTTGACCAATAATAAAGTCAGTAAAGCCGATTTCGTGTAAGGCATGCTTTGAATATTTCGAAAGCGTTGAAGTGATTTGATTAAGTACTGCATTTAGGGTTTGTTCATCACCTTTACTCACTAACAGTTCGTTCATTACATCGCTTTGACTAAACCGGCCAAGTAGTAGCTGCGCCTGCCTCAGCTCAACAAAACACTGAAAATGATAATAACAATACGGTTGATTTTTTTCTTGTAGGTCAATAATTGATTTAACTGCCGGCCCCGTGCCAAAAGGAACACGCTCAGATAGCCGAGGCGTTAAGGTGATCGGTTGACCATTTAGCAACTGAACACTACCGAGTTTTGCGAGTTTGTTTAGTGTGTAAAAATCTTCACCCGCTGACTTTTTAACAAAACCGCGCACGTCTACATAGGCCAATGGCGATAAGGCCAAAATACTGCCAATCGTATAAAAAGCATAATGTGAGCCCGCATAACGCAAACCGTTAACATAATAGCGCATTGCTTGTTGATAAGCTTGAGTTGCATTTTCGATCTGCTGCTCGCTTACGGTGAGTTTGTCTTTAATAAAGCGATGTTCAAATGGATAACACAAGGCGGCATCTTCAGCGATATTAGCCTGCGCCATTTCGCTAAAGTAATCGTCAGGTAAATAAGCATCGGCATCACTTGAACCAATAAAACACGGTTTAATAATACCGGCATGTTGCAATGCGATGACCAGATCACAGCCTACTTTACGAGCTAAGCCGACGCCCTGATGATCGGGCATGGGCTGCGTAAAACAATCCACTAAAATTAACAAAGAATGGCTATTTGCGAGCGATATCACGGTGATATTTTGTTGCTCAGTGATTAACTCTCCGAGTTGACAAGCCTGATGATAGAGCGCTTGCTGACCACTTAAATCTTGTTGTGATTGCGGTTGATTAATGACCAGAACAAAGCAAGCAGACTGCTGAGCTAATGGCGCTTCTGTAAGACGCTGAATAAAGTCAGACGTTTCTTGATAGGCTGGAATAACTAGCGCGTTGGCTAAGTGGTAATCACTTAGCCGTGTTGCAAGTAACCCGACATCTTGAACAATAGGCTCGGCGTACTGTTTAAGATACTTGTCGCGTTTTTTTACTTGCTGTGCTGTGAGCATATATTGGCTTAGCAATAAATCGCGAACAAGCTAGTGAAGCGCAGCGCGATGTGGCAAGCTAGCACAAAGCTCGGCTTCAAATTCGAGAATTTCCTCTAAGCGCTGGTCTACTTCAGCTTTATCAAAATATTCGTAAGCGAGCTCAACAAATAAATTTTTGTGTTTTTCTTCGGATTTAGCGATAGCAACATAGAAGTCTTTCTCTTTGCCTGCTGGTAGCGCCTCGGCTACTAAAGCAAAACGCTCATGGCCACGCGCTTCGATAACCCCAGCGACGAGTAACCTATCTAAAAAGAAAACGTCTTTACCGTTGCGAAATAAACTGCGGATCTTTTTGATGTAGATGTCCTTTTCATCATTGGCCATGATGATATCTCTCGCCTGCATCAGCTTGAGCACTTGTTTAAAGTGGATCAACTCTTCAATCGCTAAATCGGTCATAGCGCGAACGAGTTTTTTGCGATCAGGGTAATGAGAAAGCATTGAAACCGCCATGCCTGAGGCTTTTTTTTCTGCCGCGGCATGGTCTTGAAGGAAACTTGGGAAATCGGCAAGCACCGCCTCAGTCCATGAAAACGGTGTTTGGTACTTCAATTCAAACATAGTGATTAATACTTTATGGCTAAAAATTGCTGGCTATTCTACCTAGCTTAAAAATTAGGATAAAGCGTTAATCACCGATATTTAGCTTTTTAAGGGCTTAACAATAACCTCTTGATCGTTGATACCTGAAATTACTTCTACCTGATCTTGCTCATCAACATGGCCCAATTTTACAAAGCGACGTGAAACGACACCGTCTTTTTTAACCAAGACAATATCTAATTGGCCGAGTTTACTGACATAACTCATCGGCACTTTGATCACGTTCTCTTCTTCTGTGTTTAGCAACACTGTAGCGTACATGCCAGGCTTTAACTCTATCGCCGTATTGATATTGGCTTTGATCAGAAAACTGCGAGCACCAATATTAGCCGAAGGAACAATTTCAGCAATGGTAGCAGTGGTCGTCAACTCAAGGCTTGGGATCACTATTTGTAGCGCTTCATCAATCGTTAAGCCAATGGCTAATTGCTCGCGAACATAAGCTTCAACTTGCAAGGTACTTGGGTTGTAAATCGTTAGCAATGGCGTGCCGGGTTGAGCCGTATTACCGGGCTCTGCCAAGCGCTCAATCACTACGCCATCAATTGGCGCCGTTAATTTAGCAAAAGACAAGTTAGTTTTGGCTTGATTCAAGCCCTCTTGCGCCGCCATTTCTTCAGCTTTTAACGCATCAAAGTTTGCTTGAGATTTATCTAACTCTTGGGTTGATAGCAAGTTTTGCTGATGTAACTGCTGTGCTCGTGCCAATAACTTATTCGCTTCCGACAACCGCGCAGACACAGCATTCTTTTGCTGCTCTAACTGTTTGACCCGTGCAATCAGCTCAGACTGCTCAAGGGTTACCAATAATTGGCCTCGTTCAACACGTTGCCCGGCTCTGACGTGAATTGTTGAAATCCGCGCCATTATACGCGCTGAAATAACGGTGTCTTCCATTGGGCTTATCGTCGCTGAAATGGTTTCTTGGCGAACAATTGGCATCGAGCTAACTGTCCATTTTTCGCCGCCCGATAACGAGTGTGGTGCTTTGCTCGAAGGTGCCATTTTGTCATTAAAAAAGCCAGCTAACCAAGCGATACTCACCGCTAAAAAGACAAAGGCAATAATGGGTTTAATAAAAGGAACATTTGCTAAGTTTTTCACGTTCAGCTCCTATGCTTGTGTTAACGGTTGAGGTGAGTTTGTGTTGTCTAGATTACTTTGCTCTTCTTCTGGTGTGACAAACACCAAGTAGTAAACAATAGGCACCACAATTAAGGTGAATAATGTTGAGGCAATAATGCCAAAAATGATCGCTATCGCTAGCCCACTAAACACTGGATCTAACGTGATGACAATATTGCCGAGCAATGTGGTGCCCGCGGTGAGTAATACAGGACGCATTCTCACTGCGCCAGCTTGTAGTACACTTTCTTTGATGGTTAAGCCTTCACTGCGCGCCTGAGTAATAAACTCAACTAAAATCAGAGAATTACGTACGACAATACCAGCTAAGGCAATCATGCCGATCATCGCGGTTGCGGTAAATAATACGGGCTCAGGCGCACCAGCTATTTCTCTCACACCAAATTGATTTAGTAACCAAAAGCCCGGCATAATACCGATGATAGTCAAAGGTATTGACGACATAATGATCAATGACAGCGCCATTGATTGGGTTTGAATCCGCAGAACGAAATAAATACCAACCAAAGCAAACATAAACGCTAGCCCCATATCGCGAAATACGCTGATGGTAATATCCCACTCGCCTTCACCAGAAAATACGACATTAATATGCTCAGGTACCGACCAATAATCACCACCACCTGAGGTGAAGAAGGTTCTAGCTTGCCAATCTAGGTTTGGCTCACCTTGCTTTGGCTCAAGCGCTTTATCAGCTGAAACATCGGCGATGATCTCCGGTGGTGTTCTACCAGAAATTTCAGCATTAACATAGACCACCGGCTTGAGGTTCTTGTGGAAAATAGTGCCTTGTTGAGGCAACTGGTTAAATTCACCAATTTCAGCTATTGAAACCACAGCTTGCGGGCTATCGCTAAAACCGAGTTCACTTTGCGCGGCAACAATACCTGGCCGCCCTTTAACTAAAAAGCGCTCGATATCAGATAATTGTGCTCGCTCACTTTGCGCCATTTTTAACACCAGAGGGATTTCAGCAGCTTCATCTTCCTGCTGAAAAACGCCAACAGCCATTCCTTGCGTAGCGACATTGATGGTTTGGTTGACATCTGCCGTGGCAACGCCCGATAGCGCGGCTTTAGCTTTATCGACAACAAAGCGATATTTTTCGACCGGTGCAATTTCATTGGTATCCACTTCAACCACATGGGGCTCACGACTTAAGCGCGTAGCTACTGTGCGAGCGGCAGATTGAAGCTCGTGATACTGGGTGTATTGATCGCCATAAACTTCCGCGACTAAAGTACTCAGCACAGGAGGCCCTGGCGGAACTTCAACCACTTTAATATGCGTGTCTTTTGCTTGCAGTGGCGCTAACAACTCGCGTAAACGCAGTAATATGTCATGCGAATAATGGACACGTTCAGTTTTATCGATCAAAAGTAGTCGTAAGTCGGCCTGATACGGCTGGTTGCGCATATAATACTGGCGAACCATGCCATTAAAATCGATTGGTGAGCTAATGCCAACATAGCTAGCAACACCTTTAATTTCCGGCACAGTTTTTACAATATTCATGACATCGCGCGCCATTGCTCGGGTTTGCTCGAGTGATGCACTCTCTGGCATCTCGATTAAAATTTGCAATTCGTTCTTGTTGTCAAACGGCAGCAGTTTGAGTGGCACTAGGCGCAAGGTTGGTAGCATAGCGGCAATAATAAACAAACCAAAAACCAACCACAGTGCTCGCTTGCCGTTTGCTTTATTATCGATAAAGCGGCTCATAAAGCGATAATAAGCTTGTTCAAATCGACTGGGTTGATTTGCGCTAGTATCAGCATCAGCCGCTGGTTCCGGGTTATGCTTTAACAAGGCTTGGGCAAGCCATGGCGTTATCAAAAAGGCAACGAGTGTTGATAAAATTACGCTTACCGGGACGTTAAACGCCATCGGCGCCATATAAGGTCCCATCATGCCAGTAATAAACGCCAACGGGATAAACGCTAAAATAATGGTTAACGTTGACAGTAGTAATGGGGTTTTGATCTCTTCGATTGCACCAATAATGTTGTCAAAAAGTGAACGCTGCGGATATTTCTTCATATAGCGTGAAATATTATCGACCCCAGTAATAGGATCATCGACTAATAAACCGAGTGATAAAATTAACGCGAATAAGGTGACACGATTAATGGTATAACCAAATGCGAAGTCGAAAGCTAAGGTAAAGCCGTAACAAACAGGGACAGCTAAACCGACAACCAAGGCGGCACGCCAGCCCAAAAATACGCCAATAAAAATCACCACTGTAATCACGGCAAACACTAAAGAGCTCGTTAAATTATTGACCTTTTCATTAGCCGTTTGACCATAATCGCGCAGCGTTTCGACATGTACATGATCGGGTAAAATATTATCTTTGATCTGATCGACAAGCTCATGTACCTGATTAGCGACAGTCACCGCATTTGTGCCAGGCTGTTTAGCGACTGAAATAGTGACTAACGGGTGATCTGACACGCCATCACCAAATTGTTCATGGCTCGGCGTAAAATCGATAGTGCTGTAATGGTCAGCTTCTTGCGGGCCATCAGTGATTATGGCGACATCTTGTAATTGGACGATAGCACCGTTAATCACCTTGATTGGCGTTTGTTTAATGTCCGCCAAAGAGCGAAATACATCGCCACTTTCAATAACAATCGATTGATTATTCAACCGCACGATACCGTGATCTTGCAGTTGATTAGAAACGCGCAAGCCATCGATAATTTCTTGTACTGAAATTTGGCGTGCTGCTAATTGCTCAGGATCTAAGAATATTTCGACTTGTCGACTACGGCCACCAATGACATTAACTTCACTGGTATTTTCCAATGACTTAAGAGCAATGGAAACTTCTTGCGCTAAGCGTTTGAGTTGATAGTCGTCGGTTAACTCGGGATTTTCACTCCACAAGCCAAGCATGACAATGGCAATATCATCAACTTCATTTGGACTGACCATCCAATTGCTGACCACTGACGGTATTTTGTCTTGGTTAGAGTAAAGCTTGTTATAGGTGTTAAACAGCGAAGTTTGCCGTGATTCGCCAACAAAAAAACGCAGTGTCACTATCGCCTGGTTATTACTCGTTGCGCTATAAACATGCTCAACCCCTTGAATTTGCGACAATAGCTTTTCGAGCGGCGTGGTCACTAAGCGCTCTACTTGACGAGCATCTAACCCTTGCGCCTGCACCATAACATCAATCATGGGGACAACAATTTGCGGCTCTTCTTCGCGCGGTGTGACGTTTAACGCCGCCAACCCTAATAACAAGGAAGTGATCAATAAATACAAAGGGATTTTACTATTGAGCATGGTACTCAATAGCTTTCTGACAAAGCTCGCTTTAGCCATGGCTACTCTCCCTGCCCTAGCTGACAGTAATTATCGTACAGCACGTTCATGACCTTGATCAGTTTAGGATCGGATAATCGGTAGTAAATCGTTTGCGAATCACGACGGGTGCTAACTAATTTTGCTTCGCGCAATTTAGCTAAATGTTGAGACAGCGCAGATTGAGACAAGTTAACACGCTCGTTGATCTCGCTCACAGACAATTCTTCTGATGATATCGCACACAAGATCATTAAACGATTGACGTTCGCCATTTGTTTTAAGATGCCAGCAACATGTGCTGCATTGTCAACTAAAAGGGTGGAATCAAATTTCATGTCTTACTCACTTGATTAATTTTAAATTAAGTATATTATATTTAACTAAATTAGCAAATGCTAATATTTTATTTTTAGTTAACCTGAGTACAGGTTAAGTTAATCTGTGTTTAAAAATATGAGGATTAAGCATATGACAGTCGACGAAGGTTTGCGATTAATTGCTGGGACATTTATTCTGATTTCAGTGGCATTGGCGTTTTATGTATCACCACAGTGGTTGTGGTTTATTGGGTTTATTGGCTTAAACCTGTTGCAAAGTGCGTTTACTAAATGGTGCCCAATGATGGTTATCTTAAAAAAATTAGGTTTTAAACAGGGGTAAGTCAGATGCTAAAAACAGTTGCAGATTTAGTGAAAATTGCGCGTGAAAACCTGCGTGTTATTGACGCCAAAACAGCCAAACAAGAGCTTGAAAGTAATCAAGGCTTACTTATCGATGTCAGAGAAACACCCGAATATCAAAATGCCCCCGTAAATGGCGCAATACATATTCCTCGAGGGATTTTAGAGCCAACGATGTTAGCTAAGTACGCCAACCCACAATTGCCTATTTATTTGCATTGCGCATCGGGCGCGCGCGCAACATTTGCTGGCGAACAATTACAAAAACTAGGCTATGAACACGTTAATGTTATCAGTTGTAAAAGCGATGATATTAAGGCCGCTTTTGCGAGTTAAGCTGAGCTCGGTTTAGTTATTTGATTGAACAAGAGATTAACGAATTACTCGCTAACCTCTTGTTTTTGATTCTCGTTGTTTGACTGAACGGGTGATTGCGTTGAAGATGTTTTTGCGCTTTCTGCAAGTTGATGTAAATTCTCGTGTATTTTAAATAGCACAATCATTAACTCACACCAAATTCTTCCGCCAATAGCCCCTGCTAATGCAATGCCCAAACCAGAAAAAACATTACCGTGCATGCGAGTCATCTCGCTAATCCCTGATACAAGTGACACGAGCAATATCAACCAATAAACCGCAGTAATAATTTTGGGTGTTAGCATAGTGTCAAAAAAGAAAATCGATTTCATTGTTTATACCTTGTTGTCTGTCATTAATATTAAGTTTTCACTATATTCAACGCCTTCGGAATTCAACGCCTTCGGAGTGTTACTTAACTTGCCATAATTAAAAACTACGGCCAATCTCGAACTTGTAGACTGACATATCACTCGTTTTCGCGTGGTCTAAATCCACCCAAATTTGACTGTAACTCGCACGTATAAAGGTTGTATTGTCGAGATTATAACGAGCACCAACACTTGCACTATAGCTAAACTCACTTTTGCTATAGGTAGCACTAAATCCTTCACAAATATAACCAAACCATGGATCCCACCAACAAATATTAATTGGCGGCCCAGAAATAATATTTGAATCAATGTAGCTAAATCCTGCGCCACCTTGCAGATAAAATGAAAAGTTTTCCGGGCTAAAATAGTAAGTACCATGAAGCTGGGCATGCGTAATACTCGCCGTGTGATCGACGGTATCGACAACCTCGCCTTCGTCATCGACTAAGTTTGACAGATAGTCTTGCCGACCCGTTAACCAATCAAACTCAACAGCAAATTGGCTACTGTAGTTATAAATAATATTAAAGCCAATACTGTAATCGCTATCGAAATCAACTGACGAGCCTTGCTGACCATCTATCGTAAAGCTGTCGTTAAAGCCGATGATGAAACTTGCTTCCGTTGTTTGCTCTCGCTGTTTAGCCTGACCTTGCGTGGCAACGAGTATTAATGAGACAGAACTCATTACAGTGATAAGTTTTAAGATAGCTTTCATGCTCCCCCCTTAATTCACTTGGTATTAGTTTAAGTACAAGGCGAAAAAAAAGCTAACGCGATAGGTTAGCTTTTCTCTTTAACAACCAAATGATATTGGTTTAGCGTTTAACCGCTTCTTTTACTTGCGTTTCAACAACCGCTTGAATACGACGATTGGTTTGATGTGCTTGTGATGTATCACTTGTATCAAGTAAACGCTCTTCACCATAACCGACAGCAGTTAAGCGCGCTGGATCAATGCCAAACTCGTTAACTAACTTAGCAACTACTGCGTCAGCGCGCTTTTGCGATAACTTTTTGTTGTATGCAGCAGCACCTTGCGAAGACGTATGACCTTCGATCACTAGGTTTACATGTGGGTATGTTTTTAAGAACTGTGCTGCGCGTTCAATCTCTGGCAAATACTCATCTTTAACAACCGCTTTGTTGTTATCAAAATTCACCATTAATTCCATTTTCGCTGTTTTCTCGGTGAAAATAGTACAACCTTCAGCGTCAACTTTATCTGTCATTGGGGTATTTGCACATAAATCTAGTGAGTCAACAACACCGTCGTTATCACTGTCTTTTACTTCAGGTTTTGGTGCAACCGCTGCTGCCGCTACTGGCGCAGCTTCTTGCACAGGCGCTGCTGATTTAGCAGGCTTTTTACTCTCGACACCAAAGAAGTAAATTAAACCTAGCTTGGCACTTACATCCTTCATGTTGGCGTCAAACTGGTAATGACCTGAGCCCTCAACGTAACCGGCAAAGCGCTCGCTAAAGTAATGACGGTAACCAGCACCTAAATTTACTGATAAATCTTCGCTTTCTAAATCGATAATATCGAAACCACCTTTACCGTAAAAGCTTTGTGCATTTGGAAAGTAAAGCATGTCAAACGACGTTAATGAGCCGTTGTCGGCATCAAATGCATCTGACTTAGTGCCAACATCACTAAAATTTGTATAAGCAATACGACCTTCCCATTTAGGCGTAAAGCGATAACCTAATTCCAAACCCAAGCCAACCGCTTCATCTAAGGTTGAGTTGATATCTGGAGTTGCTTTTCGATCGTCGTCAGCTTTTAAATAACCACCGTGTAAACCACCGTAATAATGACCCACTAGATCATCGGCATTTGGTGTGTTTTCAGCATATACATTGGCAGTAAAAGCTGCTGCTACAATAAGCGCAGCACTACTTTTAACAAACTTTTGATTTTTCATTTTTCATTTCCCTGTGTATAGTTTTGCTCATATTGTACAAGATATTGTTACAAATACACATTTTATTAACACGAATATTACACTTTTATATTTGTTAACTTTTTATTAACATTACAACTAAATTCATACATGCAGGTACCTCAAAGGATGAAAATGGACAAGATAAAAATAAGCGGGATTTCACTAGCCGTTGCGCTAGCACTGGGTTTAACAGGCTGTAACAGCACCAATAACCAAACAGCAGCAACGCCAACTGCCGTTGAGCAACAAGTTCAGCATGAACTGACCTTTGTTCGAAACGTTGAAGGCATCAATGAATACACCATGAGCAACGGCCTAAAAGTGTTGCTTTTTAAAGACGATGCGCAACCCAAAACCTTAGTTAACATTACTTACCGCGTAGGCTCGGTACATGAAAACTATGGCGAAACAGGTATGGCCCATTTGCTTGAACACATGCTATTTAAAGGCTCAACTAACTATCAAGAAATTGACAAAGAGTTTACCAAGCGCGGTATGGCGACAAATGCGACAACTTGGCTAGATCGCACTAACTATTTTGAAGTGTTTGAGTCAAACGAAGAAAACTTAGCTTGGTCTATTGGCATGGAAGCGGATCGCATGATCAATGCAACCTTCACGGAAGATGAGCTAAAAAGTGAAATGACGGTTGTTCGCAACGAAATGGAGCGCGGTGAAAACAACCCTATTCGCATTCTTATTTCTCGTATGTCATCAATGGCTCACTTATGGCACAACTATGGTAACTCAACCATTGGCGCACGCTCAGACGTAGAAAATTTCCCATTTTCAAAACTTCGCGCATTTTATAATAAACACTATCGCCCAGATAATGCGGTTTTAACCATTGCCGGTCGCTTCGACGAAGAAAAAACCATTGCGTTAATCAATCAGCACTTTGGTAAAATTAAACAGCCAGAAACACCGGTAGAAGCGCTATACACGCAAGAGCCGACTCAAGATGGTGAACGTGTAGTCAACCTTCGCCGTACAGGTGATTTACCGTATATTGGCTTAATGTATCACGCCCCTTCTGGCTTGCATCAAGATGCAGCCGCACTTGAAGTGTTGATGGAAATTTTGTCTGACGACAAACGTGGCCGCTTACAAAAACAACTCGTTGAAACAGGTATTTCAAGCAGTGCCTTTGCTTTCTCTTTTATGCTCAAAGACAGCTCACAAATGATCTTTTTAGCCCAAGGGGAAAAAGGCGAAGACACCACCGAACTGGAGCAATCACTATTAAAGATTGCTGAAAATATTGAAGAGCAACCGATCACTGAAGCAGAATTAAAAGCGGCAAAAGCTAAATTTGCTAAGCAAGCAGAGCAAGCCATGCGCAATGTTACGGGTATTGGCATGAATTTATCTGAATACATCGCTAAAGGTGATTACCGCCACGCCTTCTACTTTAGAGACCAAGTCGCCGAAGTGAAATTAGAAGATGTGCAACGCGTTGCTGAAACTTACTTGATTTCAAGTAACCGTACACTTGGTCGCTTTATTCCAACCGACAACCCTGAGCGCGCTGAAATCCCAGAAGCACCAGATATGGATGAATTATTAAAGGATTATAAAGGCAAAGCGCAAATTGTTGCCGGTGAAAACTACGACAACACGGTGGCAAACATTAAAGCACGTTTAGTAGAGAAAACATGGCCGCAAGGTACAGAGTTTATGTTCTATCCTAAGCAATTGCGCGGCGATGAAGTATTAATAAAAATGGAATTCCCTACGGGTACACCAGAAACTTTGCACGGAAAAGCAGCAGAAATTGAAGTGCTTGCTCAAATGTTGCAACTTGGCACAACAACCATGGACAAGGCCGAGATTGCCGGCAAATTAGATGAGCTCAAATCATCAGTGCGTTTTTCAGCGTCGAGTTCAGGTTTAGGTGTAAATATCAAAACCGATAAAAACAATATGAATGCGACACTCGACTTGGTTAAAGAAATGCTTACCAATTCAACATTTTCGCAAACTGAGCTTGATATATTAAAGCCAACCTTGATCGCCGGTTATGAGTCTGAGCGCAAAGATCCGTCGTCAATTGCGAATAACAGCTTTAGAGCAACACTCAATAGCTACCCTAAAGGTCACCCACGTGCTCATCGCTCTATTGACGAAAGTATTGAGCAATTGCAAGCCTTGACTAGTGACAGCATTAAATCAGTATTTACTCAACACATGAATATTTCGAACGGTTATATTGCTGCTGTCGGTAATGTTGATGGCAAAGCACTTGAGGCAAAACTGCAAGACACGGTTGGCCACTTAGTGACTGACACCCCATATGAATACATGCCAGCTGCATACAAAGATGTGCATGGTTTAACGGTTAGTCACAACACACCAGACAAAGCTAATGCCCAACTTTACGTGATCAATCCAACCCAATTAACAACCCAAGACGAAGATTACCTAGCTACACAAATTGCCGCGGAAATCTTTGGCGGCAGTACCTTTACCTCTCGCTTAGGTAAACGTATTCGCGTAACTGAAGGCTATAGTTATTCAGTTGGTGGTAACATCAGCGTAAGTGATCGCAATGAGCCAGGTATTGTTTGGGGTTACGCAATATCAGCACCTGAAAACATGGACAATGTGATTGCCGCATACAAAGAAGAAATTGCCAAAGTTGTTAAAGATGGCTTTACCGAAGAAGAGTTTGAAACCGCAAAATCAAACTTTATTAATTCGCGTAAACGCCGTTGGGCAAGTGATAGTGCGATTTTAAGTATGTTGATCGATAACAAAGAAATTGATCGCGATATCGCCTACTACCCGATGCTTGATGAGAAGCTTAACACGCTTACCCTAGAAGATGTTAAAGCAGCCTTTATTAAGTACATGGCAACTAATGAAATTAACGTATTTAAAGCCGGTGATTTCGAAAAAGTAGCTGAACAATAATCGCGCTAAACGCAGGACGAAAATACCGGCTTTTGCCGGTATTTTTTTATTCCGATTTTGATGGCGCCTGGTAAATACTCCACGACTTGGTTATCGCAGCTTTATCCCGATCAATTGGGCTCATGGTGCCCGAAGAATGACTGCCAATAACATGGGTATATATTTGCGTGGTTTTTAAATCTTTATGACCAAGTAACTCTTGCACGGTTCTTATATCCGCACCATTTTTGAGTAGCTGGGTAGCAAAAGTATGGCGAAATGTATGTGCCGTGACATGTTTAGTAATACCGCTTGTTTTAACTGCCTCTCTCAACGCTTTTGTTAGCGCGGTCCAATGCAGATGGTGCCGACAAAAGTAGCCATCGCTTGGATGCTTAGAACGATTTCTTGAAGGAAAAACATACTGCCATTTAAAATCAGTTATTGCATATGGGTACTTTCTTGCAAGCCCACTAGGTAAGCTTGTTTTGCCCTCTCCTTCTGCAAGATCCTTTTGGTGAATTTGACTGACACGGACAATTTGATCTTTTAATTCAGGGACAAGTGATTGCGGTAACATCGTCACCCTATCCTTTTTCCCCTTGCCTCGAAAAACAAAAATTGATTGGTTTTCAAAATCAATATCTTTCACTCTTAGGCGAAGTAATTCAGCTTTGCGAAGGCCTGCACCATATAACATCGAAAACATGAGTTTATATGGCGGGTTAAGTAGCTCGATTAAACACAACGCTTCTTGGTTTGACAGCACAACAGGCACTCGTGTTGGCGCTTTTGCCCGAACCGTACCTTCGAGTAACGTGAGTTTGCGATCAAACATATGCTTATACATAAAAACAATCGCACAAAGCGCTAAATTTTGTGTTGACGAAGTAACGCCCCGATTCACCGCTAAATAAGACAAAAAATTACTGACTTCCTGCTCAGCCATATCAGCAGGATGACGCTTATTGTTATAAAGAATAAAGCGTTTGATCCAAGTTAAATAAGCTTTCTCTGTTTGAATACTGTAATGCTTTGTTCGCAACACCTGGCGAACACTTTCTAAGAACGGCGACTGGCCCATAACATCAAATCCATATGACTGTATATACAAACAGTATTATTACTAATTTAACTTTTAGCAAATTTTATTTGTTAAATAATTACGCTGAATTCTCAGTAATATCCTTAAGCAACCAACCTCCAAACATTAACGTATTAATTTAATTGATTTTTATCAGAAGATTACAGACCAGAATTACTGAGAATTCTCAGTAATATCCCACCTCCGAGTAAAATCGACTGCAAACACAATGATAAGTTGTTGAATTAACGGTAGGTTCTGGTAGTTTAGAAAGGAAAGAAGTAGACGGACATTACTAAGACGTCTACATAATATACTGTTAGGTGTTTATCAGGGGCAGATGAAAAAATTAATATTGGTTTTCTTACTCTTAAGCTTTAATGCTTTTTCTATCGTTCCAAATGCAAAGTATTTCGAGGGTGAAGAGGCACGCATTTTAACTTTGAAAGCTCAATTAAATAATTTATCCCAATCTGAAGAAACTCCAGAGTTATTGAAATTAAAATCAAATATAAAAAGTGAAATTGAATTAATCGAAGAACGATTGGCGTTATATAAAAAACTAGAAGCAGAACATTTGATTATGTACGCTAATCCAAATGGTGTAGATGTAAAAACACCTAACAAGAGAATAAATAGTGATTCACAGTAGTTTGTCATTTTTAGTTGCAAACAGCGCAATAAAATTGCCAAACTAAGCTCACACATTATTCAGGCGTTATATGCACTTGAGATTTATTCTGCCAAAAGGAATTAAATGAAACTTTATCCATATTCGAAAATTGAAACATCTAACTTAAAGTCTTTATTACTTGCCGCAAGACTGTTAGGAATGTTCAGCTATATCTTAATTGTAATTGCAATAGTCATTACAATCGCGGGATTCTCAACCGCTTTTTTTCAACCCTTTGACTTGGGTAGAGGTATGACAGCGACAATGTCTAACTTAGCAGGAGGCTCTATTGTTATCGGCTTGTGGCTTATAGTCCCTTCATTGTTTTTATTAGCGTTTAGTGGAATATGCGCGGCAATTGTATCGTGTGAAAATAAATTTACTTCAAAAGTTAGTTAACTATGCATATAACAAGAGAATAAATAGTGATTCACAGTAGTTTGTCATTTTTAGTTGCAAACAACGCAATAAAATTGCCAAACTAGGCTCACACATTATTCAGGCGTTAGGTGAACTAAGGAAGGTTTAGATGAAATCTCAAGTATTAAAGTTAATATCAATTTTGCCAATCGTAATTGTAACTAGTGCGAATGCAAATCACGCTGATGTAAAGCTCACTCATATCACCCCTGAAAAGTCAGACGCTCGTTGGATTAGAACTAAACAATTCACACCTCGATACCCTGTCGAGCTAGCAATGAAAGGTATTACAGGCTGCGGTGTATTTAAAGTTACTGTAGATGAAAACGGTAAAACAGATAATGTTGAATTAGTTAGTTCAATACCAAAGAAAGTCATTTATAAACCAGCAAAAAAGGTTATAAAAAGTTGGGCGTGGAAAAATATTTCTGGTGAGCCTAACCTAGTTGAAGAAAAACTTATTCGCTTAGACTTTTGTATGGGCGGTAAAACAGAAGCTGAAGCAAAAGCTAGGTGTGCTGAGCAAGCTAAATTAGAGTGTAGTGCGTAAGTTCACCTAACAAAGTACTCAAAAGGACGCAAAATGCTTGGCTTGCGCTCCTTCGTAGCGATTTTAGCCAAGTATTTTCCGCCTCTTAGTAAGGCGTTAGCTGTTTCATGAACAAAGCGAAATATTTAGGCCTAGTTTTTTTATTACCAGTAATCCTGTATCCGCTGAAAATAGATCACTTTCAAGATATTTGGATTTGGTATTACCTTCCTTTTGCGTTTTGTTATTCCGTTTATGTTTGGTTTAAACCCACTGAAAATATTTCGAAATACATAATTTTTACACCGATAGCATTTTTAATTTTCTTTATTTCTGGCTTTACAATTCAAATAGCAATTTCAGAAGGTGTAAATTCAGCGTTGGAGTTTTTACCAATAATGCTTATTTTCGCAATACCGTTCAGCTTTGTTACTGGGCTTATTTATGTTTTACTAGCCTTATTAATTCTTAAAGCATTTGAGTCTTTAGGTTACGGTTTAAAAAACAGCTAACAAGAGAATAAATAGTGATTCACAGTAGTTTGTCACTTTTAGTTGCAAACAACGCAATAAAATTGCCAAACTAGGCTCACACATTATTCAGGCGTTATATACCAATAGTTGCATTTAACCAAGGAAGAAGAAAATGAAGAAATTGACTATGTTAACAGGCATAATTACTCTATCAATTACAGCGGCCAGTGCTATGGCTGATTCATCAACAAAGTCGGTTTATGAGTGCAAACCCAACGGCTGTGTACTAGAGATACTATCTCTGGATAGAAAAGTTATAGTGCATCAAAATGACATTTCTTCAATCACCATTAATCACATTACAGATTCAGCCGTAGAAGTTACGTACATTCAAAACAAGCAGGTTAAGTATGTAACAACAAGCCTTTTAAGCTCTAATATTCATGTTAGTAATGGTCAGAAACTTGGTATATAACAAGAGAATAAATAGTGATTCACAGTAGTTTGTCACTTTTAGTTGCAAACAACGCAATAAAATTGCCAAACTAAGCTCACACATTATTCAGGCGTTAGTTTGCAATGGATAAGCTGTAACTTATAAATTTAAGGAAATTCAAATGTTTGTTCTTTTATGGGTATTATTTACTTTATTGATTATCGTTTGGGCTAAAAGGTGGAATCACTCAGTTATTTTATGGGGGATAACCTCTCTAATTATTAGCCCTTTAATAACGGGGGTTATTCTTTTAATCGTAGGTTCAGCCCACCCAAAGTGCCCTTCATGCAAAGAGGTTGTTAAATCTGGCTCTCGTATTTGTAAGCACTGTGGTCAAAAGTTTAAAGAAAGCACGACTTAAAATTGCAAACTAACAAGAGAATAAATAGTGATTCACAGTAGTTTGTCACTTTTAGTTGCAAACAGCGCAATAAAATTGCCAAACTAAGTTCACACATTATTCAGGCGTTATATACCAATAGTTGCATTTAACCAAGGAAGAAGAAAATGAAGAAATTGACTATGTTAACAGGCATAATTACTCTATCAATTACAGCGGCCAGTGCTATGGCTGATTCATCAACAAAGTCGGTTTATGAGTGCAAACCCAACGGCTGTGTACTAGAGATACTATCTCTGGATAGAAAAGTTATAGTGCATCAAAATGACATTTCTTCAATCACCATTAATCACATTACAGATTCAGCCGTAGAAGTTACGTACATTCAAAACAAGCAGGTTAAGTATGTAACAACAAGCCTTTTAAGCTCTAATATTCATGTTAGTAATGGTCAGAAACTTGGTATATAACAAGAGAATAAATAGTGATTCACAGTAGTTTGTCACTTTTAGTTGCAAACAACGCAATAAAATTGCCAAACTAAGCTCACACATTATTCAGGCGTTAGCTGTTTCATGAACAAAGCGAAATATTTAGGCCTAGTTTTTTTATTACCAGTAATCCTGTATCCGCTGAAAATAGATCACTTTCAAGATATTTGGATTTGGTATTACCTTCCTTTTGCGTTTTGTTATTCCGTTTATGTTTGGTTTAAACCCACTGAAAATATTTCGAAATACATAATTTTTACACCGATAGCATTTTTAATTTTCTTTATTTCTGGCTTTACAATTCAAATAGCAATTTCAGAAGGTGTAAATTCAGCGTTGGAGTTTTTACCAATAATGCTTATTTTCGCAATACCGTTCAGCTTTGTTACTGGGCTTATTTATGTTTTACTAGCCTTATTAATTCTTAAAGCATTTGAGTCTTTAGGTTACGGTTTAAAAAACAGCTAACAAGAGAATAAATAGTGATTCACAGTAGTTTGTCACTTTTAGTTGCAAACAACGCAATAAAATTGCCAAACTAGGCTCACACATTATTCAGGCGTTAGGTACTTATCGAAGTTATGAGTTTTAAACGAGTGCGATGGGAACAAGGAAGCGTTTATGCAATTCCTCTGAAAGACGGAAGTTTCGGTGTTTGCCAAGCCATCGACTTAATGATGCCCAATGTTGTGTATATCGCAGTATTTTCCTATCGGTTCAAAGAGCTTCCTGAAACTATTCCGCCTTTAAGTAGAAATGACGTTTTGTCTCTCGGCGCAACATGGAAGCAAGAATTAAATAACGGAACATGGGCATCATTAGGCAAACGCGAACCTGTTGTACTTAAATCAGACTTCCCTAATGAAGAATTTGCAGAAGACGGCTATATTGGTGCAGTTACATCGGATGCAGGCTTATTTTCGAATTTCTTAGCAGCATGTTTTGGTTTAACTCCGTGGAATACCATGTTCGATCCTGAATATTGGGATGAATACTTAAATTCAGGAAATTCTCGCCCGAGTTCAGTTAAAATCTTGAGTGAAGAAGCACGTAATAAATATCGTAGCGAAGAATTGGGTATAAAAAGTACCTAACAAGCGCATAAAGTGATTGGGACTGCTAACGCTTGGCTCGGTTCCGCTTCGCTGCACAAGTTTAGCCAAGCATTATCAGCCCCTTATTGGGGCGTTAGGTGCACAAGGAGCCTCGTCAAATGGAATCAGACTTATCTTTCGCAATATTCTTAGCTTGGTTACCCGCTCTTCTAGTATTTTTAATTTGGTTAACACCGTTAGTTTTGATTGGTCGTTCAGATAAAGTAGTTCCAAAGGAGAAAGCAGCTTGGATTGTTGCTACTATTTTTATTAGCTGGTTTTCATGGATTCTGTTCATGCTTCTAGCTCCAATCAAAGATAAAGAATAGAGTTCACCTAACAAGAGAATAAATAGTGATTCACAGTAGTTTGTCACTTTTAGTTGCAAACAACGCAATAAAATTGCCAAACTAGGCTCACACATTATTCAGGCGTTAGGTGTTTCATGAAGCTTTGGTCAATTATTTTACTTGCAGGCTCTTTACTTTCTAATTCTTCTATTGCCGCAGAATGCCCTGTGGAAAGCGATACAGAGCATATGTATTCCATCTTTTTTCGTACCGCTTATAAGCCAAATCCTGAAGAGCCGGGAACATATATCTATCAAATTCCAGATAAAACCAAAGGTAACATTGCTTGGGCCTGTCTGGAAAAAGCGGCAAGCTTAAATAGTTGTCCAGCAATTCGATCAATGGAAATGTATTATAAACACGGCGTAGGGCTCAAAACTTTTGGAATTGCAGCTAACCCTAAAAAAGCTGAATTTTACGCTAATAAGCGGATAAAGTACTGTAATAACAACACCTAACAAGCCAATAAAGCATGGGACTGCTAAAGCTTGGCTCGGTTCCGCTTCGCTTCACAATTATAGCCAAGCTTTATCAGCCTCTTATTAGGGGCGTTATGTGTCTAGGAGATTATGGAGTGATCATCAAGTTTAATGTGTTTGGTAAGCCTATGTCTGTTCTTAAAAAGGAGCATGAATGGCAGTTGTTTAATGAATCAGATACAGGTATTCGCTCTAGAGTTTATGACGTAGTAATACCATCCGATATGGACGCCTCTGAACTGGCATCTTACCTTGATGATATTTACCATGAATATTCGTCAGAAAAACACCCAAAGGTAATTAAATTAGGTTAGCGTAATAGCCACATAACAAGCAGTTAAAGGATTGGACGTCTAAAGCTTGGCTGATGTTCGTTCCTCACAAAAGTATAGCCAAGCTTTAGCCGCCCCTTAACGTGGGCGTTATATACCAATAGTTGCATTTAACCAAGGAAGAAGAAAATGAAGAAATTGACTATGTTAACAGGCATAATTACTCTATCAATTACAGCGGCCAGTGCTATGGCTGATTCATCAACAAAGTCGGTTTATGAGTGCAAACCCAACGGCTGTGTACTAGAGATACTATCTCTGGATAGAAAAGTTATAGTGCATCAAAATGACATTTCTTCAATCACCATTAATCACATTACAGATTCAGCCGTAGAAGTTACATACATTCAAAACAAGCAGGTTATGTATGTAACAACAAGCCTTTTAAGCTCTAATATTCATGTTAGTAATGGTCAGAAGCTTGGTATATAACAAGAGAATAAATAGTGATTCACCATAGTTTGTCATTTTTAGTTGCAAACAACGCAATAAAATTGCCAAACTAGGCTCACACATTATTCAGGCGTTATATTTCCATACGGATAGTGAGATGAATTCTCAAGATATTGAAAAACTAAACGAGAAGAAAGCTTTGGAAGAATCCCTCAAAGGCTTGGAAGCTTTCGATGAAGAAAGGTTAAAAAACAAGCGAACAAAGTTTCTAGCTTTGGGAGCTTTATTGTTTTTAATATCTTTCGCTACACTTATTAATCTTAATCTACCTTTTGAAGCATTTCTTGTCGGCGCGGGTATTGCTATAAGTATTGTATTTACCCACTTTGCTACCTTTGTTGGCAAAACAACTTTTTACGCTAAGTATACCAATAGCTATGTGGATATTAAGGCAATGCGTAAAAGGCTAGATGAATTGGAAATATAACAAGCCAATAAAGCATGGGACTGCTAAAGCTTGGCTCGGTTCCGCTTCGCTTCACAATTATAGCCAAGCTTTATCAGCCTCTTATTAGGGGCGTTAGGTTACTTAGAGGGTACATTCTGTGCAGAACAAGGAATCAGTTACAAACTCCGGCTCAATAATGAACGATCTTATATGGTTAGGCGTTCCAATTATCATGTTCGTTCAGAGTGGTAGCAAAGTTGCCTTAGTAATTTTAGCTTTTGCACTGCTAGCGGTAATATCTGGTCGTATCAAAGTAAAGATACCTGAGTCTGTTTGGCTAGAGAAAGTAGAAAAAGCTGCAACTTGGGCTATGTATGGTTCTTACTTATCGTGGCTGGCGAAAATAATAATACAACCGTAACCTAACAAGCAACTAAAGTGGGACTGCTAATACTTGGCTCAGTTCCGCTTGGCTCCACAAGTTTAGCCAAGTATTATCAGCCCCGTAGTGTGGGCGTTAGTTGTAATGAAAGTTTGGATGTAAATTGTTAATCAGGATGATACATATTGGATTGTGTAAGTCAGTAATGCACTGGAATGATCAATCCAAAAATGAATACTGCGCAAAAATTCTGATCGTAATCGGATTGAGTTTTTATCTCTGGTCAGTCTCAACTCTACTTCTGAGTCACTTTGAAATTCAAATTTCTATTGAATCAAATCTAAGGCTTATAGAGCCTTTTGTATATTTGTGTTTAGCCTCGCTGATAACCATTTATTCAGTGGATAATAAAGAAAAATATGAACAATCATTGGAGTTGTATAACAAACTACCTAAATTCGTGGCATATGTAATAAATGCAATGTCTGTTATTTTTGTTTTTTCAGGCTCTATAGTTCACACAAGCTTACTTTAAGGTTAAGTTACAACTAACAAGAGAATAAATGGTGATTCACAGTAGTTTGTCACTTTTAGTTGCAAACAACGCAATAAAATTGCCAAACTAAGCTCACACATTATTCAGGCGTTATGTTTTTTCGAGAGATTAGATGGGTAATTGGGATAATGCACTTATAAGAAGCATTATATTTGTTGGCCTTGGTTCGACACTTTATCTATTGGTGATGGCTTTTATTGATAACTATGAGCCACATGAGTTCATGTTAATTTTAGTTTTATACGGTCTAGGGTATTTGTTAATTTCGTTTGTTGGCTGGGTATAAATCGGCATACCAACCCACTATGTAATCTCAAAATATACAAATGCAGCTTACCTATATTACATTACCGTCATTGTTGTATTAACCCTAATCTATTGGTTCTTTGAAAATAAAGGCGACGCCTTGTTTTTTGGTTTTTTTGCAGCAGCACAAGCATTAATATTTCGATACTATGCGTATAAAAAACATAACAAGGCAGTAAATAGTGATTCACAGTAGTTTGTCACTTTTAGTTGCAAACAACGCAATAAAATTGCCAAACCAAGCTCACACATTATTCAGGCGTTATGTTTCTCAATCATTGCGTTTCATCGCAACTTTATAGACTTTTCCTTTGTCTCGCTTACCTACAGAGATTACGGTTACTGTAATTATTTCATCGTTTACTTCATAAACTAGTCGGTAACCAGCTTGTCGTAGCTTTATTTTATAGAGTTCATTGGCGCCAGATAACTTTGCACTTGGTATGTGTGGATTAACTAAAATTTCTGCTAACTTCTTTTTAAACTGAGTTTGAATAGTGGCGCCAAGTTTTTTCCACTCTTTCAGAGCTGACTTTTTAAATTCCAGTTCATAACTCATCTAGGCTAACCTTAATGCTTTCTTCATTTTTTCTGCTTTCGGCAATTTGCATTAGCTCTAAATCTTCTAAATGATCCATTAAAAATTCATACGTTTCTGCAGGTATGCAATAGAACGCTGGCTCATTTCTATTTAATATAGCGATCGGTTCGCCATTTGCGCTTAAAGCAACTTTCATGGGGTTAGCTTTTAATTCACTAATACTTGCTGCTGTTTCTGTTAAAATCCTAGTAGTCATACAAACCTCGGCACATTTAATAGGTCTTTAATTAGGTCTCATTGTAATCCTCAAAATATAACAAGGCAATTAATCGGACAAAAATCTATTGGCTGTTCTCACTTCGTTCGTTATTCTAGCCAAAAGTTTTTAGCCGTTTATTCAGGCGTTGGTTTACAAGGAAAGATTATGAATCCTCCATGGAATGGTGAGAAAGTTAATTTATTTATCCGCTTATTAGCAATTACTTTTATTGTGTGTGCTTTATTCGCGTTTAACGCACTTATCGAAAAGGGTAATCTCACAACAGTCGGCGGGGACTGGCGAGATTATATTGCTATTGCTTTTACGCCATACTGTTTTATTCTATTTTTAAAAGTTGCTATTACTGGTCATGCTCCCAAAACGTGGCTACCTTGGAAGTAATGTAAACATACAAGCAGTTAAAGGTTTGGACGCCTTAAGCTTGGCTGGTGTTCATTCCTCACAAATTACAGAAAAGCAACACCTTAACGGCAGTGTTACCGCAAAGAGAAACTAAGCTAGATAAACGTATGACGATAAAATTCAGTGATGTGTTAGATCTATTTGAATTGGTGAATTTTGGTTCTCCATACGATCATGAAGGATACATCTGTAAGTCGTCCGGCAAAACTTACTTTTATTCAGCGTTCGGAGATAACGAAGAAGAGCTTCCTGACGATATTAATGAAGAAAAATATTTGATGATCCCTCATAAAAGTGAGTTAAATCTTGGCAGAGATCTGGTCTTTGATTTTGCACTGGAATATTTACCATCAGAATATGAAAATATCCGTTCGATTTTCCGCTCTAAAGGCGCTTACGCTAGGTTTAAGTCACTGCTAGAGGCTTCAGGAAAAGTTGAGCAGTGGTATAAATATGAAACAGAGCGCACGGAAAAAGCGTTACGCGATTGGTGCTCAATACAAGATGTTGAAATTAGCGGCTAACAAGCGGTGAGTAGAGTGAATGCCTAAAATTTAGCTGATGTTCGATCCTCACACAGTACCCCAAGTATTATCAACCACTCATATAGCGATTTAGAGGCCAATCGGAGGCTAGTTTGAAGTTTTACGTATTATTACTTTTACTTTTTTGTGTAAGCAGCGCAAAAGCTAATGATTCAAAATTCAATGTAACGCCTATAGCTGAAAACGTATATCAACATATTTCCTTTCTTGAAATAGAACCTTGGGGCCTTATAGGGGCTTCTGGACTTGTATTGGTTGAAGGCGAAGATGCATACCTCATCGATACACCATGGACTAACCAAGATACTCAAAAACTCATAGCATGGGTAAAATCTAAAGGGTTAAATATTAAAGGTGCGATTGTGACTCATTTCCATCAGGATGCTAGCGGTGGATTGCTCGCACTGAATAATGCCAAGATAAAAACATATGCAACGTCGTTAACAAATAAACTACTTCGTGAACAGGGACGTGAAATTGCTAACAATGAGATAAATTCAGTCACATTTGAGTTTGCTGAAAGCGCTTTAGAGACTTTTTATCCCGGTGCAGGCCACAGTCGCGACAATATCGTAATCTGGCTCCCAAAACAAAGCATACTATTTGGCGGCTGCTTCGTGAAAAGTCTAACAAGTAAAAGTTTAGGTAATATTGCAGATGCATCAGTCAACGAGTGGCCCAATTCAATACACAAAATTTTAAATAAGTACCCGACTATTCAATGGGTGGTGCCTGGCCATGGCAAAGTCGGCGGGGTTGAGTTGTTAGAGCACACCGAGCAGCTTGTCATTGATAAAATTGGCCGCTAGTAATTGTGGTCCTGGCTTTTAGGTTAAACCACGATAATACTCACTAGCTTTGTTGGCGTGAGTTAATCTCTTTATATTTTTCTAATAATTGTTGTAACACATACCTTGCAAGTGATTTTCATTTGAACCAAGTCGCTAATTTCATCGTAATAAGCGTATTTAAAAAAAGAGGTTGTGAAGCATGGAACTGACGTCGGAAATAGAGTCAAGGATCATAGAAATGGCATGGGAAGACCGCACGCCATTTGAGGCGATAGAATTACAATTTGGTTTGAATGAGCCCAACGTTATTCAGTTTATGCGCAGACGACTAAAACCAAGTAGTTTTAAATTGTGGCGCACACGAGTGTCGGGTCGTAAAACAAAGCACAAGCGACTGCGAAGTTCAGCTATAACCCGAGGTTATTGTCCAACCCAGTATAAGCGACGTTAGCTGATACCAGTTAACAACGTATTTCAGTGCAGCTTGCTCCCTCGTTGTTTTTTCCAAAAAGGTGTTATAGTTTGGTGATGCCGTCGTATTGCTGGCACCTCAGAACGACCCGATTGTTACATACATGGAAAGCTATAATGACAATTTTTAAATCAAAACAAGATGCATGGTTAATCGCCGTAGTTTATACAAGCAGTTTTATTTGCTTTATCGCCAGTGGCTATGTGTTAGCGCAAGGCCTGTCTATTACAAATATTATCATTGCCGCTGTTACCGCGCTTGTTGGCGGCGTATTCCCGATTTGGCTCATTGTATCGCTGAAATATGTAGTTGATGAAAAATTGCTAAAGATTATTTGCGGCCCATTTAAATGGCATATTGAACTATCTGCAATTAATTCGGTAGTGCCTTCGTCTGACTTAGTTTCCAGCCCCGCCCTATCTCTAGATAGGCTATTAATTAACTATGGCTTTGGCAAAACAGTGCTAGTTTCGCCAAAAGATAAAAAAGGCTTTATTGGCGCAATAGGTTTAAATAAAGTATAAGTGATTGAACTGCTAGCGATTGGCTTAGCTCAGCCCTACTTTGCTAGCCAGTTAAGTCAAACTTTTTCAGCCTTTTAACAAGGGCGTAACGGCCGAAGGGATTGCACGGATGAACTCACCTACAAAGCTTATTACACCAGAAAACGCGATACATAAGCCGTCTCCTCTTGCATTTTTGTTAGACTTAGTTATCTATATTTCGATAATGTTTCTCGTCAGGGAGATATACTTTTCACAGTTTAACTTTATCACCAATGGCCTTTTTTGGTCCTTTGTTATGTTGCTTACGGCAACGATTTTAATGCGCTTGCGAAATGTTTCTTGGAAAGAAATAGGTTTATTCAAGCCGAGCAATGTAAAAAAATCATTATTGGCAACTATTTTTATTTTTGCCTTCACAATTATTTCAATATTAATTTTTCAAACCTTAAAAGATCAATTAGGCCTGCAACTTTCTCCTGATATGTCGAATGAAACAGCAGTATCTAAATTTGGTGATTTGTCAGGGAATTGGAAATTATTTTTCACCATAATGCCATTTATTTGGTTGCAGTCTGCACTAGAAGAAATACTAGATAGAGGGTTTCTGATCAACTGGATTGAAAAAGCACTCTCTAGCACTTGGTTTGCAACAATTTTTGCTGTTTTGGCTCAGGCCCTAATTTTTGGGTTTAGGCATTCTTATGATATATCAGAACGCTCAATAACTGTTGCAATTATTGGTCTCGCTATGGGCATAGGTTATGTCGCGTTTGGCAGGAACTTATGGCCACTTATTTTTGTCCATTGCCTACTTAATACAATGTCTATGTTAGACCGAGTTTAAGCAAGACAGCTAAAAACCAATGACATTGCTTCGAAATGTTACGCTTCTTTAGTGTCGTGTAATTGTAGGTATGATCTGCTCATTGTCTATTATATGCTTGCTATTTCAAATCGTAATTTTAGCGAGTTGTTGGTTATTTTATAAAATGAACGCCCGCATAAGTGGCTTAAAGGTTGGTGGTACATTGTCAATTAATGGCAGGCATCGATTACCAATTAAAAGTTAATAAATAACAACATGACATGGAGTTAACGTGGTATTTAACAAATCATTCTTATCTGGGGTAGTTTTTGGTTTTATAATTGCAACATGCTTACGGCTCACTCTGCAATGCACTGCTAGCAGCGATGATGAACAATCACGTTTAGGTGACACAGTCTCAGTTCAGCGCGATGATATTGATTTGCAACATAGCTACGTTAATAAAGATATTGCTCCTCCCTCCTTCGAACGAGAAACAGCAACTAACAAGCCTGAAAATCAATTAAATCAAACACACGAAAGCGCAATAGCTGTAGATCACCCAAAGCAATTAGCAAATCAGGGATTTACCCCAATAGATGAACAAGTTGTCGATGATGAGTGGGCGCCAGCGTTCACCAACCAATTACTTGATACTTTTCAATTGTCTGATGAATTATATGCTTTGGGGATAGTCACAGCTATTGAATGTAAAACAACCTTATGTGAAATCGAATTTGACCTAAACACTCATGAGGACGAAAATGTGGTTTTCAAAATTAGAGAGGCATTTAGCCAAACAGCGCTGAAACAGCACGGCTTAGTTTTTGAATTTTTAGCGAGTGAGAATAGCGTTAAAATTTTAGTCGGCAGACATAACGATAGCTTTGAAGGCATCTACCAATAAGGCATAGCAAGCACTAAGTCACACATTGTAAATTAAAGGCTTTATTAATCAGATTATCTGATAGCCAATTAAAACGCCTAGTACATATTGCACTTATCATTATTAAAAACAATTTTTGTGTCTATAATTTAGACGAACATTGTTTTAAATAAAAATGGAGTTAATAAACGCGTATGGATACACAAGTTAAAATAATTGAAGCCCTTGCTAATGGTGTTAATCCACTAACTGGCGAAATACTACCCAATGAGTCGCTTTACAATAGTCCTGATGTTATCAGAGCGCTATTCACCGCTTTAGAGCACGTAAAAAAACCAGCGAAACGACGACCGCGAACAAAAAAGTCAATTGAGGATAAACAAGCAGAAAATCAATCGCTTGGCCTGCCAAAAAACGCTGGTTTACCGTGGTCTGAACAGCAGAGAAACGAGTTGGCAGAGCAGTTTAAAGGTGGTGAGAATGTTTCTGAACTAGCTAGTGTGTTTGAACGCACAAACGGCGCCATTACCGCGGAGTTAAAGAAGCAAGGCCTCATTGACTACTAGTTTTACCATCAGATAAAAAAGCAAAACTAGGTAACCCCTTTGTTTATCAATGGTTACTTGGTTTTCGCTCTTAAGCTGTTATTAAAGTGAGGTATTGATGAGATGTTGAGTAATCTTCAATTCGATTAGGCCTCAGTAGTCGTCTTGTTTTTAATGTTACATTGGTTGATATTCCCTTTTAGTATCAAAGGGTAATGCAATGTTCCATCACAATGTCGGTTATGTTAGATTTAAGTCGTTGTTAGCGGTATCAAGGAAAGAGATGAAACTTTATATTGCATTAGTCATTGTCGCAGCATTACTCAATGGCTGTGTCGTCGCCCCGATAACCGACAAAGCCCACAGCAGTAAGTGCATGATTTCAACCGATAGAAAGGTGTTGAAGATCATTGATGTTGCCAAAGAGTCCAATACCTTTTATTCGATCAGTGGGCTTATTATCTCCCCTATTCTGGTACCAACAACCGCGATCATCTCAGGAACGTACGTTTTAGTAAACAATACATACCGTCTTGGTGAAGAAACCATTAAATGTCGCAGTGAAGCCTAAATAAAGGTCAAAGACAAGGCTTAGGTAAGTAACACTATAACTGCGCTAGCTTGCATGAGATCCCCTGCAATAACATCAGGGGATGACACGTATTTTACGTCAAGTGCAGGGTGACAGTTACTAACTTAAACTATCGCGCTAAGTTTTGAGCGTGAAAGCGCAGATGATCTTCAATAAAGCTCGAAATAAAGTAATAACTGTGATCATAGCCAGGTTGCATTCTTATTTGCATGGCTAGATCAAATTGTTGAGCCAATGATACAATCGTCGGCGTTTGTAGCTGCTCAGTAAGAAACTGATCGGCATCGCCTTGATCAATCAAAGTAGGCACAATCCGTTTATTTGCTTTGAGCAATTCACAGCTATCATATTGTCGCCAATCTTGCTCATGTTCACCTAAATAAGCGGTAAACGCTTTTCTGCCCCAAGGGCAGTTTTCCGGGTTTACGATAGGGCTAAACGCCGAAATAGACTGATAAGCGTCGCTATTTCGCAAACCAATCATCAGTGCACCATGGCCACCCATACTATGGCCTGAGATTGATTTTTTCTGGGTTACCGGAAAGTGTTGCTCAATAATTGAAGGTAGCTCTTGGGTAATGTAATCGTACATCTGAAAGTGCTCGGCCCATGGCGCTTGTGTCGCATTAACATAAAAGCCCGCACCTTGCCCCAAATCGTAATTATCATCATCTGGTACGCCCTCACCTCGTGGGCTAGTGTCAGGCGCAACAATTGCGATACCAAGCTCTGCTGCAACGCGAAATGCCCCGGCTTTTTGCATGAAGTTTTCATCGCTGCAGGTTAAACCTGATAACCAGTATAAAACGGGCACTTTTTCACCTGCCAAAGCTTTCGGCGGTAAGTAGATAGCAAAACGCATCTGGCATTTATTACTAGCTGATTGATGGCGATATTGCTGATGTATGCCACCAAATGCTTTATTTTCACTTAATTTTTCTAACATTTTCTTTTACTTGTTCATGTGAATAACACTGCGGATACTCTTACCTTCATGCATTAAATCGAAGGCTTGATTGATTTCATCTAGTGCCATGGTATGGGTAATGAATTCTTGTAAACCAAATTCACCGGCTAAGTATTGTTCAACAATTGCGGGGAGCTCTGAGCGCCCTTTTACACCGCCAAATGCAGTGCCGCGCCATACCCGCCCAGTTACCAACTGAAATGGCCTGGTCGATATTTCCTGACCAGCACCTGCAACACCAATGATCACAGATTCGCCCCAACCTTTGTGGCAACACTCGAGCGCTTGCCTCATCACATTAACGTTACCGATACATTCAAATGAGTAATCAACACCACCGTCGGTAATATCAACAATGTGCTCTTGAATAGGTTTTTCTACTTTTTGTGGGTTAATCACATCGGTTGCGCCTAATTGCTTGGCTAAATCAAATTTAGCTTCATTGATATCGATACCGATAATTCGGCCAGCGCCCGCCATTCGCGCACCAATAATTGCCGATAACCCGATCCCGCCAAGACCAAAAATTGCAACGGTATCGCCCTTTTGCACTTTCGCGGTATTGAGCACTGCGCCCATGCCTGTTGTTACACCACAACCGAGCAAACAAACTTCCTCTAATGGTGCCTGCTTATTCACTTTAGCTAACGATATTTCGGGCAGCACGGTATATTCAGAAAAGGTTGAGCAGCCCATATAGTGATAAATCGTTTCACCATTGATTGAAAACCTTGATGTGCCATCAGGCATTAAACCTTTGCCTTGTGTTTCTCGAACCGCTTGACACAAATTGGTTTTGCCCGATTTGCAGAATTTACATTCGCCACACTCTGCGGTGTATAACGGGATAACGTGATCACCAACAGCGACACTTGTTACACCTTCGCCAACCATTTCAACGATACCGCCACCTTCGTGGCCCAATATCGATGGGAAAATCCCTTCAGGATCTTCACCTGATAGCGTGAATGCATCAGTGTGACAAACCCCTGTAGCGATAATGCGAATGAGCACCTCACCTTTTTTGGGCAGCTCTACGTCAACTTCTTCTACTTTTAATGGCTCACCAGCAGCCCATGCGACTGCGGCTTTCGATTTGATATATTTTTGTCCAGGGTTTAATTGAAGTGTCATGTTTGTTTCGTCTTATGGATTTGTAATTTATTGATTATACGAGAAGTTTACATTTTCGTATCACAATAATGTAGGGGAAATTTTTTAATAAGTTAAGACGAATAAGCAGGATAAGGCAAGCAGGTTGCGAAAGTAGATGTTATTTAACCAAAGCACTGGTTACATAGTAAGAAAAGATGGGCGCTGATGAATATCAACACCCAACAAATAGGATTATAAGCTTTTGACGATGTTGCGGATTAAATCAGGCCCTTCGTAAATAAAACCGGTATATAACTGCACTAATGAAGCGCCGGCTTCAATTTTTGCTTTAGCGTCTTCAACACTGTGAATACCACCAACACCAATAATTGGCATTTTACCATCAAGTGCTTTCGCTAACACGCGGATGACTTCGGTACTTTTTTCGGTTACTGGCTTACCGCTCAGGCCGCCAGCCTCATTACCATGAGCTAAGTGTTCAACCTTATCTCTATCTAGCGTGGTATTGGTTGCGATCACACCGTCAATGTTATTAGCAAGCAAACATTGCGCAATCGATTCAATTTCTTCTACGGTTAAATCTGGCGCAATTTTTACCGCAACAGGTACATATTTACCGTACTGCTCTGCCAGTTTCGCCTGCTCAGCTTTAATTTCAGCTAATAATTCATTTAACGCATCACCATATTGCAGTGAACGCAAGCCCGGCGTGTTTGGCGATGAAATATTAATCGCGATGTAGCTAGCAACATCGTATACCTTGCGCATACAAAAGATGTAATCGTCTTTAGCATTTTCCTCTGGCGTCACTTTGTTTTTACCAATGTTAATGCCGACAACACCATCAAAGTTGGCTTTGCGAACTTGTTCAACGAGGTAATCCACGCCTTTGTTGTTAAAGCCCATGCGATTAATAATAGCATTGGCTTCTGGCAAGCGGAAAATACGGAGTTTTTCGTTACCCGGTTGAGGTTTTGGTGTCACTGTACCAACTTCAACAAAGCCAAAGCCCATACCTGTAAACGCGTTAATACACTCGCCGTTTTTATCTAAACCCGCTGCTAAACCGACAGGGTTAGGAAATTTAATACCCATTACTTCAACTTCTTTGTTCGGCACGCGTGACTTATACAACCAACTTAGTGGCGCTTGCCCCATATGTTTTAACGAGCCAATGGTGAAATCGTGAATTTTTTCAGGATCAAATTGAAAAAGAACTTTGCGAATTAATGGATACAAGGTCAACTCCGGCTTTTACAGTCAATTTTTACAGTTAATGGTGAAAAGGATAAAAAAATCCCCGCGTTTTACGGCGGGGATAATAACATTTATTTGCTAGGATCGCAGTGTAAACTTAGTAACATTAATTCCCTTAATGCGACCGAGAATTTAGCAAATTCGTGGGTCTGACTCGTTCTGAAGTCAGATAAAATGTGCTGCCAGCGCTCAAGTGGCTGTTGAGATTGCTCAAACCATAAATCTAACATTTTGTCAGTAGATTGTTCTGATTTGTAATTTTTCAATACCACAGAGGTCAATGAGCGTTGCTGCCAGTCGAGCTCTTCTCTAAATGACGCTCTTGCTAACGCTTGCCAATGGTTAGTGACGGGCTGACGGGTGATCTGATCTAAGAACCAGTGTAACGACAATCTATCACCTAATTGGAAGTATAGTTGTGCTACTTGATCAACGTCACAGCTTTCCATTTGCGAAATTTCAGCAATATCCATCACTGAGAAGATCGTGCTTAGCTGAGAAATACGCTTGGCGATTTCTTTTGGCGCGCCGGCATTCGCTAAATCAGTTTCAACTTTTGTTAAGCCGGCTAATTCGTCACTCGCCAAATACTTATCTAAGTTTTGCGTCATTATCGCAAACGTAGGTTTGAAGAACGCAATGGTTTGCTCAATTGACAACGACTTGTTGCGATGACGCAAGAACCAGCGGGTGGCACGGCGAACATTACGACGCAATTGGAATAACATTTCCGTTTGAACTGCCGTAGTAAGCTTATTATCTAAGTCTGAAATCGCTTGCCAGGTTTGTGGCATTTCAAAAATTTCACTTGCTATTGCATAACTGATTGCCACTTCTGCAACTGTTGCACCGGTCTCTTCCATCATGCGGTTAACGAAGTTAAAGCCCATGTCATTGCCAATATTATTAGCTAAACGCGTTGCAATAATTTCTGCACGTAGCGGGTGATCTTGCATTTGCGCGGCGTACTTCTTCTGCAGTTGCTCAGGGAAAGCTTCAATTAATAAGCTTTGGAAGTACGGGTTGTCGGTGATTTCATTGCAAACCAACTGCTCTTTTAACACCATCTTGTTATAAGCAAGTAACACTGATAATTCTGGACGTGTTAAGCCTTTGTTTTGCGCTAAACGCTCAGCAATTTCATCGTCACTTGGGATGAATTCTAGCGCTCTGTCGAGCTTACCTGTGCGCTCCATTTCTTGAATAAAGCGGGTTTGCTCTTTCAACTGGCTTGCACCGCGCAACTCAGTAATTGAAATTGAATGAGTTTGACGGTAACAGTCGTGTAATACGATGTCTGATACTTCATCGGTCATATCGTACAATAGCTTATTGCGCTGCTTCACGGTTAAATCGCCGTTTTGTACTAAGCCGTTAAGTAAAATCTTGATGTTTACTTCGTTGTCAGAACAATCTACACCACCTACGTTATCAACCGAGTCGGTGTTCATGCGGCCGCCCTTCAAGGTGTATTCAATACGACCTAATTGGGTTAAACCCAAGTTACCACCTTCACCAACGATTTTCGCACGTAATTCTTTACCATTGATACGCAATGAGTCATTGGCTCTGTCACCAACTTCTAAATGACTTTCTTTAGAGCCTTTAACGTAAGTACCGATACCGCCGTTCCAAATTAAATCAACTTTGGTCTTTAACAACTCTTTAATCAGTTCATTTGGCGCTAATGATTGCTTTTGCGTGCCTAACATTTTCTTGATTTGCGGTGTCAATTTAATTGATTTCGCCGCACGAGAGAAAATACCACCACCCTCAGAAATGAGGTCTTTGTTGTAATCTTCCCATGAGCAACCCGGTAGATTAAACAAACGCTCGCGCTCTTTCCACGATGAAGCGGCATCAGGATTCGGATCAATAAAAATGTGTAAGTGGTTAAACGCCGCCTGCAAGCGAATGTGTTTTGATAACAACATACCGTTACCAAATACATCACCTGCCATATCACCGATACCTATACAGGTGAAATCTGTCGTTTGACAATCAATATCCATTTCGCGGAAATGACGTTTAACAGATTCCCAAGCACCTTTAGCCGTAATACCCATGCCTTTGTGGTCGTAACCGACTGAGCCACCTGAGGCAAACGCATCGCCCATCCAGAAATTGTATTCTTCTGAAATACCATTAGCGATGTCAGAGAATGTTGCTGTACCTTTGTCGGCTGCAACAACTAAGTACGGATCATCTTCGTCGTGGCGCACGACATTTTGTGGTGGTACTAATTCACCGGCAACAATGTTATCTGTGATATCTAATAAACCGCGGATAAATGTACGGTAGCATTCTTTACCCGCCTCAAAGATTTCTTCACGGGTACCGTGCTCAGGTAATTGTTTACACACAAAGCCACCTTTAGCACCAACCGGCACGATTACCGTATTCTTAACTTGTTGTGCTTTTACTAGGCCTAAAACTTCAGTACGGAAATCTTCACGACGATCTGACCAACGCAGGCCACCACGAGCAACTTTACCACCGCGCAAGTGAACACCTTCAACTTGAGGTGAGTAAACAAAGATTTCAAAGGCAGGAATCGGCTGCGGCATCTCGGTAATGCGTTTTGGTACGATTTTAAATGAAATATACGGCTTAAACGCTTCTACCTCACCTTTTTGGAAGTAGTTGGTACGAATGGTCGCATTAATCATTTCGGCAAATCGGCGAATAATACGATCATCGTCAAGGTTAGCGACTTTATCTAACGACTCTTCAATTTCTGCTTCAACTTTGGCAATCGTTTTTTCCGACTGCTTGCCTTTCGGATCGAAGCGCAAGTTAAATAATTTAATTAATAACTCAGCTAAATTCGGGTAACGTGAAAAGGTATCTTCAATGTAGTTTTGGCTGAAAGTACCACCAATTTGACGCTCGTACTTAGCATAAGCACGTAAAATGGATACTTCACGACCTTCAAGACCAGCACCTAGAATTAAACGATTAAAGCCGTCATCTTCTAACACACCGCGCCATACTTTAGCGAAGGCATCTTGGAATAACTGCTGTACCTTAGCTAGGCTAAATGTGCCCTCGCCCGTTAAGATCATTGAGAAATCTAAGATCCAGTACATTTCACCTTTTGCCGAACGAACTGCATAAGGACTTTCGCCAATAACGCGCAAACCAAAGTTTTCTAACATAGGTAAGACGTCTGATAAATGCAGTGGCTCACCGGTGTGGAATAGTTTTAATTTAACGAAACGGCTACCCGCTTTTTCTTCTTGCGGTTGGTAAAACAGCATTTCAAGCTGATTGTCTTCTGATATCGCTTCAAGTTTGGCGATATCAACAATCGCAGAACCTGGTAGTACTTCGTCTTTGTAGGCTTGTGGAAAACTTGCATATTTCGCCATCAAACTTTTCGCTTTTGATTCACCTTGGTTAGACGTTAATGCATCAGCTAATTTGTCGTCCCAACTTCTCGCGGCTTGGTTTAGGTTTTTTTCTATTTCTTTCACATTAATATCTGCTTTAGTTGAGTCAACACGAACAATGTAATGAGTACGGGCTTGAACGGATTCAGAGAAGTAAGTGTTGAACTCGACTTCTTTGGTACTACCAAAAGCTTCTTGTAAAAGCTTTTGCGTTTCGATACGCAATTTCGTGTTATAGCGCTCACGCGGCACATAAACCATACAAGAGTAGAAACGGTCAAAGGCATCACGACGAACAAATAAACCAGAATAGTCGCGTTCTTGCATCCGCAAAATACCCAAGACATTATTGAGTAATTCTTCAGTGCGAGATTGAAGGATCTCATCGCGAGGGTAAGTTTCTAAGATATTAATTAGGGTTTTAAACGAGTGTGAACCTGGCGCAAAACCTGAAGCTTTACAAACGCTGTTCACTTTGTCTGAAATTAACGGTAAATCTACGGCGCTACTCGTATAGTAGGCAGAGCCAAATAGGCCGATAAAACGCTCTTCACCAACCACTTTGCCGTTTTTGTCAAAGCGTTTGATCCCGATGTAATCAAGGTGTGCTGGACGATGCACACGAGAGCGAGAATTGGTTTTGGTTAAAATTAGTGCGTTATCGCCTAAGGCAATTTCTCGCGCCGTCGCACTTAATGTCGACAGTAATCGCTTATCTGTGCCTTTTGAGTTTTTCATTAAACCTAAGCTAGATTTAACATTGGCGGTCAGTGCTAAATCACCTTTTAAAGTTTCAACATCGTATGAGCGGTAGCCCATTAAGGTGAAATTATTATTGGCAATCCACTTTAAAAATTTGAGCGCTTCTTCTTTGTTACTCTTATCACCTGGTACATTTGACTTACCAAAGTCTTCAATCACTTCGTTTAAACGCGTGAGCATTGGCTGCCAGTCGTTTACGGTTAACGAAATATCGCTAACAACCGACTCTAGTTCCGCTTTTAGTGAAGCGAGTTTCTTTTCACTGGTGATGCGGTCAATCTCAATAAAGAATACCGTTTCATTGACGGCGCCTTTGGCGTTGTTTTCACTGGCATTGGCGATTTGAGTTACATTATTACTTTTATCTCTAACCACCTGAATTGGGCAGTTAAGCATTAAATGTGGACTTAACCCTTGTCGATTTAACGCGATGCGCACTGAATCAACAAGAAATGGCATATCATCGACAATCACTTCAATAATGGTGTGGCTTGATTTCCAACCATTTTGTGAAACTTCTGGATTAAAAACCTTGATCAGCGCATTGCCGTGTTTAAATTCATTCAATGAATTCCACAAACTTAAGGTTGCGCCGTACATATCGCTTTCGTTGCGATTGGTAAGGTCTGATGATGAGATATTGCCGTAAAGAATTTCTGCAAACTTTTCGACTAGTGGGGCCGTTTCTTTAGAAACTTTTTGTTGTATTAATTGTGATACGTTTTTCAGTATTACTGATGGTAGACCGTCTACTAACGCCATGCCGTTTTCCTTATGTGAAAAAACGATTATTTATTATTTGATACTGACTTTTAATCAAAGCAGTTGAACTGTCTATTAGGATAGACTATTTCCGAGATTTTATTAGCTATTTTAAGGTTTTGCGAGTGTTTTTTTATAGATTAGACCACTGATATTAGCGGCTGTAACAAGATTTTGTGAATATATTCATTAGTTATAAATAGAAAATGGCCTTTCGGCCATTTTCTTGATTAATTATTCAATAATACGTTACCAAATAATTTTATTTGTGGTGCTTATCTTCTCGCCATAATACTGAAGCGAGTGCTGGTAACACCACAATCGCCGCTAGCATGTTAACCAAGAACATAAAGGTCATTAAAATCCCCATATCGACTTGGAATTTCAGATCAGAGAAGAACCAAGTTGAAACCCCGATAGCCAGTGTAATACCTGTAATAAGTACAGCACTACCGCGCTCTGTTAAGGCAGCTAAATAAGCTTGGTAAACCGTATCACCACTGCGCAAGCGCGCTGCCATGGTTGATAAAATATAAATACCGTAATCGACACCGATACCAACACCTAGCGCAATAACTGGTAGGGTTGATACCGTTAGGCCAATATTTAATTCGGTCATTAACCATTGTGCTAGTGTTGAAACCACATATAACGGCAAGACCACCGAAATTGTCGCTCGCAAGCTTCTAAAGCTAATTAAACAAAGCACAATTACCGCGGCATAAACATATAACATCATAGGTAATTGAGCGGCTTCGACGGCTTCATTAGTTGCCGCCATTACACCAACAGGGCCTGAGGCTAACTTAAACTGCAATTGCTCATTATTGAGCTCACTCGCGTAAAGTTTAACTTTATCAACCACGCGGTTAATGGTTTCAGCCTTGTGATCTTCTAAGAATAAAATCACTGGCATTACGCTACAGTTTCTATCGAGTAAACCACTTGAGGTTGGCACGCGAGAAATTGATTGCACCAACGACTGTTGGTTGCGTGATAAACTGCGCCATTTCGGATTACCTTCGTTGTAGCCCGCATTTACGATTTTCGCAACACTTGCCAAGCTAATCGCTGAATCTACGCCCGGTACATTTTCCATCTTCCATTGGAATTCATCCATTACCGCAAGTGTTTCGTGTGAGGTACATGCATCTGGATAGGCTTCAACAATCACCGAAATGTAGTCAACGGTAATGGCGTATTTGTCGGTGATCAAAAAAGTATCTTGGTTATAGCGAGAATCTTCATGAAGCGCCGGTGCACCCGCGTGCAGTTCGCCAATTTTCATTTGTTGTGAGAAATGCAAGCCAACAACAAACAACAAGGCCGTCACGGCTAAAATAATTCGCGCTGCTTTTGGCGTGGCAAAAACAGCTAACTTTTGCCAGATTTCGTTATTATTCGTTTTCGCAATTTGTTCATCGCTGTCTTTGTGTAACTTCATGTATGAAATCAACACAGGTAACAAAATCAGGTTGGTTAAAATAATCATAGCCACGCCCAATGATGCGGTAATAGCAAGCTCTCGGATCACACCGATATCGATAGCTAACAGTGTTAAGAAACCCACGGTATCTGATAGCAACGCCACCATCCCCGGTACGAGCAATGTTCTAAAACTAAACTGCGCTGACTCTTTGGCACTGTAGCCTTGGTTAACGAGTTTCTTCACTGAGTTGATCATCTGTACCGCATGGCTCACACCAATCGCGAAGACCAAGAATGGTACCAAAATCGACATCGGATCTAAGCCAAAACCAATCACCGTTAACATGCCCATTTGCCATACAACAGTGACCAATGAACAGAATATCGGTAAAATCGTTAGCTTGAATGATTTACAAAAGAAAAACACCATTAGCGCGGTGATTGCAATAGCGACACCAAAGAAAGCGACCACCCCTTTTGCACCAAGTGCAACGTCGCCGACCATTTTGGCAAAGCCAATAATATGGATACTAATATTGCCCTGCTCATACTTACCGCGAATTTGCTCTTCTAACTGGTTGGCTAAGTTGATGGTATCAAGTTTTTCGCCGGTATTAGGGTCAATATCTAGCAATGAAGTTTGTACCATTGCACAGGTGTAGTCATCTGATACCGTGCGTCCAACAATACCTGCTTTTTCAATATTCGCTTTAACGATCGCTAAACCGTTGGCATCAGGTTTAAAGTTTGCTGGGATCACTGGCCCACCGGCAAAACCATCTTCAACCACTTCGACAAATCGCGTACTTGGTGAATATAAAGACTTCACTTGAATGCGATCGACACCAGGTATGAAGAACAATTGGTCGTGAACACCTTTAAGTGAACTGAAGAACTCTTCAGTAAAAATATCACCCTCTGTATTACATACTGAAATCAACACGTTATTTGCGCCACCAAAATTTTCTTGGTGTTTCAAATACGTTTTCATATAGCTGTGATTTAACGGAATATTTTTGATAAATGACGCATCAAGGCGGATTTGACTTGCTTGATACGCTAAAAAGACGGTTGACACCAAAAACAGAAATAACACCGTTAAGCGGTGTCGGAAAATGCCAACTTCTATACGATTAATAAAAGACTCAGAATTCATAAGACTACTTCAACGTTGTAATTGTTTTAATACCAACATCAGAGACGACAATAAGTTTTCCTTGGAAAACTGCACCAGCGATCAATGCCTTGCCGTCTGCTTGGGGATATTGGGTGAATGTTTGGCCATCGTCATCGCTAGCCAATAACATGCCTGCGTTACCAAGCACATAAAGAAGATTGGTGTCTGTTAAGACAATTGAATTAAGTAAGGCTTTTGTGCCTGTATCAGCGCGCTCCCAAGGCGTGCCGTTGCGCAGGCTTCTAAACGCATTACCGCGCAAGCCAACCACCAGTAAATTGCCTTTGCGAGTGCGTGCTAAATCAAAAAACGAGCCTTGATAAATATCGTCGAATTGCTCCCATGACTCACCAAAATCATTACTTTTGGCAATAAGGCCTATTTCACCCACCATATACAACGTGCGACCATCGCGAGTAACGCGATTAAAGTGCGGCAATATACTGCTGCGCTCATCTAAATATGCTTCTTCATCGTCTTTTTTAAGTTCATTGAGGTAATCAATGTCATCTTGGAATAAGAAGCTTTCATGAAATTGATTTTGCCATGTCTCACCACCATCACTGGTTCGATAAAACATGCCATAAGCCCCTATCGCGATACCATTTTTATCGTCTTTAAATACAACATCTAATAAAGGTTTTTCTAACTCAGGCAAGTATTGTTGGATAGACCATGTGCTACCACCATCACTTGAATGTAAGATTGTCGCATCGTGACCAACGGCCCAGCCTTTCATACTGTTAACAAAAAACACGGCAGTTAATGTCGAGGTTACTGGCACACTGGCCTGTTGCCATTGCTGACCATCACTAGACACTAAGATATGACCGTACTCACCAACAGCAACTAATCGTTCGTTATTTACTGAGGTGATATCGAGTAATAGGGATTTATTTGCCAAAGGCGCTTGCCATGAAGGAGAAGGAGTTTGGTCGGCAAGAACAACGAAACTCAACACACTAAAAACTAAAGCCAACAATTGCTTCATTGGTAATACTCTCAAATTAATACAAAAAACGGCTGTTTATACAGCCGTTTTTAACTAACGATAACAGCCGTGCTTAACGACGTCCCTCACGACGCAATGCCGCAGGTGTAAATGATTTTTCATCTAAAGTAGCTGAGAAATCATACATCTTAGCTTGGTTATCTAAACCAATGGCAATATAACGACGTGATTGAAGATCATGGAATACTTCAAGCGTAGACCATTGCGCCGGTAATTCATAATAGTTCAAGCCATGGGCAACACCAACACGGTATAATTGATCACGGTTATCGTAAATATCGGTTACCGCAATTTGCCAGCTATCTTCATCGATAAAGAATACGCGCTTCTTGTAGATATGACGGGTATCGCCTTTTAGGTTAGCTTCAACAACCCAAACACGGTGTTTTTCATAACGAACATGCTCAGGGTTGATATGACCTGGCTTAATAATGTCGCTATAAGCTAACTTGTCGCTGTGTAAACGGTAATCGTTATATGGAATTAATAACTCTTGTTTACCTTTTAATGTCCAGTTGTAGCGATCTGGTGCGCCGTTATACATATCAAAGTCATCAGTGGTTCTCAAACCATCTGACGCTGTACCTGGTGCATCATAAGCAACATTTGGCGCACGACGAACGCGACGTTGACCTGTGTTGTATGTCCACGCTTGACGAGGCGTTTTAATTTGGTCCATTGTTTCATGAACTAGTAGTGCAGTACCCGCTAAACGCGCTGGTTCAGACACTTTTTGCTTGAACTTAAACAAGATATTTGACTCTTGTAATTGCTCAGGCTCCGCGCCTTTAACGTTATATGGCAAAATGAGTTCTTCTTCAAAACCAATGTATGTGAAGTCACCTCTTGCTGTTGGTGCCGCTTGACCACCTTGACGTGTAACACTCTCACCGCGATAACGCAAAATGTGGTTCCAGATTGCTTCTAAACCCGTTTGTGGTACCGGGAATGGCACACCAACTGCAGCTTGAGTAATACCATTACCACCTTCAATTAACTCTGAACGCGTTGCATTTTTGATGGTTGCGTCATACACGTGCTGTGGAAATGATGCACTACGACGCGTTTGATATACGTTCATTTTGAATGTATCAGGATACGTTTCAAATAATTTAATTTGACCTGGTGTTAAGAAGTCACGGTACTCTGACATATTTTGCGCTGTCACCGTGTACTGTACTTTGTCATCAGCAAAAGGGTCGATATGGTGTTGACCTGGGGTGTAACCAGCAGGTGCTGAAGTAATACCACCTGTCCACGCAGGGATCGAACCATCAGCGTTGGCCCCCTGAACAGCGCCCATTGGAGTGAGGCTTTTACCTAGCTTTGCCGCTTCATCTGCAGAAACTTTTGCCATTGCGCCTGTTGTAGCCAATGCACATGATACTGCTAACGACAATAATGTAATCTTTTTCATGTTAATTGCCTTAGATTGAATACTTGATGTTGAAAGAAACGTAATCGCGATCTTCCAGTTTGTTTGTTGTACCTACGCCATCAAAGAACGTATTGTAGGTAATGTCAGCAGCCCAGCGGCTTTGATAATCAAATGACACACCTAAAGATACCGATTTACGCTTCTCGATGAATAAGAACAATGGATCTGGTGTAATACCATCAACATCGTGTGAGAAAACAATGCGCGGTGACATGTTAATGCCAGCAAAGACATTGTTATAATCTAGCTTACCTAATAAACGGTAACCCCATGCAAAATCTGTTGGGAATGGGTTGGTTTCAACGCCATCTTGAATCGCAAGCTCTAAACCTTCTTTACCTTCAATACCACCGTTACGGGCAGTACCTGGGCCATTTAAACGAAGTTCGCTTTGCGCTGGCATATCGTTAATGTTAATACCACCAACCTCAAGTAAACCCGTTACTTGGCTAGCACCAAACATTGGGCCAAACAAGTGTGTAAAGGTCATTTGCGCTTGAATCGTGTCTGACAAAATATAACCGTCTGCACGTTCACCTTGACCGAACACAGGCATTTGTGAAATACCGTCTAAATCAGGGCGTAAACCAGCATTGGCTAATTGTTGCGGCATTGCAGCAAATAACAACTCAACGTCATCAATCTGTAGCGGCTCGTCTTGACGGAATGACACTTCACCAGCAACAGCCGTTGTACCTGCTGTTGTGTTAAAGCTCAATGCGTATAACTTGATATCTTCTACATAATCTAATTCTACTTTAGAGAACGATCTTAACATGTGATAGCTATCTTCAGTCACTGGACCGGCAGCTAGCATACCTAAGTCATGCTGAATTGCACCATCAGAAAAGTCAGCCGTAACACCAGAGAACACTGGACGACGACTGTGGTAATTCATGTAATACAAGCTTAATTCTGTATCGTTTAATTCCGGTAAGAACCAAGATAAACGCAAACCGTACTGGCCGCCGTCATCTGGTTCAACTTCGGCCAAGCTTCCAGGCGCTTTTAACGTTAACTTCGTTGGGTAAGCTAAGTACATAGCACCTGCTTGAGCTGGCGAAATTTGACCACTTCTCAATGCGCTACCTAAACCGTTCAAGCTCGCCATTAAGAAGTCTAGATCCATGTCTGGGTTACCAGAGAAGCCGAGTTGCACATTGTTATAATGACCACCGTCACCAGCGAAATCATTTGTTGAGAAATAAGTACCCGGTGCTGGTAGCACTGTTTTTTCCCAACGGTATTGATAGAAAGCTTCAATGTTGAAGTTTTCAGTTACACCTAATGATGCCCAAACCGCACCAAATGGAATAAACGCTTCTTTAAGTTCTGCACCTGGCGCGCGAAGACGAGCAATATCAACTGGGTTCAACTCACTAATACCGTGAGAAATTAAGGCACTTTCACCCCAGCTAATGACTTGGTCACCAATGCGAACAGACAGTGGCATTTCGCCAACATCAAGGTCGGCATAGAAGAAAGCATCTAACAAGCGAATATCTCGACAGACTTGGTCTTTTGCTTCGTCGTCTCGACAAACGTCGTTATTTTGTTGTGATGTTGGATTAACCCAAGGGCGCTCACTATCCATTAACTCGAAATCGTAGAAATACATGCCACGAGCAAAGAAACCAAAGTTGTCGTAACGAATATCTAATTCATGTGAGCCTTTGAATACAGAAGAAAATGCTTCGCCCGCGTCATAATTAAGGTTACCGTTGTCGCCGTTGTTTGAGTAGCCACCGGCACCTCGCCAGATATCGGCATTAATGGGTGTAGGGTTTGTTGCCGCGTTGTAATTACTAAAGTCAAAACCGTTGTGTAAATTGTTTGACTTACCAATGTTGTCGTTCCAGTTTCTGTTTTCAACACGCCAACTTTGACCGTAACTGAATGTTGAATCGAAACTGATATCAAAATTCCCTACTTGGAAATTTGCCGCTAAAGCATTATTAGCAGATAAAGCTAACATAGCTGCTGCTATGCCAAGCGCTACCGGCTTTTTATAAAACTTTGCGTGAGGGCTATGTTTCATTAATTCTCTCCCCAAATGCGAAACAATTTTTATTTTTTTATTTCCACGAGGTTGTGGATGAAACAATAATTACATCATTTTAACGAACTAGCAAGCGTTAAAATCAACGCTAAAGCCCACTATTTACAATGACTTTAGCTAGAGATCAAACCAGAAACAAGGCAGTGTTTAAAACACCTGTTTCAAACATAAGTTACTAAGATGTGAATTTTTCGACAAGCTATGCTTTAACTCTGTGGTTAGCGATTGTTGGTAGCAAATAACACAGTGTAACAGATTACTCACAAGATGGTCTGACCACTGTTTAAAGCAATAGCTCTAATCTATTTAATACGCGTTAAAGAAACAAACTTGCCATGCTCGGTTTTTAGGCAAAAAAAGCCGCGTACGCCGAGCGAGTCGACGTACTTGCGTAAACGCATAGCGGGAAATTCGACACGAATGCCGGTAGTAGTCGTTACAACCAAGCTTTGTACCCTACCCTGATAGTAGGGTAAAAAGTCTTGTGTTGACATGTTAAGTGAAAAGTAAAAGGTCTGGCTCATAAAAAACCATACAAGCTAACTAATCTAATGCAGCGTTAATTTTCTCGGTTAAATCTTTTGACAGATTATCTAAGCCTCTGACTTTAACTAATTGTGCTTTCATCATTGCTTGACGCTGCGGTTCAAACTGCTTGAACGCCAGCAGTGGCGTAATCAAACGGCTTGCGACTTGTGGGTTAATGGTATTAAGCTCAATTAATTGAGTCGTCAAGAACTCGTAGCCGCGACCCGATGCGCAATGAAAGTATTTAGGATTGTTCATCGAAAATGCGCCGAGTAATGAGCGTGCGCGATTAGGGTTAGTTAAACTAAAATCGCTGCGTTTAAGTAAATCAGCTAAATTTTCAAAGACCTGATCACCCTGTTGCATCGCTTGCAGTGAATACCACTTATCCATCACTAGGGTTGTATCAAACCATTTTTGTTCGAAATCAGACATCAGTTGACTTCGACAAGCCAGATCTTGATGGGTCACCGCATTAAGTGCCGCTAAATGTTCGGTCATATTCTGACCATCGTAATAATGCGCTTCAACGAGCGGTTGCGCTTGTGAGTGCAGCGCTAAATAACTTAAACATGTGCTGGCTAGTGCCCGCGTCTGCGCTGTTCTTGGCTCGGCTTGCTGACAACGTTGGTAACAAGTCGTTAAAGCTTCGTGTAATCCTGATGCCAAAAACTGTTTTAATATTTTTAACGCTGCAAGGATTTTTTCTGGCTCAATCACACTCATGTTATCAGCAACTTCACCAAAGCTCGGTAAAGTTAACTGCTCAGCTTTAAGTGCATCATCTAATTGCGGATTGTCTAATACCGCTTCGAACGTGTTAATCAGCTGTTCAGGCAATTGGTAATTCGGTGTTTCAATTAACCTAAAGATATAGCGCATAAATAACTTTTGTCCGGCATCCCACTGACAAAAGGTATTGTTAGCTTGCTTCATTATGGCAATCAATTCATCATCAGATTGGTCAAAAGTTACTTTTACCGGCGCACTAAAATCACCTAAAAAGGCCATTACCGGCTTAGTGGTAAAACCGTTAAATGTCCAAGACTGACTTTCCTGTGTTAACTCAAGCAAATGTGTTTGAGTTTTCCCTGTGTCGGTATCTAGCAACTCGATTTTTATTGGAATATGTAGGGCGAGTTTCTCCGGCTGCTGCTTGGTTGGCTCAGTTTTTTGTGCGACCTCGATAACATACTGTTGAGAACTTGCATCATAGCTTTCCTTAACCGTTAACATCGGTGTGCCTGATTGTGAGTACCAGCGCTTAAACAAGCTGAGATCTTTATTTGACGCGTCAGCCATGGCATTAACAAAGTCATCACAGGTAACGGCCATACCATCAAAACGCTCAAAGTAGAGATCCATACCTTTGCGAAAATTGTCTTGCCCTAACAAGGTGTGGATCATGCGAATGACTTCTGCGCCTTTTTCATACACAGTTAAGGTATAAAAGTTATTCATTTCCATCACTTTTTCAGGGCGAATAGGATGTGCCATTGGGCTTGCATCTTCAGCAAATTGATGGGCGCGTAATACCCGAACATTTTGAATTCGCGTTACTGCACCGCTGTGCATATCAGCACTAAATTGTTGATCGCGAAATACCGTTAAACCTTCTTTTAAACTCAGTTGAAACCAGTCGCGACATGTTACGCGATTACCCGTCCAGTTGTGGAAGTATTCATGAGCGATCACCGCTTCTACATTAAAGTAATCGGTATCGGTTGCCGTTTCTTCATTTGCCAGCACGTATTTCGAGTTAAAGACATTTAAGCCTTTGTTTTCCATCGCGCCCATATTAAAGAAATCGACAGCAACAATCATGTAAATATCGAGATCATAAGCAAGGCCAAACACTTCTTCATCCCACTGCATTGACTTTTTCAATGAATTCATCGCGTGGTGTGCTTTCGACAAGTTCCCCTTATCAACAAAAATCTCTAATGCAACATCTCGCCCCTGAATCGTTGTGTAACTGTCTCTAAGTAGATCAAAATCACCGGCAACTAAGGCAAATAAATAAGCGGGTTTGGGATAGGGATCATGCCAAGTAACGAAATGCTTACCGTTTGCTAATGTGCCTGATTCAATTTTATTGCCATTGGCCAGTAATTGTGGGTAAGTTGCTTGATCGGCGATTACCTTGGTAGTAAAAGTTGCCATCACGTCTGGTCTATCAAGGTAGTAGGTGATCCGTCTAAAGCCTTCAGCTTCACACTGAGTACAAAAAGCACCACCTGACTTGAACAAACCTTCAAGCGCTGTGTTATTAATCGGATCAATTTGAGTTTCAATTAATAACCGACTTTCTTTTTCGACAAGCGATAAAGTTAATGTACTGTCAGTGAGTTGGTATTGCGATGGGCTGAGTTGTTCCCCGTTTAGCTCCACCCGAATCAAGGTGAGATGTTCACCATCTAACACCAATTTAGTTTCACCTGATAACCGAGTGATCTGCATTTCATTAACCACACGGGTTTCGCTGTCTTCAAGCTCAAAGCTTAAATTAACGGTACTAATGTTAAATTGTGGTGCTTGATAATCTGATAAATAGCGCGTTGTTGAGTCAGTCATAGAAGTTCCGCTGAGCAAATAAAAGCCTGCATCACACAGGCTTGAATTTTTGAGAGTTTTAGCCAATAAAACGTAGCTAATGAATAATTATTTATTTAGCAGTTTTATTGAGTTTTTACTAATTTTTTAATTTGAAAGCCAATGAAACCATAAACCACGGCTAAGATTGGGTTAATGATGTTAAAGAAACAATAGAAAATATAATCCAATGGGTTAACCATTAGCACACTGTACATATAAGCACCACATGTATTCCATGGGATAAGTGGTGAAGTGATAGTACCAGAGTCTTCTAATGTCCGGCTAAGCACTACGGGATCTAAACCTCTGCGTTCATATTCTTCTTTATACATCCTACCTGGCATGACAATCGCCATATATTGGTCAGCGGTAATAAGGTTTGTACTGATACACGTTGCGACAGTTGATGCGATCAAACTGCCAGTTGACTTAGCTGTTTTCAAAATAGCGTTAACAAATACCTTTAACATGCCTAAGTGTTCAAGTACCGCACCAAAACTCAAGGCACACATAATCAGCCACGTCGTGTTAAGCATACTCGACATGCCGCCACCGCTTAATAGGTCATTAAGCTCACTGTTACCGGTTTCGATGGAGACACCGTCAAAAAATGCCGTCCATACCACGCGTATATTTGCTTCAGATTGGCTAAAGCCCTCGCCTGCGAGTCGCTCGATGAGCTCTGGCTGAAAAATTACCGCCCAAATCGCACCGATAATTGCACCAATAGATACTGCGATAAACGCTGGCGCTTTTCTAATCGCAAGCACCAACAAAACAACTAATGGGATCAAGTTAAAAATACTTAAATTAAATTGCGCAGCCAATTGTTCATTTAACGAATCAATCGCTTCAGTTGACGCTGTAGTCGACTCGGTAAAGCCTAAGATGGTAAACAGCACAAGCGCGGTTGAAATAGAGGGTACGGTTGTCCACAACATGTAGCGAATATGAGCAAAAAGTTCACTACCTGCAATCGCTGGTGCTAAGTTAGTTGTTTCAGATAACGGCGAAATTTTATCGCCAAAATAAGCGCCTGAAATAACGGCACCAGCGGTGATCGCCGGTGATAATTCCAGCCCTTGAGAAATACCGAGTAAGGCGACACCTATGGTTGCAGCCGTTGTCCACGAGCTGCCAATACTCATCGCGACAATACCACAGATAATACATGATGCTGCATAAAACCATGATGGATTAAGTATCTGTAAACCATAGTAAATCATGGTCGGGACGGTACCCGAAAGCAACCAAGTACCAATAAGCGCACCAACTGATAATAAAATCAAAATGGCGCCAAGTGACAACGATATACCGTTAACTATCGCTTTTTCTATCTCAGCCCAAGAAAAGCCGTTTTTTATCCCGATAACAACCGCAATCCCCATAGCAACAAGTAGCGCGATTTGGTTTGGACCATAAGACGAGTTGTCACCAAATAGTGTTACCGCCCCTGCAAGCATAATAACAAGCGCAATAACGGGTATCGCCGAATCAAACATACTTGGCGTGCGTGGTGATGAATCTACTGACATGTGAAATTTAAAACCTATTATTTTTTAATATTTATTGTTATACCAATTGAAATTAATATTTGACCAACTCAGAGCTGCGTCAGGGAAGTTAGAATAAAGGAAATTTATACAGATGTAGTCATTCTCCATCAAATAAATTTGCGAAATTATCACTTTTCTGACGAGCTCCCAAGGGCGAGTTTAAAAGACTTTTATGCTTCGTTACTGATTTTGATAAGGGAATAACCATTATCGGCAATCAAAGCCTTGCCTAAAAGCCTTTTAAATCTCGCTGAGTGATCAAATATTTAATTCACTTGGTATTATGACAAGTAAAATGCCTGTTGTTGACGCTAAGTGCAAGTCACAAATTATTAACTGTAAGGCTGTCCATCAATAAATATTCGATAAAACTGCATAGATGATACCACTTATACTAATCATGCAGAAACAAAAAAGCCGCCCTAATGGACGGCTTGACTGATTTTTAAACATTATACCCAGTGATTTACCTGTTTTTCGCGAGCTTATTAAGCTCGATTAAATCAAAGGTAATTTGCGCCGTTTCATCTAAGAAAATATCAAGCTCTTCGAGCTCTTCTGGTAAATCGTCAAGTGCTTCGATCGGCTCTTTGCCCATCCTTGCTAATCGTTCGTTGGCACGCGCTAAACGCTGGGCTTTACGAGTTTCGCTTTTCTGTTTCCGCTCTTCAATATTCAGTGAAATTGATTTGTCGTCTTTTTCAGCTTTGTATTGTGCGATATCTTTCTGCAGGTATTCAAACTCAATATTAGCCTTAATCCGCTCTTGATGTAGGCCTTCTAGGTAGGCGATATCAAAAGGCGTTGTGTTAACCTGGCGGTAGTTAGCACGTGGCACCTGATCCCATACTAACGCATTTTCTTCCTTGCTCTCACCCCACTCTGCAGGGTCAATCGCAGATGGAAACGCAATATCTGGCGCTACCCCTTTGTGTTGCGTACTGCCACCATTGATTCGATAAAACTTTGCAATAGTGTATTGAATCGAACCAAGTGGTTTTTCATAAAGATCATAGACACGACCTAAGCCACGGTGCTGCTGAACAGTGCCCTTACCAAAGGTATTTTCACCAACAATGATACCGCGGTTGTAATCTTGGATCGCCGCTGAGAAAATTTCCGAAGCTGATGCACTGTAACGATCAACCATGACTGTCAGAGGCCCATCGTAGTGCACGATACCATCGCGATCAGCATTTACCGCGATGCGATCTGCGCTGTCTCTAACCTGAACAACAGGACCTTTTTCAATGAATAAGCCCGTTAATAGTGTTGCTTCCGTTAATGAACCACCACCGTTACCACGTAAGTCAACGATAATACCTTCGACATTTTCAGCTTTTAACTTTTCAATTTCATTTTTAACATCTTTTGATAAGTTATTGTAAAAGCTAGGTATTTCAATAACACCAAGTTTACGAGGCTGTCCTTCTATTGACTCGTCAATATAAACCTCAGATTTGGCCGCGCGATCTTCAAGTTTAATTTTATCGCGAACGATCGACACGGTTTTCAGGCTATCTAAACTATCTGATTCACCCGGTAAGACTTGTAACCGTACTTTGGTACCTTTGGGCCCTTTGATTAAATCAACCACATCATCTAAGCGCCAACCAATGACATCGACAAATTCATCGTCATCTTGTGAAACGCCAACGATGCGATCTTTGGGTTTTAATTGATTTGACTTATCAGCTGGGCCACCCGAAACAACACTTTGAATCACGGTATAATCATCTTCGGCACGCAACACCGCGCCAATACCTTCGAGTGATAGGTTCATTTCCATCTGGAAACGTTCAGCATTGCGCGGCGATAAATACGAGGTATGCGGTTCGACTACGCGAGAAAAGCTGTTCATCACGAGTTGATAGACATCTTCGCTTTCGCTTTGTTTTAAGCGCTTAATCGTCGATTTGTAGCGTTTCGTCAGTAGCTCTTGAATTTTCGGCCACTCTTTATCAGCTAAGGTTAAATTTAACGCATCATATTTAACTTTCTGACGCCATAACTCGTTGAGCTCTTCAGTCGTTTCTGGGTAGCTGGCATTTTCACGGTCGAAGTGATAGCGCTCTTTAACCGTAAAATCAAACGGCTTGTCAAGTAGCGTCAGTGCATATTCATAGCGCTCAACACGGCGTTGTAAATTCAAATTATAAATGTCGTAAGCTACCTGCAGTTGACCTTTGGCAATGACCGCATCAAAAGCATCGCGATATTGTTCAAAACTCGCTACGTCTGAAGCGAGAAAGATATTTTTGTTAAAGTCGAGTTGCTTGATGTAACGATCAAAAATCTGGTTAGATAACGCATCGTCAATTTTGAACTTCTTGTAGTGAGCACGCATAAACTGTGCAGTGATGCGCTTTGTCGATACAGCGTGTTGGCTCTCTGGACTGAGTACGGGCAGTTCTGCTGGTATTTGAACGTCTTTACCAAAACTAACTACTGAAACGACTGATAGAGAAACAGCGATCGCGATACGACAAAATTTATGCATGCTTCGAACTCCAACTATTATGAGAAGATATTTTCTACTTGTGTTTTGATAACCATACCAGACTGAAGTTGAACGTGTACATCGTTGCCATCCACTTCTGTAATCACGGCATCCATTGGGGCATTACCAAACTTAACCTTAACTTTAGCACCCTCTTTAACAGTAGACGAGTCGATTGGTGTTAAGTTCACTGGTTCTTGTGGCTTTTTCGCTACTCGCTTAGTTGATTTTACATTTTTGAATTTTTGTTTTTTATCGGCTACGCCTTTGTTTTTAGGCGCTTGACCTGTTTTCGCCGAGTTTTTTTGACCTTCGCTTTTTGCTTTAGTATTTTTGTTACCAAATTTTTCCTGGCTTTCTTTGAGCGTTTTTGCAGCGTAATCTGCTTGCTCTTGATCGATTTCGGCAACTTGCTCACCTAACAGATCAACGCGATGACTACCCACTTTTACCGACTTTAAGTAACGCCAGCTACTTGTATAGTGTCTTAACGCTTGACGCAAACGCGTTTTACTGACCGTTTCATCTTCAGCTAACTGCTCAGCTAAGTCTTGAAAAATACCCACTTTAAGTGGTTTAGCTGGGCCTTCAATTGAGAAACACGCAGGAAATTTCTCCACCAACAAAGCGATGATTTCTTTACTTGTGTTACGTTTGTTTTCCATAAATACTACTTACAAATTTTTAATTTAAATCTTCAAGATATTGCGAACGATTGTCTAAGACATTTTGACACCATTCATAAATATCATCTGTTTCTAGTTCTGGCAAGGCAGGTTCGCCTATCCAGTGATGCCAAATCAACTCTAATAAATTAGCAAGTTCATCTGGCGAAATATCTTCTTCAGCTAAATCATACATTGTATGATAGAACTCATTGAGCTTTTCGGCGACTAACTCTTCTTCGCCATCCCAATCGCCAACAACGGCTTCTGAGACTAAAAAGTCATGAATAACCACAAACTCTTTCATTACTTACTCAACTGTTGTTCGAATAATGCAACAATTGCTTCGAGGCCTTGTTGATCTGTTTCATCAAAACGCTCAAAAACGACACTATCGATATCTAACACAGCGACGACTTTTCCGTTTTGATGCACAGGGATGACAATTTCCGCGTTTGAAGCCGCATCGCAAGCAATATGCCCCTCAAATGCATGAACATCGGCAATGCGCTGTGTTTCATCTTTTGCCGCTGCTGTACCACAAACACCTTTACCTAAGGGGATGCGAATACACGCAACCTTACCCTGAAACGGACCAAGGATCAGCTGTTCATCAACCAAACGATAAAAACCTACCCAGTTTACACCTTCTAAACGCTCAAAAAGCAAGGCACTGATATTAGCCATATTCGCGATTGTGTCTGTTTCATCACCAATAATAGCTTGAACTTGAGCATGTAATTCTTGGTAAAAGCTCTCTTTTGTCATCAAAGTTACTATCTATAATAAAAAAGGCGCCTAACATACCTTGAAAAGCGCCTTTTTTAAAGTGTTTATCCGATTTTTCTTAATGTTCAATGGCAAAGTGAACAGAAACTTCTGCTGATAGGGTATCGCTGCCACTATAAGATTGATGAAAACGAGCAGACTCGGCTGCCATCATTCTTGGTCTGGCTTGAAAATGTGATAGCTCCTCTAACGCGATCACCCGGCCTAGTTTGCCCCCCGCACTATCTACTAACGTTTGTGCTTTACTTCTGGCATTGGCAACTGCTTGTTTTAACAACGCTTGATAAACCTCTTCGTTATCACGCGTTAAACTTTGCACAGGATCAATCCGAGTAGCGCCAATTTTTACGCTGTTATCGAGCAGTTTGTCGTAATCGCGCAAATTAGTTAAATTTATTTCTACTGTCCTACTGACAACAAACTCTACTTGTGTCATCGGGGCTTTAGTTGTCGCCACCTCAGTTTTGACTATAGTGCTTTTCGCTTGTGGTGCCGGCGCGTATACTTGATTAACGCGCTCATTAGGATTTGGATAACGGATATGGACAGATAATTGACTCGACTTAATCTGTTCAGCAGCCACGCCCAAACTTCTGGCATAATTAGTTAACGCCGTGGTTTGGCCATCAACAACCGTCTTCAGTTTACTCGCACTAATACCTCGCTGCTCAAAGCCAAAACGAATGAGAAAAGTATCAGGCGCTACACTGGTACTGGCTTTACCAACGACTTTGACACTCTCTTGGGCATATCCTGTCGAGTGAATAACTAATAAACTTGCGCATATCACTGCACCAAACCAAAGCTTTTTCATCTGTATTATCCTTATTGATTGATCTGAGCTAGAAAAGCCTGTCTTTCTGTTTCACTAGCTTGTTGCCACCAGTAAGTAAGCATAGATAATGCAGTTGGAGATTGCTTGCTTATCGCAATATTTTCTTGTTTTGATTGTTCCTGTAAAACGGGGGTTTTGGCATTGGATTGTTTTTGCTGTGCCGCGCTCGGTGTACCAACAGTTGGCGCAGTGAGTGGCGCTGTCGACGAAAGCATACTAACTTGTGAAGCAACTGGCTCGGCATCAGTGCTGGTGATAATCACTTGAGGTTGTTTTGCAAACGCTTTGCCCTCGCGTTCATTATCAAGCTCGGGGGTCGCTAGCTGGTAATCTTGATCACCATTGGCGTAAAAGCTGAATAAGAATGGCTTAGAGCGAATCGTCGCAAAGTTCTCAAAGTCTTCTTCGAAAAACTCTTGGTACTTCAATAGTAGTTTTTGTTCACCGGGTTGAATATCAAAAGTAGTATCTTTGGCAAGAAAGCCGCCATTGTGTTCTTTGCCATTAATTTCTAGGACCTTCAAGGTTTCACTCACCATTAACTGGCCAGCAATCGCTGGCGCACAGATAAAGCAAGTACTCAAGACTAAGTGCTTAAATTTGATCATGTTATGCTCAATACGTTGAATATTAATATTATCTTATGAGAACAAAAAACAAATGAAAAGTTTCATTAATACTCTACGCTTGGTAATCTTTTAAACAACCACCTCAAAGAGTTATTATCCTTTTATGAGTTCCTGCCGCTGCCCATGGTTAGATACCAGTAAACCCGATTACGTTAAATATCACGATGAAGAATGGGGAGTGCCTGTATACGATGACAAAAAAATGTTTGAGTGTTTGGTGCTAGAGTCAGCCCAAGCAGGCTTGAGTTGGTACACCATTTTGAAAAAGCGTGATGGCTATCGACAAGCGTTCGCTAATTTCGATGTCGAGCAAGTCGCTAAATTTACCGATGAAGACATCGAAGAACTAATCCAAAACCCTGCCATTGTTCGTAATCGATTAAAAATAGCAGCAACGATAAATAACGCGAAGCGCTTTATCGAAATACAGCGAGAGTTTGGCAGTTTTTGTCACTATCTCTGGGCGTTCGTTGATCACCAACCGATAGTGAATGCCATGGCTAAGCTTGATGATTATGTTGCGACTTCTGAGGTGAGCGACACGCTTGCCAAGGATATGAAAAAGCGAGGCTTTAAGTTTTTAGGTTCAACAACCTTGTACTCTCACTTGCAAGCAACCGGCTTGATCAATGATCACAGTACAAATTGTTACAGAAGAAAAGAAATTATTTGTCAATATAATGATAAAGATTCGGTTAAAATGAAAACTTAATGCTTGGTTGAATTAAACTTTTTATGTCATTATATGTCAAAGACATGAGTGGTATGATAGATTTAACCCTTGAAAAACTACTCGGTAGTCTATAAATACAAGATTAAACATTCTCAGAGGAATATTTATGCAAACAATCAATACGGCGAGTCAAAGCTCGTCAATCGAGATTAACAAGGTACTCAAGAATACCTACATGCTGTTAGGTATGACATTAGCTTGGAGTGCTGTGTGTGCTGGCATCTCTATGGCAATGAATCTGTCACCTGTGGCAGCTTTAGTGATGACTATTGTTGCTTTCGTTTTATTGTTTGTTGTTCAAAAACAGGCAGATAAAGCGAGTGGCCTAATTTGGATTTTCGCCTTTACCGGCTTAATGGGCGCATCGTTAGGGCCAATGTTAAATGCCTACGCAGGTTTGCCTAATGGCGGCTCACTCATCATGCAAGCACTTGGTGGCACTGCACTGATTTTCTTTGCGCTATCAGCATACGCATTAACCAGTAAGAAAGACTTCTCATTTATGGGTGGCTTTTTAATGGTTGGTTTGATTGTGGTTGTAGTTGCTGCGATTGCCAACATTTTCTTCCAGGTGCCTGCTGTTTCACTTGCGTTAAATGCAGCAATCATCATGATTATGTCGGGTTTAATTTTGTTCGACACGAGCCGAATTATCCACGGTGGCGAAACAAACTATATCCGCGCAACGGTTTCTTTATACCTAAACATCTACAACATTTTTGTAAGCTTATTACAATTATTAGGTGTTTTCGGTAGCGACGATTAATTTTCGTCAACATACTGTTATAATAAAAGCCTCGAATCTCGAGGCTTTTTTATTTTAAGGGGTACACTTGAAAACTATCGCCGTGATGATCACTTCATCGCCTTTATCAAATTTAACAGCAACGAGTATCGCATTAGTTGAACAGCTAGCAGCCCGGTACGATACTGAAGTTATCGGCGTGTTCTTTTATCAAGAAGGCGCACTGAATGCCAGCGCAAGCACAGCTATTCCTGCTGATGAATACCAAACAATAAAGCAATGGCAAACGCTACATCAAGCACATAGTATTCCACTGCATTTATGTATAACCGCAGCCGAAAAACGCGGACTTAGCGATGACTGGCAAGATAGCACCAATATTTTGCCGGAGTTTACCGTATCAGGGTTAGGTGAATTTGTTAGCCTCTACTCTGCTGCCGACCAAGTGATCCAGCTGTAGAGGTGATGATGGAAAAATCGATAGCCATTATTAATTCGCATGCCCCGCTCAATTCAACTCATGCCAAAGAGTCGTTAGATTTGGCATTAATTTTAGGTTCCTACGAGCAAGCCACAAGTTTGTTTTTTATCGGCGATGGCGTTTGGCAACTCATACCTCAAGCCATTAGCCAAACAGGCGCTAAGGATTTCCTAAAAACCTTAAATGCCCTTGAGTTTTATGACATTGAGCATATATACGTATGCAAAAACTCTTTATTGCAACGTCAATTATCTGAACACTTTGCGCTCGATAATGTGCAGGTGTTATCACCAGACGTGCTCGCCAACAAAGTGGCTGAATTTACCACAATATTAAAATTTTAAGGCTACATTGTGCTACACATTATCCGTCAATCTCCATTTCAACAAGACATAAGCCATGAGCTAGCTTGTTTATTAACATCACATGACGAAGTGGTGCTTATCGATGATGGGGTTTATTTTTGTCAATGCTTACATTTGCAATTATTGCTCGATAAATCAAAAACGGTATATCTTGTCCAAGAACATGCTCAAGCTCGTGGTATTAGTGCCGCTAAAGGCACCTTAGGGATAACATTTGACGAGTTATCGACACTTATTTTAGAGGCAAACAAAACGTTAACATGGCAAACATGATTGAATTTAACCAACAGACCATTGAAACTGATAAGCAAGGCTACCTGCTCGATTATACAATTTGGACACCGGCACTTGGTGAGTATATGGCTGGCCTTGATAATATTGTCTTAACGCCAGAGCATTGGGAAGTGATCAATTTTGTTAGAGCGTTTTATTTAACTTATAACACCTCTCCAGCTATTCGCGCATTAACCAAAGCGATGAAAGCTGAATTTGGTGAAGAAAAGGCAAGCTCACGCTACCTTTATCGATTGTTCAAAGAGGGGCCGGCAAAACAAGCAACAAAATATGCTGGTTTACCTAAACCAGCACGCTGTATTTAACTCAACAACTTACACTTTGATATTAACATTATTACCGCTCGAAGCTGTTGGTGCCGGCAAGCTATCTAAGCTACTCGCAGCCGCTTCGATAAGTTGAACAGCCATCTGGCCTTCAATCTCTTGTTGATTCTGTGCCTTCTTTGCAACGGCAATTTCTAAAGCATCACCTGAAGCCGTTTGCACCGCGCTTGATGAGTGGATGGTAATTGACATAAATACTTCTCCTAAAATATATCTATGTATTGTATCGGTCGTGTTTCAAATAATTTTAGTAAAAAAAAATGGGATCTAAGTGAAAAACTCAGACCCCATTGATTTAATTAGTAAACTAAATTTGAATTATTTTACTGGTAACGTAGGAACATGAACGCCGGCCATTTCGTGCATTACACGCACAACCTGGCAACTGTAACCAAATTCATTATCGTACCATACGTATAACACTGCGCGGTCTTCATCAACAATCGTTGCTTGCGAGTCAACCACACCAGCAAAACGAGAACCGACTAAGTCAGTAGAAACAATTTCAGTTGATGCAGTGTAGTCGATTTGATCTTGTAACTTCGAGTTTAACGAGATCTCACGTAAGTAGTTGTTTAAACCTTCAGCACTTGTCGCTTTCTTGAGGTTAAGGTTCATGATCGCCATTGAAACGTTCGGCGTAGGTACACGAATTGCGTTACCTGTTAATAAACCCTTCAATTCTGGTAGTGCTTTAGCTACCGCTTTAGCTGCACCAGTAGAAGTAATAACCATGTTAAGTGGTGCACTGCGACCACGACGTGGTGATTTGTGGTAGTTGTCAATCAAGTTTTGGTCATTTGTATATGAGTGAACCGTTTCAACGTGACCGTTCTTGATGCCAAACTCGTCATTGATGGCTTTTAATACTGGCGTAATCGCATTCGTTGTACAACTTGCTGCTGATACGATTTTATCTTCAGGTAAAATCATATCTTCGTTTACACCGTATACGATGTTTTTAATATCGCCTTTTGCAGGAGCAGTTAACAATACTTTCGAAACACCAGTAGATTGTAAATGCTGACCCAAACCTTCTTCGTCAGACCAAATACCTGTGTTATCGACAACTAGGGCATTGTTAATACCGTATGCTGTGTAATCAATTTCTGAAGGTGATTTAGCGTAAATCACTTTGATGAAGGCACCGTTTGCTTTGATTACATTATTTTCTTCATCGATAGAAATGCTACCGTTGAAAGCACCATGAACTGAATCGCGACGCAATAAGCTTGCACGCTTCGCTAAGTCGCCATCTTTACCGGGACGAATAACAATGGCGCGTAAACGAAGTTTTGAATTTGGACCTTCACGTTCAATCAATAAACGCGCTAGTAAACGACCAATACGACCAAAACCGTATAACACGACATCTTGTGCGCCGTTATCATCACTTGATTTTTGAATGTCTGCTAATTCTTTTTCTAAATATTGTTCAATTGATAAACCGTTCGCATCACCTTTAAATAAATAGTTGTATGCTAGTTTACCAACATCGATGCGCGCAGGCGCTAATGACATTTTGTTTAACGCTTCAACAAATGGGAAGCTCTCACGCAAACGCAACTTGCTTTCTTCGTGTAAAGCAACTGATTTATGAGCCTTAATAATATCGATAGGCGTAGCCGTTACTAATGGACGACCATATACTGAAATTTCAATACCTTTGTTACGGTATAGCTGACCAATAAGTGGTTGCATGTTTTCAGCAAATGTTTGACGCTCTTGCCAACTAGCTTGATATTCTTTTTCCGTTTGGAATGTCATTTTTTAAACCTTTATATTTAAGTCAATTGAACAGTAAGCTATTATCACTATTATTGTTATTGTTGAAATGAAAATAGTCTCAACCTCGTTGCGGCGCACATTGTAATCGAACATGAAAGATTTCTCTAGCGATTACATAAAATTTTCATTATTTAAGTGAAGCCATATGCGTTCAGTATTACCCTTGATAATTGGTGTTAGTTTTCTCTCCGGCTGTGAGCAAGGCCCAACCATAGCAACTATGTGTGCGGCCGACCCACAAATTTGCCTTGATATTCATGATGACAACTGGTGTCGGAAGGAGCGCAAAGCCCTGTTATTACATAACTATAATGTCAAACAAACTAACGATGACGCCGACAAATACAAAGAGCTACTAGCTTATGAAGATTACATTGGCTGTATGTCGCTGGCCTCGCAAATAGAACATATCAAATTAAAAGAGAAAAAGACTAATCGCGTTAACAGTCTACTTAACGCTGAACGACGCTTTGAACAATTAGCACAAAACACAAAAACATCGGACAACCCTTACCTACTCTATTTTCATTGGTCGCGGTTTCTTGATGAAGACGCGATGAACAAGTTTACCGCTATGGAAGGCAGTGCGGCATTAGAAACACCAGAGTTACAGCAGTTTTTAGCCAGTTATTACATTAAACGCGATCCAGACAAAACCCTGGGTATACTATTTCACTCATTAGAACTCACGCCCTCTGGTGCCCAGTTAAATCACGAAGTTTTTGAATCGATTGCCAACATTTTTAACGATAAAGACGAACATAAACAAACATATATCTGGTTAAAAGTACTGCAATTATACAAACCCGACGATCAGCACTTAAATCAAGCATTAATCGCTATGTATGTTGAAAAGCACGGTTTGGATATTAACTTTTTAGATACGGTTGCCACCGTCACCTTGAAGAATATTGAAGAAGGTAAATTTAAAGCACCGCAGTACTAATTATCACCTGAGAGAAAAGTCTAAAAAAACGCACTCAATGGGGTGCGTTTTTTATTATTTGAACAGTAAACTGAGTGAGTTAACACAATAGCGCTTACCCGTCGGCTTAGGGCCATCATCAAAAACATGACCTAAATGACTTTGGCAATTAGCGCATTGAATTTCAATACGTTGCATATTGTGAGAGTTGTCTTGATGATAGCTAACTTGGCCTTCGCGACTTTGCCAAAAGCTAGGCCAACCACAGCCGGCATTAAATTTAGTTGCAGAGTCAAATAATGGCTGTTCGCAGTAGGCACAATGATAGATACCGTCTAACCAATGATCATTATATTTACCCGTAAAAGGATGCTCAGTAGCCGCTAAGCGACAAATTCGGTACGCATCCTCAGAAAGCTCATTTCTATGATCTTTATCTACCATTGCTAACCCTTTTTAACCTTTATTGAAAGACTAAACCTCGATTAAACGACGTGCCTGGGTCGACCATTCAACGTGGAACTTTTTACCTGCTGGCGTATCAACACGCTCAAAAGTATGAGCGCCAAAGAAATCACGTTGCCCCTGTAATAGATTAGCAGGCAATACACCGCAACGAACCGAGTCATAGTATGACAACGACGATGAAATAGCACCAATTGGCACACCTAAAATCGTTGCATCAGCAATCGATTGACGCCAATTAAGTTGATGCTTATTGAGTTGCTCGATGAAAAATTCGTCAACCAGTAAGTTTTCAAGTTCGCTATCGCGCTCAAATGCTTCAGTGATCGACTGCAAGAATACCGCACGAATAATACAACCAGCACGCCAAATTTTGGCAATATTGGCAAAATTTAATGTCCAGTTGTACTCTTTTGCTGCCAAGCTCATTAATTGAAAACCTTGAGCGTAAGCACAGATTTTCGAACAGTAAATAGCATCGTGTAAACGATCGACATAAGCTTGTTTTTCGTCTGAAGATAATACCGGTAACTGAGGTCCCGCTAATTTAGTACTCGCTTCAACACGCAGTTTCTTAAACGATGAAATTGAACGAGCAAACACTGCCTGGGCGATGGTTGGCGCAGGGCAACCAACTTCAAGCGCACTAATAGCCGTCCACAAGCCAGTTCCTTTTTGGCCTGCTTTGTCGAGAATCAAATCAACTAATGGCGTTTGGTCATTGTTTGGCTTATGACGAAGTACTTCAACAGAGATTTCCATTAAATAACTGTCTAATGGTCCCTTGTTCCAGTTTTCAAAAATATCAGCAATTTCATCAGGGGTGTAACCAAGACCTGCGCGCAATACGTGATATGCCTCACAAATAATTTGCATGTCAGCATATTCAATACCGTTGTGTACCATTTTAACGAAGTGACCAGCACCTGCTGGGCCAATATACGCTGCACAAGGATCGCCTTTTTCAACAATTTGTCCTGGCTCAGTGCGCTCAATTGGCTTACCCGTTTTAGGATCAACTTTAGCGGCAATGGCTTCCCAAATAGGTTTTATACGTGTCCATGCATACGGAGAACCACTAGGCATTAGTGCTGGACCAAAGCGGGCACCGGTTTCACCACCTGAAACCGCTGAAGAGAACAAAATAAAATTGTTTTTATATTTCTTTTCTCTCTCCACGGTATCAACCCATAAGCTGTTGCCTGTATCTATAACGATATCATCAGGTTGGATACCCGCTCCAATCAAACTCTCACAAACGTGATCTACTGGCGCTCCGGCTGGTACTGATAACACAATGGTATGTGGCGCTTTTAAACGAGAAAATAACTCAGTGTATGAGCTACAACCAACAACACGCGGACTGCCCGACTTATTTTCTAATGCATCTTGGGCGATCGCATCATTAACTTTATCTGTACTGAGATCAAAAGCAGCAACGGTATAGCCATTGTCAGCAAGGTTCAATACTAGGTTTTTACCCATAACACCTAAGCCAATAAAGCCGATATCACACGTCATATTTTCTGTTGTCATGTAAGTGTCCGAATTGTAAATATTTGGGCAAAGTACGATTGAACTAGCTCAATTATAGTTGCACTTAATACCCCTTAAAAAATTGCAGGCATTTTATCATGCACAGCTAAAATTAATACACTAAAATCAATATTTCCTGCGGAAAATGCCGCTATATTTGTGTAAACATTCGCAACACCAAAGGCGCAAATGTAATAAAAACACGTTTTAGTCGCTTTTTATGTTGAAAAAATCTGAATTTGATGTAATTTTACTACAAAAGATATTTTGCCGAATAATAGCAATTAGGAATAAACATGACAGTTAGAATAGGTATCAACGGTTTCGGACGCATTGGTCGTTTTGTATTTAGAGAAGCTTTTTCACGAGATAATGTCGAAGTTGTTGGCATTAACGATTTAATTGATGTTGATTACATGGCTTACATGCTTAAATATGACTCTACTCACGGTCGTTTTAATGGCAGCGTAGAGGTAGTAGACGGTAATCTAGTGGTAAATGGAAAAACCGTTAGGGTGACGAGTGAACGTGACCCAGCTAACTTGAAGTGGAATGAGATTGACGCCCAGGTAGTTGTTGAATCAACAGGGTTATTTTTGACCGATGAAAGCGCACGCAAACACATTGAAGCGGGCGCGCATAAAGTCGTCATGTCCGCGCCATCGAAAGATACTACGCCTATGTTTGTGATGGGAGTAAATGAAGACACCTATGCCGGCCAAGATATCGTCTCTAATGCTTCTTGTACGACAAACTGTTTAGCGCCAGTAGCGAAAGTATTAAATGATCGCTGGGGCATTAAAGATGGTTTGATGACCACCGTACACGCAACCACGGCAACACAAAAAACGGTAGATGCGCCGTCGGCTAAAGATTGGCGTGGTGGCCGTGGTGCATCGCAAAATATTATTCCATCATCAACAGGTGCGGCAAAAGCCGTCGGTAAAGTTATCCCTGAATTAAATGGCAAACTTACCGGGATGGCATTTCGGGTACCAACACCTAATGTGTCGGTTGTAGATTTAACGGTTAACCTTTGCTCACCAGCGAGTTACGACGAAATTTGTCAAGCCATGAAAGAAGCCGCCGAAGGCGATTTAAAGGGTATTTTAGGCTACACAGAAGATGCGGTTGTTTCGAACGACTTTATTGGTGAGCGTTGTACATCTGTCTTTGATGCTACCGCGGGTATCGCGCTAACTGACACCTTTGTTAAAGTAGTCACTTGGTACGACAATGAGATTGGCTATTCAAACAAAGTGCTTGATTTAGTTAACCACATCAGCAAGTAATTCACCTCAAAGGTTACTGCCTTATAGACATGTATTTTAGTCGCCGCGTGTTGTAATTTGTGCACCGGCGACACTATATAAATAAAACTACCGATAAAACGACAAGACAATAAACAAGCCAAAGCATACTAGATGTAGCATTTCGCTCATTGTCCTGCCGCTTGGCGATTGCCCTCTTCTTGACAATAAATATAACGGCTCAACGTCGACACTACATACAGGTAAACAGTACTGCTTAAAAAGCAACGACTATTTCTGTATACAAGTTGTTATAACATTTATCCGCAGTCTTTTTACAATTCTCTTACAGTTTTTTCTTATCGTTTAATCGATACTTCACCTATCAAAATTAACTAATCAACTTATCAACAAATTACAGGTGAATATTATGACTTTAGATAAAAAAGCGTTCATTGAAAAAATCCAAAAAGATGCACAATCTCTACAAAACAGCTTTGAAGCATTTAAAGCAAATGTAGAGAACAACGCAGAAAAGTCAAAAGAGAATGTCGATGAAAAAATTGCCGCGTTAAAAGTGTCAATTAAAGAGCAGGAAGCGAAAGCAAAGCAGTTACAACAAGATATTGAAAACTGGGCTGCTGATAAAAAAGAGCACACTCAAGAAACTATCTCATCATGGAAAAAGAAGCGCGAAATTGCCAAGCTTGATCGCAGAGCAGAAAAAGCACAAAAGCACGCAGCTCACTGTGTTGAGCGCGCAGTTGTTCACGTTGTTGCCGCTGAGTACGCACTTTTAGAAGCTATTTCTGCAACAATTGAAGCAGAAGAAGCACGCGAAGAAGCGACAGAGCAAGAAGCTACTCAAGAAACTGCATCAGCGTAAATTTCGCCTAGCAGGTGATAGTTATTATTGCCTAATAGCTATCCCAATCTAAGCATTACATCTGCTAGCATGCATGATATCCCCTGTAACATGACAGGGGATGCCTTTTCTTCATTAACCTGACTATTGATTTAACGATGATAGTTGTTATCGACAATAAACGGGCTTAATTCGCTCAACAAATGGTAAGTCTTGCTTCGTTACCGGCCCTTCGCCTAACCACATAAGAAATTGCTCGGTCATATCGACTTTACCACCCGACGTCATCTGGCTTTGCATGAGTTTGACTTGTACAGCCAAGCGCTGATCAAGATACTCATTTGGTGATTCAACGCCAGCCAATATTTCAATTGCCAACGTCGCGTCACTGCGGTCAGTGATTTCGCTACTGTTTTGATTATCTAACAATTTTCGTTGCCATTTCAGTGGTAGTTGCGCAAAGCTCCCGTGTTGATCAATGGCTCCATCTTTATCAATCGCTTGCGCTATGACATCGAAAATTGCTTGCCATTGTCGTAGCTGCTTTGCTTCAGCTAGCTGGCTTATTTTACCACTGACTGACGCTATACACTGATCGATTTGCTTTGCTAAACCTTTGGTGGTTGCAGGTAGATCTGATTTAAGTGTCAATAACTGCTGGTTAATTGCCTTTAACGATTTAACATCATTAGCAAGCTGAGCTTGTTCTTCCAAGGCTAATAAACTTGCTTTCACTGTCTCAAGCGCTTGGTTGTTTTCTTGATTTTGCGCTGACTTAACTGCATCTCGCTTAGCAAATAATTGATCGTTAACCTGACGAAACGCTTGCCAAAGTTTGTTTTCTTGATGCTTACCAGCGAAACCTATGGTTTTCCACTCGGCCTGTAGCTGCTTAATTTGATTAGAGGCCGCAAAGACATCGTCAAGCGCTAATAAACGGTTTGCCGTTTCAATTAATGTTAACTTTTGCTGCTTGTGCTCACTGTGTTGCTGATTAATGGCAGCAGTAATTGGCGAACAAGCTTTGCGATAGCGTTCAATTAATTCGTTATAGCGTTTTCTTGCAACCTCACCGGCTGATTGCCACTGTTTCTTTAATAGATTAAAACGCTGTTCTAGATCTTTTAGCGGCAACTGAACTGATTGCTCAGCCAAGGCGTTTAACTCAGCGATAATATCCTCGCGTTGTTTAACATGCTCATCTCGTTGTTTTTCTTGTTGGGCAAAAAACTCTCGACACGGTGAAAAAGCTTGTTCGCAAGCTTCGTTAAATGCATCGTTAAGCAACTTCTCTTGCTCTTCTTCGGCGTGACCTAAACTGTTCCACATTTTGCGATATTGTTTAACAAGATTCGCTTGCTGAGTTAAGTCGTCTTTCGGTGTTGTGGCAATTTCAGTGATTTGTGCCAGTAACTCTTGTTTTTTTGGCGTTGCCACATAGTGTTCCCAGTCAGCCAATTCTGCGATCTTTTCACTAACTTGCTCATGATCACGATTAAGTTTTACTTGATTAGCCGGGCTTAATTGATCAAATAGTGATTTGGCGTGTTTATAAACACCAAAGGAGGCATTGTATTTTCCCAAGCGAATTAACCGCTTTACATCGGCATACTTCTTGGCACACTGACCAAAGAGTTTCTTTTGCTCTTGCTCAAATGGCGCTAAAGCATTTTGCCATTGGCCGTTAATTTCTTGATAGGCTGACTTAAGTGACTGTGGTAGTACACCTGCGCTTCGCTTTTCTGCCGCTTTCCAATCTTTCAACCAACTAGCAAAAGTTTGTTGTTTATCAACATATTGCTCCATGGTCGTTGGTACGGCTAATTGCGCAATGCGCGCTATGAGATGTGTAGCCTCACTCACCGATTGTGCTATCACCGGAATCTTGCCGAGCTTTTTGCGTTCCCTATCTAATTGCTGTGAATAACCTTGTTTAGCTTGATCATCAATCAATGCTTGGTCAATCAATTGTTGCAAAGTATCACAGGCTTGGTTGATTTGCGTTTCATCGAGATCGTTGGTCTCAAAAATTGCATTTGCAATTGATTGGTCAATAGCGCTGAGCTGTTGCTCAATTTCTCGCTTTTGTTGCTGCTTTTGGGCTTTTAGCTGCTCAGCAATTTGTTGTTGTTGGTAAGCCTCAGCTTGTATTGCAAACACTTTATCGAGCTGGACGATAATATTGTGATACTTCTCTTTATTTAACGCCTGTTCAGCCTCGGGTAAATACGTTAATTCAGCAGAGATTTGCTGCCACTTAGCATCTAATTGCTGACGTTTTTCCAACATTTGCTGATAATCGTTTTGCTCTTTAAGCGCGAGTAACATAGACAAGGTTAACTGAGCTTCTTTGCGCACTTGCTCGGGTTTTTCTTTTGCCACTCTAATGTTACTTAGTTTTGCTTCAATCGCCTTACACACCGTTTGGTCATTTGCTTTTTTTAAACACTTTTCGAGTTGATTGAGCTCATCGATTTCTTCAATGATCCTAAGCTGTAACTTGCTCGAATGAGCATTAGTAAAGGCTGTATAGAGAAAGCTTGGTTTGTTTAAACGCTCAAATAATGCTGTTTGGACATTTTCATCATGCTCTAACGCATACCAACTTTCGATCAGTGAGGACTTTTTCGTGAGACTAAGTATCCGAAGTTTTTGTTCTGCACTGGTCTCATTTAAATGTGACAACAAAGATTTTTCTATTTCATTTAGTGCTAATTGGCGAATCGCCGAAGCGCTATCATCAAGATTTTGCCAATATAACGGCATACTTTTTAGCTTTTTAAAAGCTGCAATGCGCACAGTATCACTGGGATCAGTTTGGGCAATTGAAACAAGGACTTCCCTATCCTGCTCATCTGTTTGGTCAAGCTCCTTTTTAACCGCCTCTAGACGAATGGTTTCGTCTTTATGTTGCCATTTTGCTCTAAAAAACGTGGAAAAGATCATAGATCAGAAAACCTAGCAATATTATTTTTATCAGAAAACTGTGCTTTTAATTCGCGTTTTGTTTTTTCAACGATCCGGCCATCAGCGCCGATCGATAGCATTTCATCACTGTTTAAATGTTTTGCTTGATAAGCCATAACAATTTGTAATGCAGAGTCTCGTTGTGCCTGATCAACTTGAGTACCTTCAGGCCAGCGGCCAGTTTCTGCACAATGTTTTAGCCTTAAGTACATGTCTTGTGACATGTTTTCAACAAGATCTAATACGTTCATAATTCTTTACTAGTTCTCTTAAAAATAATCAAACGAATGCGGGTAATAATGTAGCTAAAAAAACCAATGACACAGACGATCATCGATAACAAATACTGCCATGACGTTTGATTGTTGTCGTACCAAAATATACCAAGAAATCCAGCACAAAATAGTAACATAGCAATAAACGATTGATTTAATAATGTTTGTGCTCTTTGAATACGGTTAACTTTGCGAATATGTGATAGGCGATCACCGGTTGCATTAGCGATTTCCAAACCGCAATGACTACAGGTTGGCGCTTTATCGGAGATCTTTTTACTGCACGCAGGGCAATTTATAACAGCCATGGCTTACCTCAAAAATATGTTTTGCGTATTCTACAAAAAAAAACGCCCATATAGGGCGTTTTTTTATGAAAAATAAGTTTATTTATTTTTCTTTGCGCTCTTGCCATAAATCAGCATTTTTAATGCCTAATTTTTCTGGATCAAAGGTGAAGTGCTCAACACCTTCTTTTTGTTGACGCTCGTAATCTTTTAATGCCGTTAATGCCGGTTTAGCGACGAAGAAGATGATTAAAATACCAATAATATTTAACCAAGCCATCATCCCAACACCTACATCACCTAAGCCCCATGCAATATCAGCGGCTTTAACGGTACCGTAGAAGGTTGCCGCCATAATCACCACCTTTAACAAGAACGTTAAAATTGGGAAATTGAAGGTACGCTTAATGTAAGCAACATTATTCTCTGCGATAAAGTAATACGCAAGAATCGTTGTAAACGCAAAGAAGAACAACGCTAATGCGATGAATGGCTTACCTACGCCAGTTAATACGCTGTCTACTGCAATCTGAGTAAATGCAGGGCTGTTTGCAGCGACATCTGCCGCAACATTCTTAACAATAAATGATTCACCCGCAGCATGAACGTTGTATGAATCTGTGATCAAGATAATAAATGCTGTTGCAGAACAAACAAATAGGGTATCAATATAAACAGAGAATGCTTGGACTAAACCTTGTTGCGACGGGTGTTCTACCTCTGCCGCTGCCGCTGCATGAGGACCCGTACCCTGACCAGCTTCATTTGAATAAACACCGCGTTTCACACCCCAACCAATTGCAGCACCAACACCAGCCATCGGTGAGAATGCATCATTGATGATCATCATTACAACACCTGGTAATTTATCAATATGAAGTGCAATAACAACGAATGCGATAATGATATATGCTAGCGCCATAAATGGTACAACAACTTGAGTAAAACTAGCGATACGCTTAACACCACCAAAGATAATAAAGCCGAGTAACAAGACAATAAACGATGCGGTGTAAATTTTTGCTGAGCTAATTTGGCCTAGCGCTGTGTCGATCATCGTACCTGAGCCAAATGCCATTTCGACCGCATTACCAATTGAGTTGGATTGCACTGTAGGCAATAACACACCACAAGCGATTACTGTGGCAATAGCAAATATCCATGCATACCATTTTTGGCCTAATGCTTTTTCAATATAATAAGCTGGACCACCACGGTATAAACCATCGTGCTCTTCTTTATAGATTTGCGCGTTTGTTGATTCGATATAAGCCGTTGCTGCGCCAAAAAACGCCACAATCCACATCCAAAACACAGCCCCAGGACCACCAAAACCAATAGCCGCTGCAACACCTGCAATATTACCTGTACCAACACGACCCGATAATGAAACCGCCAATGCTTGGAAAGATGAGATACCTTGATCAGAGCTTTTACCAGAAAGTAATAGTCGCCACATTTCACGGAAGTGACGAATTTGCACAAATCTTGTGACGATCGAAAAGAAAATACCAGCGCCCAAACACAAATAAATCAGTGCTGGGCTCCAAATAACGTCATTCAATGACTGAACTAGTTCTAACACAAATACTCCTTGGAATTATTATTATCTTAAATCGTCAACAACGTGAAAAATAGCGGTAAGTACGTCACGTCCAAACAAGCTACTTCTCGTATCAGACCAACCTACGTGTTGATCTGGCAATAAAATATTGTCTTTAAATGGCATTTCAATCGTGTACGCCAAGCATTTAAAGGTTTCGCCAACCCAGTTTGAGCCGACCGTTAAATTTGCTTGGCCTGGCTCGTCTTTATCGTAGCCTTTTTCATCTTGAAACTCTGGCGTGATCGCCAATAAAATTTGTTTAAATTTGTCTTCTAAGGCTTTGTGTTTTTCGTCATATGAAGGAATCCCCTCACAACCTGCGACAAAGTTATACGGCAAGGCTTCATCACCGTGAATGTCTAGGTGCATATCGACACCGGTTTGGTGCATTTTTTCTACAACCAAGTAAACTTCAGGGCTATTTTCCATGCTTGGTGTTTGCCATTCACGGTTAAGGTTTACGCCCTTAGCATTGGTGCGAAGGTGGCCTCTGACACTGCCGTCAGGGTTCATGTTCGGCACACAGTAAAACACGGCTTTATCTAAGATTGCGCGCGCAACGCCATCGTCTTCATCTAACAATCTATCGATAAAACCTTCCATGAACCATTCGGCCATGGTTTCGCCGGGGTGTTGTCGAGCGGTCAGCCAAATTGTTTTCTTGCCCTCGCCTTCTTCACCAATTTTTAACAAGGTCATATCACGACCATCTAGCGTTTGACCTAATACTTGTAATTGGCAATCTGGAGAAAGTTGGGCGTTGTGAATTAAATCTTGGTGGCGCTCGTAGCTATATGGCGCAAAGTAGGCAAAGTAGACGCTGTCGTGCTCTGGTTCAAACTCTATGGTGAGTTTGTCACCGTCGAAACTTGTTGGCACGCGGAACCAGAACTCTCTATCGTATGAGGCGACCGCTTGGTAATTATGCCAGCCTTCTACGTAAGCTGATTTACCGGCATTCATCAAGTGCATCGTCAGTGGGCTGCGCTCTGTGTTATGCACTTTAAAATGGAACCACTGATAAAACTCAGATTGGTTATCATGTTCAATTTCTAACTGAATGTTTTCTGGATTTTCTGCATTTAACACACGGATGTTACCGCTGTCGAAATTCGCTGTAATTTGCATAAAATTATTCTTATAAAATTAACGTCGCGACCTAGTGTACACAAACAGTATCGATATAAGAAGTCGTTATTGCAGTGAAATCGTTAGAGTGTTCGTAAATAGAGACCAAGCTCGGTGCTATAACCCAGGGATTGAGCAACAACCTTGTTATTTTCATCAATCACATAATAACTTGGGTAGCCAGTTATTTGGAAGGTTGTTTTGAGCTCACTATTACCTAATGCTACGGGAAACGTTAGCGCTTTATCGGCGACAAATGTTTGAACCTCTTCAATACTATCAAAATCTAACGCGATAGCGACAACATCAATATCATCGCGTTTAAGGTATATATTTTCTAAATTACCGATACTCGCATGGCAGATCTGACACCATGGTGCAAAGAAATAGAGTACTTTCTTTTTTTGCTGTGCGGTGATTGCTATTGTTTTGTCATCTAGGGTGGGTAGGTTCACCAATTCGGTACTAACTTGGCTGTTATCTGATAGCATAGAAGATTCTTTAAACAGGCTAAGAACATTAAAAACAGCAATAAAAAAGACAAGCTGGATAGCTAAACTGCGCAACACAACAACACTTCCCATTAATTTAAATTTAACTGATTAGACCTTTATATCATATCTTTTCTTTCATTATCGGTAAGCGGTATTCTCGAGATTTCCGCCTCGATAATTGCTCCCTGCATTATTCTAATTACCTATATCCATATAGGCATTCGCGGCAATGACAGCGATCCAAATAAAAAGGCCAGCATCATTAGCTGACCTTTCAAACATCTCGGATTTTAGTGAGGGATTTAAGCTTAGTTCAAAGAAGGTTTAACGCGCATAGCTGCCTATGCTTTACTTCTTTTAGCCTTAAGCCCTCATTCTGGCGAGGAAATTTTGCTTAATTCGAGGCGAAGTTGCTAATTTATAGTTTTTCATATAATTCGCAACTTCAACAATGAAGTAAGTGAAATTAACCGTCAGAATTAGCCAATGTGAGTTTCGTTACGCATATAAGGCTGCAATACTGTTGGTATTTCGATGCGACCATCAGCACACTGATAGTTTTCTAAAATAGCAACTAAAGTACGACCGACTGCTAAACCTGAGCCGTTTAATGTGTGAACAAGTTCAGGCTTATTGGTTTCACTGTTGCGGTAACGCGCTTGCATACGGCGCGCTTGGAAATCGCCCATGTTAGAGCAAGACGAGATTTCACGATAGGTATTTTGCGCAGGCAACCACACTTCAATATCGAAGGTTTTGGTTGCACTAAAACCGATATCACCGCTACACAACACGACGGTGCGGTATGGTAACTCTAATTTCTCGAGGATAACTTCCGCATGACGTGTTAACTCGTCTAATGCTTTAAATGAATCTTCCGGCTTAACGATTTGCACCATTTCAACTTTGTCGAATTGATGCTGACGAATTAAACCGCGAATATCACGACCTGATGAACCGGCTTCCGAACGGAAACACGGTGTATGAGCCGTCATTTTAATCGGCAATTGATCTTCGGCTAAGATGTCATCACGCACTAAGTTTGTTAAGGGTACTTCAGCTGTTGGAATCAATGAAAAATGACGGTTGGCCAAGTCGGTGTGGAATAAGTCTTCACCGAACTTTGGTAATTGGCCAGTACCATATAAAGAGTTGTGATTAACTAAATACGGCACATACATTTCTTCGTAGCCATGCTCTGTGCTGTGCACGTCGAGCATAAATTGCGCTAACGCGCGGTGCAGTCGCGCGATTTGGCCACGCATAACGACAAAACGCGTACCTGCTAATTTAGCGCCGGCTTCAAAGTCTAAACCTTTGTCTAAAGCACTCGCTAGGTCTACGTGATCTTTTACGTCAAAATCGTAAGTCTTTGGCGTGCCCCAACGACGAACTTCAACGTTATCGTCTTCGTCAGCACCTTCTGGTACTTCATCAGATAATAAGTTTGGAATAGCCGACACGAGCTCATCAATTTTCGCTAATACGCTATTAAGCTCTTCTTTAGCGCTATCAAGTGCACTACCAAGTTCGTTCACTTGGGCAAGTAGTGGCGCTATATCTTCGCCGCGAGCTTTGGCTTGGCCAATTGATTTAGAACGCGTATTGCGCTCGTTTTGTAAGTCTTGAGTTTTAACTTGAATCGCCTTGCGTTGCTCTTCAAGTTTATTAAATGTTTCAACATCTAATGTAAAACCACGTTTTGCAAGGTTTTGAGCGATATCGTTGATGTTGGTTCTAAGCTGTTTTGAGTCAAGCATGTTTTATCACTTGTCGGTTATTTGTTAATGAGTGTCACTATAAACATTCCTAATGCGGCCGCCATTATACACAAACTGACATTAAGAACTATATTTGTCATCGCTTTTAATAAAAAGCCTTGTTGAAACAAGAGTATTGTGTCAACGCTGAAGGTAGAAAATGTGGTGAATGCACCGAGAAAGCCAATGCCAATTAAACTGCGATAAACGCCAGCGTCTATATGGCCTTGTTCGATCAAACTGTAGAGCAGACCGAGTAAAAATGAGCCGACCAAGTTCACCAATAAAGTTGCATATGGAAAGCCCTTACCAAGTAAACTAGCCGTTTGTTGATAAACGAAAAACCGCAAACTTGCCCCTAGACCACCACCTATGGCTACTGTGAGGTAAACTAAATAGTTATTTATACCGCTTGTCATTAGCATCCTTGTTGAGATTATCTAGGTAGTCGCGTTTTTGTTTGAGTTGCTTTTCTAAGCCTCGCTCGGTTGGGTAATAAAAACGCGTTTGAGCAATTTCTGGCGGAAAATAGTTTTCACCAGCAGCAAAGGCATTTTCTTCATCATGAGCATAACGGTATTCTTGCCCGTGACCAAGTGATTTTGTGATCGCGCTTGTTGAATTTCTCAAGTGAACCGGCACGGCTAAATCGGCGGTTTGAGCAGCGAGCTCGCGAGCCTGTTTAAAGGCGGTATACACAGCATTACTTTTTGGTGCTAGCGCCATATAAACCGTTGCTTGGGCAATCGCCCTTTCACCTTCTGCTGGGCCAACGCGATGGAAGGTGTCCCAAGCGTTGATGGCAAGTTGCATCGCTCTAGGATCGGCATTGCCAATATCTTCCGATGCTATCGCCAATAAACGTCTCGCTACGTAAAGCGGGTCGCCACCGGCGTTGATAATACGAGCAAACCAATACAGCGCCGCATCGGGATCAGAGCCGCGTACCGATTTATGAAACGCGCTAATAACATCGTAAAATGCGTCACCGCCTTTGTCGTATAGCGCAATTTTATCGCCCGCCACTTGCGTTATATGATCAAGTGAGATGGTTTTCTGATGATTTTCAACGCTCGCTAGTTCAACGGCATTGTCGAGTAGGTTCAGTGTTCTTCTCGCATCGCCTGCCGCCAAAGCGACAAGTTGCCGTTTGGCATGGTCATCAATTGAGATGTCGATTGACTCTTTGTTAGCTAAAAACACCAGAGCATTGGCAATGATTTGGTTTAAATGAGCCTCTTCAAGCTTTTTTAAGGTATAGACCCGCGTTCGTGACAATATCGCTTTATTTAATTCAAAGGCGGGGTTTTCGGTCGTCGCACCTATAAAAACAATCGTGCCATCTTCAATATGTGGTAAAAAAGCATCTTGTTGTGATTTGTTAAACCGGTGTACTTCATCAACAAATAATAAGGTGCGTTTATTTTTGTGAATCGCATTATCTTTTGCCTGATCTATCGCGATTCGTATGTCCTTAATGCCTGAAGTGACAGCAGATAAACGAATGATTTCAGCGTTGGCATGATGTGCAATTAATTCAGCTAATGTCGTCTTACCCGTACCTGGCGGCCCCCAAAAGATAACCGAGTGGCACTGCCCTGCTTCAATCGCTGCGCGCAAAGGTTTACCGGCACCCAGGATGTGTTCTTGGCCGATATATTGATCGAGTGATTTAGGCCTTAAAACCGCAGCAAGTGGTTGAAACTCACTCGGAATATCTAGATCAAAATCAAAGGAGTTATTGACGTTGGTCATCAATATGCGTGCCTTGCGGGATCTCAAACTCAAAAATTGACGGCGTTGAGTCTGACGCTTTCATCGTTAAACTGATTTCACTTATTTGACCGGTCGCATCAAATATTACTAATTGATCGAGCTTATCGTTAACAAACTTGAGTTGGAGCGCTTTGACGTGAGCTTGCTCGTCTAAAGACTCTATAACAAATGAGGATTGAACTTGTAATACGCGATAACCCTGCCAGAGTTTGTCATCATTACTACTGAGTAATAAAATTGGGGTATTGGCTAATGCTTGGTCAAAATTATAAATACTGACCTGTTCTATAAATGGGTCGTAAAACCATAAGGTTTCGCCATTGGCAATAATTAACGTTTCGTCAGGCGATTGCGTGTGCCAGTGTACTTTATTTGGCTTTTCTACCGTTAACTGCCCCTGACCATTAGCAATTTCTTGACCTTCCGCATCAATTACTCGCTGGCTAAAATCAGCGCTAAAGCCGTCTAGTTTCGACAGCTTTGCCTGTAAAGCCTGTTTGATTTGAGCAGACGCTACTGAATTAGGCTCAGTGGTAAACTGACTTTGGCTCTGGGCAAAACAACTAACACTAACAACTGCACTGCTAAACCCCAATACAAGTGGCAACAATAATTTTTTCATATACATCTAGAAAACTCGCTTAGGCTTTTACTGGTGGCGGCGCTAAAACTTCACGCGCACCATTGTGACCCGGTGCACTTACGACACCTTGGAGCTCCATTTGTTCAATGATTCTAGCGGCTCGGTTGTAACCAATTCTGAATTTGCGTTGGACACCTGAAATAGATGCGCGTCGACTTTCTGTAACAAATGCTAGTGCTTCATCGTATAACGTGTCTAATTCTTCTTCACCACTGCCTTCGGCTTGTTCACCCGGTAATAGGATTTCTTGTTCACTCTCACCCGATAAAATTTCATCTAAGTAATTTGGCTCTCCGCGTTGCTTCCAGTCGCTAACAACCGCATGAACTTCGTGATCGTCAACAAACGCACCATGAACGCGGGTAGGTACACCCGTACCCGGTGGTAAATAAAGCATATCACCTTGCCCGAGTAATTGTTCTGCACCTTGTTGGTCTAATATGGTTCTAGAGTCGATACGAGATGACACTTGGAACGCCATACGCGTTGGAATATTGGCTTTAATTAAACCGGTGATAACATCTACCGATGGGCGCTGTGTAGCCAACACCAAGTGAATACCTGCGGCACGTGCTTTTTGCGCAATACGGGCAATTAACTCTTCAACTTTTTTACCGACGATCATCATCATGTCGGCAAATTCATCGACCACTACAACGATACTCGGCAGCTTTTCTAATTCAGGTGCGGTTTCGTCCATCGAATCACCAGGCTTCCATAAAGGATCGGTGAGCGGTGTGCCATCGGCTTTTGCTTGCGCGACTTTTTGGTTAAAGCCTTTTAAATTACGTACGCCCATGGCCGACATTAACTTATAGCGTCTTTCCATCTCACCGACACACCAACGAAGTGCATTGGCTGCTTCTTTCATATCAGTTACGACTTCTGCTAATAGGTGTGGGATCCCCTCATACACCGAAAGCTCAAGCATTTTCGGGTCGATCATGATCAAACGCACTTCTTCCGGCGTAGCTTTGTATAACAAGCTCAAAATCATGGTATTAACACCAACAGATTTACCCGAACCTGTGGTACCTGCGACCAATAAGTGTGGCATTTTCGCTAAATCAACAACCACAGGGTCGCCAGCTATATCTTTACCTAAAACCATGGTTAACGGCGATTTACTCTCGACAAATTTATTGCACGAAATCACCTCACTTAAGCGGACAATTTCACGATGTTTGTTTGGTAACTCTAGGCCAATAACCGATTTCCCAGGAATCACTTCAACAACGCGAACACTGATCGCTGATAACGCTCTGGCTAAATCTTTTGATAAGTTGGTAATTTTGCTTACCTTAACACCCGGCGCCAAATCGAGCTCAAAGCGCGTAATTACTGGGCCTGGAAATACTGAAACAACCTGTGCTTGAATATTAAAATCAAGTAACTTAGCCTCAACCAAACGACTAACATTGTCTAAATCTTCTTGGTTAATTGGATTTTCAGCTTTGTCGGGTCTATCGAGTAATTCAATTGACGGCATGCCCTGATATTTATCGATCGGCTGTGCTGCGTTATTATTTTGTTCTTGGCTACTCGGTTGAGTCGGTGTTGGTACTTCGATTACCGGTGTTTTTTCAAAGGCAGCTGCAATTTCCGCTTCACTGACATGCTCTTGTACCGATGTAACAACTGGGCCATCGATTAACTCGTCGATTTCCACGAAGTCCTGTTCGTTTTTATCTTCAAAGGCTTCTGTGCTATTAATCGCTTCAAATGCTTCTTGAATATTTAACTGTGGTTCTAGCTGTTCAGGTGTTTTAGCTTTACTCGGAAATTCGTCAAAACTGACATCGGTCTCATTTTCCTGAACAACGTTTTGGCGCTGCTCACTATCACTGCTATTAGGCGCAAACTTTTCTTTTAAATACGCAGGTAGCGCAACCAAATACAGTGCAGCTTTAATCGTGTATTCACCAATGCCATCGATAATACTCAACCATGAATATCCCGTCAGCAGGACAAAACCAGCGGCAATGAAAAGCAAATAAAATAAGGTCGTGCCAACAAATGATAAGTAAGGTAATAAAGCGTTACTTACTACATCGCCGATAATGCCACCTGCACTAAAGTAGTAAATATCATCGAAATTCATACTCGCTAATGCCGTTAAGCCAATAAGAAGCATTAAAAAGCCAACGACTTTTAAGCCTAATGTAAGGTAATCAAGCTCCATTAACTTGTGGTAACGTTGAAATAGCAACCAACCAGTTATGGCGATCACAAAGGGCAACGAATAGGCTAGCCAACCAAACGTATTGAGCAAAACATCTGATAGATAGGCTCCTACTGCTCCGCCTAAGTTTCGTATCGGTGTTTGATAGCCGGTTTGAGACCAACCAGGATCTGCTGGGTCGAAACTAAATAAAACGACCATTAAATAAAGAGCAAAAACACAAGAGACTAACATACCTGCTTCTAACAAACGTTGGATGCCAGTTAATTTCGGAGATTGTTGAAGAGACTGTTCAGACAAAAGTTTAACCATTCGCTATTTATTATTGCTATGCTGTATAAATTAACATGAATTAACCGAGGCGCAAATAATTTAACGCAATATTGGTAGTTGATTGGTCGATTTTACCTCTTCCATCACGACATACGTTCTACTCTCACTTACGGCAGGCAGCCTTAACAAGGTATCACCAAGCAGTTTGCGATAAGCAGCCATATCGGCAACACGAGTCTTCAATAGAAAATCAAAATTCCCTGAAACCAGATGACATTCTTGAATCACATCAATACCTCGAACCGCTTTAGCAAAATCGTCAAACACATCAGGGCTCGTTTTCGTTAAGGTAATTTCAACAATAACCAGTAATGCTGCCTGCAATAATTCGGGGTTTAATGTCGCCGTATATCCTGTAATGTACTTTTCATTCTCAAGCCTTTTAACCCTTTCCAAACAAGGCGTTGGGCTCAAGCCTACTCTTTTAGATAGCTCGACATTAGAAAGTCGACCGTTTTTTTGTAACTCGACTAAAATGTTTTTATCGATACGATCAAGTTTCTTATTTTGCTTTGCTGTCGTCATATATATAAATCTATAAAATCGATATTTGACAGGATTATATGCTAAAAACAACAAATCTACGAGGATATATTCTAGACAAATATCACTATACTAGTCACAAATTTTAACTATGAGATTTAACAAATGATTATTGGTGTTCCTAAAGAGATTAAAAACCACGAGTACCGCGTAGGTATGGTACCTGCAAGTGTACGTGAAGTTATTAATCACGGTCACAGCGTATTCGTTGAAACGGAGGCGGGTTCTGGTATTGGTTTTACCGACCAAGACTATATCGATGCAGGCGCTACTATTTTAACTACTGCTGAAGAAGTTTTTGCTCAATCAGAAATGATTGTCAAAGTAAAAGAGCCACAAGCAGTTGAGCGTGCAATGTTGCGTGAAGGTCAAATCTTATTTACTTACTTGCACCTAGCACCAGATTTAGCGCAAACGCAAGATCTAGTAAACAGCAAAGCTATCTGTATCGCTTATGAAACAGTGACAGATAACAATGGTGGTTTACCGTTGCTTGCTCCTATGTCAGAAGTTGCTGGCCGCATGTCAATTCAAGCCGGTGCTCAAGCATTAGAAAAATCTAACGCAGGTCGCGGCATGTTGTTAGGTGGCGTACCAGGCGTTGAACCAGCTAAAGTGGTTATTATCGGTGGCGGTATGGTTGGTAACAATGCCGCACAAATGGCTGTAGGCATGGGCGCGAATGTTGTTGTTTTAGATCGCAATATCAATGTTCTTCGCAAGCTAGATGCGCAGTTTGGCAACAAAATCCAAGCTATCTACTCAACTGCGGACGCGTTAGAAAAACACGTGTTAGAAGCTGACTTAGTCATTGGTGGTGTGTTAATTCCGGGCGCGGCTGCACCTAAATTAGTGACAAAAGAGCACATCGCTAACATGAAGCCGGGTTCGGCAATTGTTGATGTAGCAATTGACCAAGGTGGCTGTATTGAAACTTCAACACCTACTACACACGCTGAACCAACTTACATTGTTGACGAAGTTGTTCACTACTGTGTAGCTAACATGCCGGGTGCGGTGCCGCGTACATCAACGTTTGCATTAAACAATGCAACACTGCCATACATCATCCAGTTAGCAAACAAAGGTTACCAAAAGGCGCTATTAGACGATAAGCACCTGTTAAATGGTTTGAACGTGATCAATGGCCAAGTAACGGTTAAAGAAGTAGCTGAAAACCTAGGCTTTGAATATACAGATCCAGGTGTTGCGTTACTTAACGCTTAATTTATCACCCTGCCTGTAAATAAAAACGTGCACTTTATAAGTTGCACGTTTTTTTTTACTTAAAAAGTTATTTTACCCTCTTGAACAAATCACTTACGATCCCAATAAATTGATTAAGCTTTTCTATTTTGGAGTATCACATGAGTGAAGCAAGACATTGCCCTCTGTTAATTTTAGGTTCTGGCCCTGCGGGTTATACTGCTGCGGTTTATGCTGCACGTGCTAACTTAAACCCAGTTATGATCACCGGTATGCAACAAGGTGGTCAGTTGACAACAACAACTGAAGTTGAAAACTGGCCTGGCGACGCTAATGATTTAACTGGTCCTGATTTAATGGTGCGTATGCAACAACACGCAGAGAAATTTGATACAGAAATCATTTTTGATCACATTGAAGAAGTTGACCTAGAATCACGCCCATTTAAATTAAAAGGCAATGAAGAATACACTTGTGACGCCCTCATTATTTGTACTGGCGCATCAGCACAATACTTGGGCTTACCATCTGAAGAAGCCTTTATGGGTAAAGGTGTTTCTGCTTGTGCAACCTGTGATGGTTTCTTCTACCGCAACCAAAAAGTTGCCGTAGTTGGTGGCGGTAACACAGCTGTAGAAGAAGCGCTTTACTTATCAAATATCGCTTCAGAAGTGCATTTAGTGCACCGTCGTGACACTTTCCGCTCTGAAAAAATCTTAACTCAACGCTTAATGGATAAAGTTGAGAACGGCAATATTGTGCTTCACTTAGACCGTACATTAGACGAAGTGCTTGGCGATGACATGGGTGTAACAGGTGTTCGCTTAAAAGATACAAAATCAGATGCAACAGAAGAATTTGATGTCTCTGGTGTATTTATTGCGATTGGTCACAAACCAAACACTGACATCTTTAAAGGTCAATTAGACATGAAAGATGGCTACCTAAGCATTCAAAGTGGTACTAACGGTAACGCAACACAAACCAGTGTTGAAGGTGTGTTTGCTGCTGGTGATGTAGCTGATCACATTTATCGTCAAGCTATTACCTCTGCAGGTGCTGGCTGTATGGCGGCATTAGATGCAGAGCGCTACTTAGACGCAAAAGCGTAAGTTTAGGCCGTTAATTGATGAGCCAGACACTTCATTTTTTAAATGAACACAGTCTGGCTTTTCCCGATCCTCATTTTGCCCTTTCTGAGCCAAATGGTTTACTCGCCCTTGGCGGCGATTTATCTCCTAGCCGATTAATTGAAGCATACGCCAATGGAATATTTCCATGGTATAGCCAAGACGAGCCAATCATGTGGTGGTCGCCCGATCCTCGCGCGATTATTCCAACAAGTGATATTCGAGTTAATAAAACACTTCGTAAGTTTTTGAAGAAAATGGATTATCGAATCACCTGTAACTATGCCTTTGAAGAAGTCATTAGTCAGTGTGCCGATGCGCCGTTTCGCCATGAGGAAACTTGGATTGTTGAAGATATGCAAGTTGCTTATCACAGCTTACACAAGCTTGGCCATGCTCATTCCATTGAAGTCTGGCAAGACAAGCAATTAGTTGGTGGTTTGTATGGTGTCGCCATCAATGGCTTTTTCTCTGGTGAATCGATGTTCTATCAAGCGCCCAATGCATCAAAGGTTGCTTTGTTAGCACTGAGCCAATTGCTGTCATCGCACGACATCAACTTTATTGATTGCCAAATTAACAATCCGTTTCTTGCCAGTATGGGTGCAATAGAGATCAGCCGAGATGAGTTTATCCAACAAAAAAACACTGCGATAAAAACTTCACTACCGAGCGGCGTCTGGCATCCGCGTGAGCTATACTTAACGACATGAGCAGTGCAAGTTTAACCTTTGGCGTAACCCGCGATTTTCCCTGTAGCTACCTTAAAGATCAACAAGAAAAGCTACTCATTGCGGTAGATGAACGCCTTCATAACACGCCAAACTATGGCTGGCTAATGGCCAATGGTTTCCGTCGTAGCGGCGATCAACTCTACCGCCCTAATTGCGATAGTTGTAATGCCTGCCAGTCAATTCGCGTGATTGCAGGTGAATTTAAACCGAGTAAAAGTCAAAAGCGTTTAACAAATAAAAACAGTGACTTAGTGGTAAAGATTGAGCATAATTTTTGTGATAATTACTTCCCGTTATTCGAGCATTATATTAATACCCTACATACTGATGGCTCAATGTATCCTGCATCAAGAGAGCAGTTTTACTCATTTTTAGCGTGTAATTTATCACCACAAGTATTTGTCGAAATATGGCAAGAGGATACGCTACTTAGCGTTGCGGTTACCGATGTGTTGCCTAATGCATTATCTGCTGTTTACACCTTTTACCATCCAGAGTATCGAAAACGTTCATTGGGCATGTATTCAATTTTACAACAAATCAACCTCAGTAAAACGTTAGACAAACCCTACCTTTATCTGGGTTATCAAATAGACACCTGTCAAAAGATGAATTACAAAACCAAATTCACACCGTATCAACGATTTATTGAGAATAACTGGCAAACTGTTAAATAAATAGTCGCTTTGACTTTACATTAGCCAACTATTTCGGCATGATCTGCGCAACTTTTTATTTAATGAACTTTAGAGGTCACGCGCCCAATGGCGAAAGAAGAAAATATTGAAATGCAAGGTACGGTTTTAGATACCTTACCAAATACCATGTTCCGTGTTGAATTAGAAAATGGACACGTTGTTACTGCTCATATTTCAGGTAAAATGCGTAAAAATTACATCCGTATTTTAACTGGCGACAAAGTAACAGTTGAGTTAACGCCTTACGATTTATCGAAAGGTCGCATTATTTTCCGTGCCCGCTAAATAGTTAGCCAATAAAAAAGCTCGCATTTTGCGAGCTTTTTTTGTTTCTATCGGCCTTAAAAAGCCGGAAATACAGCCAACCACCGCACTTCCTTCTATCATTAGTTTTCAACTAATTCTTTTTTCGGCTCTACTTTGATCACCAACTCATTTTTAGCAACATTGACCTTAGCAACGCCACCTTGAGTTAATTCACCAAAGAGTAATTCATTGGCCAGCGGCTTTTTCAACTTCTCTGAAATTAATCTAGCCATTGGTCTTGCCCCCATTGCTTTATCATAACCATTGTTAGCTAGCCATTGCTTCGCATCACGCGTTAACTCTAATGACACACCTTTTTGATCAAGTTGTGCTTGAAGTTCGACAATGAACTTATCAATGACTTGGGCAATAACCTCAGGTGATAAGTGGTTAAACCAAACGATATTGTCTAAGCGATTTCTAAACTCTGGTGAAAATACCTTGTTAATTTCATCCATCGCATCATAGCTGTGATCTTGTTGCTTAAAGCCGATACTTTGCTTAGTGGTTTCAGTTACACCAGCGTTGGTCGTAAGCACCAAAATAACATTTCTAAAATCGGCTTTGCGGCCATTATTATCAGTCAAGGTACCGTGATCCATCACCTGCAATAAAATATTAAAAACATCGCTATGCGCTTTTTCTATCTCATCAAGCAGTACAACTGAATGAGGGTGTTTGATCACCGCATCGGTCAATAAACCACCTTGCTCATAACCAACGTAGCCAGGAGGCGCACCAATTAACCGACTAACAGCATGTTTTTCCATATACTCAGACATATCAAACCGCAAAAATTCAACGCCTAGTAATGTCGCTAATTGCTTGGTTACTTCGGTTTTACCAACGCCAGTTGGTCCTGCAAATAAAAACGAGCCGATTGGCTTACCTTCATTACCTAAACCTGAGCGCGATAAGCGAATAACTGAAGTTAAATCATCAATCGCGTGATCTTGACCAAATACCAACATTTTTAAATTGCGATCTAACGATTTCAAATTATCTTTTTCGGACGATGATACACTTTTTTCTGGAATTCTAGCCATTTTCGCAACAATGGTTTCAATATCATTATCCTTAATAACTTTCTTGCGTTTACTCGCTGCCACCAATTGTTGTTTAGCACCGGCTTCGTCAATGATGTCGATAGCTTTGTCAGGTAAAAAACGTTCATTGATATATTTATCGGCTAATTGAGCTGCTGCTTTTAATGCCTTGTTGGTGTAACGAATGCCATGATGTGCTTCGTATTTTTCTTTTAAGCCCTGCAAAATTTTCGTCGTATCCTCAACACTTGGCTCTGAGACATCAATTTTTTGGAAACGACGAGCCAGTGCGCGATCTTTTTCAAAGATACTTTGGTACTCTTGATAAGTTGTTGAACCAATACAGCGCAGCTTTCCTGAAGACAGCAAAGGTTTTAATAAATTCGAGGCGTCCATCATACCACCAGAAGCAGCGCCTGCCCCTATAATGGTGTGAATTTCGTCGATAAATAATATTGCGTTGTCGTCTTGCTCTAGATCTTTTAATAAGGCTTTAAAGCGTTTTTCAAAATCACCACGATATTTTGTTCCAGCTAAAAGCGCTCCCATATCAAGTGAATAGATTGTGGCATCGGCTAAAAACTCGGGAACATCCTCTGATATCACTAAATTTGCTAACCCTTCAGCAATAGCCGTTTTACCAACCCCTGCCTCACCGACAAATAAAGGGTTATTTTTGCGGCGACGGCTTAAAATTTGTAAAGTTCTCTCTAATTCATTTTCACGACCAATTAGCGGATCGATATTACCTTTGCGAGCTTCTTCATTAAGGTTAACAGAAAAATTTTCGACAGTGCGGGGCTCTTCCTCTGTCTGAATTGCATTATCATCGTGTTGCGGTAATTCATGCTGGGCGTTTTTAGCAATACCGTGAGAAATAAAATTAACAATATCCAATCTTGAGATATCTAACTTTTTCAAAAAGTAAACAGCCTGTGATTCTTGCTCACTGAAGATTGCGACTAGCACATTTGAGCCATTAACTTCAGACTTACCCGATGACTGTACATGAAACACCGCGCGCTGCAATACCCGCTGAAAACCAAGCGTAGGTTGTGTTTCTCTCTCTTCTTCCCCTTCTGGTATTACTGGGGTAGTTTCTGTGATGAATGTTTTGAGTTCATTTTTAAGTTGTGACATATCGGCGCCACAGGCACTAAGTGTTTCAACTGCTGACGGATTGTCTAATAAAGCAAGCAACAAATGCTCTACCGTCATAAACTCATGACGATGCTCCTTGGCATCTCTAAACGCTAAATTTAACGATATTTCTAGATCTTTATTTAACATAAGTTACTCCAATAAAACCTGATGAATTTACGCCTGTTCCATACCGCACCTTAACGGGTGCTCATGTTCAAGGGCGTAATCGCACACTTGGCTAACTTTGGTTTCCGCGACCTCAGCAGTATACGTTCCGCAACTTGCTTGGCCTTTATAATGTACGTTTAACATGATGTCAGTGGCTTGCTCGACATTCTTGTTAAAAAACTTCCTCAAAACTTCAACCACAAAATCCATTGGGGTGTAATCATCGTTGTATAGAATTACGTTATACATTGATGGCGGTTGCAGTCTGTTTTTTACTTGCTCATCAAGCGCTTCGCCATGTTGGGTTGATGAATTCCAAATGCTCATATTTATATAATAGTCTTAAGTTTAGGGTTTACGCCATCAAGAATGTAAAGATATTTGTAAAATTTTAATAAGTTTTTTAACAAAAACTCTTGACTAATTTTTTATATTATCTACGATTTCTTATGTGGCTAAATTTTAGCCATGGCTGTGTTGTTATTGCCGATAAGCACAGCATAACTAATTACCGAAGGATTTAGAAGGAAGTTGATGTATGGCTCACGGTACAGTTAAATGGTTTAACAATGCAAAGGGGTTTGGTTTCATTCGTCCTGATGATGGTGGCGAAGATATTTTTGCCCATTATTCAACGATTCAAATGGATGGTTACCGCACGCTTAAAGCAGGCCAAGACGTTAATTATGAATTAAATGAAGGTCCTAAAGGTCACCATGCTGCGAGCATCACACCGGTTGATTTACCGAGTGAAGAATAGCGCAGTATCGTTATCATAAAAAAACACAGCAAGCGCTGTGTTTTTTTATGCCTTAAATATCAATTACATATGTTCGATAATACAGTCACCGAATTCACTACAAGTAACTAGTGTCGCATTATTCATTAAACGTTCGAAGTCATAGGTTACAGTTTTAGCACCAATCGCTCCTGACATACCCTTCAGTAATAAATCAGCAGCTTCTACCCACCCCATGTGTCGCAACATCATTTCAGCAGAGAGAATAACTGATCCTGGGTTAACTTTGTTTTGTCCTGCATATTTTGGTGCAGTACCATGTGTAGCCTCAAAAATTGCGATACCATCGCCAATATTTGCACCTGGTGCAATACCAATACCACCGACTTGTGCCGCTAACGCATCAGATAAATAATCACCATTTAAGTTGAGTGTTGCAATCACACTATATTCTTCTGGTCGTAATAAAATCTGTTGTAGCATCGCATCAGCGATAACATCTTTGATTATGATCTCTTTACCTGTTTTAGGGTTGGTTACTGAGCACCATGGACCACCATCAATGAGCTCACCACCAAACTCTTCACGCGCTAATTCATAACCCCAATCTTTAAATGCACCTTCGGTAAATTTCATGATATTACCTTTGTGGACAAGGGTAACCGAATCTCGGTTATTATCAATAGCATACTGAATAGCTTGACGAACTAACCGCTGTGTTCCAGCTTTAGACACAGGTTTAATACCGATGCCACAGTCTTGTTCAAAGCGAATTTTGTTAACACCCATCTCGTTTTTTAAGAACTCAATGACTTTTTGTGCTTGCTCGCTACCGGCTTGATATTCAATACCTGCATATATATCTTCGGAGTTTTCCCTGAAAATAACCATATCAACTGACTCAGGGTGCTTAACTGGGCTTGGTACGCCAGTAAACCATTGAACTGGACGTTGACATACGTATAAGTCTAATACCTGGCGCAATGCAACATTTAACGAGCGAATACCACCACCAACAGGTGTTGTTAATGGCCCTTTGATACCCACTTTATATTTTTTAAAAAGTTCAAGGGTTTCATCAGGTAACCAGGTTTCAGAATCATAAAGTGCCGTTGCTTTTTCACCTGCGTAGACTTCTAGCCACTGGATTTCTCGCTCTCCTTGATAAGCTTTTTCGACGGCTGCATTAACCACTTTGATCATTGGTGGCGTAACATCAACACCGATACCATCACCTTCGATATATGGAATTACAGGGTTATTTGGAACTACTAATCGGCCGTTATCTATTTCAATAGCTTGACCTTTTTCTGGAATCGTTACTTGCGACGTCATAACAACTCTCCCATTGATTGACTTGTGAATTTTCAGGTTTCATACACCTGTATGAATAACGTAAACGATCAAGAGTAAATACACTAATCACTAGGGCGTTATAACGAGCATAAACAAAATAAATGGCAAAACATTAAAATATAGTCTACTCGTTTATTTAGCTCATAGTTCATGTTTTATCGCGCCTGCGAAGGTAATTTCTCAATAACCGACTAGACTTATAAGTGGTGGTCACATCCGTTGGAGGTATTATGACTTCAGTATGGACTAATCACGCTAGACATCTAGCCGGCTTAGTTAATAGTAAAAAGGATACGCAAGCACACTTGTACCTGGAGCAGATGATGCTATTTCCTGTTGATATTCAAGACCGTATCATTGAGGAAATCAGTCAACTTGAACATTGTACAAATGAAGCCGTTGCACAAATCATTGCGCAACACTCCACGTTACCTTTGCGCTAACTTCTCCACACATTGAACCTTTCAAGGTTAACTAAACCAATACATTCATCAATATAACTGCGCTTGGATGAGTGTATTGGGTTAGCCTTTAATGTGTTAACTGCACTTGCCTTAGTTCATTAATTTCATCGCGGACTTTTGCGGCGTGTTCAAACTCTAGGTTTTTAGCATGTTCAAACATTTTCTCTTCAAGCACTTTTACTTGCTTATCAATCTCAGCAACCGACATGGTTTGATACTTAGCTTTTGGCACTGCTACCTGTTTGGCTTTTTGTTGTAACTCTTCATTTGATGTACCAAGATCCATTACATCGCTAATTTTGCGCTTAACACCTTTTGGTGTAATGCCGTTATCGAGATTGTATTGCGCTTGTTTTTCGCGTCGGCGGTTGGTTTCATCAATAGCTTTGCGCATCGACTTTGTTACCGTATCAGCATAGAGAATGGCCTTGCCTTCAACATTGCGAGCCGCTCGGCCAATTGTTTGAATTAGAGAACGTTCAGAGCGTAAAAAGCCCTCTTTGTCAGCATCGAGAATAGCAACGAGAGAAACCTCTGGCATATCTAGGCCCTCCCGCAACAGGTTAATACCAACGAGTACATCAAACTTGCCCAAACGTAAATCCCGAATGATCTCCATGCGTTCAACAGTATCAACATCTGAATGCAAGTAGCGGGTTTTAACACCGTGTTCATCTAGATACTCGGTCAAGTCTTCCGCCATTTTTTTGGTTAACGTTGTCGCTAACACACGCTCTTGTTTCGCGATTCTGATCCTAATTTCAGATAACAGATCATCAACTTGGGTATCTACTGGTCGCACTTCTATTTCAGGATCAAGTAGACCCGTTGGTCGAACGACTTGTTCTGCCACTTCACCATTAGATTTATCAAGTTCATATTGGCTAGGTGTTGCCGAGACATAAATGGTTTGCGGCGCTAAAGCTTCAAATTCTTCAAACTTTAGTGGTCGGTTATCAAGTGCAGATGGCAATCTAAAGCCATATTGGACTAAATTTTCTTTGCGCGATCGGTCACCTTTATACATGGCACCAATTTGCGGTACTGTCACATGCGATTCATCGATGACTAATAAGCCATCAGGGGGTAAGTAGTCGAATAAAGTAGGTGGTGGTTCGCCGGCGGCTCTACCAGATAGGTATCGCGAGTAATTTTCAATCCCTGAGCAGTAACCGAGCTCATTCATCATTTCTATGTCGAACTGAGTGCGCTGAACGATGCGCTGCTCTTCAATTAACTGGTTATTGTCTTTTAATACTTTTGCCCTGTCTTTTAACTCAATCTTGATGTTTTCAATCGCTGATAATATTTTATCGCGCGGTGTTGCATAATGGGTTTTAGGGTATACCGTTACACGGGCAAGTGTGCGTTCCATTTCACCGGTTAGCGGATCAAATTCTCTAATATTTTCGATTTCCTCATCGAACAGCTCGACTCGTAGCGCTAGGCGATCTGATTCAGCAGGAAAAATATCAATGACATCACCGCGAACGCGATACGTTGCTCGAGTAAAAGCCACATCATTTCGGGTGTATTGTAGCTCGGCGAGGCGACGTAAAATATCACGTTGATTTATGATGTCTCCCTGGCGTAAATGCAACATCATCTTTAAGTAGGAATCTGGGTCGCCCAAACCATAAATGGCTGATACCGATGCAACAATTACAACATCTCTGCGCTCAAGGAGTGCTTTGGTTGCAGATAACCGCATTTGCTCAATATGCTCATTTACCGAAGAGTCTTTCTCAATAAAAGTATCGGTCGTGGGCACATAGGCCTCGGGCTGATAGTAATCATAATAGGAAACAAAATATTCTACTGCGTTATTTGGGAAAAACTCCTTCATCTCACCGTATAGCTGGGCTGCTAATGTTTTGTTTGGCGCGAGAATCATGGTTGGCCTATCGAGCTTTTGAATGACATTAGCGACCGTATATGTTTTGCCCGATCCTGTAACCCCTAATAACGTTTGGTGAGCTAGACCTGCTTCGATACCATCAAGTAACTGAGCGATTGCCGTTGGCTGATCTCCTGCGGGTGTGTATTGTGATTCGAGGGTTAGCTTTTTCATGCTAAATTTACCGAGTGTGCTTGCTTAAACTGTTTTGTAAAAGACGAATATGAAATAAACGCCATCAATAAATTACCGAGTAAGGCACCGATAAAGAACCCTGTTAAACCAAATAGCTCACTACCGGCATAGGCCAAGGGTACATAAAATACGAATAACCTCACTAAACTCAGCACTAACGCGGTCATGGGTTTATGGAGCGCATTAAATGAAGAGTTCGTTAAAATGATAACGCCTTGTAAGCCATAACCAAGTGGTAATATCCAAATATATAACTTGATTAAATCGGCAACTTCCTTTTCAGTTGAGAAGATATTTGCAATCAAAGGTGCGAGCAAAGCGAGTAACAAGTAAATACCTAGTTGCCAAACCATGGCAAACTTTACTGCTGTTTTGTAACCTTCTTCAACTCTCTCCATGTTACCAGCCCCAAGGTTTTGGCTAATGAAAGGTGGTAGTGTCATCGACATTGCTAGCACGACCAAACAGGCAATTGATTCTATTCTCGAACCAACACCAAATGCAGCTACAGCAGATTCACCGTAGGAAGCAACGATTGCCGTTAATATGGCACCGGCTATTGGTGTCAGCATATTGGCTCCAGCTGCGGGTATACCTATTTTGAGTACTTGACGAGCGCTATTTATAAAGCGCTCTGTGGTTATCATTGTGCGATGAATAAGATTACGTCTGATCGCCAAAATATAAAGGACAAAGAACAACCCAACAACCCAAGAAATTAAGGTCGCTATCGCTGCGCCTTTGATCCCCATCGCCGGAATAGGACCAAAGCCAAAAATGAGCATTGGATCCAACACCGCATTTATAAGCCCCGCACTCCCCATAATCATGCTCGGTGTTTTGGTATCGCCCGACGCTCTTAGCACCGCATTACCGATCATAGGGCCAATCAAACAAACACAGCCCAAAAACCAATAATCCATGTAATCGTGAATCAAGGGTAATAACGTCGGTTCAGCCCCTAAAAGAATAAAAATATCATCTGTGAAGTAATAACCAAGTACCGCAATGATACTGACTAAAATACCAGTTAAAATGATTGCTGAAGTTGCAACATCTTTAGCTGAGTCTTCATCATTGCTGCCGAGATATTTTGCAATCACGGCTGACGTACCGATTCCTAACCCTATCGTTAGACTAATAATGGTAAAAGTAATAGGAAAGGTAAAACTAATCGCAGCTAATGGTTGTGTGCCCAACAAACCAACAAAGAAGGTATCGATTAAGTTAAAGGTCATCAGCAATATCATGCCGTACGTCATCGGGATAGTCATTCGCTTGAGCGTTTCGCCAACCGGACTTGTTAATAAATCTATTTGATTTTTATTTTTGGCAGCAGACATGCAACTTCTACATATGTTTATGTTGGACAGGTTATTGTAATAAAACGACCAACAACCTGCTACGAGAAAAAGTAAAAAAATATGTTTGTTTTATCCTTGGCCAAAAAATCCACAAGAACATCTACAAACCAAGACTTGAACAAATATTAATCATGAAGCGTGTATTTTTAAAACAATACAACGTAAGTGACTGAATTAAATACACTTCAACAAGGTGATTTAAAATTAATCAATTAACTCCAAGCTATGTATATCAAAGGCATTACAACTTATTACACTTTCACTCACATACTTATCCACAACAAAAGTGGATAACTAAGGGATACCCTATTTCAACTCAGTAATGATGATTAATCGACCAGACCCTGACAGATTTTCAACCGTTGTGGTGACAAATCAACCAAACGAACAAATATTTAAAGTTTTTATTATTTTTGTGTTGACAGTATCGCAAGCGCCCTTTAACATTCCGCTCCGTTAACGACAACAGCAACAATATTTGCTCGTCGCTAACGAGTATAATTATTCCCCTGTAGCTCACTTTAGTTAGAGCTTTAGGTTGAGAGCACTGTTAATCCATGTGTCTTTCGTAAAATAAGTAAAAGATTATTCCCCTGTAGCTCACTTTAGTTAGAGCTTTAGGTTGAGAGCACTGTTAATCCATGTGTCTTTCGTAAAATAAGTAAAAGATTATTCCCCTGTAGCTCACTTGGTTAGAGCTGTAGGTTGAGAGCACTGTTAATCCATGTCGCTTTCGTAAAATAAGTAAAAGATTATTCCCCTGTAGCTCAGTTGGTTAGAGCGGTGGACTGTTAATCCATGTGTCGTCTGTTCAAATCAGACCAGGGGAGCCACTTTTAGAAGTATGGCTGCAAAGCGGTATTTCGACAAAACTAGATTATTCCCTGTAGCTCAGTTGGTTAGAGCTTTAGGTTGAGAGCACTGTTAATCCATGTGTCTTTCGTAAAATAAATAAAAGATTATTCCCCTGTAGCTCAGTTGGTTAGAGCTGTAGGTTGAGAGCACTGTTAATCCATGTCGCTTTCGTAAAATAAGTAAAAGATTATTCCCCTGTAGCTCAGTTGGTTAGAGCGGTGGACTGTTAATCCATGTGTCGTCTGTTCAAATCAGACCAGGGGAGCCACTTTTAGAAGTATGGCTGAAAAGCGGTATTTCGATAAAAACTAGATTATTCCCCTGTAGCTCTGTTAGTTAGAGCTGTAGGTTGAAAGCACTGTTAATCGATGTGTCTTTCGTAAAATAAGTAAAAGATTATTCCCCTGTAGCTCAGTTGGTTAGAGCGGTGGACTGTTAATCCATGTGTCGTCTGTTCAAATCAGACCAGGGGAGCCACTTTTAAGAAGCCTACTTTATAGTAGGCTTTTTTCATTGCTAAACATCAACTTATTGAGAGTATTATATTCCCAAAAAACGATTCGGCATGAGTTATAGCGGTGGACTGTACTGTTCCAATCTGGCATGTGTCGTCTGTTCAAATCAGACATTCCTAATAAACACATGAGCCACTTTTAAGAAGCCTACTTTATAGTAGGCTTTTTTCATTGCTAAACATTAACTTATTGAAAGTATTATATTCCCCAAAAAGCGATGCGGTTTGGGTTGGAGCGTTGGACTGTACTGTTCCAATCTGGTATGTGTCGTCTGTTCAAATCAGACTTTCCTGATTCACACATGAGCCACTTTTAAAAAGCCTACTTTTTGGTAGGCTATTTTCATCGCCAAGCATTAATCTGTATTTAGCCAAGAGCGAGCCAGATCCCTACCCCTACCATTAAGGTACCTGAAATTCGATTCATCAGTTTGACGTTATTGCCAGTTGAGAGGAAAATTCGCAGTGTTTTACCACCTGTTGCGTATAACATCATACAAACAAACTCACTACATAAAATCACAGACAACAAGATCAAGAGTTGAGGTACTAGTGCTTGTTCAGGGTCGATAAAAGGTGGAAGTAGCGCGATCATAAAGCCCCACCCTTTCGGGTTGGACACCGCCGTAATTAACCCTTGAGCAAACAATTCAAACTTGCCAGTCTCCACTTGGTTATTAATATCTATCGCCATCTTCCCTTTTGACATCCACATTTGATAACCCAAATATACAAGATAAGCGCCACCGATATACTTAAGTATGGCAAATAACTCAGGATACTTAAGCATAACAGAGGCAACACCAATTACCGCAGAAATAGCTACAATTGCCACCCCCAGTAACTCACCTATCATCATGTACATAGTGCGACGAACGCCAACAGACATACCCAGTGTCATCGCAAGTGTCATACACATGCCAGGTGTTATAGAAACAAAAAAGAACGTAGGGATAAATATCGCAAGAACAGCTAATTCCATAAATTAAGTAGGATTTTAGTTAAAACGCGAGGCTAACAAAATACGTTAACTAGGAGCAAGTAATTTATCGCTAATTTTGCAGAAATAATCAAAGACACTTATACAATACAAAGCTACTGAGATCGACTATAAAAGTTATCAACTACTTGGGCTTTGTGTTGTTGACCGCTAGCATCGATAAATTCAAAGTCAACGATGATACGCCAGTACATTTGTGGTTCACTGCAACTACCAACAAAGCCATTGGCAATGAACTGCTTATCCGAGTTACCGATGTTGAACACCAAGGGGATTTTGCCCATGTACATAGAGACCCCTTCCAAGTATCCCGAGACTTTAGTCAATTGGGCAACATTCTCGATTTCAAGGGCAACGCTAAACAATGTTTCAGGTGATACTTGTTCTACATTGGTTAACAAACGCACTGAATATTTATCACTACTGACTAGGCATTCCACTTTACCGTTCAAACAAAAGCGAATTTGCTGCTCCTGCTCTGGTTTGGTCTGCTCACCACAAGCAGTGAACAAAAAAACAGCAGTTAATAATAGGGAAATAAATCGATTCATGGTGCTGATTTTATTAGATTTAGCTAAATTTGTATATTTCGGTTAGCAAAATGTAACAAATCTTAACTTTTTTTTGATTTAGAACATGTTTTCGGCTTCAACGTAATGACTTTTGAACTTGAGTTGCTTAATATTCAACACCGATTTAATCAATCTGTGCGCCTTGAGCAAAATTAGACTATAACTTAATCACATAGCTTGTTTTGTAATCGGCTTACAAACCCATTTTTTTAATAATTATAAATGTGGAAACCTTAACATGAACCAAAGTAATACGTCGGCAGTTGACTACAACATGAATGTTGTCCGTCAGTTTACTGTCATGACTGTGATCTGGGGATTCGTTGGTACGCTTGTTGGTGTTATTATCGCTGCTCAACTTATTTGGCCAGCGCTAAACTTCGACACGCCGTGGCTAACGTATTCTCGTCTTCGTCCTCTCCATACCAATGCGGTAATATTCGCGTTTGGTACAAGTGCGCTTTTTGCTACCTCATATTACGTAGTACAAAGAACCTGTAAAACAGCATTATTTGCTCCTGGCCTTGCTTCTTTCACCTTCTGGGGTTGGCAGGCAATTATCGTTGCCGCAGCAATTACTCTGCCTTTAGGTTATACAACAAGTAAAGAATACGCCGAACTAGAATGGCCAATCGATATCGCAATTGCGGTGGTATGGGTGTCATACGCTATAGTGTTCTTCGGTACTATCATTAAACGCACGACTTCGCATATTTACGTTGCCAACTGGTTCTTTGGTGGTTTCATTATTACTGTTGCAGTACTTCATATCGGTAACTCAATGGCAATTCCTGTTTCTATGATGAAGTCATATTCGTTATACTCAGGTGCGATCGATGCAATGATGCAATGGTGGTACGGTCATAATGCTGTAGGTTTCCTATTAACAGCTGGTTTCTTGGGTATGATGTACTACTTCGTTCCTAAACAAGCTGAGCGTCCTGTTTATTCATACCGTTTATCTATCGTTCACTTCTGGGCGTTAGTTTCACTATACATTTGGGCTGGTCCTCACCACTTGCACTACACAGCGTTACCAGACTGGGCTCAGTCTTTAGGTATGGTAATGTCAGTTGTATTATTCCTTCCTTCTTGGGGTGGTATGATCAACGGTATCATGACGTTATCAGGTGCATGGCACAAGCTTCGCAGTGACCCTATTCTTCGTTTCTTAATCGTTTCATTGTCTTTCTATGGTATGTCTACGTTTGAAGGTCCAATGATGGCGATTAAATCAGTCAACGCATTATCTCACTACACTGACTGGACAATCGGTCACGTTCACTCTGGTGCGTTAGGTTGGGTTGCAATGGTTTCTATCGGTGCTATGTACCACTTGATTCCTATCCTATTTAATCAAGAGCGCATGTTTAGCGTTCGCTTAATCAACATTCACTTCTGGATGCACACTGCCGGTATTATTTTATACATCGTTGCTATGTGGATTTCAGGTGTAATGCAAGGTTTAATGTGGCGTGCGGTAAACGCTGACGGTACATTGACTTACAGCTTTGTTGAAAGTTTAACGGCGTCATACCCGTTCTACTTCATGCGTTTCTTAGGTGGTGCATTAGTAGTCGCTGGTTTCGTGATTATGATGTACAACATGTTCAAAACTATTGGCGCTGAAAACGGTAGCCTTAAAAAAGTTGAAGCAGCTTAAGGAGATTGAACATGCAAAACAAACATGAAAAATTAGAAAAACACATTGGCTGGTTCTTCGTAATTACTATTTTTGCGATCAGTATTGGTGGTTTAGTAGAAATTACTCCGCTTTTCTTCCAAAAAGAAACGACGCAGCCAGTTGATAACTTACGTCCTTATACAGCTTTAGAAATGGAAGGTCGAGACATCTACATCCGTGAAGGTTGTAACACTTGTCACAGTCAGATGATTCGTCCTTTCCGCGCTGAAACAGAACGCTATGGTCACTACAGTGTGGCTGGTGAGCACGTTTGGGAACACCCATTTTTATGGGGCTCTAAACGTACTGGTCCAGATTTAGCTCGCGTAGGTGGTCGTTACTCTGACGACTGGCATCGTGCGCACTTAATCGATCCTCGCTCTGTTGTTCCTGAGTCAAACATGCCTTCATTTAAATGGTTAGATGAAAACACGTTAGACGGTCAGTTAACAGGTAAGAAAATGGAAACATTTAACATGTTAACGCGTAACCGCACTCATAAAGATGAGAACGGCAACCCTATCCCACTTTACTCTGCTGAAGAAATCGCAGGCGCTAAAGCGGCGGTAGCTGGTAAAACTGAAATGGAAGCCTTGATTGCATACTTGCAGTCGCTAGGCCACGCATTGAAGTAAGACCATGGATTACGGCACGTTAAGAGGGTTAATAGCCCTCCTTATATTGACACTTTTTATCATCATTGTGGTCTGGGCTTACAGCAAAAAACGCAACTCTTCGTTTGATAAAGCTGCAAACTCAATTTTCGAAGAAGATCGCAAAGAAGAAATTAACAAACAGGAGACTAATAATAATGTCTAGCTTCTGGAGTATTTGGATTACTGTTCTTACACTAGGAACGTTAGTAGGTTGTTACCTATTACTGCGTTGGTGTTTAAAGAACTTCGCAGGTGTTGAAGAAGGCGAGTCAATGGGACACACTTTCGACGGCATTGAAGAGCTTAACAACCCACTACCTAAATGGTGGAGTACGTTCTTCTTATTAACAATCATTTGGGGCTTCTTATACCTAGCGTTATACCCAGGTTTGGGTAACTTTGCCGGTCTATTAGGCTGGAAATCTTCAAACCAAGGCATCACAAGTATTGAAGAGTCTAAGCAATTAACTGAAGAGCGTTTAGCTGAAGGCTCTGGTGTATTAGTACAATACGACCGTGAAGTTGCACAAGCCAACGAAACCTTTGGTAAAATTTTCGCTAAATACGCAACTTATTCAATTGAAGATATTGCAGCAGCAAAAAGCGAAGAGATTGACTTTGATACACGTGACTACGACGCCCTTTCAGCAGAGCAACAAGCCTTAGTAGATCGCAGTGAAGCATTAAAGGTTGGTCAACGTTTATTCCTACAAAACTGTTCACAATGTCACGGCTCTGATGCTCGTGGTACTACTGGCTTCCCTAACCTTACCGACGACGATTGGTTATACGATCACTCGCCTGCTGGCATTAAGTACACCTTAATGGAAGGTCGCAAGGCGCAAGGCATGATTGCTTGGGGTACAATGCTAGGTGGCGAAGAAGGTGTTAAAGACGTAGCTGCTTATGTATTAAGCTTAAGCGGTCGTGATGCAAAAGAAGGCAATGCGGAAGCGGGTAAAGCCAAATACGCAATGTGTCAAGCATGTCACGGAGCTAGCGGTGAAGGCAGTGCAGCTATGGGTATCGACCTAGGCGCACCTCGCTTAAACGACAACATCTGGTTATACGGCGGCAGTGAACGCGCCGTTCAAGAATCTATCAGAAATGGTCGTGCTGGTGTGATGCCTGCTTGGAAAGACATCTTAGGCGAAGAAAAAGTACACGTTATCAGTGCTTATGTTCATAGCTTAAAAGAAAAATAATGTGAGTTTCACATAGTCTAAAGCCCCGTTAATTAACGGGGCTTTTTTTTGACTAAAATCAAACTAAATCATTGACTTTTTCTTGGTTGCAAGACGTAAAACAAGTACAATAATGAAAATTTTTTAAGTGTATTTTTTATGAAAACATCTTGGTACAAAGAGCCTTGGGCTTGGTTGGTATTTTTTCTTCCTTTTTCTGCAGTAGTTGCCGGTATTACAACCTTATTCATCGCACTTGATGATCCTGATGAACTAGTTGCTGGTGACTATTACAAAAAAGGTAAAGCCATAAATATGCAAGTGTCTAAAGTAAAAATGGCACAAAAATTAGGCATGCGCTTCGAACTAAAGCTCGCCAACAACGAGTTAGTTATCAAACCAACGGGCATTGAAAAAGTTTTTCCTGTGTTAAACATCAACTTCTTTCACCCTACACTGGCAGAAAACGACTTCTATTTAGCCTTAACGCCAGATGGTAACGGTCACTTTCGCCATCAATTCGACCAACCAGTAAAAGGTAAATGGAAAATTACCATTAGCTCATTTGAAGACACCTGGAAAATCCAGCAAGACGTATATTTACCACAAACAAACTTTATCGATATTAAGCCGGATCCTGCAAAAGCAAACTAATGACCATTCACTGCTTTCACTGTGACGAGCCCGTGCCAAGCGGGCTTGACTTATCTGTTACCATTAATCAAAAAGTTCAACCAATGTGTTGTATTGGTTGCCAAGCCGTTGCGCAAACCATTGTTGATAATGGCCTGACTGACTATTACAAGTTTAGAACCGAGCCCGCCAATAAAGGTGAAGTACTTGTTCCTGAGCAATTAAATAAGCATAAGTTGCTCGACGATGAAGCCCTGCAAAATGAGTTTATTCATCAAGACGGCGATATCAAAGAGTCGATCTTAACCGTTGATAATATCAGTTGTGCCGCCTGTGCTTGGTTAATTGAAATGAAAATCTCCAAGCTTGATGGTGTCAAGCAAATCAATGTTAATGCGACAACGCAACGAGCTACCGTAAAATGGTTTGACGACCAAATAAAGCTCAGTGATATTTTATCAGCAATTGATGCCATTGGTTACCACGCCCTACCGTTTAAAGCCAGCACCGCTGAAGAGCTTAACCAACAACAAAGCAAAGCCTTTATTAAGCGATTGGGGATCTCTGGCATCTTAATGATGCAGGTTATGATGATAGCCATTGGTTTATATTTCGGGGCGTTTTCAGATATGTCTGAGCACAACCTGACCTACTTGCGTTGGGCAAGCTTGATTCTCTCGTTACCTATAGTCACTTATGGTGCATTTCCATTCTATACCGGCGCAATAAACGCCTTACGGGCTCGTCGATTATCGATGGATGTGCCAGTCTCAATTGCGATATCATTGGCCTATACAGCCAGTGTTTGGGCAACTGCAACCCGCCAAGGTGAGGTGTACTTTGAATCAGTCTCTATGTTCACTTTTCTCTTGCTCATTGGTAAGTTTTTAGAATTTAGAGCTCGTAATCGCGCCGCGCAAGTATCTGCGAACCTATTGAAACTCATGCCTTTATCGGCAACAGTACTACAAGATGGTCAACCAAAGCTGATCGCGGCTAAAAAGCTTGCTGTCCATGATCAAGTTATCATTAAGCCTGGCGAGACGATTCCTGCAGACGGCTTAATTGTTCACGGTAGCTCACAAATCAATGAAGCTATGCTATCGGGCGAGCAAAAACCGGTGACTAAAACCCAAGGTGAAAAAGTGTTTGCCGGCACTATTAATGGCGATGGCAACATAACCATTAGTGTTACAAGCTTGATGAGCGACTCATTCTTAAGCCAACTTATCCGATTAAGTGAAGCGGCTCAAAGCTATAAGCCTAAGCTCGCTCAGTTCTCAGACAAAATTGCGCAGTATTTTGTAGCACTAATCTTAGTTATGGCATCGATTACCGCACTATATTGGGGTCAACACATGCCAAGTGAGGCATTTTGGATCACGCTCTCGGTATTAGTTGCAACCTGCCCTTGTGCGCTTTCACTAGCAACACCCACAGCATTAACTTGTGCTACGACTAAACTCAATCGCTCGGGAATTATGATCAAATCGGCACATGTCATGGAAGCGATGCCACAAATCGATTTATATGCCTTCGATAAAACGGGAACGCTAACAACAGGCGACTTCACCATTTCACAAGTTGTACTTTTTGACTCGCCCTATACTGAAAAAGAGTTGCTACCCATTATAGCCAGTGCTGAGGCCTACTCTGAGCATCCGATTGCTAAAGCATTCCATAGCTACTTTGATAGCCAAACAGAAGTGGACAAGGTTGAAATTGTTGCAGGTTGCGGTGTTAACGCCCAATACAAGGGCCAACAATTAACTATTGGTAAAGCATCATGGATCCTTTCACAAACTATCGATAACACTCATGAGCAGTCACATCGAGATGCTTCGTGTTTAGTTTTACTTAATGGCCGACTTATTAGTGCTATTTATTTGACTGATACCATTAGAGAGGATGCTGTAACGCTCTTATCGTCACTAAAATCAGCACACTGTAAAACCTTGTTGCTATCAGGTGACAACCAAGCCGGCTGCCAACAAGTCATTGACACCTTGCCTCTTGATGAAGCTCACAGTCAATTAACTGCCAAGGATAAAATGGCACAACTTACCGAAAAGCAAAAACAATACAAAGTTGCAATGGTTGGCGATGGCATTAACGACACGCCTGTGTTTAGTGCCGCTCATTTATCGATTGCTATGGGCAGTGGTGCTGATATTGCAAAACACGGTGCAGATGTTATTTTGTTAAACAACAAATTGGGCTCAATTGCTACTTTATTAGACGTTGCTACACGCACCAAAAAGATTATTCGTCAAAACTACATGTGGGCTTTTGGCTATAATGCGATTGTTTTGCCGCTTGCTATGTCAGGCCACATTACGCCGTATCTTGCTGTTATAGGTATGTCAGCAAGTTCTATTTTGGTGGTAACTAACTCATTGAGGTTATTGAAATGACGGTAATCTATGTTCTGATCCCAATCGCGGTCTTGTTGACTATTATTGGTATTTACCTGTTCTTTTGGGCAGTAAAGTCTGAACAGTTTGACGATCTTGAAAAGGAAGGAATGAGCATCCTTTACGACGAAGACAAACAAGCTTCAAATGACACGACTAAGCCGACAGAGAATACGCCAAAAGATCCGCATGAGCTTTGATTATTTATCGGCATTTGTTGTTGGTTTATTAGGTGCTGGTCATTGCCTAGGCATGTGTGGTGGCATCACAGGTATGCTAACCAATGCAATTGGTCCGGATGCCTCCCATCAAAAACTAAAACTCGTCGTCGGCTACCATCTCGGCCGCTTATCGTCTTATGGTTTAATTGGTGCTATTGTTGGCTTTAGCAGTTCTTTAGCGGTAAAAAGTGGCGGGATTAATGCTAATTTTCTGCATATACTCTCGGCTATTTTCTTAATATTGCTCGGTTTTTATATTGCCCAATGGTGGCAGGTCGTTGGTAAAATCGAGCTTATCGGCAAAAAACTCTGGCAGTACATTGCGCCATTAGCGAAACACTTCCTGCCCGTTCGAACCCCGCTGCAAGCATTGGGCCTTGGTGCGTTGTGGGGTTGGTTACCTTGCGGTCTAGTTTATTCAATGTTGACGTGGGCACTAGCTAGCGGCAGTGCGATGAACGGTGGCCTGATATTAATATGCTTTGGTCTTGGTACATTACCAGCACTTATTTCAATGTCTTATGGTATTGATTATGTTCAATCGTTAATGCGCAATAGTTTGTTACGCAAATGTACTGGCTTGGCAATGATTGCTTATGGTGGTTACACCTTACTCATTGCATCTACACAACTGATTAATTAGAATACCGTCATTAAAGGATTTATCGCTAGGTCATTCATGTCATCAAAAAATTGCGCCACTCAACAGCACATCCATTGCCAAAATTGCAGTATTAGTGAGCTTTGCTTACCTTTTTCCTTAAATGATCAAGAGCTCGACTTGCTCGATAAAATCATTGACAGAAAAAAGCCCGTGCACAAAGGTGACAAATTATTCCAAAATGGTGAACCATTGAATTCACTTTTTGCAGTGAGAACAGGCACCTTTAAAACCTACATTATTGACAGCCAAGGTGAAGAGCAAATTACGGGGTTTCACCTACCAGGAGATTTGCTTGGTTTTGATGCGATCGCCAATAAAACTCACCCGAGTTTTGCCCAAGCGCTAGAGACGGCAATGGTCTGTGAAATTCCTTTCACGACGCTCGACCTACTGTCAAACAATATGCCGAAATTACGAACGCAAATCTATCGTTTGATGAGTGACGAAATAAAAACCGACCAAGAAATGTTATCTTTGCTCAACAGAAAGAACGCTGAACAGCGGTTAGCGACTTTTATCGCCATGTTAAGTAACCGTCAGAAAGCTCGTGGTTTATCACCGTATGAATTCAGACTGTCAATGACACGCGGTGATGTAGGGAATTATTTAGGCTTAACAGTAGAAACGATTTCTCGATTGTTAAATCGTTTTGATAAACAAGGCCTGTTAACCGTTAACGGTAAGTTTATTACGATCAACGATATTGATGAACTAGCTCAATTAGCGGGTATGTAATACTCGCTAGTTTGCTCCCTCCCGCTTTTTCTGAATTTCTCCTATACTAAGCATCAGTAGCAAGAATTTTCTTATGCTAAATTTTGATTTATAACAAAGCTTTAAGCTATATTCTTTGTCATAGTAGCGTTAACACTTTGTTGAATCGGTATAAAATAATGGAAAAATATCAGAACCTTTTAGTGGTCATTGACCCAACACAAGAACGTCAAAAAGCACTTGAGCGTGCGATCGAGTTAGCTCATAAAAACAACGCTAAGATCACGGCATTCTTGTCGATATTTGATTTCTCCTATGAAATGACAACCATGTTATCGAGTGATGAGCGCGAAACGATGCGAGGTTCGGTGATAGAGAGCAGAACACAGTGGATCAAAGATCTGATTGCAACGCTTGAAACCGATAAATTAGTTATCGATATCAAGGTTGTTTGGCACAACCGTCCATTCGAAGCCATTTTAGAACAAGTTGAAAACGAAAATTTTGACCTAGTGATAAAAGGAACTCATGAGCACGACAAACTTAAAGCCGTTATTTTTACGCCAACCGACTGGCATATATTGCGCAAATGCCCTTGTCCTGTACTTTTGGTAAAAGAGCATTCATGGCCGGAAAATGGCAATATTCTAGCCGCTATTAATGTCGGTAGCGACGAAGCTGAACACATCGCTTTAAATGACAAAATTACCGAAGAAGCCAAAAACTTAGCGCGTATTATCAACGCTAATGCTAACTTAGTTAATTCATTTCCGGGTACACCTGTTAATATCGCCATTGAAATACCCGAATTTAACGCGAACGAATATAACGACAATGTAAAAAGTCATCATGTCCATGCCATGCAAGAACACGCTAAAAAGTTTGGTATTGATGAAGCCCATACGTATGTCAAAGAAGGATTGCCTGAAGATGTGATTGAAAGTATGGCTAAAGAGCTCGATGCTGAGTTAGTTATTCTAGGAACTATCGGCCGAACAGGCATCTCAGCTGCGCTCATTGGCAATACTGCAGAGCATGTCATCGACCGATTAAATTGTGACGTTTTAGCACTTAAACCAGATGGTTTTAATTAATACCAAGTGAATCAAATATTTGATCACAAGCAGAAATATGTTCGCAGCGTATTTCTGCTTTTTTTGTTTTTTATTTCCCTGTTTTAATCGGGTATAATGCGCGCCAAATTTCTCGGGTATTCCTATAAATGACTGAACTAACCGCTGTTGAAAAAACACAATTAACTAAGTTAGAAAAAAAGCTACGCCGCAATGTCGGGCAAGCTATTGCACAATATAATATGATCGAAGATGGCGATCGCATTATGGTGTGTTTATCCGGTGGTAAAGACAGTTATGCCCTGCTTGCCATTTTAATGATTTTACAAAAGCAAGCGCCAATTAACTTTTCACTAGTGGCGGTCAACCTTGATCAAAAGCAGCCTGGTTTTCCAGAACATGTTTTACCCCAATATTTAGAGAGCTTGGGGGTTGAGTACAAAATAGTTGAAGAAGACACCTATGGCATAGTAAAAGAAAAGATCCCAGAAGGTAAAACGACTTGTAGTTTGTGTTCTCGTTTACGCCGTGCCGTACTTTATAAAACAGCTAAAGCTTTAGGTGCAACTAAAGTGGCGTTAGGACATCACAGAGATGACATGATAGAAACCATGATGCTAAATATGTTCTACGGCGGCAAATTAAAATCGATGCCACCTAAACTGGTATCTGATAATGGTGAGCACGTGGTTATTCGCCCTTTAGCGTTTTGTAAAGAAAGTGAGTTGATCCAATACAGTGAATTAAAGAAATTTCCAATTATTCCATGCAACTTGTGTGGCTCTCAACCCAATTTACAGCGCCAGAATATCAAACAAATGCTCAATGATTGGCATGATAAATTTCCCGGTCGAATTGAGTCCATGTTCACGGCAATGCAAAACATCGTACCTTCTCACCTTTGCGACAGTGAATTGTTCGACTTTAAATCAATGAGTACAGACTCTGAGATTGTTGATGGCGGAGATATCGCATTCGACGAGCCAGAAATAGCCCAACAAAGCGTTGAGCAATCGTTAAATTCAAACGAGTTACAGCAAGTCAACATCATTAATATCAGCTAGTTGAACGACAACTAGCTTTTTATAACCCACACAATCAAACGGAATAAGTACATGCTTGAACAATGGTTTCAACTAAAGGCACACAATACCAATTTTAAAAAAGAAGTTATTGCCGGTATTACCACTTTTCTCACCATGGCTTATATCATCTTTATCAACCCTGCGATGCTTGCTGACGCCGGAATGGATAGAGATGCCGTGTTTGTTGCAACCTGTTTAGCTGCCGCTATTGGTTGTTTTATTATGGGATTTGTCGCCAATTATCCTATCGCACTTGCTCCGGGTATGGGGTTAAATGCCTTTTTCACCTATACCGTAGTCCTTGATATGGGCTATAGCTGGCAGGTTGCGCTTGGTGGCGTATTCTTTTCTGGTCTCATCTTTATCCTATTAAGTCTTTTTAACATTCGCGAATGGATAATTAACTCAATACCGCAGTCATTGCGCTTTGGTATTGCTGCAGGTATCGGCCTATTTTTGGCGTTTATCGCGTTAAAAAATGCTGGTTTTATCGTTGATAACCCGGCGACACTTGTAACTTTAGGCGACATTACTGCGGTAGAACCTGTGCTCGCGGCTATTGGTCTATTCTTAATTGTTGGCCTGGTAAAGCGCGGTATTAACGGCGCTGTGATGTTGTCAATTTTAGTGATTACTGCAATTGCGATTTTGATTGGTAAGGTGCAATACGACGGTATTGTATCGATGCCACCAAGCTTAGCACCGACATTTATGCAGTTAGATATTAGCGGTGCTTTTGAGGTCGGCATGATCAGCGTTGTCTTTGCTTTTTTATTCGTTGATTTATTCGATACATCGGGCACCCTTATTGCGGTTGCACAACGCGGTAACTTACTCGCTGAAGATGGCACTTTACCAAGGTTAGGAAAAGCATTACTGGCAGATTCAAGTGCAACCGTAGCCGGTTCAATGCTTGGCACCTCAACGACAACAAGTTATGTCGAAAGCACTGCTGGTGTTGCTGCAGGTGGTCGTACAGGATTAACCGCTATTACCGTTGGCGTGCTATTTTTATTGTCTTTATTTTTCTCGCCACTCGCTGGCATCATTCCAGCTTACGCGACTTCAGGCCCTTTATTTTATGTGGCAGTGTTAATGTTAGCTGGCTTAGTTAATATCCATTGGGATGATTTATCAGAAGCCGTCCCCGTAGCGGTTATATGTATAACTATGCCATTAACATTTTCAATCGCTCACGGCATTGCTTTTGGCTTTATATCTTATGTTTTAGTGAGAATTTTTAGTGGTGAGTTTAAATCTCTCAACCTAAGTGTGCTATTTTTAGCAATATTGTTTGTTTTAAAGTTCGCTTTCTTTGGGTAATAGCCATGAAACATTTTACAACAAGTATCATTGCTCTATCCCTGCCACTCGCTTTTATCGGTAATGCAGGCGCACAGACCCTATGGAGTAAAAACAGCTTTAGTTATTTAAAAAACACTTCAGACTTTGAGGTACTAACTAATGACACGGTTAACGTTTTTACTTTCGAACACGCCTCTGGCCACAATTGGGGCGATCTATTTATGTTTGCGGATCGCACCCTTGCAAAAGCTGATAATGACAATGTTGAATTTAAAGGGACATATGGCGAAGTATCACCTCGCCTAAGCTTAAGCTATTTATTGGATCAACCTGTTGCCTTGAGTTTCATTCAAGACACGTTTTTAGCGGCCAATATTGAGCACTCATCAAATACCTTTGGCAGTTTTGATAACGTTTTACTCGGGATAGGAACTAACTTAGCGATTCCACACTTCAAATTTGTCCAAGCTAATGTTTATTATGCGAATAACGACAACACCGACAACGATTACCAGCTGACCATGGTTTGGGGCTATGACTTTCCATCTCTCGATCATAAAATCACTTTTAATGGCTTTTTTGATTGGTCAAGCGCGGCAGATGATCACAAAGCTGAATTTCACTTTAATCCTCAATTATTGGTTGATGTTGGTCATTACTTTGAGAACAGCGACCACGTCCAAGTGGGTATAGAATATTCTTTTTGGCACAATAAATACGGTATCAGTGGTCTCGACAACGAAAGTGTCGTTAGCGCGATGATCAAACTAACACTATAAATAACTATGGTGAGAAATAACTATGGCGCGGTTTGTTCGCCATCGAAGAAGGCTTGATTATGTCTGAGCATATCAGTTAACTCGAGAACATAATCACTGCCCCGCTCTGAATAAGGCAATAAACCCGTTGCGAGGATTTCAGCTTTCAATGGCTGATTAGATGCTCTTAGTTGTTGGCGAATACTGCGAAAAACTCGATAGGCATTATTGGTATTAAGGTTGCGTAAATACGCCTTAACCGACTGCTCTAGCGTATCATAAACGGCCACTTCATGGGTCATACCCTCAGTCCTTGAGCTAGGCACCATACCGCAACCTTCTTTATAGCACCACATGCCAAATAGATTTAGTCCTTCGCGAGCGAACCTCGACGTTCCCCAAGCCGATTCATTGGCTCCTTGAACTAACACAAGTTCAACAGGAACAATATCAACTCTAGACAATAACCTTTGAATTTGTAGCATTGGCGAATCCACGCCTTTAACGCGATATTCTCTCGCTAGCCTATTAAGCCATTGAATTTCTTCTTCTGTTAAAACCTCTTCCAAGCCAAGCTTTTCTTCTAGTTTTATCAGCTGCTTTCTATTCGCTAAAATTTTGCTGTTTTGCTTTACGACAACCGGCCGAAGGTAGTTAAAAAACTTAGCTTTTTTTCGCTTTACACTTTTGTACTTTGCAAAGTTTGGTACTTTGCTGGTAACGGATGCTGGCTCCGTTACCAAGCTGTTAGATGAGTTACTGTCAACCTTAGGTAATTGTGTTGACGCAACCGATTTTTCCGTTTTAGCAGGCACTTGAGTAGTTGGCGTATACGTTTTGGTAAACGGATAAGCTAACATAACGCTGATTGTCGCGACAGCAAGTGCCGTAATGCTAAACTTTTTCATCTACGCGTCAAAGGTTCCTGAGCTATCAGTTGAATTAATAGATGGTGCCGACTCGGCATTTAATGTCATGCCATATATCTCGCGATATAAAACACCTTTCGCGTGAAAATATAATGGCGCTAAATAGCTTAAACAGAAAATAAACAAGGCTAAAGCAAAAAACGTTGCAACACCAGTGACTTGGCTTAATGGAATCATGATCAGCACGAGTGCAAACGCCAACGGGACATAAACAGCAAAGATATTAAACCACTGGAATCTCATTACTTTTACTGACAAGACAATGGCTTGTAGCGGTGACAATTTCTTTTCAACGACAAGCGGTACAATCAAAGAAAAACAAACGGCTAAAAAAATACCTGGGACAATAAATAATTGTAAACCTAAGCCAACTAAAACCGAACTTAATAACGCGGCAATCGCCACCCAACTACCACGTTTTAAAAAGGCAAATACTTGTTTTGATTCTGTTTTTAACCCAACAACTTGGAAAATCCCCATCATTTCAACACCGGCGAGAAACGGCCAAATTATAATGGTGACAGCTAAATTTAAAATCGACAAACGCTGTGGATCTTGATTAACCGCTTCAAGCCCACCAAGTAGCTCAGCAAGCACCATGGTGGCGAAAACCCCGATCAATAATACGATAAGCAAGCCGCCGTTAATTGACGCTCTGTTTCGCAACGTGTTGCGCCATGCTTCCATTAGCACTTGCTTCGGACTGATTTTATATTCCCCTTTCAAGGCTTGTTCAATGTTACCACCGATATGAACAACAGAAACTTTTTCCACTAAAAACACCTTTTAAACGAACTTATTTTGATCATAACAAATAAATTGCCCCAACGATAATAGCTACAAACTACCGATAACTAACTCAATGGCAAGGATAAGTAACACTAAGCCCATGATTCTATCTAACCAATAGCCTTTAGTAATGATCCGATTTCGTATTCTTGGGTGACTCAATATCAGTGATAAAAAACTAAACCAAAGCCCTGTCGCAACCGCCATGTAGATACCATACAGTGCTTTAATTTGTGTCGGTGTTTCAAATGAAATCACCATTGAGAACAAACTAATAAAAAACAAGGTCGCTTTAACGTTAAGTGCGTTGATTAAAAAACCGGTTGAGAATGCTTTAAAGGGGCTCGGCGCAGACTGTTCTAGTTCAGCTTTGACTTGTTGATCTGAATTGATTGCTCGCTCAGGTGGTTTCGCTCGTAAACCGTGCCAAGCAATGTAAAGAAAGTAACTCGCTGCGACATATTTTAAGCCAGTTAATAAACTCGGCGTTTTTGCTATCACTAAACCGATACCAACCAGTGAATATAAAACGTGCACTAAAATCCCAGTACCAATACCTGCACTGGTATATAACGCAGTTTTTCTCCCGTGTTGAATACTTTGCTTCAACACAACGGCAAAGTCTGGTCCTGGGCTTGCTACCGCGAGGAAATGAACCATCGCAATGATCATAAACTCTTGAATATAGTGCTCCACTAGCTATCCTTTTCCGTTACGCCTTTTCCAACTACTAGGTATTGCTCGAAAAACTTAACGCCCTTTGCTCTCGCGAGTTGCATGTTATCCTCAGGAATTTGCTCAGGATTTTTATAAACACTAAGCACTTTAGCCATGCTATCTTCCCTAATAATATGCAACATTGGATATGGCGAACGATTAGTGTAGTTTTCAACATCATTCTCGCTTAAGCCATCAAAGCAATAATCAGGGTGAAAGCTCGCTAATTGGAATTGCCCTTCAAAACCTGCTTCGGCTAGGTATTGCTGAGCTAAATCGACTAGATCTAAGTAGTCCTCAAAGTCAGTAAACCCCTGAGGATATATCATCAATGAGGTTTCAATCTCAGGTGTTAGCACCATTTTATCGCACTGTGTTAGTAGGTGATCAATCGCAGGTGTGATCTTTGTCGCATCATCAAGGCAATAAGCAATGGTATTGTTGAGCCATTCTTTTTTAGCAAACGGACAAAAATTTAGCCCAATAACAATATCGAGCAACCAGTTTTTTGTCGCATTTAAGACGTCATCGCGAGTTTGACAGGTATTTTTAGACATAACCTAAGACTAAGATTTTTGTTGTAATTGCCACATTGAATAGTATCGACCTTGAGCGGCAATAAGTTCGCTGTGACTTCCTTTTTCGACAATTTTACCATCTAACATCACCAAAATGGTATCAGCATCTGTAATGGTTGATAAACGGTGAGCAATCACGATACTGGTTTTATTTTTAGCGACACTGCGAATGGCTTTTAAGATCTCTTGTTCAGCGTGGCTATCAAGCGCACTGGTTGCTTCATCAAAGATCCAGATTTCAGGATTTTTTAACAAGGTTCTAGCGATAGCGACGCGCTGTTTTTCGCCACCAGAAAGTTTTAATCCGCGCTCGCCCACTTGCGTATTCTCACCATCGGGTAACTTAGCAATAAGATCATCAAGATATGCCATACTAATGGCTTTGCGTACTTCGCTATCACTAGCGTGTGGACGGCCATACCGAACATTTTCGAATATAGTGTCGTTAAACAATACGGTATCTTGTGGCACGATACCTATGTGTTTGCGAAGTGAAAGCTGGGTGACATCAGTGATGTTTTGCTCATCAATGGTAATTGTTCCCCCATCAGTATCGTAAAAACGAAATAATAATTTAACGATGGTTGACTTACCGGAGCCACTCTCACCAACGATAGCGACCTTTTGGCCTGCATTAACACTAAAACTCACGCCTTTAAGTACTTGACGATCATGGTGGTAGCCAAAGGTAACGTTGTTAAATTCAATACCACTTTGCGAAATAGTTAAATCTGGTGCCTCTGGTTTATCGGTAATTTGTGGCTTTTTGTCGAGCAAACCAAACATGCCTTCGATATTGGCTAATGATCCCTTAATTTCACGATAGACAAAACCAAGGAAATTAAGCGGCATGAACAGTTGCATCATAAAAGCATTGATCAAGACAAAGTCCCCTAACGTCATTTGCTCATTAGTTACTTGGTAAGCGGCAAGCGCAAGCATTGAGGTCATGGCGATAGCCACTATCGTTGCTTGCCCGCCATTTAAAGCAAATAGTGACAGTCGATTTTGCGTTTTTGCTTTTTCCCATGTCGCAAGCTGCTCATCGTACATTTTCGCTTCGTAGGCTTCATTATTAAAAAATTTAACGGTTTCGTAGTTGAGTAAGCTGTCGATTGCACGCGTGTTAGAAGAAGAATCCGCTTTATTAGCCGCGCGAATAAAACCCGTTCGCCACTCAGTTGCATAAACCGTGTAGCTAATATAAATCGCGATAGATGTTGCGGTAATAGCGGCAAAACCCCAATGATAATTAATTAAAAACACCCCTATCACCATGATTATTTCCAAAAGCGTGGGCACAATATTAAAGACCATAAATCGCATTAAAAATGCAATACCAGAGTTACCGCGATCAATATCACGTGAAATACCGCCCGTTTGACGGTTAAGATGAAAAGCTAACTCCAAGCTATGTAAATGTTCGAAAACTTTTAAACCAATACGGCGAATAGCGCGCTCAGTTACTCGGCCAAACAAAGTGTCGCGAATCTCACCAAACAGGACGACACTTAATCTGGCCAAGCCGTAAGCTGCCACTAAGCCAAATGGCACTAGCATGACTTTGTTTTCAACATTCTTATCTAGGGTATCAACAACGTCTTTTAGGACAAATGGCAAATAGACACTAGCGACTTTCGCTAAGATTAAACAGACAATCGCTAATGAAATCCGCCACTTAAATTCTAGTAAGTAGGGGTAAACTAGCTTTAAAACGTGCCAATTCAGTTTATTGACTTCGTGTTCGGGATAATTAGTTCGGCGCATAGGGTTATTACGTTAGAAGGCTATAACGCGTGAAGGCTGAAAAGTAAAACCTACACCCATTCATAGTCTTAAAGCAAAAATTATAAAAATATATATTAAAAAGAAATACAAGCTCTTACCTTCGAGCCTTCAAGCATTAAAGCCTTCAAGCCTAAGATCTTCTAGCTTTACAGCAAAGCAATAAAAAGACCGCACAAAGCGGCCTTTTACAAAGGATTAAGAGCTAAACAAAGCTAAAATAAACTATTTATTGCCGTCTTCAACGCGACTCTTTAACTTCTGGCCAGGTCTAAAGGTAACCACACGGCGAGCAGAAATTGGAATATCTTCGCCTGTTTTTGGGTTACGACCCGGTCGTTCAGCTTTTTCTCGCAAATCAAAGTTGCCAAAACCTGAGAGCTTTACTTGCTCACCATCTTCAAGTGATTGACGAATCTCTTCGAAAAAAACTTCAACGATATCTTTTGCGTCGCGTTTACTTAAACCGACTTTATTACACAGGTGTTCTGCCACTTCAGCTTTGGTTAGCGCCATGGATCAATCCCTCAATGATGCATTTAATTCAGTTTTTAAGGTATCTACCACTCGATCTACAACATCGTTGATATCTTTTTCTTCAAGAGTTTTCTCTACATCTTGCAATGTCATAGCTATGGCTAAACTCTTAAAGCCCGGTTCAATACCTTGACCTTGGTATACATCGAACAAGTTTAGATCAACTAAATAATTTCCGCCAACATTTTCAATAAGTTGTAGCACTTTTTTTGCTTCAACCGCTTCTTCTACGATAACAGCGATGTCACGTCGGTTAGCTGGGAATTTCGAAATTTCACTCGCCCAAGGTAATTTTCTAGTTAAAATCGGCTCAAGCGCCAATTCAAATACTAGCGTACGACCATTCAAACCAAGCTTGCGCTCAAGTTCTGGGTGAACAGCACCAATATGGCCTACAAGCTCATCGCCTTTGAAAATGGCGGCCGTTTGCCCTGGGTGCAGCGCATCAATTTCAGCTTTTTCAAAGCGATACGCTTCAGCTTCACCGGTGAGTGATAAAATCGCTTCGACATCACCTTTTAAATCGAAGAAATCAACAGGTGCTTTTTCTAATTGATAATGCTCTTGGTTTTTCGTGCCGCAAATAACACCTGCGATCATGTTATCTTGACGAACGCCATTCTCAGCCGACTCATCAGGAATAAAACGCAAGCCCGACTCAAATAAACGAACACGTGATTGCTGACGGTTTTGGTTGTAAGCCACTGATTGTAAGAGACCTGTCCATAACGACAGACGCATTACCGACATTTCTGATGAAATTGGATGAGGTAATGTCATTACATCAGCATTTGGATGCAATAAGCTCTGAACTTTTGGATCAACGAAGCTGTAGGTAATTGCTTCTTGGAAGCCCCGGTTAACTAACGTTTGACGAATGCGAGTTAACGGTAACGCCGCTTCTTTGTGTTGACGCATGCTTAGGGTAGCCGTTGGCGAAACATTTGGAATGTTGTTGTAACCAAAAATACGGGCAACTTCTTCAATTAAGTCTACTTCAATTGAAATATCGAAGCGGTAAGCCGGTACTTCAACATGCCATGTTTCATTTTCAACGTTAACAGCAAAGCCTAAACGCTCTAAAATTTCAGTCACTTTAGCGGTTTCAATATGCATTCCAATGCGTTGGTCTAGCTTTTCACGACGTAACACAACATTTTTAACGGCTGGTATATGATCGTTCGATACCGCTTCAACAATAGGACCTGCTTCACCACCAACGATCTCTAATAGAAGTGCTGTTGCGCGCTCCATTGCATCGCGTTGTAGTTGAGGATCAACGCCGCGCTCGTAACGGTGAGATGCATCGGTGTGCAAACCGTATTGACGCGCTTTACCTAAAATAGCTAGTGGCGCGAAGAATGCACTTTCTAAGAAAATATCTTTAGACTCAGCGTTAACACCTGAGTGTAAACCACCGAAAATACCCGCCATTGCTAATGATTTTTTGCTATCGCTAATCACTAAGGTATCTTCTTTTAAGGTCACTTCGTTTTCATCTAATAAGGTTAATTTCTCTTCCTTGTTAGCAAAACGAACGTCAATTGCGCCTTCAATTGCGTTTAAATCAAACGCGTGCATTGGGTGGCCAAGCTCTAATAATACGTAGTTAGTGACATCAACAACTGGGTCGATTGAACGAACGCCACAACGGCGAAGCTTTTCAACCATCCATAATGGTGTAGTTGCGCTAACATTAATGCCTTTGATCACACGACCTAAATAACGAGGACATGCTTCAGGTGCTGATAAAATAATTTCACGGGTATCATCAATCGTTGGTGCTACCGGTGTAATTTCAACTTCACTGACCGCTAGTGAGTTAAGTACACCCACTTCGCGTGCTAAACCTTTAATGCCTAAACAGTCACCGCGGTTTGCCGTTAGATCAACGTCAATGGTGTTGTCGTTTAAATCTAAGTATTCACGAATATCTGTGCCAATTGGTGCATCGCTTGGTAATTCAATAATGCCGTCAGAGCTTTCCGCTAAGCCCATTTCAGACTCACTACACAGCATACCAAACGACGGTTGACCGCGTAGTTTGGCTTTTTTGATTTTAAAGTTACCCGGCAGTACCGCGCCGACCATAGCGACAGCAACTTTTAAGCCTTGGCGACAGTTCGCTGCACCACAGACGATATCTAATAACTCACCATCAGTTGATGCATCGCCAACGTTTACTTTGGTAACTTGTAACTTGTCAGCATCAGGGTGCTGACCACATTCAACAACTTCACCGACAACAATACCGGTAAATTCACCGGCAACGGGGTCAACAGCGTCAACCTCTAGGCCTGCCATGGTGATCTGATGCGCTAATTCGTCAGAAGTGTTCGCAGGGTTTACCCACTCACGTAACCAAGATTCACTAAATTTCATTATTTGCAGGTCCTACTTAAACTGTTTTAAGAAACGAAGATCGTTTTCGAAGAATGCGCGTAAGTCGTTTACGCCGTATCTCAGCATGGTTAAACGCTCAACCCCCATACCAAAGGCAAAGCCTGTGTACTCTTCAGGATCAATACCCACTGAACGTAAAACATTCGGGTGAACCATGCCACAGCCCAACACTTCTAACCACTTGCCGTTTTTGCCCATAACATCAACTTCCGCTGAAGGCTCAGTAAATGGGAAGTAAGATGGACGGAAACGGATCTCTAAGTCTTCTTCAAAGAAGTTGTGTAAGAAGTCGTGCAAGATACCTTTAAGGTGAGTAAAACTGACATTTTTATCAACCAGTAAACCTTCTACCTGATGGAACATCGGCGTGTGAGTTTGGTCGTAGTCGTTACGGTACACCTTACCCGGCGAGATGATGCGCAATGGTGGTTTTTCTGCTTCCATCGTGCGAATTTGTACACCAGATGTTTGGGTACGTAATACTAACTTAGGGTTAAAGTAGAACGTATCGTGATCTTGGCGCGCAGGGTGATGCTCAGGAATGTTTAAGGCATCAAAGTTGTGGAAGTCATCTTCCACTTCTGGGCCGGCTTTGATTTCAAAACCCAGCTCAGTAAAGAAACTTTCGATACGCTCGATAGTGCGAGTTACAGGGTGTAAACCACCTAAGTCATTTGTGTTACCCGGCAATGTTACATCGATAGATTCAGCGGCTAATTTCGCTTTTATTTCTTCGGCACGTAACAACTCACCGCGCTCGGTGATTAATTTTTGAACTTGTTGCTTTGCTTGGTTAATCGCTTGACCAGCTTTTGGCTTTTCTTCTTTAGGTAACTTACCTAAGTTTTTCATTTGTTCGGTTAACTGGCCTTTTTTGCCTAAAAAGTTAACGCGCACCGCATCGAGCTCAGCTGGAGAAGTTGCCGCTGCAACCGCCTGCTCGGCTTGCAAAATTATGTCGTCTAAATTCATGAGTTCCTCAAAAGCAACAAGATGTGTTTTTGACATTATGGTTAATAAAAATGGCTAACGATTCTACACAATTAATCAAGTAAAATGTAGAGGAAATACGGTTTTTATCAAAAGATTAACGAATTAATTTGGTTAAAGAATGATAATTCTAAATTCCATTACATCTTCTGTGGTGAAACCGTGTTAAAATGCGCGCCAATTAACTATTTACCTCGCTAATTTAGCCTGATTTAGAGAAACCTTTTACGTGATTAACAACGATATTTTTAGACGCTTGCGTTTTATTCTTAACTATAACGACCAACAAATGGTTGATACCTTTGCTCAAGCTGACGCGCTCGTAACAAAACAGCAAGTGAGCGATTGGCTAAAACGAGAAGAAGACGAAGGCTTTGCTAATTTAGTCGATGTTAAGTTTGCTGAGTTTCTAAATGGCTTAATTAACGTAAAGCGCGGTAAACGCGAAGGCGAGCAAAAACCCGCTGAGAAAAAACTCAATAACAACCTTATATTATTAAAACTAAAAATTGCCTTTAACTTAAAAGCTGAAGATATTATCGAGCTATTGAGTGCTGCTGGTTTTAAAATGAACAAAGGCGAGTTGAGTGCATTTTCTCGTAAGCCTGATCACAAGCATTACCGAGAATGTAAGGATCAGGTGATTCGCAACTTACTCAAAGGGCTTGAGCTTAAATATCGCACCGATGTTAAGCGACAAGATGTGAAGCCACTTGATAGAAAAGTTCAGCATTCAATGGCTGATAAACAAAAGCAGCAAGCCGTAAAGAAAAACAAACCAGCTCAACCGAAAGCGCCAAAAGAAAAGACGCTTTATGTAAACCCAAATGCGAAAAAGCCAGCGACTGACTCGGGTCGCAAAAAGCTTAAACTGCGCTCTGAAGATATTTGGAAAGATGTAGAGTAAATGCCGTAACGCTTTAAGGCTATAACGCATATTTGCATTACAGCCTTGTAGCCATCACGCTTTACAGCTCGATGAGCTGATAATCACGTTTTAGAATTTCAATAATTTCAGCTTTTGGATTCGCTGATAATTCAATTTTCTGCCCCGTAATTTTCTCAGCGATATCGGTATAGGTTTTAGACACAGCCATCAAAACATCAACAGGTAATGGATTATCATTAGCAAGCGCAGTGCGCTCTGCCATGCGATCTTTGTTCAACAAAATATCGGGATCTGGGAAATGATTCAATAATAACTGACGGAAGCCCTCTTTCGAGTTCTCAACCACTTTACCTTGACGGTATGCTTCGCCATCCCAAATACGCGATGAATCAGGGGTACCCACTTCATCCATATAGATAAGTTTATCGTTACCTTGGGTATCTTTTACGTAGCCAAATTCAAACTTGGTATCTACGAAGATTTGATCAATGTTTGCTAATTGCTCCGATATTAAATCAAAGCCTTGCGTTAGTAATTTTTCGTATAAACCAATATCGTCTGCTGATTTGAAGTTAAACGCTTCGAAGTTATCTTCGATGTTTTTGCGCGTAATGTTGACATCATCCGCTTCTGGCACACCCTCAATACCTTTTAAAATACCTTTGGTTGAAGGCGTTTGAAGAAGCTGCGGTAACTTGCTGTCTCGCGTTAACCCCTCAGGTAGTTCAATACCACAAAATTCACGTTCACCTTTTTCGTATGCTCGCCACATAGAGCCAGTAATATATTGACGGCAAATTGCTTCAATCATCACAGGTTGCGCTTTTTGTACGATCCAAACAAATGGGTGTGGAATATCGAGAATATGACTATCAGCTAAGCCGTTTTCTTTAAACAGCTTGAACCAATGGTTTGAAATAGCATTTAGAGCAGCACCTTTACCTGGAACACCTTTTAAGCCACCCTCGCCTTGCCAAATACAATCGAAGGCAGAAATGCGATCACTGATCACCATAATCGCTAGTGGTGTATCAAGTGGTACGTCGTACCCTTTTTGTTCGATTAAACGACGGCTATCTGCTTCAGTAAGCCAATAAACACTGCGTACTTTACCGCTATGTACAGGTTTGTCTGTACGAATAGGTAAATCGTTATTAACTGCTAGAACTTGATCTGCAAGACTCATACTCAACCTTTAAAAAGATATTGATAAAATTTATTGGTTTGATTTTAACAGTAAAGCCAAAACAATAAATTTCAATATTACGGTCTTCGCCGCAATGACGAATTTTGAAATAAACTCCGTTTAAAAAGAAAAAAGGACGCTAGATGCGTCCTTTTTAATCTTTCAAAGCTGATTATAAAGCCGCTTGTGCTTTTTCAACTAAAACAGCAAATGCTGCTTTGTCGTATACAGCGATGTCCGCTAAGATCTTACGATCGATCTCGATAGATGCTTTCTTAAGACCGTTGATGAAACGGCTGTAAGATAAACCATTTTGACGAGATGCAGCGTTAATACGAGCAATCCATAATTGACGGAATTGACGTTTACGCTGACGACGGTCACGGTATGCGTATTGACCAGCTTTAGTTACTGCTTGGAAAGCTACGCGATAAACGCGACTACGAGCACCGTAGTAACCTTTCGCTTGCTTTAAGATCTTCTTGTGAGAACGACGTGCAACTACACCGCGTTTTACTCTTGCCATGTGCTAATCTCCTCTTAATTAAGCGTTACGTAGTAATTTATCAACTGCTTTCACATCTGAAGCAGCAACCATGCTTTTAGCACGTAAGTGACGTTTTACTTTCGTACGACGCTTAGTCAAGATATGACGAAGACCAGCTTGTTTACACTTGTAACCACCAGAAGCGGTTTTCTTAAAGCGCTTTGCAGCACCTTTGTTAGTTTTCATTTTAGGCATGAATAGTACTCCACATTTATGCCGTTTAAGTTTGATAATAAAAGGCGAGCACTTCATTTAAAGATAAGTGCTACTTGTCGGCCTCAATTACCGGTTCATCGATAAAGTTGGTGAAACGCTTTCGCGAATGCTTTTATAAGACCAAGTATTATCGTTTAACTGGTGCTAACACCATCACCATTTGACGCCCTTCAACCTTTTTAGGGAAGAACTCAACTTGTGCGATGTCCTCTAGATCATTTTTAACGCGAGTTAATAAGTCTAGACCCAGTTCTTGGTGAGCCATTTCACGACCTCGGAAACGCAACGTTACCTTAGCCTTGTCGCCACCTTCTAAAAAGCGTCTCAAGTTACGTAATTTAACTTGGTAATCGCCTTCATCTGTACCAGGACGGAATTTAATTTCCTTAACCTGAATTTGTTTCTGCTTTTTACGCTGTTCTTTTTGTTCCTTTGCTTTTTCGTAAAGGAACTTGCCGTAATCCATGACACGACAAACTGGAGGTTTTGCAGTTGGGCTAATTTCTACTAAATCAACGCCTGCTGCTTCTGCTTTATCCATTGCTTCATTTAATGAAACGATGCCTTCGGCTTCACCATCAATACCAATCAAACGAACTTCTGGTGCTGTAATTAAATCATTTAAACGATGTGCCGGTTCTTTTTGACCGCCTCTTTGACCTTTAATAGCCTGTTCCTCCAAAGAACTTTATAAAAATTCAAACGTGACCTATACCACGTTTGCGTTGTATTAATTCGTTTATACTAAAGTGCGGTTAGCGACTTCTTGATTTAACTGTTCGATAAACGCATCTACCGACATCTTACCAAGGTCTTCACCACTACGTGTACGAATAGCGATTTCGTTATTTTCCATTTCTTGGCCACCTACGACCAATAAGTATGGAACACGTTTTAAAGTATGCTCGCGAATTTTAAAGCCTATTTTCTCATTTCTCAAGTCTACTTTTGCTCTAAAGCCATTTTCTTTTAACTTTTTAACAACTTTATCACAATATTCGCTCTGTTTATCGGTGATATTCATCACAACAGCTTGAGTTGGCGACAACCACGTTGGTAATTTACCCGCGTATTCTTCGATGATAATACCGATGAATCGCTCTAGTGAACCTAAAATCGCGCGGTGGATCATTACTGGCACATGACGCTCGCCGTCTTCACCAATGTAGCTTGCATCTAAACGACCCGGTAACGCGAAATCTAGCTGAACTGTACCACATTGCCAGTTACGACCTAAACAATCTAATAACGTAAACTCGATTTTAGGGCCGTAGAATGCACCTTCACCCGGTAAGTATTCAAACTCAATACCTAAATCGTTCATCGCATCGGCTAAGCCTTTTTCAGCTTTATCCCAGATCTCATCTGAGCCAATACGTTTTTCTGGACGCGTAGAAAGTTTGACAAGAATATTTTCAAAGCCAAAGGCTTTGTAGACGTCGTATACCATTTCGATACACTTAGTCACTTCCGCTTGCACTTGCTCTTCAGTACAGAAAATATGAGCATCGTCTTGCGTAAAGCCGCGAACACGCATTAAACCGTGTAACGCACCTGATGGCTCGTTGCGGTGACAACAACCAAACTCAGCCATACGAAGCGGTAAATCGCGGTATGATTTTAAGCCTTGGTTGAAGATTTGAACATGGCCAGGACAGTTCATCGGCTTAATAGCATATTCACGTTTTTCAGATTCGGTTGTGAACATGTTTTCTGCGTATTTATCCCAGTGGCCAGAGCGCTCCCACAGCACGCGATCCATCATTAATGGACCTTTTACTTCGTCATAGTCGTATTCGTGTAACTTTTGACGCACAAACTTTTCAAGCTCAGTGTAAATTGTCCAACCGTCGTTATGCCAGAACACCATACCCGGTGCTTCTGTTTGCCAGTGGAATAAATCTAATGCTTTACCAATTTTGCGGTGATCGCGTTTTTCAGCTTCAGCTAAGCGTTGTAAGTAAGCTTTTAATTGCTTTTTATCTGCCCATGCTGTGCCGTAAATACGTTGAAGCATTTTGTTGTCTGAATCACCACGCCAGTATGCACCTGCTACATTCATTAGTTTGAAGTGATGACAGTGCTTCATGTTTGGCACGTGTGGGCCGCGACACATGTCGATGTATTCTTCGTGGTGATATAGCCCTGGACGATCATCTTTATCGATGTTCTCGTCTAAGATTTCCATTTTGTATGGCTCGCCGCGCGACTCAAAGGTATCACGTGCTTCTTGCCAAGAAACGGTTTTCTTAACAACTTGATAATTTGTTTTAGCTAACTCAAGCATACGCTTTTCAAGTTTAGCTAAGTCGTCATCGTTTAATGGTTGGTCTAAATCAACGTCATAGTAAAAACCGTTGTCGATTGTTGGACCAATCGCCATTTTTACATCAGGGAAAAGTTGCTTAATTGCGTGACCTAATAAGTGAGCACACGAGTGACGAATAATCTCTAGACCGTCTTCGTCTTTTGCCGTGATTAATTGCAGTTCACAGTCTTCGGTGATCATTTCACACGCATCTAAGCGCTCACCATTAATGCGACCAGCTAATGTTGCTTTGGCTAAACCAGGGCCAATATCTGCAGCAACATCCATAATAGAAACTGCGTTGTCAAAAGCGCGTTGACTACCGTCAGGGAGAGTAATAATAGGCATGAAAATTCCTTTACAGTGGTGACACATACGTAATGCCACATGTTTAATTTTTATTGCTATTGCAATAAGTTAAATAAAATCAAATAATCGAACGATTACTTACAATAAACGCGCAATATAGGTGATTTGGCCGGTTAATGCAATGCTCTGGAAAATAATGTCAAAAATTAAGCAAATACAGATAAAAAGCCTATTGCCATATATTGCGTTTAGCTGGGCTTTAATCAGCGCATTAAGTTACAGCCAAGCTGCAGAGCAGCCATGGAAAACCTACCTAAACAAAAACAATATCGCCATCAAATATCGGCCTTATCAGACGACTGAATTACTTGAAATAGATGCCTGTTTAGCAACACGTGGAACGCCACATTTAGCGCTTGAATTTTTAACATCGCCAGCGCACATCATAAACTGGCTAGACAATGTCGAAAGCATTGAGTTAATCGAGCAGATCACACCATCGCGCAACATTTTAACCACGACATTCAATGGCATACTGCTAGTTAAACCGCGGCAAGCTTTTGTGTATTCAAAGATTTGGGTTGAAGACAGCGGTACAATTATTATTGAACAACGCGATGCGGGTAAGCAATACTCAGCAAATAAAGGCTATATAAGAGTCAAATTGATAAAAGCTCAATGGTTGATAACGCCAGAAAATAAAAGCGAGATTAATGTGTGTTATCGCGTGGTTGCAGATCCCCAAGGTAAAATTCCTCAGTGGCTTGCTGGGCGCGCGGCACTGAGCTCTATCAGTAAAACGTTAAGTAATGTGCAAAAGCAGTTCAAGCCAGTCATTAATCCAAACCATCATTAACGGAGCCTGCATTGCGCTAGTTATTCACTATACTTGTAAGTAATAGATTCGGGACGGGGCGAACTCATGTGGAAACTCATTGCTGACATTATTGCAAAAAATAACCAACAGCCATTTGAAGATGCTCAGCATACGATGTTATCGAGTGGAGGTGAAAATCGCCTCGCCTATAAATTTTTTAATCAACATCAAGCGTATTTTGTTAAGCTCGCACCAAAGCACAAACTAGATCAGCTAACTGCGGAAGTCGATTGTTTAGCGCACTTACGCGAAATTAATCGCGAATTAATTCCCAAGGTTATTGGCATCGACGTTACATTAGATAAAAGCTTTTTGGTACTGCCATGGCTCGACTTTACTCAACCGAGCGATGACAACTGGTATCAACTTGGGATTGCACTGGCAAAGCTCCACAAAAATTCGAGTAACGGTCAATTTGGCTGGGATCAAGACAATTTTATTGGCGATACCCTACAACCGAATCAATGGAGCAGTAATTGGAGTACGTTTTTTGCTGAGAAACGAATAAGTTGGCAGCTACAACTACTGAGTGAAAAATCAGTGAATTTCGGCGATATCGATTACCTATCGCAAGTGTGCCACGATCTACTTTGCCACCATAAAGTTTCGCCATCCTTAGTTCATGGTGACCTGTGGCATGGCAATGTCGGTTTCGTCGATGGTCAACCCTTAATGTTCGATCCCGCTTGTTATTTTGCAGATCGCGAAGTTGATATCGCGATGACAGAACTATTTGGTAGTTTTCCTGATGCTTTTTACCAAGGCTATCAACAGACACTACCGCTTGATGAGGGCTTTGAGCAACGCAAACACCTCTACAACCTCTATCACGTACTTAATCACGCCAATATGTTTGGTGGTATTTATATCAAGCAAGCTCAAGCACTATTGCAACGCATCATCGCGCAACACGAAAATTTATAACTTTTTTAGTTGAGATTATAACCGCTTAGTGGATTGTTGCCTTCTGCCACTAGCACTATAGCTAAAACCCGCCATACTTAATGTTACCAAGCCTTTTTGTAGCAAATTAAGGAGGCTGTATGTCTCTCTCGATAAAAGAAAAGCGGGTCGAATGCCCTCATTGTGGGCATCACTTATTTTTGTCACTCGATCCAAGCGCTGGTGATCAAGACTATTACGAAAGCTGCCCTGCGTGTTGTTGTGATATTCATCTCAATATGCACATCGACGAATACCACCAAAAAATTCAACTAGCCATTGATGCCGATGACGAACAAGTGTTTTAAGCATGCCTTCGAGTGTTTTGCAGATCAATCGTTATACCCGAGCAGTCGGGGATCTTAGAGATTAAGCGTCATACCCGAACAGTCGGGGATCTTACTGATTAAGCGTTATACCCGAGCAGTTGGGTATCTCATCAATTCATCGGCATTACATTAATACGTGAGATTACCGCATCCGCGGTAATGACGGTGGTGTAATACTCCGCGGTAATGACGGTGGTGTAATGCTCCGCGGTAATGACAGCTTCAGTGTACTGTGTCATACCAGAACAGTCGGGTATCTCAGGGATTAAGCGTCATACTCGAGTAGTCGGGTATCTCATCAATTCATCGGCATTATCTAAATAAATGAGATTACCGCATACGCGGTAATGACGGTGGTGTTATATTCCGCGGTAATGACGGTGTCAGGGTACTGTGTCATACCCGAACAGTCAGGTATCTCAGAGATTAAGCGTCATACCCGAGCAATCGGGTATCTTCAGAATAAGCGTCATACCCGAGCAGTCGGGTATCTAACAGATCAAGTGTCTGAACTAGCTATTTCAGTTTTAACTTTTTAACCGTTTCAACTATCGTCATGGTTTGTTGATCACACTCAATATTGACTTTGTCGTTCACTTGCAACAGTCCAATATTCGTGCGACTTAATGTTTCAGGAATTAAGTGCACAGTAAAACAGTTTTCTGCTACTGCGCCTAACGTAAGACTACAGCCATTAATTGAAATAAATCCTTTACTAAATAGGTATTCTTGCCACTCTTTGCCAATTTCGAAGGTAATTGCACAATTCTCAGGTGTTTTTTCAATATTAACAACAATAGCTTGGCAGTGAATATGGCCACTTACCATATGCCCACCGATTTCATCACCTGCTTTTAATGAGCGTTCTAAATTGACAAAATCACCTTGTTTAATCGCCCCTAAGTTAGTCACTCTCAGCGTTTCATCGATTACATCAAACTCAATAGTGCCATGTTCGTTATCAAGTTGGCTAAACGTTACCGCAGTTAAGCAAACACCATTAATCGCAACACTTGCTCCGATTTCTAACCCCATTAATTCATTTACTTGACACTTAATTGTTAAGTGCATGAGTTGATTTTGAATTTTTATCGCAAAAACTTCAGCTTTCGATTGTACTATACCGGTAAACATCGCTATTATCGTCTTGTTTTAAGTCTCGCTATTGTACCCCATTATAACGTCAATGAAATCACCTCATTTTATTCGAAATACCAAAAGTTTATTAAAGCTGGCCTACCCAATTTTAATTGCTCAGCTTATCCAAAACTTAATGGGATTCGCCGACACTGTTATGGCAGGTAGAGTAAGCTCAACGGATATGGCTGCGGTGGCTGTTGCCAGTAGTATTTGGCTGCCGCTGATCTTAACGATATACGGCGTGATAATGGCTCTTGCGGCAATTGTCTCACAATATTCAGGTAAAAATGCCTATGACAAAGTGGTTAACGCCACTTATCAAACGATATGGATCGCATTAGCACTTGGTATCAGCGTAATCGCATTTTACTATCTGCTTGCGCCAATGATTGAGGCAAATGTTGAGTTAGAGCCACAATTAAAATCATTAATGTTTGAATACTTAGGCTACATCGTTTGGGGAGCACCAGGCTTTTGCTTATACCTAGTGTTAAGAAACTACGCCGAAGGGATGTCTTTTACACGACCGACCATGATCATCTCAATTATCGGCCTGATCATTAACATTCCTGCCAATTATATATTTATCTATGGTGAATTTGGTATGCCTGCTCTTGGTGGTGCCGGTTGTGGTATTGCTACTGCCCTAGTTTATTGGGCGATGTTTTTTGGTATGTTGATATATGTTTACGTATCGAAACACCTCGCAAAAGTTTCACTATTTAAACGTATTTACGGGTTTGATTTTGACGAAATTAAACATATTTTAAAAGTTGGTGTGCCTATTGCGCTCTCACTGTTATTCGAAGTGAGTTTATTTTCAATTGTTGCCATTTTACTCGCACCTTTAGGCGCAGATATTGTCGCTAGTCACCAAATCGCAATTAACTTCTCTGGCTTAGTCTTTATGGTGCCATTGAGTTTTGCCATGGCACTGACGATTAAAGTTGGCTATTGCGTTGGTCAACAAAAATACCAAGAAGCAAAAGAAATATGTAAAGACGCTTTGATTTTTGGCTTGATGATAGCCGTTGTAACAGCCCTTTGTACTATTGTTTTTAGAGAACAAATCGCTGCTATTTATACCAATGAAGCCCCCGTTATCGAACTTGCTGCAAGTTTGATGTTTTTGGCAGCCCTGTTTCAGTTTTCAGATGCTATCCAAGTGATATCAGCTGGTGCCTTACGAGGTTATAAAGACACTACCTCAATTTTGATAATCACCTTTATATCATATTGGTTCGTAGGCTTATCGCTAGGGGTTTTATTAGCACTAACCGACACTATCGTGCCGAGGATGGGGGCAGCAGGCTTTTGGATTGGTTTTATATCTGGCTTAACCGTTGCTGCGGTATTACTAGCGTGGCGCTTAAAAATCATTCAATCTCGCTACGACAACCAAGCGTTAGTAGGCTAATTGATTAATCGATAACCAGTTGATTAGTTAATTGATAAATTTACGCTAAAACTGCTTGCATCATCAATTGTGCACAGCTAATATAGCGCCCGTTGATTAGTTCAACGTATTGTACGACCGTAGCTCAGCTGGTTAGAGCACCACCTTGACATGGTGGGGGTCGGTGGTTCGAGTCCACTCGGTCGTACCAAATAAACCAACCACTTGCGGTTGGTTTTTTTTATGTCTGAAATTTAATAGAACCAAAAAAAAGAAAGAACACCACCCGCTCTTTATCACCCTTGCCAGCCGGTAGTTCGAGTCGCTCATAACATTGTGGGTCGAACCAATTTAAAGCACCAATAGAAGGTGCTTTTTTTATACCTAAAATTTACTAGTACAGATAAGAAAGAGCACCACCCGCTCATTGTTACCCGTGCCAGCCGTTGGTTCGAGTCGCTCCTCACATTGTGGGTCGTACCAATTTAAAGCACCAATAGAAGGTGCTTTTTTTTATGTCTGAATTTAATAGAACGAAAAAAGAAAGAACACCACCCGCTCTTTATCACCCGCGCCAGTCGGTGGTTCGAGTCGCTCCTCACATTGTGGGTCGTACCAATTAAGTCACCTAATTGTAATAACAATGGTGGCTTTTTTTATATCTGAAATTAACTGATTGACCAGAAAGAATGTCTTACTTGCTTTTTATCCCCTAATATATGAACACAGTAGTTATGCCCGACTAACTTATATATAATCTTTAGCTTAATGAATAAGTTAAAGATTAATAGCGTTAATGCTATTTGAAAAACTAAGTATCAGTGGGTTAATCATCAATGGAATTTATTTGGATTTTATTTGCTTTTTGTTGTGGATTACTGGCAAAAGTCGCTAAGTTACCGCCATCTATTGGCTATTTGCTCGCTGGTTTTGTGTTGCACTTCCTCGGCTTTACTGCCGACGATATTATTCTGAACTTAGCAGATCTTGGTATTACGTTATTACTCTTCACCATTGGCTTAAAATTAAATATTCATGACCTCGTAAAAAAAGAAGTATGGCTCGCAAGTCTTAGCCACACCAGTCTTTGGCTAGTCAGTGGCGTGATTGTCTTCAAATTCTTTGCCGTTATCGCTATCCCATATATCGTAGATTTAGACATTGCTACTAGTGCCCTAGTAGTTTTTGCCCTTTCATTTAGTAGTACGGTTTGTGTTGTAAAATTAATGGAAGAACATGGTGAGATGCGAACTCGCCACGGTAAGTTGGCCGTTGGTATTTTGGTTATGCAAGATATTATTGCGGTCGCATTCCTGGTTGCAGCAACGGGTAAAACGCCGAGTATATGGGCACTTAGCTTACTCGTGTTAATACCATTAAAACCGTTAATATATCGAGTAATTTCAAATGTCGGCCACGGTGAATTAATCCCTCTTACCGGTTTCTTTGTCGCTTTTGGCGCTTATGAATTATTCGAGTTTGTGCAAATTAAAGGTGACTTAGGTGCCCTACTTGGCGGGATGTACTTAGCAGGGCATTATAAAGCAAGTGAAATTACCAAATCACTTTTACCATTTAAAGATCTGTTTTTAATTGGCTTTTTCTTATCCATTGGTTTTACTGCACTACCGACTTGGGAAATGTTTGGTATTGCACTTGTTATCACGTTAATGTTGCCGATAAAGTTCGCGCTATTTTTCCTATTATTTGTTTCACTCAATTTACGAGCACGCACCGCATTCTTAAGTGCACTGGCATTAAGTAACTTCAGCGAGTTTGGTTTGATTGTCGCGACACTGAGTCAGAAAATAGGCTGGTTAGAAAAAGAATGGCTAGTTATTTTAGCACTTGCCGTTTCTATCTCATTTGTCATTACCAATATTATTTACAATTTTGCTCACGAGTTTTTTGCTCTTCACAAAGATAAACTCAACACCTATCAACGCACCAAGCGTTTAAAAGAAGATCAATTTGATCAACCTTGTGACGCACCTGTGGTAATCATCGGCATGGGTCGTGTCGGAATGGGAGCTTATAACGCGCTAGAGCAACAAATCCCAGGTCAAGTATGGGGACTTGACACTGACAAAGAAAAAGTAGATTGGCTTAACGACAACAATATTCAAGCATTTACCGGTGACGCTGAAGATGCTGATTTTTGGGAGAATGTTGATGCCGATAAAATCAAATTGGCACTACTTGCGCTGCCGTCAGTTAAAGATATTAAAAATATCACGATTCAATTAAAACTAGCGAATTACCAAGGTAAAATTGCCGCTATTGCTCGCTATGATGATGAACGTGCAGAACTAGAAGAATTAGGTATAGATAAAGTATTCAACTTCTACAACGAAGCCGGTGTTGGTTTCGCCGAGGAGAGTATTGGCTTATATCGCCAATCAACTAATTAATTGAAGTGAATGGAATTCTATAACTTGCTGTTCGGCCAATTATTCCAAGCCGAATAGCAAGTAGTTAAGGTACAATCATTTCAGATAACGGCTGAAAAATACCCCACATCCCCTTTTCATTACTTTGTTCATTTTTAAATAAAAAAACCTGGGCGTGAACGGGGATCACTTTACCTGATTTATGGATATATTCTTTGTCGTAACTAATTTCACCTACGGTAAACACATCTTTAATCACTTTGTGGTTTTCAAACACTAACCACTTTTCTGGCGTGAGTTCTCGATAAGTTAATTGTTTAAGTTCAGCTAGGGTATAACCTGTCAAAGCTTCATATGCCTGATTAACCTCTATAAACTGCCCTGCTGCATCAGTTCGAGCAACTGGATAACGGTTGAGATTCAATTCTTGCTGGAAATTTTTCATTTAACCCCTATCAGAAATAATTACCCCACGCACAATATGCTCAAAAAACAACCAAACTTCAAGCGTAAGTTTTAATTGTAATGCATTATTAAGGAAAATCTTTCTGGAGACCAACAATACTTCAAGCTAACATTAGACTTGATGTGGTGCTAAACTATTCAACACAATAATCAATAAGTTAACACGAAGATAGTCAATAACTTTATCGTATTAAGCTAGGTAAAACCTATCGCTACTAACAAGGAAATTAATACTTATGTATAAGTTAGCCTTCTTGGGCTTTATCTCAAGCCTAATTGTGCCAACAGTATGGGCAAACGAATCCCCTACAGAGTCATCTGACAAAACATTTCAGTTAACGTTGCAAGAACAAAAGCAATACGACTATCCAGAGTGGGGATTAGCAGCGCTAGTGAGAAATGCCTCGATTCCTTATTCAGTCGACTTTGGCGTTGAAGATAGCACAGTGACTACATTTTTCCCTATGATGTTTTATAACGGAGAACACATTTTTTTACGTGGTACCGAAGGTGGTGTTCACTTGTATAAACATGACGACCTAGAACTAAACGCAATAATTCGCAATCACTTTATTGATATTCCCTCTTCACTACAAAATAGTATTGGCGGTGACACGACCGATTACGGTGCACAGCTTCGCTACCAGCTCAACGATACCTATTACACAGAGCTTGATTTGATGACTGATCCCAATGGTACTTTTCATACAGTCGGTAGTATAGGAGCACAATATCATCGCGGAAACTGGTTAGTGCGACCTAAAGCGTCCGTTAGTTGGCGCAACAAAAAGTACAACAACCTATATTACAACTTAGGGGATGAAACGCTTGATTCAGGTTTTGATACCAAGGTGGGTTTCGCTGCACGCTATCATGTTTTTGATAACTTATACCTTTTAGGCGGTGCTTATGGCACTTATTTAAATAGTGAAGCGCGCAAATCAGCCAGTATTAATGACGAGTGGCAATCTGAAGTTTATCTTGGCTTTGGCTTTTTTAATAATGTTGAAAAAAAATATGCCGAGCCATTGTCATTACCTGAGTACATCAGGGTAGCTCATGGTTGGGCAACACCATCGAATATTGGTGACATATTGAGGTTGAACAGAGTAAAAGATGAGTACAATAACAAGTTAACCTCTGTTTTTTATGGCTACCCTCTTACGGATGAATTATTTAGTTTACCATTAGAAATTTACTTAACCCCCGGTTTTGTATGGCATTGGTCATCACAGGTCCAAGATAACCTTCAAGAATATGTGATAGCAATTAAGGCTTACTATACTTTTCAATGGCCTGTGCGCACACGTTTAGGCTTTGCTGAAGGGGTTTCATACATTAATGAATTAACTTATATCGAACAAAGTGAAATGGATAGAAAAGGCTATCAAGGGAGTGAGTGGCTCAATTACTTAGATTTCACCATAGATATCAATCTTGGCGACCTATTTAACGAGAAACATATGCGCAATGTTTGGCTTGGCTATAGCATTCATCATCGCTCGGCAATTTTTGAATCTGCCTCACAGTTTGGTCGGATAAAAGGTGGCAGCAACTACAATACGGTCTACTTACAATTTGATTTTTAACGAGTAGCACTTGTTAGTGGTTACTAAATGCGAAACAATGAGCAACTAAATTATCGTTCTACAAGTACCATGATGTTTTCTCATTGTATCAACTTTGTGCGTCAGCACTGGCAAGCCCTGACGCTACTCATTATGGCGTTAATTGCCGTTGCGTCCCTATATCCAGCAGAGCATTTACCACGGGTACCCGGTACCGATAAAACCCATCACTTTATTGCATACGGCTTATTAGCTTTACCCGTTGGGCTAGCTAGGCCAACAAAATTTTGGTTATACATTACAATATTGGTGACCTTTGGTGGCCTGATCGAATTACTACAACCGTTCGTTAATCGCTATGGTGAATGGTTAGACGTTGCGGCTAACTGCGCCGGCATTCTGGTTGGCTTGTTACTGGCAACTATAATGACGGCTGTGGCCAATAAAATAAAACCAACAAAATAAGACTTAAGCAATTGTAATTAATTAAAAATCAGCTAGATTTATAAATACGGAACACTTTCATTTGCTAAACTAAAAGGAATTATGATGTCCACAATATTTCTCGTCGTAATAGCAGTTAGCTTAACCTTTATCTTTGGCTTTATGGTCAATCGCTTTCTCACGCGCAATGCGCAAATCAATGAAGAATTAGCAAGCTTGAAAGCACAAGTACAAGATAACTCGGTACCTGAGTTAAGAGAAGAAATCAGCGCATTAAAAAAACGCGTGATCACGCTTGAGGCAATTGTTACAAGTCACGGCTACGAGCTCAACGACGAAATTTCAAACCTGTAAACCATGGCTGAACCTATTTATCACTACCGCCATAAACAACAAGGTACCGCATTACTCATTGTTTTGGCATTGTGTGGGATATTTTTGATCGTAGCGACACATGAGCATATTGTCGTCATGAATCTCTCTCTGGCATTACTAATTATCATTGCGACTTTATTCTCATCGCTAACTATTTATCTAACTCACGATAAAATCGGTTGGCATTTTGGCCTTAAATTTTGGCACAAGACAATACCATTAAGCGATATCACATCAGCTCGATTGATCACAACAAAATGGTATTACGGCCTGGGCATCAGACTGGTGCCTAGTGGTTGGCTTTACATTGTGTCGGGTAATCACGCCATTGAGTTAACACGTTTATCTGGTGAGAAAATCACAATAGGAACCAATGATGGAAAACATTTGCTCAAGCAACTAAAAAAACACCATATAAAAGTAAAATAATTTGATGCGTTTTATTAAAACTATAAATCAACTATTAGAGATATTACATGATTAGAAATACCTTTGTATTACTTGGCGGTATCGTTTTGGGTTCGACGGTAAACATGCTGATTATTGCGCTCGGTGCTGAAGTGATCCCACCGCCACCGGGCGTGAATGCCAACAGTGTTGAAAGTATCGCTCAATCAATGCACCTATATCAGACTAAACACTTTTTAGCACCACTGCTTGCCCATGCCTTAGGTGCACTAAGCGGAGCATATTTTGTCGCCAAGCTTGCAACTGAACACCAATTCCCGTTTGCCATGTTCGTTGGTGTATTATTTCTTGCAGGTGGTATTACTATGGCATATCAACTACCTGCCCCTCTATGGTTTACGGTTATTGATATAGTGTGCTGTTACATTCCTATGGCTTGGTTTGGTTATCGATTTGCCACTCGTTCATCGAATTAACAAAACCAACGAGTACAAAAGCCCATTAATTATTAAAAATATTATTTCGCAAGTCACCTAGTATTAAACTACGCTTATATAATCAACCGAAGAAGTTGAAAGCCTTCAATGCCTGAGTTTGGGGAGTAAGCCAATGACTTGTAGAAGTATTTTAATGACAAGCTTAGTAACTTCGTTACTCTTTTCGCCACTTGTAAAAGCTGACGACTGGGCATTTGTTATTAATCCTTACCTACAAGCAACGACAATTGAAGGAGATGCTGGCATCGGGCGTATTAATGCAGACGCCGTGCAAGTAGACTTTGACAAAATTCTAGAAACGCTAGACGCGGCAGCCATGATAAACTTTAAAGGTAAACACGACTCAGGTTGGGGCTTTATCGTTGATTATGCTTTCATGGACTTAAAAGACGATATAGCCACACCGAGAGACGGCATAGCCTCTGCTCGAGTTCGCCAAGGTGTATTACAAGTAGAAGGACTCTACAGCCAACAAAATAATAAAGGAACCATTGACTACTTGTTTGGCTTGCGTTGGTGGGATAATGATTATGCGCTAGACCTCACCTTACCGATAGCTGATAAAGAGGTTAGGTTTCGTCGTGACGAAGACTGGGTAGACTACTTTATCGGCGCTCGCTGGACAGGAGATATCAACCGCAATTGGAGCTACTCTCTTCGAGGAGATTTAGGTATGGGTGGCGCAGATTTCACGTCGAGCCTAGAGGGTGGCTTGCTGTATCATTTTAATCGCAAACATTCACTAGACATTAAGTACAAGGCAACCTTTGTCGATGTGGATGAAGGTACACAGAATCAACCAGGTTACTATAAGTACGACACGGTCACCCATGGCCCTGTAATAGGGTACATGTATCAGTTTTAATCATTAATACGATCACTTATCCTCTTGTAAAGACTAATCTGCACTAACCGCATACAGCTTGTCACCTTTATTAATCTTTAGAACTAATTGTGCAAAAGGTATCTCTTTGCTCTAAACCTATAGTGTTAAGTATAGCCGGTTGCTTTAAAGTTCACGGATAAAAAAATCGCCCTGTTGTGGGCGATTTTTTCTTTATCGGCTTGATTTAAAAACTACTTGTTCGTTACTCTTTCCCAAATACCAATTTGATCAACGACTGAATCAAACGTCCAGTCACCTGGTACTTGTGAAGGCGGGTAATCCTTAAAAGTATACAAGAATTTAATTACCTCTGTCGCAGCTGGCGCCATCATATACATGCGATTAGCCCACCACACTTCATATGTGCCAGATTCATCGGCTGCAATCTCATAAGGATCTTGGCGCAAGTTAGTAATCGAAGGTGCACGACGTTGTTCTAGCTGACAGAACCAAACACTCATACCTTCACATTCTTGCTCTAACCATAAGAATTTCCAGTCGCCAATACGAATACCGGCTACATCACCACTGTCAGTTGCATAAACAAATTGCTTACGTGGCCAATCTGAGTTGTCATCAGCTACTGTGTTCTTGCCTTTCATTAACGCTGGTAATAAATTGTAGCCATCAAGTTTAATTTTATATTTACGACCGTTGATCGTCGTACCTTTTGCTAAACGTTCGGTAACGTTTGAATCACCTGCTGCAGCCAAGAAAGTCGGCATCCAGTCGTTGTGAGCAGCAATTTCATTTACGACTTGGCCCGCAGGTATTTTACCTGGCCAACGTACCATTGCCGGCACACGGAAACCACCGTCCCATGTTGTATTTTTCTCACCTTTATAACGAACAGTACCGCCATCAGGCCATGTGAATTTTTCAGCACCATTATCGGTTGAATACATAACAATGGTATTATCAGCAATACCTAAATCATCTAGTTTATCAAGTAAAACACCCACGTGTCCGTCGTGCTCTACTAAACCATCACCGTATAAACCACCGCGCTTAGATATGCCTTTAGACTCTTCTTTCAAGTGAGTCCAAACGTGCATGCGTGAAGCGTTCCACCATACAAAGAAAGGCTTTTTATCTTTATGTGCTTTGTCGATAAATTTTAACGCGTTAGCCAAAAATTCTTCATCGGCTGTTTCCATGCGTTTTTTCGTTAATGGTCCGGTATCTTCAAGTCGGCCATCGGCAAATGAATGAATAACACCGCGAGGAGAAAACTGCTTCACCTGCTCTGGTGACATGAAGCGGTTATAGTCTTCATTTTCAGGCTCTTCCTCGGCATTTAAGTGGTATAAATTACCGTAAAACTCATCGAAGCCGTGATTCGTTGGTAAATGAGAATCGCGATCACCAAAGTGGTTTTTACCAAATTGTCCCGTTACGTAGCCCTTTTCCTTAAGCAACCACGCAATCGTTACGTCATCTTCCATCGCACCTTCTTTAGCGCCTGGCAAACCTACCTTTGTTAAGCCTGTACGCATAGGGTGCTGGCCAAAAATAAAAGCAGCTCGACCGGCAGTACAAGAGTTCTCACCGTAGTAGTCAGTGAAAATAGCACCTTCTTTTGCGATTCGGTCTATATTGGGTGTAAAGTGCCCCGCTTGGCCCATGGTATAAGCACTGAGGTTATCTTGACCTATGTCATCACCCCACAGTGCAAGGATATTTGGTCGAGAGGTGTCTGTTGTCGCTAATGCATGCCCTGAAAGTGCTGCAAGCGATAGTGATAACACCAAGTTTTTTACTATCGGTTTGATACTCATAAAAACTCCGTTTTGTTTTTTGGTCTTTAATCGGCAGACATATTAATACACAACCTTGTTAAAATTGCACTAAAAACATGTAATTATTTTGTTAAAATCAAGATTTAATCCTATCGCTTACTTTTTCAATAACCTTTTGATCTAACTATGAGTTTTCTTCGTATTAAGTTAGTTAAGCACCGTACCAATCCCCGTTAAAATTGTAACAAAAACACACGATTGTCTTTAACGCAAAGTATGCATTAGTTTTGAGTAAGTACATGAATATTTATGCAACTTAAGTTAACGGAGCGACAACAGTCACCTAACTGCTATATAAAAAATCCTCAGATAATGTATAACAGTGTACTTACGCCAATTGTTTACCTTTAATTTTATGATCAATATCCGAAATTCAATGAAAGAAAACTTAAAGTGCTTTTTAAGCTAAAGTTACTGTAACCTTAAAACTCTTACTGCCGCGTAATACGTCGAGCTCAACATTATCACCAGTTTGATATTGATCTAACTCAGATAATAACGCTTTGACCGAATCGGTTCGCTTGCCATTAATTGCTTGAATAACATCGCCTAAGGTAATACCAAAACTAGTAACTCGCGCGCTCTGAAGTTGCGCCTGCTCAGCGGGTGAATTATTAACAATTTCTAATATCGCAACACCACTTATGCCTAATTGTTGGGTAATTTGCTGATTAATATCATGATCGAATGATATCCCTAATGACGGTCTGGTGTAATGGCCAAACTTAATCAGTTGCGGAACGACCCGATTAACCGTATCAACTGGCACGGCAAAACCGATACCAGCGTAAGCGCCAGAGGGGCTAAATATTGCGGTATTTATACCGATCAAACGCCCTGCACTATCAAGGAGCGGCCCACCAGAATTGCCAGGGTTTATTGCGGCATCGGTTTGAATGAGATTATTAATAATAAGCTCAGAGTCGCCTGATAAAGCTCGGTTGAGGGCTGATACTATACCACTGGTTAAGGTGTAATCTAGGCCAAACGGATTACCGATGGCAAATACTGACTGGCCAACTTGTAAATCATCACTAGTCCCTACAGGTACAGCAGGAGGCAAGTCAAATTGCACATCTATTTTTAATACCGCTAAGTCGTGATTTGGGCTTGCACCAATGAGTTTAGCAGCATAGCTACGACCATCGTTTAGCCGAATGCTGGCTTCATTGGCACCTTTAATGACGTGGTAGTTAGTAACAACATGGCCAAATTGATCCCAAATAAAGCCTGAACCGGTGCCTCGTGGTACTTTGCGAACATCACGTGACCAATAGCTGCGAACAAGATTACTCGTTGATATATAGACTACGGAAGGGCTTGCTTGCTTAAAAATATTAATCGTAGAATATTCTGAATCGGCTAACTCACCACGAGCACTAACCACTCTTGGTTCAGCGCGCATTTTCAAGAGATGAGTTTCAATTACCGGCATCAATAATGTGAGCAAATACAAGGTGACAACTAGCCACAATACAAGCCGAAGCCATTTTACCAGTATCAGTTTATTGTCCATATTAATGCCTTTATTAACTCATGTCTTAGCCAGTTTCTGCTTCGAGTTGCTGTTTTATTTTCGCAAGTGCCTGCGCTTCTATTTGCCGAATACGCTCTTGAGAAACACCATATTTTTCAGCAAAGTGTTTATGGGTTAACTTTTCGGATCTTAACCAGCGGTTCTCAATAATATCTTTAGCTCGTTCATCTAACATCCGTATACAGGCTTTGACTTTGTTCAACGTTTTTTCGGTGTAGTCCTGCTCAATAACACCTTGCGTAAACGACTCACGTTGATCAGCAAGCCAATCGTCAGTTAATAAAGTGCGGTCATCAACATCTCTAGTACGCTGATTAATTGATAAATCTGGTTGACTAAACTGAGCTTCTATATCGGTAATATCGGGTTGAGAAACATTTAATTGCTCAGCCAACACTTGCTTTTCTTGATACGAAAGCCACTGATTACTTGCTTTTAATTTTCGCAAATTAAAAAATAGTTTTCGCTTCGCTTTTGTCGTTACCGCCTTAACCAAACGCCAATTTTTAATCACATATTCTTGAATTTCTGATTTGATGTAATGCACAGCAAAACTGGCCAAGCGAACACCACAATCAAGCTTAAATTTTTTTACCGATTTCATTAGGCCAACTGTACCTTCTTGAACAATTTCTTCCATTGGCAAGCCATAACCTTTGTAACGCTGAGCTATATAAACAACAAACCGTAAGTGAGATAACACAATTTGCTGAGCGGCACTCAAGTTATCATGTTGCTGATAACTCAAAAACAAGTCTTTTTCTTGCTGCTCGGTTAACAAAGGCAAACTACTGACATAACGCATATAAGCCTCAAAACTATTAGCGCTATTTGCTGCTATCGGTAGCTGAATTTGCATCGTTAGCTCTCCTTTGCTTGTCCACTCGTTGCCAACACATACCACAAAAATTTTGAATTAAATTGTTGATGGCCGGGCATAAGTTTAGCGATATCTTGTGCAAGTTTTCGTTGATATTGCGAGCTAATTGGTCGATTGCTCTTGTTCAACTGCTTGGTATTTACTTCGCTGATCTGTTGGCTGTTTATCGGTTTGGTGGCTTTAGCCTCTTTTACTGTCGCAAATACCGACAGCCCGATGGCAAGTGCAATCACCAAAGAGATCACTAAGATTTTAATTAGAGGTTTATAAATTGAAGTCATGATATATCCTCGCTGTAAGCAATATAAAATAATTTCAATACGTGCTATTTCGCTAGATGATTAATAAGAGCAAGCCGCACAAGGCGACTTGCGCTAATTATTGAAGATGAATAATTACTCTGTGACCTTTTCTAATTCTGTTTCCTCCTCTTGTTGCGGTGAAATGAAGTTGTCTAATGAAATTTTCGTGATCTGTTCATACTTGTATTGAGGTAGTCTAAACCATTGTCCTGTGTCCTCGCGCTGAACATAATAGTTATCTTCATCTTTACTAAAGGCAAAGACGTATTGTTGGTTAGTGTCATCAACAACGGTCAAGGTATCTGTCGGTGTTAAATCGGTTGTTGCCAACCCTGAGACCGTTAAACTCGTGAGTTGATTCACAAAATCTTCTATTGCTTGCGAGTCGATTTGTTGTTGCTCATTCAAAATAGATGACCCGGCTAATTGCCATTGTTCGTCAACTTTCGACACGCTAACGAGCGAATGCTCAATAGTGCTTATACTATCAATGGCTAATTGATGCTTATCTAGCCAATCATCGGCATCGACCGTTACCTGATATCCGGCAAATTTTATATTGTAGATCTCGTCATGATCTTGATTTCTCACATAGAGCTGTTTAAAGCTAGGTGAATCGCCAAATAAAACTACCGATTGCTCGCCTTGACTATTCGTAAAAGTGAGTCGTTTATCAAAACTATCATCAGCTAGATTAAAGCGTTGGTGACTGGTTGCACTGCGGGCGATTGGCCACGCAAGCTTAGTGGCTAATAGCTCCTGTGTGACAAGAGCTACTTTACTTTGATCTAACTTTACCTTTGGATAACCTTGCAAAAACCAACCACTTTCAGCACGTTCAAGCGTTAAGCTTTGCTCACCATCGGTAATTTCAAGTTGTTGAAGCTGGCTGTCGCTATTGGCAATTAGCTGCAGGCTGCTTTTATCTTTAAAATCGCCAGTATCCTGAATGTAGATAAGGCCGGCGATAGCAAGTTGGCAGAGCAAAAGTGCGACTAACGCTGTAATATTTCGTTCCATTTTACCCTCCTACTGAGTTAACCAAGTTAAGTAACGACGCTGTTGACTCTTTCGACGTTGACGAAGCCAAAACGCTATAGTCAGTAGTAAACTAAATGACAGTAAATAGTTACCATACTCCCAGAGTAGTTGCTGATTCTGCTCCATTGGTGGTAACGTGCGATTAAAGTTACTGCGCGAACGAATACTCATTAATGCCGTGTCTTCAAGCGACCAATCAATCGTGTTGACCACGAGTTGTAAACTGTTGAGATAATCTGTTTGTGATAACCCTGCAGTTAGCCTTAAGACCTGATCTTGCAAAAAGTCATTAGCACTAAACAAAATAATACGAGCACTTTGTGGCGCGCGTTTAATAACACTGCCAACATCCACCGACTCGTTTTCTGTCTTTTGCTCAGCTTCTTCTGCACCGTTATCCGCCGCTAGCAGTGGGGATTCTTGATCAGCAAAATACGAAGTAAACCTGCCTTGAGCAATCACCCCCAATAAATGCTGTGCAGTGTCACCTTGTGCCGAATAACTAGTATTACCGAGCTGATCAACTTTCGGCATAATATCAAGTGACGTTGATGTCCACGCCTGCGCTGAACTTTTGATCAATGGTGTAAATGCAATGGCTGTTGCATCCTTGTCGACTTTAATAGGTGACGCCCATGGCATAGTCAGTTGCGGTAATTGCGAAGTCACAAGATGCTCTTGATTTAACCCTTGGCGAATATCAGCAAAATACGGATAATCGAGCATGCGCATTTCTTGTAATTGGAAACCGCCTACGTTGCGAGTTACCGGCAGTGGAAATGCCGCATTACTCGGATCCATAACCAAGGTATTTTCAATGGTTAAGCCATGATGTTTTAACCACGCTTCAAGGCCGCTTGAATGGTTAGACATTGATAGATTTCTCGCCATTAAGTTAACCTTGTATGGCGATGTTGCTGCGATCACTGTGCCACCTTTCATTAAAAACTGATCGACAGCAAAGAGTTGCTTTTCATTGAGTGAGCTTGGTGCTACCAATAACAAAATATCAGCTTCACCTGTAACGCTGCCATCGGTTAAGTCTTCATTGATCACATTCAGCTCAGCCTCTAGCATCCGTTCAAGTTGAGAAAAGCTCGTTGAAGGCATGCTATAAGATGCAGTGCTAGGCTTGACAACCGCAACGGTTTTTGTGAACCCTGAGGCAAACCGTTTGATTGCCGCTTCAACATTGCGACTAAAGCTATCAGCAGTAAAGTCGTCGAGCGGGATTTGAATCACTTGCTCCGGTGTTGATAATGTTAAATAAAAATAGAATTGCTCGTTGGCAAGTAAACTTGTCGCCATGGGTTGAAAGCCAAATTCATCGGCTATTTGTTGGGCAACTTGACCCTGATTGGCTTCTGGCTCAATAAAGTTAACAAATAGCATACCATTGGCTTGCTGCGTTAATTGGCTTAACTTTTCCTCAATATCTGCTCTAAATTCGCTGAGCACTGGCGGTAGCTTATCTGAAGCGGAAACATAACCGGTAAACGTTAACGATTGTTTGACGGTATCGAACAGGTTTCCTGCACTTTGGTAATCTCGCAACACTGTTTTAATCGCACGAGTGATGTCGTGTTCAGGATTGCGCAATAGTACTTCGATGTTTGACGGCGAGTGGTTGTTGACTTCGATCAAGTCGCTAAAGCCAAGGGTTTGATATTCGTCGCCATATTGCACTAATAGGTTGAAATAAGAGCTAACAATAGAAGACTGGTAGCGATCTGCAACTTGAAACGGCACAGGGCTAATGCCAAATTGGTTGTTGGCCTGCTCTTCAAGCTCCGGTGATTGTTGTGGATCGACGATTTCAACGCGAATTCTACCATTACCGGCAACTTCATACTCGTTGAGCAAATCTTGAACTTGCGGAACTAACGGCGAAAGCAAAGGATGCGTTTTTTGACTGAAATAACCTCTGATCAATAGCGGCTCTTGCAACTGCTCGATATAAAACTTGGTGGCATCAGAAATCGAATACTGCTTACCTGCCGTTGTATCTATCCGTAAACTTGACAGTTGCCCCAACCATAAATTTGCGGTCAGAAGATTGACGCAAAGTAATGCGGTGATCAACTGCCATTGCTTGTGATAGCGAACTTTTTTACTTGCTTTGTCTGCCGACTTAGCCCAGCGTTCTTGCTCTAAAAAGTAGGTATTCAGTGCCAAGAAAACTAACGTAAGTGACAAGTAGTAATATAAGTCTCGCGCATCGATTACGCCACGGGTAATGTCTTCAAAGCGTGCGCCAGTGCCCAGTTGGCGCAAAAGCTCTGCACCTTGGTGGCCAAACATATCGGTGATAACAGGTGTACCAATAACGAAAAATATGCCGGAAATAAAACTTGCACTAATTAGGCTGACAATTTGGTTATGGCTTTTAGCAGAAACAGCAAGGCCGATGGCAAGATAGGCACTACCTAGCAATAAAACCGCAAGGTAACCCGAAATAACCGGCCCCCAATCGAGCTCGCCAATAAAGCTTACTGTAATAGGCAATGCGAGCGTAATCAGTAATGCGACACTCAACAGCACTAAACAGCCAAAAAATTTGCCGACAACAAAGTGCCATAAGGGTACCGATGAGGTATGAACATATTCGACTGTGCCACTTCGTCGCTCTTCACTCCAGAGCTTCATTGTTAATGTCGCACAGAGAAATATCAAAAGTACAGGCATCCATTCAAACATCGGTCGCACATCTGCGATATTTCTGGCAAAAAATGCTTCGCCCCAAAAAAAGATGAACAAGGTGATAGCGACAAATGCGCCAATAAATAAATAGGCGATCGGTGATGCAAAAAATAAGCTCACTTCTTTTTTAGCGATACGAAAGATATTAAACAAGGCGGAAGATTTAAGCGGCATCTTGCACCTCCTTATGAGTTACTTCTTGGCTTGGCTCTTGGTTATTTATTTGATTAAAAACACTTTCTAAATCACGTTTTCGTGGCACTAAGCTATATAGCTGTTTACCGTGATTGACAATTAACCGACTAATTTCACTACTTATTTCCCGAATACGGCTAGCTTGTTCTAGTTCAACGAGTAACTTTTGTGAATCTATTGGAGCAACAAATTCGACACCAATGAGCGCCTCGATAAGATCTAACTGTTCAAAGTCGGTTTCAACTAATACGTGCTTTGTATCCTGTAAGTTAGCCATTGTTTCATCGAGTAATAGTTGACCATTTTTTAAGATCAGTACGCGATCACACAAGGCGTCTACTTCTTGCATAATGTGGGTTGATAAAATAACAGTTGCTTGGCTAGCAATACTCTTGATCAATTCACGCATTTGTTGGGTTTGTTCCGGATCAAGGCCATTGGTAGGCTCGTCTAAGATAAGCAGTTTAGGCTGGCCCAAAATTGCCTGAGCAACACCAACTCTTTGTTTATAACCCCGCGATAAAGTTTCAATCGGCGCAAGTAGTTTAGCCGACAGATCTGTAGCTTGAATAACTCGCTTAATTTCTGAGTGTTTGTACTCGCCTTTCAAGCCTTTAAGATCTGCCGCATAGTCGAGGTATTCAGCAATGGTCATTTCCGGATAAACAGGTAAGTTCTCCGGTAAATAGCCCAATTGTTGCTGTAATTTTTTGGGCTCGTTAGTTATCGAAATACCATCGAGTGTCACTTCGCCTTGTTCAGCTTCGAGAAAGCCGCTAATAATTTTCATTATGCTAGTCTTTCCCGCGCCATTGTGACCTAACAGACCTATAATTTCTCCTTGTTGGATAGAAAAGCTCACATTGTTAACAGCAACAAAGTCGCCATAACTGCGAGTCAACTTGCTTACATGAAGCATACCAGTCTCCAATTATTATTTAATTATTGTTGTATAAAATGCTAATCGGGCTTTGCCCTCACCGATGTTTCGTGATCTAAGCTATCGCAAAGTACATTGTTCAAAACCTCTAATATTTCGTTGTCTTAAAACCAATATAAATACGGCTATATTCCGGTATGAGTAAACTAAATGCGTAGTTGTGCTCAGCAAACACTTGATCCTTCACTCGCGACACAATGAACGAAAGATGAAGAGTTCAAGGGAGCAAAGCTCCCTTGAATGATTACGCCGCCTTTTCTGTTTTGTTGGAGCGCTGTGCTTGACTTTTGTCTTCTATCGCCTGTGCTTTTTGATTTATTGCAATCGACTTAGGTTTCATCGACTCAGGGATTTCTTTCACTAAATCAATCGTCAATAAGCCATTAGCTAAATCGGCGTTTGTCACCTCGACATAGTCTGCAAGATTAAACTTGCGCTCAAACGTTCGATTGGCGATACCGTGATACAAATATTTACCGTCATCCTTAGTCGACTTGTTACCACGGATTGTTAATACGCCTTTTTCTACTTGAATATCGAGCTCATCTTGTGAAAAACCAGCAACAGCTAATGTGATTGCATAGCGGTTATCTTCAATCACCTCGATATTATAAGGGGGGTAACCGCTTGGCGTAGTATCAGAAGTAAGCGCGCTGTCTAACAGCGATGCTAGGCGGTCAAAACCGATACTACTGCGGTATAGGGGGGTTAAATCAACTGAGTTCATCATATATCCTCCGCTTGAAGCAACATAGAATAAAAACAATTAAGGTGGCTAAATTTCTCATCGAGACCATCTAGCCACACTGATTTAAATAGGGTTTACCAAAGTAAAAACAAGTTAATTTGTTATAAAATATTTAACTATTAAAGTTCGGTTTATATTTCATTTAGCAATAATACTTCGTTGTGATCTCTGCTATTCGCAAGGAAACCTTTGCTGTAAGTACTCACCGAGCTCTTTGGTTAAATCTTGACTTGGTAGTGCCTGTTCTAGTTGATCTGCTATCTCATCACTATCGACATTATCAGGCAAACAAGCAGGCGATGCTTTGAGCGAGCTAACCCGTGCACTATTGACTCGGCTCGCGTAAACTCTGGTAGCAAAGTCACTTTCGTAGTCGGGTTGTTTGGCTATATATTTTTGCTTACTAGCAATATAGCCTTCAACAAGTCCTGAAATATATGCCTGACAGGTTGCGGAACTACTGTCTTGCTCACAATTAGCTCTTATATCTTGGCTATTGGCCACTGAGAAAAACAGTAATGCACTAACCAATACTATTACGCGTTTCATAACTTACCTCCTGCTCTCTAGGTTGTGATAGTTTGATCATCCACCCACCCCATAAGGCAGCGAATATTGAAGCAATTAACACACCTAGTTTGACTTGGTTGAAATATCCAGTACCTGAGCCTTCAAAAGCTAACGAGCCAATGAACAAACTCATTGTAAAGCCAATACCGCATAGCACAGATACACCATAAAATTGTTGCCAGTTAGCCCCTTCAGGTAATTTGGCAAAGCCTAGCTTGATGGCTAACCAACAAGCACCGAAAATACCCAATTGTTTACCAACAAATAAACCTGCTATTACACCTAAGGTAACTGGATGTAATAGATCGGCAAATTCAAGCCCAGCTAGCGAAACGCCAGCGTTGGCAAAGGCAAACAAAGGTAAAATACAAAATGCCACCCACGGCTGCACATTGTGCTCTAGATTGAGTAACATTGGGTTACCGTCTTCGTTTTTAACCTTAAGAGGAATAAATAAAGCTAATGCAAAACCAGCGAGTGTGGCATGTACTCCTGACTTTAATACTGCAGCCCAAACGACAACGCCAACTAATAAATAAGCCGCTTGGTATCTAACATTACAGCGATTTAACACAAACAATACAACCAATCCAATGGCCGCAACGGTTAATGACAACGTTGATAAATCTTGGGAGTAAAATAGTGCGATGATCACAATCGCGCCGATATCATCAAAAATCGCCACCGATAATAGAAACAACTTCAACGATAAAGGTACGTGCTTAGCAAATAAGCTAAACACACCGAGGGCAAAAGCAATATCAGTTGCCGATGGCACCGCCCAGCCGATAATCGCCTCAGGATTTCCCCAGTTAAACCAAACATAAAACAACGCTGGGAAAACAATACCGGCTATAGCGCCGATAGCGGGCAAAATAATTTGCTCAATAGATGATAAGTGGCCTTCAATGATTTCTCGTTTGACCTCAAGACCAACAAGAAAAAAGAAAATAGCCATTAGACCATCATTAACCCACAGTAACAGTGGCTTAGCTATTTCAAAACTACCAAACTTAATCGCCACAGGTAGGGCTAAAAAGTCATTATAGATATCACTCAAGCCAGAATTAGCAACTAACATAGCCATACTCGCTGCTAACACCAATAATAAGCCGCCAAGCGTATCGTGTTGGATCATTTGTCTAAAATGTTCTTTAGTCATCACCTTCCACCTTTAAATTAGTCACCAATGGTTCAATATAAATAAACTAAAATTCATTTAAAATTCGAATTATACTTATCGTATACTCGAAAAAACCTGATAATAAATCTTACGAGCGAAGGTTTTATGAAACAGTTAAACTACAATCACCTGTATTATTTTTACTTGATAGCCAAAGAAGGCAGCATTGCTAATGCCTGTAAAATACTGCATTTAACGCCGCAAACAGTAAGTGGACAACTTGCCACTTTAGAAGACTATTTAGGGATTCAACTATTCACCCGTATTGGAAAGAAGCTGATACTCAACGAACACGGGAAATTGGTGTTAGCTTATGCGGAAGACATTTTTAGCTTAGGTCATGAGTTACTGCAAAATCTTGAGCCAAGTACGCTGAATCAAAAACTAACGTTTACCGTTGGCATCACTGATGTTATCCCTAAAGTATTTAGTTACGAATTTTTAAAACCCGTTCTCGATGGCGACATACCCATTAAACTGGTATGTCGCGAAGGGGAACTTGACTATTTACTCGCGCAATTAGCGCTCAACAAGCTAGATGTAATATTATCAGACTGCCCTATTCCTCCCGGTAGAAAAATCAAAGCCTACAACCACAAAACTATTGAGAGTGGCCTAACCTTTTATATTGCTAAGAATAAAGTGGCAACGTTAGAAGGTGGCTTTCCGGCGTGCTTAAATCAGCAAAAACTGTTGATCCCTGGCGAGCAATCATCTATGCGCATCAGTGTTATCTCTTGGTTGAAAGATAATAATCTAAAACCTAACATTGTCGCAGAATTTGACGATAGCGCGCTAACCAAATTATTCGGTCAAGCCGGCTATGGTATATTTTGTACGCCAACGATTGTCGAGCGCCACGTATTGGAAACTTATCAAGTAGAAGTTGTAGGCAGAACAGAAGAAATAAAAGAGCAGCTATACTTGATTACCTCGGAACGAAAATTCAAGCATCCAGCACTCGTTGCGATTAGCGAATACAGTAAAGTGTTTAATCAATAATAGCTAAAACAGCTCCTGACAGTTTAGAGAACCTAAAAGTAAAAAGCCTAACTCTTTCGAGTTGGGCTTTTCGATAATATGGCGGTGCTTATTTGGAATAAGCGGATTTACAAAATACATCCATGTATTTTGCCCTTTGGGCTAGCTATCGCTATTCGAAATTGTTCCAGACAATTTTGTGAACCCTCTCAAGGGTTCAATACTTTTCAAACCAATAAAAACAATAAAGCCCCGCAATTGCGAGACTTTATTGTTTGTATATGGCGGTGCCAATAAGGAATTGAAGGATTTGAACCCTAAAAGCAAAAAACCGACTCCTTCGAATCGGTTTTTCTTTAAAAATGGCGGTGAGATAGGGATTTACAAAATACATCCATGTATTTTGCCCTTTGGGCTAGCTATCGCTATTCGAAATTGTTCCAGACAATTTTGTGAACCCTCTCAAGGGTTCAATACTTTTCAAACCAATAAAAACAATAAAGCCCCGCAATTGCGAGGCTTTATTGTTTGTATATGGCGGTGAGATAGGGATTTGAACCCTAGATACGCTACAAACGTATGCCGGTTTTCAAGACCGGTGCTTTCGACCACTCAGCCATCTCACCAATTGTTTATAGGTTGCCCTAAAACGGTGAGCATAGTAATGAGAGCGACTCGCTTTGTAAAGTAAAATTTGTCGCAAAAATGATTTTTATGACTGATTGATGATAAAACACACAGTTTTACATAAATTCTACTGTTTTAATTACAAAAACTGGCTAAAGTCATAAGAGTAATATGATAGTTTAAAGTAAATATCATTAAACCTCATAGTTTATAGGTGACCAAAAGTGAAACGATTAAAAATCAAAAAATATCAGCTACTAAGCGCTATTATCCTGAGTGTTGCACCATTTCATTTATTAGCCGAGCAACCTAAGCTAGTTTTACAAATTACCGTTGATCAGTTGCGTGCTGATCTGCCGTCTCGCTACATGAAAAACATGGGTGAAAAAGGCTTTAAATATTTATACAAAAACGGCGCCGTATACCACAATGCGTTTCATCCTCACGCGAATACTGAAACCATCGTTGGCCACGCTACTCTCGCTACAGGTGCGACACCTGCGGTTCACGGTATGATAGGTAACACATGGTTCGACCGAAATGAGCAACGTTTAGTTTATAATATTGAAGATCCTAACTACGTGTTGTTGTCGAAAAATGCCGATGTTAACAAAGCCACTGAAATAGACCCGACACAAAAAGCAGCAAGAAGCTCAGGTCGTTCGCCCAGCAACATGCTGGTATCAACCTTCAGTGATGAGTTATTGGCTTATACCAGTAACCAAGCAAAAGTCTTTGCGGTTTCCGTAAAAGACCGTGGCGCAGTTTCTATGGCAGGACATAAAGGCAAAGCGTTTTGGTTTTCAAAAAAATCAGGCCAGTTTGTCACCAGTAATTATTATTATGACCAATACCCTACTTGGGTCAATGAGTGGAATGACCAAAACCACTTTTTACGCTATCAAGATGCGAACTGGTCGTTAATGTACGATGAGTCTCGCTATTTGTTTAATGGTAAAGACGATCAAGCTGGTGAAATCAACTTCCCAGGCTTTGGCAATACCTTCCCTCATGCCTATGGCAATACGAAAAACAAATATTTCACGACGTTTTTAACGCTAAGCCCTGCTGGTGATGAATTAACAGCTGACTTTGCTAAGCAGCTTATCGCTAGTGAAAAACTTGGTCAGGACAAAGTAACCGATTATTTATCAGTAAGTTTTTCTTCAACCGATTACATTGGTCATATGTTTGGCGCATCTAGCTTAGAAATGGAAGATAACCTGTTACGCCTTGATAGAACCATTGCCAGTTTACTCGATTATATCGACAACAAAGTAGGCCTGCGCAACACGCTTATTGTTTTATCGTCTGATCACGGCGGTCCTGACTCTGTCGAGTACGCAAAAGAACAAGGCTTGAATGCACAGGCTATTAAACCTAAAACATGGCAATTAGAGACATTATCTGATCAGCTAATGAAGGCTTACAAAACCGACAAACCATTAATTCTGAGCTTTCAAGCACCTTATATTTATTTAGATCACGAGGTAATTAAGCAACATAAATTAGATAAAGGTCAGGTTGAACAGACAATCGTCGAATACTTTAAACAATTCCCAGAAATTGCTAGTGCAGTGAGTAGTGTTGCGATTGAACAAGGTAAATTGCAGCCAACACAGGAAATGATGGCAGTGGCTAACAACCACAATGCAGCTCGCTCAGGTGATATTTATTTGGTATTTAGCCCGCATTCATTTATAAATGATATGGAAGGCTTACATGTTGCTGTTCATCACGGTTCACCGTGGCGCTACGACCAACACGTACCAATCGTCTTCGCCGGCCATAATGTAAAGCCACACAGAGTATATGACCAAGTTTCGACTACAGATATTGCACCGACCTTATCAGCCTACATTGGCGCGCTTTCACCTTCAGGGGCGAATGGTAAAGTGCTAACGCAGGTAGTTGAAAAACAACCTTAATTATCGCTAATTGCACAGACTAAAAAGCTCCTTTATTAGGAGCTTTTTTTATGACGCTATGAGGATTTACTATTGAAGTGATGTGCACATAAAAGTGAGACAGGTCATTTAACCCCTTTTTGTCCAATGGCGGAGATCGGTAAAAGTTAATTAAATGCTTCCGTTATTGCGGTGAAAACCGCAACCTCCTGAACACACAGCGAGCGCATAAGAGATTACCGCCTTCGCGGCAATGACGATAGCGATTAGAGATTACCGCCTCGATAATTGCTCCCTGCATTATTCTAATTACCTACATCCATGTTGACATACGCGGCAATGACGGTAGCGTTTGGAGATTACCGCCTCGATAATTGCTCCCTGCATTATTCTAATTACTTACATCCATATAGGCATTCGCGGTAATGATATTACGAGTCATACCCGAGTCGTCGGGTATCTTTGTTATGCTACAAGAGGAGATTACCGCCTACGCGGCAATGACGATAGCGATTGGAGATTACCGCCTCGATAATTGCTCCCTGCATTATTCTAATTACCTACATCCATGTTGACATACGCGGCAATGACGGTAGCGTTTGGAGATTACCGCCTCGATAATTGCTCCCTGCATTATTCTAATTACCTACATCCATGTTGACATACGCGGCAATGACGATAGCGATTAGAGATTACCGCCTCGATAATTGCCCCCTGCATTATTCTAATTACCTACATCCATGTTGACATACGCGGCAATGACGTTGTGCCGTTTACAGGTATAGTTTTAATGTCAATACTTAATGCCGTGGTTCGCTGTAAGAGTAATTGGTCGATGCAACGCTATCCTCAAACAGGGGGAGCATTGCATCGAAACACAGTAAACGGTTACCAAGCGCACATCACCGACAATAGTATCATTGCGTGATTAAAGTCTCTCTAGCAACTGTCTGATAAGTAAATTAATCTTTTGGGTTCATCGATAAATCAACACGCTGGGTTGATTTACCAGCAACTCGTTTAGTTTTTAGTACGTATTTCAACGCTGATGTCAATTTAACTGGCTGTTTACCCTGTTCAGCAAAAACCGAGTCAAAACAACCATTTAATGACGTATTACTGTCAATTTTTTCCGCTCTTAAAAGGTTAACCTTATCAGCTCCACTAAACCAGTCTAGGTAAACATATGCCCATTTGATAAACCGACGCGCGTTTTTATCGTGACTTGCTTGAGCTAATTGGCCTTTAACTTTACTCGCCTGGTAACGCGGTTTGACTCGCTTGATACTCAGCTTCTTCCAGGCGTATATAAGTACAATAAAAATAAGTAAACCGACAACTAATTCCTGCCAATAATTAGCCATTTGTTTAGCTAACTTTATTAATTTCTCTTTTGGAGATAGTTGACCTAGCTCAACGACTTGCGCCTCTATCGTAATATACTCAACGGTTTGACTTTCAGTGTTATACCAAGTGAACTCGACACTTGGAATAACCACTTCACCACTTTCCTCGACAACATAATCAATTTTTTGAATACGTTTAGCTAGCTTATTACCGCGAGTGTTGTCATCAAGTAATTGAGGCGGCTTAACATAATGAGCAAGCCCCTTAATTGGCGGATGATTTATCTCTGGTAGCATCATTGCGAGTAAACCATCAGCTTCGATAGTAATCGTTCTTTCAATCGAAAAACCCGGTTTTAACACGTCAAATGACTTATCCCACTGTTCAGATACCTTAAACGATTTTGCTGGCCACCACGTATCAACAAAGGCTAATTCAGCTGGCACAGAAACTTCAAAATTCAAGGGCTTCGAGTAAACTTCGCCTGATACATCGCCTACTCCGGGTACAAATACCTTCATATCGATTTTGATAGCAGGAATTTCAAAGCGACCACTCGTTTGAGGAAAAACAGAAAAACGCTTGTGCTGCATTACCCAAGTTTCGCCATTAATTCGCTGAGTTTCATTGCTACCGAAGGTATCTCGCTGAACGACAACGGCATTAGGGATCTCAGGTAAGGTAAAGCGATTGGCCCCTTTAAACCAAGTTTGTGTGGCGAATGTTAAAGTAACCGTTAACTCTTGACCGACAACAAGCTCACCTGACTCGACAAGCTTGATATCAACAGAGACTTTTTCTTGTTCAACGAGTTCTTCAAGTGTTGCTGCATGGAGGTGCAGCGTCATCGCCAATAAAAAAAGGGTCAACAATAAGCGTTGTAACATCACTGACTCCCCCTATTATTCACTTGAGCTTGGAACTTATTGGCCAGAAAAGCAGCGGGATCTTTTTGCACGTTTTTCATCCACATCTTATTTAGCGCCGCATCATTGAGAATTTCGTCAGCGCTATATTGTTTGACTTCCACCTGCTTACCCCGAACCTCTTCCTTACGCCCCTTAGACTTATGGAATTTATCATTTTCTGCTTCTTGCGAACTTTCAGACTGCTCTTCCATATCTTGTTGTTGAGATTCACTCATCAAATCTCTAGCCTCGATAATGACTCGAACCAGCTTAAGGTTGTTTTGCACCTCTGGCCAGTTGGGATATTCCTCGAGTAAATCCAAATACACTTCTTCAGCTTCCCAATAGCTTTCATTGTGGGCATACGAATTACCGAGGGCAAAACGCGCTTCTTTCGTTTTTAAACGAGAGAAGTATTGTGCTGCCAACTCCCATTCCTCGTTCATATAATAAGAGGTTGCTTTCCAATGAGTATTTTCAAATGCTCGCGCTGCTTTGCCATATTGGCCGGTGTAAAAATACCACTGCCCTTGTTGATTCGGTGTTACCCATTGTTCAATAAAGCTAGTTTCTTGCGCGTAAGAAGGTGTCGATGGCAACAAGACCAAAGCAAAGACAAAACTCGTCCACCGAATACTCCACCCCTTTCTAAACCACAGTAAATAAAACAGCATTGCAGGAAAAATGAGCCAATAGCCACCATCAATCCAAGGTGCGTGTTTTTCATCAGCGACAACGAAAAAGTTTTTCGTTTTACTCACTAGTGTGTCTACGTCTGTTTTATCGATGGTAATTTTTTGATAATAGCCACCGGTATCACTTGCTAAAGCAGTCAGTGAGCGCTCGTCTAACGTTGCATAACTCACGCCTTGAGCATCTTGCTCTTGCTGGGTAAGACCAACACCATAAACCAATAATTGATATGGGTATTTATCAAAAAACGCGGTAAACGCTTTTTGGTCAGTCTCAGTTAAGCCATCAGAAATAAGCAGAACCGTTGCCGGTGTTGTATCGTCAATCGGTACTTGCTCAATAATAGCAAGCGCATTATCGGCAAACTTGCCCTGCTTAGGCATAATTTCAGGTGTAACCCCCGACAAATAATTAATCAAAATATCTTTGTCATTGGTTAATGGCAATACAGTATGTGCGCTACCAGCATAAACAATGAGACTGGTGTAGCCACTGTCTCGTTGATTGAGTAAATCTTCGATTTTGTGTTTTGCTCGTTCAATGCGAGAAGGCTGAATATCTTCCGTTGCCATCGACTCGCTTGCATCAAGTACAACAAATAACACTGACGCATCTTCTAAAAATGGCGAAGGTTGGCGTTGCCAACTGGGTCCCATCATCACAACAATAATGGTGGCAAGTAAAACCCAAGCCATGAATTTGGGCGAAAACGTTTTATTGGCTTCTTTATTCGCGACCAACTGGTCATAAATATGAGGTGCAAACGCTTTATTTTGCTTATCTCGTTTATCTTGGCTTTGGCTGTTTTTCCATATTAAGTAACCAAGCACAATAAACAATAAGCCCCACCATGGGCGCAAAAAGTGAAACTGTTGAAAGAACTGATCTGGAAAAAGGGTTTCTAACATACTATCCAGCCACCTTTGACTTGTTTGTCATACTTAAATAAAAAATCATCAAGAGATTAAGCATTAATGCAATACCGATTAACACGTGATGCAAACTGCTTTTCGGTCGAAAGCTAATCGATGAAAACTCTTGCTGCTCAATATCGGCAATCGCCTGATAAGCATTGGCTAACTCTTGCGTATCGAGTGCTTGGAAGTAACCACCACCAGTTATTTCAGCCATGCGCTCAAGCGTCTCTGTATCGAGCTTTTGCTCGCCTACCGTTCTTGGGTCACCAATCGCGATGGTATAAATTTTCACACCATAGGTTTGCGCTATTTTAGCGGCATCTACTGGGGGCACTTTACTGCCTGAGTCATTGCCGTCAGTGAGTATAATTAACACCCTGTTATCGGTATCACTCTCTTCAAAATGCTTAATCGCCAAGCCAACAGCATCACCAATTACGGTGCTAGGTCCTGCCATCGCAATTTGCAACTCATTGAGTAACGTCAGCCAGGTTTTGTGATCTTCACTAAACGGCATTTGTAAATAGGCAGCCGAGCCAAAAATAATCAAACCTAAACGATCTTTCTCGCGTTGAGTCGCCAATTCTTGTAATACCGATTTAACCACAGTTAACCGGTCAACATTTTCGCCTGGCGATATTTCAAAATCTTGCGCACTCATTGATCCCGAAGCGTCAACCGCAACCATCAAATCACGGCCTGTTTTAGTTTGTTCGATTGGTTCACCTAGTAATTGTGGTTTTGCCGCCGCTAGCACCAATAAGCACCAAGTTGTTAGTAAAACAAAGCGCTGTAGTTTATTGGGCTTAACAACCTCGGCACCACTTTGCGGTTTTTCACCTGAGACATCGATGAGGTACTTAAAAAACGGTACCGTCACCATATGAGTTTGCTGTTTATACTCGGGTATAAATCGTACGAACCAAGGCAGTGGTAATAACAAGAGTAACCACGGGTATACAACTTCAAACATCCTTTTGCCCTCTCAATAACTTCAAGCTTGGCAACGTTATCGGCTTAACTAATGGTCTAACACCTGTATAAGGGTGAACAGTGAGCCAAGTGGTAATTTGACTAACAATTTGCTGCCACTTCGCAGCGTCAACTTCTTCGCTAGGTTTTTTATACAAATTAGCACTGAGTAAGTTGACCGTTTCGTCATCAAAGACCTCTTGGTTAGCTTGCTGGTTTAACAAATCAAACCATTGCCGGCCAGTTAATGAAGCAATTTGGTCGCGCTCAAAGACGTACAGTGATGTTCCTTTTAACAATTGCGCCATGTCACTAAGCCCCGCATGGCTCGGCGTATTTGCTGCGAGTAACATGAGTTGTTGTTTCGCTTGTTTGCGGTAGCGATTGTTTACTGCATAAATAGTTTGTTTGACTATGCGATAGACTAAGTAAGCCGTTAATAGGATAAAAACGTACTTCCAAGCAGGTGCCAGCGGGAGAATGGGCAATGGATCAGGTAAAGCTATTTCAGACATTCCCTGCAGCGCATAATTGCCAAACGGCATTTCAATAGGCACAGTTTCTTGACTCATTATGCCGCTCCTAGATACTGACGAATTTGCTTAGCGACATCGTCATGGGTATTAAAACTCAACATGGGAATATTGTGTTTGGCAAAGGTTTGCGAAATAGCTTTAATCGCAGCTCTTGTGTATGCGTTGTAATCATCGACTAGCGCTTGATTGGTTGCATCAATTTGCATTTGAAATTCACCGTCGCCGACGACCATGTCTTGTAATTTAGCAATGTCATGCTCAAGCGAGTCGGCTACGTAGTACACGATGATATCATTGTGCTCTGTAATTTTTGACAGGCTAGTCAACACCCTTGATTGGCGCTCATTGAAATCTGAAATCACAATAACAAGATAATCATGAGTAATGAGTTTTTCCGATTTAGCGAGTAACTCAGGCATAGAAAGTACTTGTTTTTTGCCACTACCTGTTGCCGTTAACCTTTGATTAAATTTAGCAAGTAGCGCCATATATTGCTGAATTTTAGCGCGACTTCGCGTCGGTGGGCATTCAACAAAATTTTCATCACCTAAAAAGATAAAGCCTATGCGATCACCGTCGTCAAGGGCCTTCCATGCGGTAAGCGCAGCGAGTTCCGCAGCAATAACCGACTTCATTTTCCACTGACTACCAAAAAACATACCTCTGCGCTGATCAACAATAATCATCACAGGACGGTCTTTTTCCTCGGCATAAATCCGAACATAAGGTTTGCGCATTCGATTGGTTACACGCCAATCCATCGAGCGAATATCATCGCCGGGGCGATAATCTCGCAGTTCGACAAAGTCTAAACCCCGACCACGTATGGTCGATCGTTTACGGCCCATTAAAACACTTTTCACTGGTTGTTTTGGTAAAAAACTAAAACCGTGTGCATGATGCTTAAGGCGCATCAAATGCTTTAATGAGGTATGAATTCTTTCATCTAGCGCTTGCTCTCTCATCATGAGCCTCGCGTTAAATTACAGCAACTTGCTTGATGATTTCACTAATGACATCGTCAGTTGTCACGCCATCGGCTTGCGCTTCATAACTCAAGGCAATGCGGTGACGCAGCACATCGGCAACAATAGAACGAACATCGTCAGGATCGACGTAATCTTTGCCATTTAGCCAGGCTTGCGCACGAGCACATTTGTCCAGGGTTATCGTTGCACGCGGACTCGAACCAACGGCTATCCAGTCTTTAAGTGGGCTATCAGTGTAACGTTCAGGTTTGCGCGTAGCCATGATAATAGCGACAATGTACTTTTCGACGTCTTCACTAATATGCATACTCGTTACCGCTTCACGCGCCTGAAAAATGACCTCTTGCTCAACTTGAACAGGTGTATGAGATTGTTGAGCTTCTTCACCACGAACTAAGCGAATAATCGATAATTCAGCTTCATCGTCTGGGTAATCTAAGTTGATTTTCATGGCAAAGCGATCCATTTGTGCTTCAGGTAACGGATACGTCCCTTCCTGCTCAATGGGGTTTTGTGTCGCCAGTACCATAAATAGTGGCGGCAGTTTGTAGCTTTTGCCCATCACGGTAACTTGGCGCTCTTCCATCGCTTCAAGCAAGGCGGCTTGTACCTTAGCAGGCGCACGGTTAATCTCATCAGCAAGGACTAAGTTATTAAAGATAGGCCCCTCTTTAAAGGTTAGCGTCGGTTTGCCTTCTACTTCTTGATAAACCTCTGTACCTGTAACATCTGACGGCAGTAAGTCAGGTGTGAATTGAATACGCCCTAAGTTAGCAGTAAGCACTTTAGCAAGGGTTCTTATCGAACGAGTTTTTGCTGTACCAGGTAAACCTTCTAGCAAGACATTACCGTTAGTTAATAACGCAATTGTTAGTGCATTGACTAACTTTTCTTGGCCCAGTACTGACTGATTGACTTCTGCTTGAAGCGCTTTTACTTGATCTAGTAACGTTGTCATAATTTATCTTCTTACAATCCTTTAACGACATGATGAAAATAGCAAACTCATCAAAAACTTATTTTGCCAAACTGGCATTTTACCAAAGCCAAATACCAAGATTTTCGACAGTATATATTTTGCTGATGATGCTTTGAGTGTACCTAGTTTTTATTGCAAATTCACGACTTTGTAACCTTAAATTAACAAATAAATTTTATTAAAAAACTAAGCGATATAATCTGATATTCTTATAACCTCATAAATATGTGATGAAATCAATATGCAAAACTGCTGATGACTTAGCTATCGCCAGAGTTTTTCTCTGCGATGACGATTGAGTAACCACAGTTAAAACAAAGCAAGAGCGATTATTAGCTCTTGCTTTATTGCCTAACAATTATTTGTTAGTTACGTTTTCCCATATACCTAGTTGGTCAACTACCGAACCAAATGTCCAGTCACCAGGGATTTGTGATGGTGGGTATTCCTTAAACGTATGCAAGAATTTAATTACCTCTGTTGCAGCAGGCGCCATCATGTACATACGATCAATCCACCATTTTTCATAAGCACCTGACTCTGAATGTGCTTCTTCATAAGGGTCTTGACGTAAGTTCGTGATCAAAGGAGCACGACGTTGAACTAAAGGACAAACCCAAACATCTAAACCCTCGCACTCTTGTTGCAAGTATAAGATTTTCCAATCGTTCATACGAATAGCTGCAACTTCACCACTGTCAGTAACATAAATAAACTGCTTACGTGGCCAGTCTGTATTGTCGTCAGCTACCGTGTTCTTGCCTTTGATTAACGACGGTAGTAAGTTGTAACCATCCAATTTAACTTTATAGTCACGACCACTAATATTGGTACCTTTGGCTAGGCGCTCAGTGATTTGATCATCACCTGCCGCCGCTAAAAATGTTGGCAACCAATCATTGTGAGCGGCAATTTCATTAACTACCTGACCTGCTGGAATTTTCGCTGGCCAGCGGACCATTGCCGGCACTCGAAAGCCACCTTCCCACGTGGTGTTTTTCTCACCTTTGTAACGCACCGTACCGCCATCAGGCCAAGTTAACTTTTCTGCACCGTTGTCAGTTGAGTACATAACAATAGTATTGTCTGCAATACCAAGGTCGTCTAATTTATCAAGTAAAACACCAACATGACCGTCGTGCTCTACCATACCGTCACCGTATAAGCCACCGCGCTTAGAAATGCCTTTCGATTCTTCTTTTAAGTGAGTCCATACGTGCATACGCGAGGCGTTCCACCATACGAAGAATGGCTTGTCCTCTTTGTGAGCCTTGTCGATGAATTTTAATGCGTGTGCTAAAAACTCTTCATCAGCTGTTTCCATGCGTTTTTTGGTTAATGGGCCAGTATCTTCTAAACGGCCATCAGCAAAAGAATGGATCACGCCTCGAGGTGAAAACTTTTTCACCTGCTCTGGTGACATGAAGCGGTGATAATCTTCATTTTCAGGCTCTTCTTCGGCATTTAAGTGGTATAAATTACCGTAAAACTCATCAAAACCGTGGTTCGTCGGTAAGTGTGAGTCGCGATCACCAAAGTGGTTTTTACCAAACTGCCCTGTTACATAGCCTTTTTCTTTTAGTAACCAAGCTACGGTAACATCATCTTCCATTGCACCTTCTTTGGCACCAGGTAAGCCCACCTTCGTTAAACCAGTGCGCATCGGGTGTTGGCCAAAAACGAATGCCGCTCGGCCAGCAGTACAAGAGTTTTCACCATAATAGTCCGTGAAGATTGCGCCTTCTTTGGCAATTCGGTCAATGTTTGGTGTAAAGTGGCCTGCTTGACCCATAGTGTACGCACTAATATTGTCTTGACCAATGTCATCACCCCAGATTGCAAGGATGTTAGGACGAGAAGTATCTGTTGTAGCAAGTGCCGGCGCAGTAACCGATGCAAGTGTTAATGAAACAGCAATGCTTTTTACCAATGTTTTTACGTGCATAAAAAACTCCACAAAAATGTAGTAAATCGTTAATTTTTAACTCAAATAAATCATGTTCAGTGTTACAAAACGATAAGGGAGTTGCTGTTAAGAAGTGTCACTATTGTTTCGATAAAGTGTTATCGAAATTGAAAGCTATTTAATCAAAAAGCGCTAAATAAATGCTCTTTTTAGCTAACTAGTTAGCGCTAGCTCTGATGAATACTAGCGCTAGCTAACATTGTTAATATCTACATCATCAAGTTAATGGCCTGTTAAGCCTTTACAGTTGATTACAAGTTTTACAGGTTGACCTGTCATTAATTAAGCTGTTGTTCAAAAAACCAAAAAAAAAGCCACTGAAACAGTAGCTTTTTAATTTGTGCGGATGGTATTTACTATTGTATTGACCGTACTTACATCAAACTTCTGATATGTTGGATCAACTGCTGTACTTGCTGGTTATTCGGCATCAGTTGACCTAGTTTTTGTGCGTGAAAAAGCGCTGAGTCATACTCTTTCAGCTCTATTAACGCAACGGTTAAAGTATACAAATAATCAGGGCTTTGTGGCTGTAACTTATATGCCATCGCATAATCAAGCTTGGCTTTTTCAGTATCACCATTTTCTTGGTGTAAGACACCACGCGTGTAATAAGCACGTGGGTTCTGGTCATTGTGTTCAATGGCTAAATCAAAATAGCCAACGGCTTTAGCTTTATCTTGCTGCCTTACTTTTACTAATGCAAGCTGATAGTAGATGTCTGAAGCTTTAGGATTAACTTTAATTGCATCTAATAACACCTGCTCCGCCGCAGCTTCATTTTGTTGCTGACGATAGAGATCTGCCAAATAAATATAGGCTGGCATAAAGATATCTTCGACGCGAATTGATTGTCTCAGGGCCGCCTCTGCTTTGTCATATTCACGCATTAGCATATAAATTTGCCCTAAATTCGTTTGCGACGAACCGCGATCTGCTTGATACAGCTGACCTTCAATATATTCGTCAACAGCAGCTTGTAACTTCTCTCGACGTTCTCCCTGAAATGTTGGATCAGCAAGGTTTGCTGCTAACGCCCGTCCTGCGGTCATTCGAACTGAACGAACGGGATGGTCAAGCATAGGAATCACTTTCAGTGCTCGGTTAATCATACTGAGTTGATTAGTCGCTCTGATCGCTTCAATCACCACAATGGGATCGTCGCTTTCCATTTGTTTGGCTAAAAAGGTAATGAGCTCTTGATTGTTTCTCGCACCTTGGATTCTTGAAATCGCTGATGCTCTAACTTGAGCTGTGTATTGTGAGTCATTAGCAATGTTAACGAGTTCAGGAGTCGCGGCAAATGAACCTTTATCAGCTTGATCAAAAGCATGAGCAAACGTTGATTTTGAGCGATACTGTGAAACCGGGAACCACTGCTCAAGTTGCTTAGCGTGTTCTCGATTACTGACATCACTATGACAGTTTTGACAAGCATTAGGCGTATCTAATGTAAGACTCAAATCGGGACGCGGCACTTTAAATGAATGATCACGGCGATCGTCAACTCCCATGTAACGAGTTGCTGGCATGTGACAATTAACGCATTGTGCCCCCTCAGACTCAACTGGGTGTTGGTGGTGCTTTGGCGTATCGTATTTAGGCGCGCTATGGCACTGGGTGCAAGTCACATTACCCGGCATTTTCAATTTTGTTGTATGTGGGTCGTGACAATTAATACACGTCACGCCTTCTTGATACATTTTACTTTGGGTAAATGAACCATAGACATAGACTTCGTCATAAATCTGGCCATCAGGGTGATAAAGTGCGTCAGTCAAGGTCGCTGGAATGTAATGGTCAAAAAAGGCTGCGTTTTCTTCGTGATCGCTAATTTGCGCTCGACGCGAGTGACACTGAGCACACACCTCAACTTGCTTAGTTTCTTTCGCGCGATCGACAGGTATTAACACCCCCTGGTCGTTTTCGTAAAAGATAGGATGCTTAGTTGCAATAGACTGGCTAAAGCCAAAGTGTTTGGCGTCGCTTGTTTGGTTTTTAGTCCACGCTAAATGTTCAGTGGTGCCTTGGTGACAGGCTGTACAACTGACGTTTATCGCATCATAGGTTGAGTTATAAGATAGACTTTCAACATCAAAACCTTTTTTGAAATTAGTACTGTGACAATCAGCACAATTTTGATTCCAGTTTTGACCCATTTGGCTCCAGTGGAACTCATTTGTTGCTTCAAATCCTGGGTATAAGTTGTACCAGCGTTGGCCGCCCTCTTCGGCAGTTCTTGAATCCCAAGCATACGGAATGAACTGATACTTACCATTACCCACATCAAAAATATATTGTTGTAGCGGTTCATAACCAAAGGTATGGGTAATTTCAACGGTCATCGGTTTACCATCTAACCCCGGCATGGTGACAAAGTACTGTTCTTCTTTTTTGAAAAAATGAACATTGTCACCATCGACCACCATAGGTGCTGAGCTAAAGTCGCCGAGATTAGTCGGTGTAGCTATCTCTGCCATCGCGTGATAGTGGTGAGAGTCCTTCCAAGCGTTTACTTGTTGTTCGTGGCAGTCAACACAAGTTAAGTCTTTATTTACCGCGTTAGCACTATTAGCTAGTGCGGTTGCAGACCACAGTAAAATAATGATTGGAGAAAGTATTCTTTTTATGTTCACGAGAGAAATCAACTAGACATTCCTTATATATAACCTGCACTTGAGAAAGCAGGCGCATCGCTTACAGCGACTAGAAAATTTATACTGATATAATTAGCTAGCTAACGACAATTTGCAACGAATAGTTTGTAATAAACCTTACAGAATGTTAACAAGAATCCGACTGTATTTGAGCGATAGTCTAATTATTAAACAACAGCGACATTATTTGATGTTGAGTTGTTCGACATCACCACTGAGCGTTAAGCGATAATAACGCCCTTCAGATACTTTGAGTAATTCACCGTATTTTCCTTTTTTGATAGAGCTGTCGATTGCTAGCACTTTACCTTTAAATCGCACTTTGATCTCACTGTATGAGGTATGGCCAACAATGACACGATTGCTTTGATAATAAGCCAAAACCTGTTCAAGCTGTGCAATGGGAATAATCGGCCAGTAAAAATAACCGCGATACCAGATAGGGCCTTGGCGACCGTGTAAAAAACTTTCTAAACGGTTGCGCTGACGAGGCATTTCATCTTTAACCATAGCGTTAATAAAAAGCTGATTAATTTGCCCTAATGACTGTTGATATTGGAGTAATTGGTGGCTTAAACCGCCGTGTAAATAAAGATCTTGGTTGATTTTAACAATCACATTTTTACTGCGTAACCAGCGTCCTATCACACTATTGTTATCATACAGTTTCGGGTAAGGCGTTTGTAAAATCTGGCTTACATCTCGATATTTAGGGTTGAGATATCGCAAGTCGTTATTAAAAACCATGACCTCGTGATTGCCTATAAGTAAATGCAGCTTGCCTCCAGCGAGTTGAGCTTGTTGTTCAAGGCGATATAAAAACCAAAGAATTTCAGTCACCCTATCACCGCGATCAAAAACATCTCCGGTTATCACTAAATGGCCTTTGCCCAATGCCCAATGATCATTTTGATCGATAACCTTGTTATTTCGAAGCAGTTCAAGCATTAGCTTGTGTTGACCATGAAAGTCACTAACAGCAATAACATCAAAGTCGCCATTGTATTCGATGTTATCGCGCTCAAATTGCTGTTTAACAATACCTAGCGCTGGTCCGTTTTGTTGGCACGCTTTATAACGCCCTAGTGTAAGGCTAATTACGTTAACTTTTTTAGATTGCGCTTGACCATCACAGACGTACTCAACATCATAGGTTATTGTACTATCGGTATACCTAACATAGGGGCCATCAGAAAGGGGCTGCGTTTGTGCCTCGGCAATCGCAGCGCCGAAAATATATAACCAAGTTACGGCAAATAAACGCCAGAATTTGAGTGTCTTCATATTGCCAATATAAAAGTATTGCGCCCATTAGTGAAGTTAACTAGCCCGATTTTAGTCCTTTGCTTGAACTAAAAATTTGCTTCTACATCAAACGCCATCGGTTGTTTTGTCACTGGGTGGCTGAACTGTAGTGACATAGCATGTAAGCACAGCCTTTTCCCTTTGTTACCGTATAAATCATCGCCAACAATTGGCATATTAAAACCTAAAGGATGGGCACAGTGCATTCTCAACTGATGTGTTCTGCCCGTTTTAGGTTCAAGTAATACGCGTGAAGATGTGCCTTCATGTCCCAAAAGTTGCCATCTTGTAAGGCAAGGTTTACCTGACTCGAAACAGACTTTCTGCCTTGGTCTATCGTCGATGTCTTGGCACAGAGGCAAGGTGATCTCTCCCGAGGGCTCGTTAAGTATGCCTTCGATTAATGCGACATAACGCTTTTGTACTTGCCGAGTAACAAATTGCTGTTGTAATGACTTGTTTGCTCTTGGTGTAAGCGCTAATACCATTAAGCCTGAAGTCGACATATCCAAGCGATGGACGATAAGAGGGCCAAGTGCCTCAGGGAACTTTGCTCGTATCCTTGTTAGCACACTGTCTTGAACTAATTTACCCGGCACAGATAGTAGTTCTTCAGGTTTGTTGATCACCAAAATATGTTCATCTTGATAGATGATCTCAATAACTTTATCTCGCCCATAGTTGACGAGTAGTGGATTGTCATCAAGCTCGATACCAGCAAGCATATGTTCTAGTATCGGTTTACATTTCGTTTGGCAGGCGGGGTAATACTTTTTGTGTTGGCGAATTTGTGACTTTGGCGGTTGCCCCCACCAAAATTCTGCCATGCAGATTGGCTGATAGCCATGTTCAAAGGCAAATTGCAATAATTTAGGTGCTGCACAATCGCCCGTTCCTGCAGGAGGCTGCTCACCAAACGCAGTGAATATTTCACTAATTGTTTTGCTCTCACCAGCAAGATTAAGCAGCTGGTATTGACTAAACAGCTTTTTCTGAAGCTTATTCGATAATTTACGGCGTTGTTTCTTGAGTTTATCAATCAAAGCTTGATAGTTTGCCAAGTTTTCCTGTGCTTGATTAATCTTAGTATTGAGCGATGCCTTGAGCGCCAGTAATTGTTTTTTATAGTGGATGCTTTGGCCATTAAGCTGTTTATCTAAAGTATTGTATTGCTCTAGGCTTAACTCAGTTTTAGCCGTCAAACGCTGCGCTTTGCGCACTTTTTTCGCTGTCGCCATTTCCGCTTGTAATGCACCAACTTGTTGGAGGTAAGCTTGATCAGCTAGGCTAACTTGCGCTTGTAGTTCTCGATAACGCGCGGCCTCGCTTAATTGACTAATCTGATCGTTAAGCTGATTAATAACTGCTGACTCTCTTACTAAGAAACTCTCTTGGCTTGATATATCGACAATTTGCGGAACGAATAATGATGAGTTGTCGTGAGTATCGTCTTTTCCCGAATAGGCAGCTAGAAAACCTAACTGCCCTGCTTGGTCTTTGACCACTAACACGCCATACATTTTGCCTTCGCTCAGCCTTTCTCGTTCATCTAAGACCTGATCCTGCAACTGTAAACAAGCCAGCTCGGCAAGTGGATGTACCTGATAACAAAATGGAAATGTAAAACAGTTGGGCAATGCAATTTGACTAATATCGTTAGCAAATGAATGTAACAGAGGGCTTGGCATAGAATCGCTTCTTACATATAAAAAAAGGCGCAAAGCGCCTTGTATTTATTACCCATTGACTATTTTAACAGGTCAAGGATATTCTTTAAATCAGACTTGCCGTTAGCAATTTCTTCTTGGGTTAAGCCCGATAATTCATGCGGAAATACTAGCCACTCATCTGATTCATGTACGTAGTAATCTGGTGCGAAATCAACTTTTGAATTTTTCGGTTTGTACCAAGGGCAAGCAACGCGAACATCGTTTGGCATATTGTTGCGCATCAGCTTTTTCAGTTGTTTAATCAAAGCATCAATACTGCGACCTGAATCAAAAACATCATCAACAATTAACAAGCCGTCATCGGCATTGGCATTTTCGATAATATAATGTAAGCCATGAACTTTAATTTCTTTGCTCTGTTGATTAATGCCGTAGTATGACGATGTGCGAACAGCAATGTGATCAGTTTCGACTTTTTTAAAGTCAAAGTATTCTTGAACAGAAATACCAATAGGAGCACCACCGCGCCAAATACCAACAATAAATTGTGGTCTAAAACCATCTTCATAAACTTTTGAAGCGACTTTGAAAGAATCTTCTAATAATTCTTGCGCCGTAATAAATTTCTTTTCCATTAATAACCCGTTATTTTGGAGAATTTAATATAACCCGTAATTGTAACCGCTAATTATAACCTGAGAATTAAGCCAATTCACTCGATTTGTTGCTCTAACGTGAGTACTTGATCAAATATTGTCTTAACAGCGGCTAAATAAAAATCATGATTGGTATTATCGAAAGTATCTTGTGGTGTGTGATAGTTTTGATGAGTACCAACACCAAAGTACAAAAATGGTACTTTGTAACGATAAAATACACCGTGATCACTGGCACTTCGCCAATTTGTTTTCTTTTTTTGCCCTTGAATGGTTTGGTAAGCTCTAGGTCCCTTGCGCACCGACAACTGGTGTTGCATAGCAAAGTACGCCAATTGACCTTGCCAATATTTGGGCGCAACTTGTTCAACTTTATATGGTAAGTAATACAGGCGCTTGGTGTATTTTGCACCTGAAATCATATCGAGGTTAACATTAAGTGCGGTCGTTGCCATCACCTGTGGGTTTTGCTCAGCAAAAGCACGGGCACCTATTAGATTCTCTTCTTCGGCATCGGTAAATAGATAAATCAATGTATGTTGAGTGGCAACTTGCTCAAATGCTTTAGCAATATGCAGTACAGCGGTGGTGCCAGATGCGTTATCATCGGCGCCTAAATAGTACTGGCCTGACTTTTTACCTATGTGATCAAAGTGTGCACTTATCACAATAATTTGGCCACTGCTGCCTGGTTTTACACCAATAATATTAGTCCCTTGATAAACAGTTAGGCCCCGCTCGTATTCAAATGGGTGCTGATACTCGCCTTTAAATGGCGCTACGCCAGCAGCTTTAAGTTGTGAAACAATAAACTGCTGAGCTAATTCGTTACCCAGCGTACCATATTTTCGACCCGCAAACTCAGGGCTACTCATTGTTTCAAAGTCGGCTAGCAGCGTTTGTTCGTCAATCAAGTTAACGGATGCACTGATATTATTATCAGCATTGCCGACTAAATAATTCACCGGTTTCACCGGCGTGTAGTGGCTACAAGCCGATAAAATAACGACCACCCAGCTTAGTGCCCAAGCTTTGTGCCATAGGTTTACGCCTAATCCCATTCCCCCTCCGTTGACGCTATAGACGCGCGGTATTTAAAAATTGAATTTTCGCATCATATCTAAGCTCGTCATCGTTATATGTCGCGTAGTTTTTTGCCCGTTCAAGTGAGCGCTTAACCTGATCTAACTCGCCTAGCTCAGCATACGCTTTGGCAATGCCAAAATAAAATTCATGTTGCTTATTGTCGAGTCTAATGGCTTTTTTGTAATGATTCACCGCGGCTAAATACTCGCCGTTATAATAAGCCTCAGTGCCAAGTAAAGCGTGATAATATGGATTTTTAAGTCGTTTACTATGGACTGATTCTCTAATGTGTTGCGCCTGAGTAACATTGCCAGACAGTTCATATAAAATCGCCATATTATCTAATACCGTTAAATTATCAGCGTTAATATCTAAGGCGTTCTGATAAACCTTTAACGCTTGCTCAGGTAGGTTATTTTGCCGATATAGCACGCCTAAATTTCCCCAAGCAGAATCGTAAAACGGATCGATTAATGTTGCAGCTTTTAAATAAGCGTACGCTTTGTTGGTATCACCAATAACCATAGCATCGGCACCTTTGTTGGTGTAAAACATTGCCATGATGGTATTTTTATCAACAAACTCACTGGGAAAAGCTTGTTTTCTCATGGTGGGATCAAAGTCAATTGTGTAAACATTTTTGCCATAAACCGTTTGTGCTAGCGGGCGGTCAGCGTCAAAAATCACTAAATTCACATGACCGGTCAACATATTGTAACTACCATTTCTAACCCAATACTCGGGAACATCGACACGTTGGAAATAAGCTGGTAAATCAGCGGCTTTTGCCAAGGCATATGACAGCACAGTTAACGACATGCAATTGGCATTTTGGCTATAGAAAGTTTCACGAGCAGTAAGATTGGCTGAACTATTGTAATTAATGCCGATTTGGTCACTTTCAAACAAAAAGCTGACAAGTTCACTCACTCGGTCTTTCGACGACGGCTCACGACTTATTTCTCTGACCAATTGCTCCATAGGTTCAGATAGGGCAAAGATTTCTTCTTCGGATTCAATAGCGACATTGTGGTGATAGGGAAAGGCTTTATCGGCATAGACAGGATCAACAAAAACTTGTGTATTTGGCTCAGTAACCTGACAACCAACTAACGAGAACGTTACACATAAAGCAAAGAGATGAATTTTACTCATAACCGACCTCCTGTTACTTCTTTAATAGTAGTTAAAGATCGATAGGTTTGTCGCTCAACAACTTAAAATATACATACTTTATTACATTTTAAGTTTTGGATACTCGCAGGGCTAGGTTCAAGAATGATCGACAGGATCCCCGACCTGAACTTGATTTCGACCATTATTCTTTGCTTTATACAGCAGATCATCGGCACGTTTTAGCGCACTATCCATGTTTTCAGCTGGCAATTTCTCCGTTACGCCAAGTGAAATCGTATAGCCTTTAGACATTATCGTTAAAATATTGTCATCCTGCTCAACCGCTCCGCGCAATCGCTCTGCGAGTATTGATGACTGAGCCGTATCATAACCTGGGCAAATAATTAAAAATTCTTCACCGCCAAAACGGTATACATAGTCAGTTTCTCGTGAGTGCTTGAGCATAAGTTGAGATAGGTGGACAATGACCTTATCGCCAACACCGTGGCCATAGGTGTCATTGATTCGCTTAAATTTATCGATATCGATAGAAATGATGCCAACCTTAAACGTACTATTGCGCTTCTGGATCTTCTCCAATTCGCTACTTTTTTCTTTAAAGTGGTTGCGGTTATAAAGTGTCGTTAACGCATCGTGTTTAAGTAAGCCGGCGACGATAAAGTGATAATAGACGATAAAGCCAGTGGCGATAATAATGACTATAGTAAAGGCGATTTTTTTGTAAAAATAACTAAATTTTTCTTTCGTGGCATCAGCAAGTACAGAAGCATCACTTAAAATGATAAACCGCAATTGCAACTCGTCAAAGTAGAAAGAATTATAGTAGTAATCTTTCTTTGGCTGATCGTTAAACTGAATTAGCTTATGACCATATCGCTCAACAAAGGTCAGGTTAATTTCCTCTTCTGGGCGCTTACCATAAAACTGTTCAATAAAGTCCCCGTCATTGTTAACACCAACATCCGGCTCTGTGTTTAATATAACTGGCTTTATTTTTTTACTCTTAACCTTAAGCGGCACAGCTGTCTTGGTGAAGACAAAATAATGATGATTATCATCAAATTTATTACCTATTTGAACGTTTTCATTGAACTCGATAATAACGTCGTAAGTATGGCCAAACTTATCCCTTAGTCGATTGATTCCGTAATAAATAATGTGTTCTGAAGAGTCACTGAGCAAAAAACTCCACAAGTAGTCACCCGATAATTGACTAAGCCACTCATCGTATCTTGCTTGAGTAAGACTATCTTTTGGCTCACCAAAAATGACACTTTGCTGATCTTTCACAACATACTTGATCGCGATGTCGAAGTTTTGCCCTAAATATAGATTCCTTTCGACGATCCACTCAATGGTTTCATTAAATATATCTTCCTCATTGATAGATTCGTTATTGTTTTGGTGATTGCTTTGGGTTCTGCTTTCTTCGATATCGTCTTCTAAATAATCTTTGATCCGAAAACTAATAACATTAGAAACTTGGCGAACACGATCGACTTGAGAGGCAATAATTAATTCCATTTGATCGGCATAATTTTTCCCGTTTAAAAAATTAATGCGCTCTTGCTTATTAATTTCTGAGCGATAGGTTTTACTAAAATCAAAAACTTGCAACACAAGAATAGACAGCGATATTACCGCCCAGCCAATATATGCATACTTTTTTGTTACCAGTTTCAAGCAAGCCTACTTAAGATTGTGTCACAACCTAATTCAGTTAATAAATTATCAGGTTTACAGTAGTTTATAATTTAATAGATGACAAGGTAAGACAAGGGTTAGAGAACAATTTATTACAGTTTCGAACACGTCAAAAGCAAAAAAAACACCTTATAGAACACATGCTATAAGGTGTCGTAAATGCCTCAACATTAGCCTTACACTAACGAGGCGAGGGTTACCCAAAAAGGTTGGCTAGATATCGTATTTCGCTGAAAATTGTGCGTATACCGAATCTGCGTCGCGATCTTGCATATCATACTGACCAACTTCAAAGCCTAGTGATAATTTAGGTGTAAGCGTTTTAAATACGTTAACACCTACGTGTGAGCGCTCGCGATCAGATTCGTCAGTTTCGATATAGCCATAGAATACTGAACTACGTAAGTCCTCTTGCCAAAAATGGCGATAAGCTACCATGTATGACAAGGTATCTTCTGCTTCACCATTGAACACATCTGGCGCAGCCGTAACACCGACATAACGACCCGTTTGTCCTAAGTGTAACTGGAAGCGAATATCATCTTTACCGAAGGTTTTAACTCGACCAGCAACTGAGCCACCAAATGTTGTTTCATCAGAGCCATCGGCAAAATTTAATTGGCGCACTAAACCAGCAAAAGAAACATTACCCCAATCTCCCTTCATTGTATATTTACCAACAAAATCAGGTAATTTATCATTTGCAGGATCGGCGTCAGGAGATGAATCAATGCCATCTACGCCCCAAGATTCCGGGTTTTCAATAGCGAACTCAAAGCCACCACTGGTATACCGAACCATAGTATTACGAGCAAATGCCTCACCGACTAATGGCCCCGCAAAATCGACAGTTTCTGGTAGCGCACTTGTGTTCATAAAAGTCGTCCAAGTTTGACCAATGGTGAAATCGTTGTACTTGATAAACGCGTGACGCAATCGCGGATGTGAAGAGTTTGAGATAATCTGATTACCTCCACCACCGTGAAAGTCCATTTCGATAAAGCCCGTCACATCACCGTGAACATACTTCATGTTAAAACGTGTTTCGTTGGCAAATAGTTTAAGTTGCGATGCATCCTCATCAAGCACGCGCCCGCCACCTGTCCAAAAGTCTTGGTAGGCAACGTTACCATCTACATAACGCGCATCTACCTTAATGTAGCCGCCAAATGTCAAGGTGTCTTCTTCTGTTAGCTTGATCTCATAAGCCGCATTAGCCGCTTGTGAACAGGCCATTAAACCACTGATAAGTAGCATTTTATTTGTTGTTTTCATTGTATACTCCCAGATTCACTCATTAAGACAGAATCAACCGCTCATTCCATCGACTAACTTATTGTTATTTCTTTTTTATAATTTTTAGTTTCAGCAACCACTCGCTCTTTAGATTTATTATTAAAAGTGGTTACTAAAGCTCAAAACAAAGGCGCATAGTTTGCGCCTTGTGCTTATTCTTCTAATGTACTTAAGTCACCTACATCTTGACCTAACGCTTGTGCTTTAAGGACACGGCGCATGATTTTACCTGAGCGTGTTTTTGGTAACGACTCAACAAATTCAACACTTTCTGGTGTTGCAATCTTGCCCATTTCATTACCAACATGCGCTTTGAGCTCCATCGCCAACTCCGTTGTAGCTTCAACACCAGCATTTAAAATAACGTAGGTGTGAATTGCATTACCTTTTAACTCATGCGGTAAACCAACGGCCGCTGCTTCAGTCACTTTAGGGTGGCTAACAAGTGCACTTTCCACTTCTGAAGTACCTAGGCGATAGCCAGACACTTTCAATACCTCATCCATTCGGCCAATAACCCATATGTAGCCATCGTCGTCTTTCTTTGCACTATCGCCCGCTAGATAAATCCACTTACCTTGCTCATCTTGGCTCCAGTAGAGATCTTTGTAGCGCTCGGGATCTTTAAACACCGTTCGCGCCATACCCGGCCATGGGTTTTTAATGATTAACTTGCCTTCTTCATTCGCTGGTACTTCTTTGCCATCGTCATTTACAATGTCAATTTCATTACCGAAAAACGGCTTGGTTGCTGAGCCAGGTTTTAATGGCGTAATAGGCAGTGGACAAACCATAAAACCCCCGGTTTCTGTTTGCCACCAAGTATCAATAATTGGGCACTTACCTTGGCCGATAACACTGTGGTACCAACGCCATGCTTCAGGGTTTATCGGCTCCCCAACACTACCTAATAAACGCAAGCTAGAAAGATCGTGTTTTTGCGGCCAGCGATCGCCGAAGCGCATTAAGCCTCGGATTGCTGTTGGTGAGGTGTAAAGAATATTAATCCCGTACTTTTCAATGATCTGCCACCAACGGTTTGGATATGGATAGTTTGGCGCGCCTTCATATAACATAATGGTGGCACCATTAATTAACGGTCCATAAACAATGTAACTGTGACCTGTGATCCAACCCGGATCAGCAGCACACCACCAGCGATCTTGTGGTTTGATATCGAACGCCATACGATGAGTCGTTGAAGTATAAACTGAATAACCGCCATGAGTGTGAACCATGCCTTTAGGTTTACCCGTTGTACCTGAGGTGTACAAAATAAATAGCGGATCTTCAGCATCTGTCTGTTCAGTTTCACATTTTGGGCTGGCTATCGGTAGCGCAGTCAAATCATGTAACCAAAAATCACGTGCTGGCTCCATTTCAACGTCTAAATTATTGTTTTTAACACAAATGCACACTTCAATTGACGGTGAACGGTTCATCGCATCGTTGGCAATCGACTTTAAGTCAACTTGTTTGCCGCGGCGCCAGCCGCCATCGGCGGTGATCAGTACACGTGATTGCGCGTCATCAATACGCGAAGCTAAAGCTTCCGTGCTAAAGCCTCCGTAAACCACAGAGTGGATAGCGCCAATTTTGGCACACGCGAGCATTGCAAAAACGAGTTCCGGAATCTGTGGCATGTAAATCGTGACGATGTCACCTTTTTCAACACCCATGCTTTTTAACACATTGGCGAACTGACAAACTTCTCTATTCAAGCCATTGTATGAAAAGTTGCGCACTTGACCGTTTTCACCTTCCCAGATAATCGCCATTTTGTTGCGATTAGCATTAGTTAGGTGGCGATCAATCGCATTGTGAACGATGTTCGTTGAACCGCCTTTGAACCACTGATAAAACGGCGCATTAGACTCGTCTAATACTTTATCCCACTTTTTATACCAGCCAAGTGTTTCCGCTTGCTCAGCCCAAAAAGCTTCTCTATTTTCAACCGAGTAATCGTATAGCTTTTGATATTCAGCAACATTGGCTTGCTCGATGACTTCAGTACTAGGGTGAAAAATATCTTGTTGATTCTCGCCAGTCATGGGTAACCTCAATAACGTGTAGACTTTTAATAGTTAATTGCTATCTAGGGTAGAGGTTGACTGTTTTGTTGGGTATTAGACCTAAGTCTAAATCGGTAAATTTTCGCTATAGACTTTAGTCGTAGAAAAGGTAATTACAAATCGGTCTACCAACTTAAAAATTGTTTTAATGGCTTGTCTTGTAGATCATTTTGGTAAACATAAGCTTGGAATAGTTCAGCTGTCGCTACGGCATCACTCAAGGCGTTATGTGCGTGGTAATTGTGTAATTTATATCGGTCACGCAATGCTGACAGTCTAAGTTGAGACGGGTCGTACGGAATGATTTTTTGATCAAAGCACTTTTTGTGTAACGCCAAGGTGTCAACAAATAAAAAAAGGGGTGCTTGACCATAAAGCTCAAGACAGGCCTGTTGTAAAAATGTCCGCTCTACTTTAGCGTAATGTACGAGCAGTACTTTACCTGAAGCCAATTGAAGTAAGCGATCAATTTCGTGTTTAAGCTGCTCGCCCCTAGCCTGCTCTTGATCGGTAATGTGATGGATACCGACATTTTCTGATGCCAAGGCCTGTTGGCAGTTAATAATTTGATGGTGACTAGTTGCAAGGGTAATTTTCAATTGATTAACCTCACAGTACCCGACACTGAGTAATTTGTCTTGCTTGGCGTCTAGTCCTGTGGTTTCAAAATCAAGGGTTAGCAACGGCACATCTTTGATTGGCGTATTTTTATCCGGCAAAGGTATTGCCAAATAGTTTTTTAAAACTTGATGTTGCGCCTTGTTTAGCTGTTTTTTACGCAGCGCTTGATAGCCAAATAGCTGACGATAAATCATCCGACTAATACACCGATTGCCTGTTGTCTTGCAGGGTTTTTATCACCTTAAAGGCATCTTTGACGTGGGCGCGCTCTAAGCGAGATATTTCTTTGGGTGAAATATCATTATCAACGCTCTCGCCTTCGAGTTGCTGCATTACTTGATGTTGTAATTTTAATTGGTGAAGTAGTTGAAAAGCATCAATTAAATTCGCCGCTGACGATTTAGTTAACACCTTACTGCCCGCACACTGCTCTAATCGCTCAATCGTTGAAACGGCTTCTACACCGTGTGAAAGTGCATAGATTCGAGCTAAATCAACAATGGGCGCGATGCCTTGATGTTTAATGTCGAAGGTCTTCTTATTTTTACCATTTTGTTTTAGAACAAAATCGCGAAACATTCCCAACGGTGGCTTAAGCTGTAGTGCATTTTTGGTTAAATGCGCAATAAACAACGTATTTCGCTGACTTTTTTCTAGCATTTTCGCTCGAACTTCCTCGAGTAAGCTTTCATCACCGTAAACCGTGGTTAAGTCAAAAAAGATACTCGAATGCATTAATGCTTTGGGTTCAGGCGTATCAATCCACTGACTAAAGTATTTATGCCAAACCGTTTGTTTTTGCCGCCAGGTACTGTTCATCGCCATGACATTGCCAGGGCAATAAACAAAGCCACACTGATTTAAGCCATGGCAAACAAACTCCGCGAGCTTGGTAAACCATTGCATATCTCGCTCGGTGGCTTCATCACTTATGATCAATGCGTTGTCTTGATCTGAATGTGCATACTGCTCTTTTCTGGCTTGTGAGCCAGCTGCAAGCCAAGCAAAATTGCATGGTGCTTGGCCTATCTCAAGCATCGCTAACTCAATCATTCGTTGAGTCAGTGATTGGCAAATAGCACTAATACTCTTACTAATATTAAGTGCCGTGGTGCCTATTTTACTCATGCGCAATTGTAATTTAGGGATCAGCGTGGCGATTTCTTCTAGCGCCTCAACGGTTTTGGCTTTGCGAATCATATGGGTAATATTGACCGCATTTTGCCCTTCGTAGTGCATTAAATCAGTAATACTAATCATGCCATCGAGTTGGCCACTCTTGGTAACGGGTAAATGATGAATACGACAAGCGTTCATCAGTAGTAAAGCGTCATAAGCACTTGCTTTACAGTCAATGGTTTTAATTGCCGTCGTCATTATATTCGCTATAGGCGCTTGGATATCGACGCCTTTAGCGATACACCGTGAACGCAAATCTTTATCGGTAATAATGCCTACAGGCTTGCCAACATCTTCGACCACCAAGGATGAAAAGCCTTTTTCGGTCATTTTTATCGCCGCCGCTTGAATAGAAGCACTCGCGGTAATGGTTTCAACACCCGCTTGATAGAATTGCTCTAAGCGCGCATTACTCAATGAGGCATTTATCACATCCTCTTGAGCAAGCTGATTAACTTTGACTTGCAAGCGTTGAGCCGCTGATTGCTGTAAAAAATCGACAACGCTTTGCTGTGTTTCAATAACAGGTAAGATATCGGCAAGGGCAAAGCAATATAAAATACAATCCTCTTCCGCTCGCACTTTGACATCGAGCTTATCGTTGGCAAAAGCAAAAACGGTACATAAATCTTGTTCGCCGTATTTATCAATCAAACTATTATCGTTATCAAAATACGCCAACAAGCCTTTTCGGATAATAAATAAGCTAGGCTTGGTTACACTCTCTGGTGGCAACGGCTCGCCGGCCCGAACATAAAGAATTTCGAGGTGTTTAACTAATTGCTCAACTGAATATTGGTCGAGTAAATCAAAAGGAGGTACTTGGCCAATAAATGTTTCAATCTCTGCTAATTCGCTACTCATGTTTTGCTCATTACCTGATACTTTGCTTATTACTAGTAATACTTGCCGATGCACTTTGGCGCAAGTGTTTGACCAAAAACCTAGACTAAAGTTGAATACCTGAGCCCAAATTATCTTGCTAGTTTAACTAGTGTGTATTTCTTTAATGATTGTTTTTGTTTAAAGATAAAAGTCAATTTTCAAAGGACAACACGCCCTTTAGTAAGCGGTTTAATTGCACTTAGGTGCGAAAAAGCGACTTACAAGGCTATGTGATTGATATACAAATTCAACAAAACAACAGGTGTGAATTAACTTTCATAACGTCATCACATATAACGATAAAAAAGTAAGGAGATAGGTTGTGGAAACTACAAAAGGCTATTGGCAGGAAAACCTGCGACTAATCTTAATCTGCCTCTGCATATGGTTTGTTGTTTCATTTGGTTTCGGGTTATTACTGGTCGAGCCGTTAAATGAAATTAGACTTGGCGGATATAAGTTAGGCTTTTGGTTCGCGCAGCAAGGTTCAATTTATACCTTTGTCGCGTTAATTTTTTGGTATACCAAAAAAATGAATGAGTTAGATAAAAAATACAATGTGGAGGAGTCGTAATGGATGAGTTAAAACTCTACACGTGGATCGCCGTTGGCGGTACCTTCGGATTGTATTTTTTCATCGCTTGGTGGGCTCGTGCGGGGTCAACCAGTGAGTTCTATGCAGCTGGTGGTGGTATTACCCCACTACAAAACGGTATGGCGATTGGCGCCGACTGGATGAGTGCGGCATCGTTTATTTCGATGGCGGGCTTAATTGCTTTCTTAGGTTACGGCGGCTCAGTATTTTTGATGGGTTGGACCGGTGGTTACGTATTACTCGCGCTTTGTTTAGCGCCATACATGCGTAAACACGGTAAGTTCACCGTACCAGAGTTTATTGGCGATCGCTTCTATTCAAGAACAGCGCGTATTGTTGCTGTTGTATGTTTGATCATCGCATCTATTACTTACATCATTGGTCAAATGAAAGGTGTTGGGGTTGCCTTCTCTCGCTTCCTAGAAGTTGAGTACGATATGGGACTATACATTGGTATGGCCGTCGTATTCGTCTACGCAACGCTAGGCGGTATGAAAGGTATTACTTACACCCAAATTGCACAGTATGTAGTATTAATTACTGCTTATACTATTCCTGCGATTTTCATTTCACTTCAGTTAACGGGTAACCCAATTCCACAAATAGGGTTAGGGAGTACCTTAGCCGATGGCAGTGGGGTTTACTTGCTCGATAAACTCGATATGGTGGTGTCAGATCTCGGCTTTAAAGAATATACAACGCAAACGCTAGGTGGTGTTGAAATGTTCGCCTATACCTTGTCACTTATGATTGGTACCGCCGGTTTACCGCACGTTATTATGCGCTTCTTCACTGTGCCTTCAGTAAAAGCTGCTCGTCAGTCTGCTGGTTACGCACTCGTATTTATCGCATTACTTTACACGGTTGCTCCAGCTGTTGGTGCGATGGCACGCTTTAACCTGATGAATACTATTGAGCCGGCAGCAGGTCAAAACCTTGATTATGCTGAGCGCCCACAATGGTTTAAAGACTGGGAAAAAACAGGCTTATTACAGTTTGAAGATAAAAATGGCGATGGCAAAATCCAATACACGGCAAATCCAGAAACCAATGAAATGGTTAAAGTTGACCGCGATATCATGGTGTTAGCTAACCCATCTATCGCTAACTTACCAAACTGGGTAATCGCGCTAGTTGCCGCTGGTGGTTTAGCCGCCGCACTATCGACCGCTGCCGGCTTATTACTTGCCATATCCTCGGCAATATCCCATGACTTAATGAAAGGGGTATTGATGCCAGATATGAGTGAGAAAAACGAGCTGATGGCCAGCCGAGTGGTGATGACACTATCGGTACTATTTGCTGGTTATCTCGGGCTTAATCCGCCAGGGTTTGCCGCCGGTACCGTTGCCCTAGCGTTTGGTCTAGCTGCATCGAGTATCTTCCCAGCATTAATGATGGGTATCTTCTCTAAGAAGATGAACTCAAAAGCAGCGATTGCCGGTATGTGCGCAGGTTTAGGTGTAACAATGCTATACGTATTCCAACACAAAGGCATTATGTTTATCCCTGGTACGTCGTTCTTAGGTGGTATGGAGCCTAACTGGTTCTTCGGTATTTCACCTAATGCATTTGGCTCAGTGGGCGCCGCAGTTAACTTTGCTGTTGCATTCATTGTCTTAAAGGCGACAGGTCCTGCACCTGCAGACATTCAAGCTATGGTTGAGAACTTCCGTTCTCCACACGGTAAGATTGCTGCAGCACACGATCACTAGTTAGTTAATTGAAAGCCTAAAGGTGTATGCTAATACCATCGCCTTTAGGTTTTTTTGTTAATACGGAAAACAATAAAAATGAATAAACATATTAAAATCGCTATTTTTGTCGCACCGTTTCTCCTGCTTGGTGGCTATATCGCAACCGATATGTATTTAGAAAATGATGCCAAAGCCAACAAAGTCTTTAAGTTAGAGCAAGATGGTCATTGTGATGTTTACAACAGAAAATGCATTCTTACCACGGGAGAAATGCAAGTCAGCATCGAGCAGCACGAACAACAAACCGTGGTCAATACCACCTACCCGATTGATGAAGCAATACTATTTGTCGTGAACAATGAGCAAGATGTCGATACCCACAAAATGACCATGCGACAAACACCTTATTACTGGCAAACACAAACGACTTTACCGCAAAAGCTGGCAGTAAAAGGCGACAGCGCTAAATTAAGAATTATCGTAAAATACCAAGGGGATCAATATATTGCCCAATTTTATAGCCAAACCGTTCGCTAACAATTAAAGTAATTAAAGCAAAGTTTTTTCGGAAAAGTTTTTATGTTTGCAAACTGGCAATTGGTGACGCTGTGTTTTGTTTATATCGGTTTATTATTTTATATCGCCTATTGGGGTGATAAACATCGCCATTTAATTTCGGATAAATTCCAACCTATCATCTATGCCTTAACCCTTGGGGTTTACTGTACCTCTTGGAGCTTTCTCGGTACTACCGGACAAGCGTCAAATAACTTTCTGTCCCATTTACCCATTTATTTAGGCCCTATTTTACTATTTGTATTTGCTTGGCCTTTATTGCAGCGCATTATCGATGTCAGTATTAAGCTCAATTTGACCTCGATTGCTGATTTACTCGCGGCTCGATTTGGCAAATCACATAATTTAGCGATTGTTGTGACCATAGTTGCCTTAATTGGTACTTTGCCGTATTTGGCCCTACAGCTAAAAGCTATCGTCTACTCGTTTCAACAACTGCAGGTGCAGCCGTATCACAACGATGGTTGGTTTGGCCTGATTGTCGCCTTTGTATTAGCGATTTTTACCATCATGTTTGGTATTCGTCAGATAGACGTAACCGAGCGTCATCCCGGCGCTATGCTCGCCATTGCTTTTGAATCGCTAGTCAAACTAGCGGCGTTTGCAGTACTTGGCATATTCGCGGTATTTTTTCTTTTTGATTCGCCTATGGACTTGTGGGTGCAAACCCAAGCCAATGAGCGGTTAGATCAGCAATTAACCTTTCCTAACCTGACGAGTTTAATCGCTATGCTAATTATTGTTGCGGCGGCATTTTTATCACTGCCACGCCAATTTCAGGTTATGGTTGTCGAATTAAAGGACAAGCGCCACACCAAGCTTAGCCGAAAGGTATTCCCGCTGTATTTAACGGTTTTTGCCCTATTCGCCATACCGCTGGGCTTAGCAGGAAATTTTTATTTAGGCGACAATATATCAAGTGATGCTTATGTCTTGTTTTTACCTAGTGTAACCAACCAATACTGGCTCACGTTGCTTGCGTTTTTAGGTGCTATTTCAGCAGCGAGCTCAATGGTTATCATATCCGCGATTGCACTTTCTACCATGATTTCAAATGAAATTGTTTTTCCTCATTTATTTCGCAAGCAAGATAACCACGCGCAAGAGTTTGAGAGCTTCCAACAAAAGTTGCTAAATATCAGAAAGTCAATTGTTTTAGTGATCATCATGCTCGGCTATAGCGTGTTTTTACTAACAGCACCTGAAACTTTATCGTCATTAGGCGAAATTGCTTTTGGTGCCTTTGCCCAACTCACCCCTGCTCTACTCGCCGCCTTTTATTGGCGAAGTGCCAATTTAATTGGTGTTTATGCCGGTATTATTGTCGGCTTTATGTTGTGGCTTATTTTGAACTTTATGCCGCAAATGGGCGTTTACCCACAACCATTTAGCGAAGTATTCATGCCAGCAACTACTGACGCCACCCTGATCAGTCTAGGCGCAAATGTATTGCTAATGTGGCTTGTTTCACAAATCAGCCGTCAAAGTGTTCAAGAGCGCGTGCAAGCCGCTATTTTTATCAAGTCACAAGACCAAGAAGAGTTTACCGCTTATAACAAACGAGCCATAAATGTTAACGAGCTAGAGGTTTTGGTTTCACGATTTGTTGGCGAGCAAAAAGCAAAGCAAAGCTTTGCCGCCTTTGCTGAGCAACACGGTGAGCTATCAACCAAGTCACACCAGTATTATCAAGCGCTATTACAACATACCGAGCAAACCCTTGCGAGTGTCATGGGAACGCAGTCAGCACAACTGGTGTTGACCTCAGCGATTGAAGGTCGTGATATCGCCCTTGATGAGCTCGCTCAGTTGGTTGAAGATGCGTCGAGCCAACGCCAACAATTTAGTCAGAACCTGGTTCAAAGTGCTATTGAACATGCTAGTGAAGGGATTTCTATTATCGATAATGAACTTAAACTCGTCGCATGGAATAAAAAGTACTTAACCTTGTTCAATTATCCTGAAGCGTTAATTTATGTCGGCTGTGATATCGCGACATTAATTCGCTATAACGTCGAGCGTGGCTTGTGTGGCCCCGGAGAGGTTGAGGAACATGTCACCAAACGTATTAATCACTTGAAAAAAGGGACACAGCACAGCTCCGAGCGAACATACGCCAATGGGCAGGTGATTCGGATTGAAGGTAACCCTCTTCCCAACGGCGGCTTTGTCATGATGTTTTCTGATATTACTGCCTATCGCGAAGCTGAAAGGGTCTTAAAAGATGCCAATACCGACCTTGAGGTGTTAGTTAACGAACGCACGGTAAAACTTGCCCAAACCAATGATGAACTGGCTAAAGCACGCGAAAAAGCAGAGCAAGCCCATCGCAAGAAGAGTTTGTATTTGAAAGCTTGTAGCCATGATTTGATGCAACCATTAGAGGCCGCACGCTTATTTACCGAAGCGCTTTCACATCAAAGTAATTTAACTGCAGCGCAGTATCGACAAGTAAAAAATATCGATGCATCACTGAGAACTGCCAGTGATTTGATATCGGATTTGGCGGAAATTGCCCGAATAGAAAGTGGTAATATTAAACCTAATTTTCAAGCATTTGCCCTTGTTGACTTATTTGAAGAGCTACAAAAAGAATTCTCTATGTTGGCTCAACAGTACTATGTCGCGATTAAAATAGTCAACACAAGCCTGTGGGTTTACAGTGACAAATTTTTATTGCGCCGTATGGTACAGAATCTATTGGGTAACGCTCTGCGTTATGCTAGCCCAGGTCGAGTATTACTAGGTGTGAAACGTCAAGGCCAGCACATTGCTATTCACGTGATCGATAATGGCCCTGGTATTGCGCAAGAGCAACAACAAGCGGTATTTGAACAGTTTACCCAATTGCACGATACCCAAGAATCGGCAAAAGGACTTGGCTTAGGGCTCAATATTACCCAAGGTATTGGCGAAATTATTAAGGCGCCAATAGCACTGCAATCAATTGAAGGCAAAGGCGCCAACTTTTCAATTCTGGTTGAACGAGCAACACCAAGAGTTGTTGCCAATACATCACCTATTACCAGTAAGGCAAATAACTTTAGTGGTGTCACTGTCTTGTGTGTTGACGATGATCACGCCGTACTAAATGGCATGGTTGAGCTATTAACGGCATGGCAGTGTAAAGTTATTGCCTGTCACACCCGTGAACAAGCAGTGGAAGCTTTCGCCAAAAACAGCGACATGATTGATATTGTCCTTGCCGACTACCAACTCTCGCCGATCGACAACGGCTTAAGTGTTATAGCGGAGTTACGCGACAATTATCCACACTATTTACCAGCAATTTTACTAACCGCAGCTAATGAAGATGGCATCGAAGATAAAGCCGATGAAGCTGATGTAGGCTTTATGAGAAAAGTAGTTAAACCGGCGTCATTGAGAGCTATGATGAGTGCAATGCTCGCTAAAAAGTTATCTTCTAATTATGGCAATTAAATGATGCTCTATCCAAAGAGCGAATGATCTTACAAGTTGTTCCATTCGATTGCTATATTGATTCGCCCCTTTAATAAATTCCAATACACTACAGGATATTACGAAGAAAATTTGGCAAACCTAAGCTTTTATTTTAAGGTTATTTGTATCATATTTAAAAATAGCTCCCGCAATATTAGTATTAAGGTATAGCAGTGGATTGGTTAAAAGAAGAACAAGACATACCTACTTTTGTCTCGAACGGCACTTGGAAAGTTTTACTCGTAGACGATGAAGAAAGTGTTTTGTCGTCAACGGCTTTAACCCTTGGTTCATTTACTTTTGAGCATAAAAAACTAGAATTTATCTTAGCGTCTTCAGGTGAAGAAGCTAAACAAATCCTTAGAGAAAGAGACGATATCGCGCTAATTTTCCTTGATGTTGTGATGGAAACGGATGAAGCGGGTTTAGACGTTGTACAGTATTTAAGAAACGATCTTAACAATCATTATAGCCGCGTTGTTTTAAGAACCGGACAACCAGGTTTTGCACCTATAGACGATGTCTACCGAGATTTTGATATTGATGGTTACCTACCTAAAGTCAAAGCGACAAAACAAGTCCTGCAACATGCCCTATATATCGCGCTGCGAAGTTATCGAGATTTAACAAGAATACAAGACTATCAAAAAGGGTTAGAAGCACTCATCAACTCTATTACCAACTTAAATCAATTAGATGATGTGCTGAGTGTTTCTCAGGCCATTATGATGCAGTTAAACAGTGTCCTTTCCGCGATCCAAAGCGGCTTTGTTTTGTCTATTGATAGTATTTTTACTTGCGCTGATTCTAACAAGCCCCTGTGGCGTATTTTTGTCGATAAACACAGCAGTCAAGTTTTAACCAAAAACAGTGGTCCTGACTTAATCAACGAGCAACAAAACTACCTTTCAGAAAAAGCATTAACACTAAAAGAAAGCTTTACTGAGCAAGATTATTACGTCCATTACTACCGCTCGAATAGAGGCACCGAAACAGTATTCATGCTTAAATCTGAGCAAAAGCTAATTGAGCCAACCATAAAATTATTGCACGCTTTTTCGATACAAGTTGTATTGATTTTAGAAAACTTATCGAAGCAGGAGAGCTAGATGCAAAACGTCAATGAGCAAATATCAAATATAATCAGTAACTTAAAATCATCATGGGGTGATGACTTTTATAGCCACTTATTATTACAACTCAACAGTGTAATAAAAGCTGACTATCTTTTTATCGCGAAATTAAATGATGCTCAAGACATGTCGACAACCATATGCTTAGTTGCCGGCAACGAAGTAGTCGATAACTTTTCTTATGACTTACTAGACACGCCATGCGCTGATGTTAGCGATGATTCTGTATGTGTTTATCAATCTGGCGTGTGTAATTTTTACCCTAAAGATCAACTTTTAGTAGATATGGGGATAGATGCTTATATTGGTACGCCTATTCACGAATCTTCTGGAAATACTGTTACCGGAATTATTGTCGCACTGTATAAAAATGAGATAAAAGACACCGACTGGATTGTCAACCTTTTTACGCTATTTTCAGGTCGTATCTCTGCAGAAATGGAGCGACAACAAAAAGAAAAAGAGCTGATTGCACTGAACGAAGAGCTAGAGCATATCGTTGAGGAGCGTACCAAAGCGCTACAGGCATCCGTAGATAATTTAAAGAACACACAAAAACAATTAGTTGAGCAAGAGAAAATGGCGTCTTTAGGTCAGCTTGTTGCCGGTGTCGCACATGAGATAAATACGCCTTTGGGCGTCGCGGTGCTGTGCAATTCGAATATAGGTGAACATGCTCTTGAACTAAAGAAAAAAACGGATGAAGGACAACTAACAAAGCAAGACTTAATAAAAATAACAGATTCAATTATTAAATCACACAATGCCTTGACCACTAATTTAGACAGGGCCGCTGATTTGATTTCGGATTTTAAACTTGTTGCAGTTGAGCGAAGCTCAGACGACATTATTGAAATAGCTCTGAACAAATGGTTTGAGACCATCCTATCCAGTTTAAAAATACTTCTGAGAAAGGCGCATATTGAACTTACCTTTAACAAACTCCCTTCAGATATCGTGATAAAAACAATTCCTTCAAAACTTGGTCAAGTAGTTACTAATATTGTCACGAATGCTATTAACCATGCATTTGAAGAAATAAAGACCCCTCGCCTTGAAGTTAACCTATCAAATACGCCTGAAAAAGTGCTTATTGAAGTTAAAGATAACGGTGTTGGCATGACAGAAGAGATGCTAAAAAATATCTATGAACCCTTTTATACCACCAAAAGAGGCTGTGGCGGTACAGGTTTAGGACTTAATATTGTTTACGGGATTGTAAACGGCGCATTGAACGGTGAAATATCGGTATCATCTTCACCAGGTGAAGGAACATCTTTTGTGATATCCCTTCCTCAAGACTGCTCGAATTGATTGTCAAGCTCTAGCGCATTCATCGCAATGACCGCTTGCGTGCGATTTCTAACATTGAGCTTTTTGAAAATCGCCGTAGCATGGGCTTTGATAGTCGCTTCAGAGACATTGAGATCATAAGCTATTTGCTTATTCAACATTCCCTGAGCAAACATCATTAAAATTTTGTATTGTTGGTTCGTTAAACTCGCAATGCGTTGGGCAATATCTTGATTTGCCATTGGCTCTGGTGCTTTAAAATGTTCAGGCATCCAAACATTACCGGCGAGCACGTCGACAATCGCTTGGCAAATTGTTTCTACCGGTGTTGATTTAGGAATAAACCCTGAGGCACCATACTCGATCGCTTTAGCCATAGTTTCATCGTCTTCATGAGCCGAAATGATCACAACAGGAATTTGCGAAAAATGGCTGCGAATATTAATTAAATTAGTGAAGCCGTGAGCACCAGGGATGTGAAGATCTAGTAGTAGCAAGTCCGCTTCTGGTGATGTTTTTATCTGATTTTCGAGCTCTTCGACATTTTGCGCTTCAAGCCACTGAGTTTGCGTAAACTTAGTTTTTAACGTCTCCAATAAGGCGTGACGAAATAAAGGGTGATCATCAGCTATAATTATTTTTTCTGGCTGAAACATGAGATTCTCTTTTCAATATTCCTACTACAAGTATAACGCGTTTTTAACATAACTTTATTAGACTAAAGTCTAAGTAGATCAAATAACAGATTATTAAAATCTAAAATAATCAGACAAAAAAAGAGCTACCCAAGGGTAGCTCTTTTTCATTCAATCGACTAGTTTTTCAAAAGAAAAATTATGCGCCTTTAGCAGCAGCGATTTGCGCTTCTACTTCAGCAGCGAAGTCTTCTTCTTTCTTCTCGATACCTTCACCAACTTCTAAACGAACGAAAGTTGATACAGTTACGCCTTTCTCTTTTAAGATGTCACCAACAGTGCGCTTTGGCTCCATGATGAAAGGTTGACCAGTTAAAGAAATTTCACCAGTGAATTTCTTCATACGGCCAGTAACCATTTTCTCAGCGATTTCTGCAGGCTTGCCTTCGTTCATCGCGATTTCGATTTGGATAGCTTTTTCTTTTTCTACCACGTCAGCTGGTACGTCTTCAGGGTTAACGAACTCTGGCTTAGACGCAGCTACGTGCATAGCGATGTGCTTTAATGTTTCAGCGTCGCCTTCACCAGCAACTACAACACCAATTTTAGCACCGTGCTTGTAAGATGCTGCAGCACCGTCTACGTAAGCTACACGACGAACATTGATGTTCTCACCGATTTTAGCAACTAATTCGATACGCTCTTCTTCGAACTTAGCTTGTAAGTCTTCGATAGAAAGTTTTTCAGCAGCAGCAACGTCTGCTACTTTGTTAGCGAATGCTAAGAAGTTGCTGTCGCCAGCTACGAAGTCAGTTTGACAGTTAACTTCAACTAATGCGCCATCTTTAATGATGATTTGACCTTCAGCAGCGATGTTACCAGCTTTTTTAGCCGCTTTCGCTTGACCTGATTTGCGCATGTTTTCGATTGCAAGTTCCATGTCACCGTCAACTTCTTGAAGTGCTTTCTTACAATCCATCATACCTGCGCCAGTGCGGTCGCGTAATTCTTTTACTAATGCAGCAGTAATTGCCATGAGTAAATTCCTCAATATAAAAAGAGTTAAATGCGAAGCAACACCTCGCATTTTAGATTAAAAAAGGTTTATTTGGTGAGCTTATTCAGCTTCAACAAAACCGTCTTTTTCAGCAGCAACAGCGATGTTCTGCTCACGACCTTCAATTACTGCGTTAGCAGCTGAGTCAGTGTATAAAGTGATTGCGCGAATCGCATCATCGTTACCTGGAACGATGTAGTCAACACCATCTGGGTTAGAGTTAGTATCAACAACAGCAATTACAGGAATACCTAAGTTGTTTGCTTCTTTAATAGCAATGTGCTCGTGGTCAGCATCGATAACGAAGATAGCATCTGGTAAGCCACCCATGTTTTTGATACCACCTAAGCTCTTCTCAAGCTTTTCCATTTCACGTGTACGCATTAATGCTTCTTTCTTAGTTAAAGCATCGAAAGTACCGTCTGTGCTTTGCGTTTCAAGATCTTTTAAACGCTTGATAGATTGACGAACTGTTTTCCAGTTAGTCAACATACCACCTAACCAACGGTGGTCTACGTAGAATTGATCACATTTGATTGCTGCTTCACGAACTGATTGAGATGCAGCACGCTTTGTACCAACGAATAAGATTTTACCTTTCTTAGCGCTAACGCCTGATAAGAAAGCTAAAGCTTCGTTGAACATAGGAACAGTTTGTTCTAAGTTGATGATATGAACTTTATCACGAGCACCGAAGATGTAAGACTTCATTTTCGGGTTCCAGTAACGAGTTTTGTGACCGAAGTGAACACCCGCTTTAAGCATATCGCGCATAGAAACGTTTGGCATGATTTTTCCTCTTGGGGTTAAGCGTCCATACATCCGATATACACGACTCTTGGCAGCATATTCTCTATGCTTTGAGCACCCCGGTATACCTTTGCAAGATGTATGTGAGTTTAAATATATACTGGCACAACATTATGACAGTACGGTTAAATAGTTTTGCTAAATGCCACACTAAGTGAATGATTAGTGTTTTTAGCGGCGCATTTTATACCATAACTTTGACAAATTAACTAGTCATTTTGCTTGTTTAGCTAAAATAAATGACAAATAAATTGCCAAAATTTACGCTTGTGTGATAGCCAATGTTTTGAGAAACAGATAAAATTGGCGGCTTAACAACTTTTTTAAAAATTTATGGCTGATATATGAACGCTGAATTGATCTTTATTTATGATTCACATTGCCCGTGGAGTTATGCGGCAACACCGCTTGTTGAAGCAATTGCCCAAGCCTACCCTGATATTAAACTCAACCTTTGGCATTGTGGTCACTATCAAGGCGATCAAACCCTAGCCCAAGCGCTAGTAAAAAACGTTGAAGCTGATAGCAATAAACGTTTTGCTAGTAAGTATGTTGAGCCAATGCCATTTGAACCAGATTCAACCATGGCAGCGAATTTAACGGCATGGGCAAATAACAAAGCCAACCATCAAGCACTTGAGTTGCTTAAGCTCATTCAAAAATCTCATTTTGAAGATGCCCTTCCGATGTCGAGTAAAGATGAGCTAATGGCTATTTGTCAGCAATTAAAAATGTCACCACCGGCCAAAGTGTTCAAAGATGACGCATTTTCGAAAGATGCCGAATTTATTATGCAGGATATATTTGATTTACAAGAGGTAATTGGCACGCAGTCAATTCCAGCGTTGTTGTTAGCGTTTGACGATAATTTGGTATTGTTAAACCACAATTTGTATTTGAAAAAGCCTAGCGCCATTGTCGAAGCCGTAAAACTTGAACTTAACGCGTAGAACGCCAGTAAAAACACAGAGAATTCAATGACTATTAACATTAAAACACCTGATGAAATCGAAAAAATGCGCGTAGCTGGCAGATTAGCTGCCGAAGTGTTAGAAATGATCGAGCCACATGTTAAAGCAGGTGTCACCACTGATGAACTCAACACCATTTGTGCTGAGTATACCGAAAAAGTACAAGAAGCGATTTCTGCACCACTTAATTACCACGGTTTCCCAAAATCCATTTGCACTTCGGTAAATCATGTCGTTTGTCACGGTATTCCAAACGATGAACCACTTAAAGATGGCGATATTATCAATATTGATATTACCGTCATCAAAGACGGCTATCACGGCGATACTTCAAAGATGTTTTTAATCGGCGATGTTAGTCCTGAAGATCGTCGCTTATGCCGTATCACCCAAGAAGCGCTATACGTTGGCTTGAAAAAAGTAAAACCTGGTGTCGCTTTTGGCGAGATTGGCGCAGCCATTCAAAAATTTATTAAGAAATCTGGTCGCTTTGGTATTGTTAAAGAGTATTGTGGCCACGGCATTGGCGCAGAATTTCACGAAGAACCACAAATTGTTCACTATAAAAACAATGACCGCACCAAGATGGCTGAAGGTATGTGTTTTACCGTAGAGCCAATGATCAATGCTGGTAAAGCGGGCACCGTGTTAGATAAAGAAGATAATTGGACGGTTTATACCGTTGATGGCAAAAAATCTGCGCAGTGGGAACACACCATTGTTGTCACCAAAACCGGTTGTGAGATTTTAACCCATCGCAGTGACGATACCATTGCAAAGGTACTAGTTAACTAGTACCTTTTTACTTTCTTACCATTAACATAAAGCAATCGATAACAAGAATTATTCATCATATGAGCGCTTATATTCCATCACATTATTTCGATACCTTTTCGATCACCGCGCCTGTGTTGTCGATTAAAGACATCTGTGAGCAAAACCAAGTGTTCTCACAATGGTTGCTAGCCCAGTTCGATTTGCAAGATACTGAAAACTTAGTAAAAGCGCGTGCACAATATGTTGATCTCGTCCTGTCTAAGCTTTGGTGCCAACACCAACTCGATGAATATCAAGTCAGCCTAATCGCGGTAGGTGGTTATGGTCGTGCGGAATTACACCCGCACTCAGACGTCGATATATTATTGTTGACGCAAAAAAAGCTCGATAAAACACTTGAAGACAAAATTGGTCAGTTTATTACCCAGTTATGGGATGTCAGGCTCGATATCGGCCACAGTGTTCGCGATATCAAAGAGTGTATAAGACAAGCGGTCGACGATGTCACTATTGCCACTAATTTGATGGAAATGCGTTTGATTAGTGGTTGTCGCAATTTATATGAGCAATTACAGCCCTTATTACAACAAGACGTATTTTGGCGCTCCGACAAATTTTTCATCGCTAAGCGCGAGGAACAAAAGCAACGCCACGAACAATATCACGGCGCCGCTTATACGCTTGAGCCGAATTTAAAAGCCAACCCCGGCGGGCTAAGAGATATTCAAACCATTGCTTGGGTGGCTAAACGTCACTTCTTAGCTGATTCAATGGAAGAGTTGGTTGAACACGACTATTTAACCCGTAATGAATACTACGAGCTATTAGAGTGTCAAGACTATTTGTGGCGGATGCGCTTTGCCCTCCACTATGTAGCAGGTCGCAGTGAAAACCGCTTACTGTTTGATTACCAAGCTGATGTTGCCAAAATGATGGGCTTTGGCGATCACGGTAAGCAAGCGGTAGAAAAAATGATGAAACGCTTTTTCCGCCTGATTGCTCGTATTGCTGAACTTAATAAAATGCTGCTGCACCGATTTGAGCGCACGTTATTGGGCGCAGAGCACGCACCTAACATTACGGTTATCGATGACGACTTTATTGTTGAAGATGGCTTAATGAAGATCACCCGTAGCCGGTTATTTAGTCGCTCGCCTAAAATCATCGAAATGTTTTTGAAAATAGCCCAAACACCTGAGGTTAAGGATTTGCACCCTGAAACCTTGCGATTACTGCGCAATGCTCGTCGCCGATTGATTTCTCGCCTCAACGACTATCAAGCTTGTCGTACTATGTTTGTCGAGTTAATCAGGCACCCAAGAGGATTAGGGCTCGCCTTTAGCTTAATGCATCGTCATTCAATACTTGGCGCCTATTTACCGCAGTGGCGCGACATTGTTGGTCAGATGCAGTTTGATCTATTCCACGCTTATTCTGTTGATGAGCACAGTTATCGACTGATCAAGAATTTGTACCGTTTCTCTCAACCAGAGCACAATCACGAATTTCCGCTTTGTAGCAAAATTGTCCAACGTACTCGAAAACCTGAACTGCTTTATTTTGCGGGTATCTTCCATGATATCGCGAAAGGCAGAGGTGGTGATCACGCAAAACTTGGTGCCGCAGATGCACTCGAATTTGCTCAAGAGCACGGCCTTAACAAACACGATGGCCGGATGATTTCATGGTTAGTCGAACAACACTTATTGATGTCGGTGACCGCACAACGCAAAGATATTTCAGACGAGACTGTGATCAAAGATTTTGCCGAAATCGTCCGTGATGAAGCGCGATTAGATTTGCTATACTGCTTAACCGTCGCCGATATGCGAGCAACGAATGAAAGCTTGTGGAATAGTTGGAAAGCCAACCTGTTAGAAGAGTTATACAACGCTACTAAACGCGCCTTTAGGCTCGGCTTGGAAAAACCCGTTGATTTACGTGCCAAAATCCGTGAAAACCAAGCACAAGCAATGGAGTTGCTGACAACACAAGAAATAACCGAAGAAGACGTTAAAAAATGTTGGAAGCATTTTAAATCGGATTACTTCCTGCGTTATACCCCAGATCAAATCAAGTGGCACACTCGCAACATCATCAATAAACAAGATGACGGGCCAATGGTACTAATCAGCCCTAAGCCATATCGCGGCGGTACTGAAGTATTTGTTTACACCAAAGAGCAACCTCACATATTTGCTCGCACCGTTGCCCTACTCGGTAACAAAAAGCTATCAATTCACGATGCCAAAATTATTACCAGTAAGAACGGCTATACACTCAATACCTTTGTCATTTTAGATCAGCGCAATAAACCGATCGACGATACCCATCGCGCACAAGAAATCGTCGATTCGATTAAGCGCATTTTGTGTAAAGAGTCGACGGCGCAAATTCCAGTGCAACCAGTACCACAAAAGAACAAGCAATTTGTCGTTAACACTGTCGTAAACTACTCAAAAACCAGTAGTAAAAACCGAACGATGTTAGAAATCATCGCAATGGACAGACCGGGCTTACTGGCAAGTATTGGTCAAGTATTCCAAGACTTAAAAATTCACATTCACTCTGCCAAAATCACGACCTTTGGTGAGCGTGCAGAAGACGTATTTACCGTATCAAATGAGCATGGCACAACCCTAAACGAAGCTGAGCAAGAGCAGCTGCGTCAAAGACTGTGTAATGATTTGGTATAAATTCATTCAACCATTAATTGGACAAATAGATGAGCGAATTACAAACAATTATCGAGGCAGCGTTCGAAGAGCGCATGTCAATTACCCCTAACTCAGTGAGCACAGAAGTTAAAAATGCCGTATTAGATGCATTAGAGATGCTTAATAATGGCTCAGCACGTGTTGCTGAAAAAATTGCTGGTGAATGGGTTGTACACCAATGGCTGAAAAAAGCCGTATTACTGTCGTTCCGGATTTGGGATAACGAAGTGGTTGATGGTGGCGAAAGCAAATACTTCGATAAAGTACCATTAAAATACAACGACTACAGCCAAGCCATGTTTGAAGCTGATGGCGTGCGCATCGTACCACCAGCAACCGTTCGCACGGGCTCTTACGTTGGTAAAAATGTTGTCGTTATGCCTAGTTATGTAAATATTGGCGCATACGTTGATGAAGGCACCATGGTCGATACATGGGCAACTGTGGGTTCATGTGCACAAATAGGTAAAAACGTACACTTATCTGGCGGCGTTGGTATTGGTGGTGTATTAGAGCCCTTACAAGCGGGCCCGACTATTATTGAAGATAACTGTTTTATCGGCGCGCGCTCTGAGATTGTTGAAGGTGTTGTCGTTGAAGAAGGCGCAGTGATCTCAATGGGTGTTTACATTGGCCAAAGCACGCGCATTTTTGATCGCGAAACCGGTGAAGTGCACTATGGCCGTGTTCCAGCTGGCTCTGTAGTTGTCCCGGGTAATCTTCCATCAAAATGCGGTACCTACAGCCTATATGCAGCAATTATCGTCAAAAAAGTTGATGCAAAAACTCGCGCAAAAGTAGGAATTAATGCCCTACTTCGTTCAGTTTCAGAAGAGTAATTGACGAGATACCCGCCTTCGCGGGCATGACGTTATTCTACGTTAAAATTTACGATAAAAAATGCCACATTTACTGTGGCATTTTTTATCGGTGGTACTGAGCTCGGCTATCACTTTTCACGCCAAGATTCTTTCAACCTTTCTAAAATAGAAATAATTGGCGCTATGCTATTTGCTGAGTTATTTTTTTGACAGTCATAAAAATAACTTAGCTAAAACAAAAGGATAAAAAGTAAAATCAGACATGGCATAACATCTGCAGAAGACCAATTATTGGTTTCAATGTGAAGAATTTCACAACGACAAAAAGATGTTTGGTTATGAATACAAGTAAAGTTTTTATCGCAATAATAATGCTAGTTTTGTTATCGGCTTGTCAGTCAACAAACTACGCAAGCTCAGTAAAAAATGAGCAAAACATCAATTATTCAACGCCCCATCACAATGATGCCAACTCAGCAATGACAAAACCCATTGTTTTGGCCTCATTCAAGTCAAGAAACAAGCAAAAAACAAAACGCATCCATAACAGCGATAGTCAATTAGCGTATTCATTAGCTAACCGTCACATCCCAAAAGACCAGCTGATGATGCTAGCATTTGAGCAAAATCGTCAGCAAAGTATCTATGTTCAAACGGGTTTCTTTGTCGATATTCGCGGTAGCCAAGCGCAAGATCCAGGTAATAATAGTGCTCAATTGGCTTGGCAACACAATGATGCCAACGCCAAAACGATTACTGGGCCAAAGTAATCGACCAACCTAATTGCTCAAATACTGTTAGCCACTGACTGTCGAAGTCAGCTTCTATCACCAAGTGTTGGCCTGTTACAGGGTGTGCAAAGCTCAACGTTCTAGCGTGTAACATCAAGCGCTTAAAGCCAAAAAACTGATGAAAAAACGGATTTTGTTTGTTATCGCCGTGATTAATATCGCCAATGATTGGATAGCGCAAATGCGATAAATGTCGGCGAATTTGGTGTTTCCTGCCGGTTTGCGGCATTAACTTAACCAAACTATACCTAACACTCGGATATTTACCTACCGCGATGGGTAGCGTCGCTGTCGCAATCGATTGATAGTGAGTAACTGCACTTTGCGCCGCCTTATCTTGCCTGGCAAACTTATCGGCGATTTTATCATGTTGCTCTTTAAGCGGATAATCAATGATGCCATCACCTAATAGGTGGCCACGCGTTAAGGCGAAATATGTTTTATCAACCTGCCTAGCCGAAAACTTTTCATTCATTTGACGGGCTACGCCTTCAGTTAACGCAAACAGTAAAACCCCCGAAGTAGGCCTGTCTAAACGGTGCACTGGGTAAACATATTGTCCAACCATGTCACGTACCAGTTGCAAGGCAAAGTACTTTTCATGACGATCTAAATAACTACGGTGAACAAACAGCCCAGCAGGTTTATTCACTGCGACTAGATAATCGTCTTGATATAAGATGGTTAGTTGCGGTTTATCGCCATCAATTGATTCAAGATCACAGGTTGGCTTTCCATTCATGGGGCAGTTAGATTGAACCATTTACTCGGTTAATGTCATTTAAAATTGAGGCGATATTATCTATAATGCCGACAAATTTTGATAGCACTAAATTTCATGAGCACTATAGATACTATTTCTGATCTTCTTAACTTCTCAGGCAGCCAATTTCGCGTTTTTGATATCGGTCGCCGAATTGATAAGATTTCAAAAACAGACTTTGAAAAAATAGAAACCTGCCAGTTACCGTACCCATTTCCAATACAAGGTCACGCTCATATCGCAATCGCCTTTTGGCAAAAATCTTCGAAGACGCCTTATTTGTGGTTTATAAAATTACCGCTTGATGAACGAGGCTTATTAAATCAGGGTGCTCGCAACCACTTTATTGCCATTATTGTTGAAGCGCTAGGTAATGACTTAACCGTTGACCCAACCGAGCAGCAAGAAGAGCTATTAAAAAGTAACCCTTATCACTTTACGCCAGCGCAATACAAACTCGCCTCGTTAAATGCCAAGTTAACCGTTGAATTAAAGCAAAAAGCTAGCAGCTACTACGAGCATGCACAGCACTACTTTTCAGGTAATTTAGGTTGGGATGATTGGCAGTCACTTGGGGTGCAAGGTATTGCTGACTTTGCGGCGAGATTATCGAATAACGAAAACGAACAAGCGTTAATTAACGCACTCGCACATATCCCACTTCAAGTGTTTAGCGTGCTCGCAAGTGCGCTTGAAAACGAGGCTTTATCGGCAAAAATGATTGAACGCTTGATTAAGCGGTATCACAGCGCTCAAACCCCTGATGAAAAACAACAAGCATTGCGAGCACTTGCCTCAAACTGCCAGCACCCGCATGTTGTTGCCCTCATTGCTTCATTGCTTAGTGCAGAAAATCGAGCGCAAAGTCAGGTGCTATTACCTGCGGATTTATTGATCATTATCTCGGGAAGATGTTGGCAAGCACTAGCACAGGGCGATATGATGATGCTGTATTTAGAGCAACTGGCGAAACTAAATGATACAAACTTGTTCAGTGCAATATTTAAAGATATGGTATCAATACCACTATTAAGGCACATTGTGCTTGCTGCAATTCGCTCTGAAAATCGCAGTGAACAATTGGCCAAGGCGATTGGTCAGTTATTTAATCAAGCCGGTAGCCATTAGTTGATGATTAAACGAACATAGTCATGGAAAATATCTATTATTTACTCTTCGCATTTTTAATTTTTTGGTATTTTATTTACCTGAGAAAAATCGCGGAAGCAGGTAAAAAGCACGTATTGCTTTATTGCCAGCAAAATCAATTACAGTTTATCGATGTCGCTCGTCGCTCTAGCCGACTGAGCTTTAACAAGCGCGATGGATTGTTCTGGCAAAGTATTTTTGATTTTCATTTTAGTGGTGACGGTGAAGCCGCCTACCAAGGCGTGATGACGTTAAAAGGCTTGAAAGTTCAAGACATTACCACCCCTGCATTTAGAGTACATTAACCTTAGTTTTACGTAATTTTGGAGAGCACCTTGCCGTTAATTCAATCGCTGTTCTGTCTAAAAGGCAAAGACAATAGAACCCGTTTTTTTATCATACAAGTTAGCATCACCATGCTATTTGTTGTCTTCAATACTGTATTAGCTGAAAACCCATTGGTTATGGTAGTCTGCGCACTTTTGTTAAGTGTTATTAGCGGTTTAGCTGCTCTTCGTCGCGCCAATGATGCCAATCAAAGCAATAAACTTCTGTTAGCACCTAGCTTATTGTTTTTTGTCACCTGTTTACTGATTATTTTTACACAAAGCTCTGGCTTCATGTTCGCTCTCATCCTGCCATTTTTGAGTCAGTTATATCTGTTAACCTTTAGCGGACAAAACGCAGAGCTATCGTACCATCTAGGCTACAGCGGCCCTGTTGATTTAACCGCTAACGCAGCTCATTATCAGCAAGCAAGTATTCGTCGAGTAGAGCCTACATTGGCTGGCAACCTCTCAGGAACGATCGACAACACAACGATCGACAACACAACGATTGATAACAATCAATTTACCGAGCCTTCACAGCAGCAAGACGCACATTTTAAAGTGCCAGTTACACATGCTGCACAAGACGATATTGGTGAGCAAATTCGTGAATTTCTCCTTACCCATAAGCAAAAATTAGCCATTTCGCTTGGTGTTTTGATGTTAGGCGTATTAGTCGTCATAGTGACAGCAAACACTGAGCCAGAACAAACAGTAGTTGTTGAGGAAGTAGAAGCTCCAAACTTGAATAGTGACATAATCGAGCAAGCTAATATCGTTGAGTTAAGCGACGGTTTTAGTATCGCTTCTAACCCATATCAAGGCATTGTCATATCTTGGCAAGCGGACGATACCTTGCGCACCGAGCTTTGGAACATTGCAACAGGTAAAGGGGATGAAAGCTGCCAACAGTTAGTTTTCAACAACAATCAAGGGATTAGAACAGCTCAAGTACAGGTAAAAAATAATTCAACTTACTACGCTGTATTTTCACCGCTAGATAGTCATGAATTAGTCAATCAATTAGCAAAACGCGGCAGTTTTAAGCTTTGTGGTTATGACTTTTCTCTTAAAGGTAGCCAAGCAGCACTTGGCAAAGTTAACTATTACGGTAACTTGCTCAGTTATTAATTAACGGAAAAAAAAGGCTAGCGTCAAAGCTAGCCTTTATCTCATCAATCATAGAACACGTTATTTAGCCTTTCGACGAAAGCCCAATAGCATCAACATCGTACCGAACAGAACAACTGTTGAAGGCTCTGGTACAGACACAGAGTCAGTATCGAAAGTAATAGCTGTCATCGAAACATTAGTTGTTTGACCTTGTACGCCACCATAGTTAATACCCGTAACAAAAGCCATGTCGTCGGTAGGATCTAACTCGAGGCTCGGATTAATACCGCGAATCTCAAATTCACTGACCATATCCCCTAAGCTCCAGAAATAACTATCACCAGCCATTAATGTCGCAATAAACGCACCATCTACCCAAAGTTCATAGCCATCAATATCATTGACCGATGCTAACGAAGGCATAGTAACTTCGGTGAAGTAGCCGTCTGAGATTGCATATGCGTAACCTACTGAAACAATTGGGTCAATCCAAATGGTTTGTTCAGGTACTGGTGGTAAATCGAAGTTAAATGCACCGTTTTCATCAGGTTCACCATTATTGGGTAAAATAGGGATAAATTCACTTTGGCCTTCGCCGCCAAACGCCGCTAAAAAGACAGCTGAATCTACTGCGCTATCCCCTGTATCAGCGATAATAATATCAAAGACGTTGTTGGTTGAGCCTGGTACAACGGGTATATCAAAACGCAATAATGGATTGCCATTGGGTTGCAGGAAGCCATTTAGTGGTGCCCCTTCAAGAGGCCCCATATCAGGATGATTAATATTTACCGCTAATGGTGTATCACCTGGCGCCGCCCCCGTTTCTTGGACCGCTGCAAAGTTTTGACCATTTAAATACAGACCAAAACCGTCAATGAAACCTGAACCAACAAAATCAGGAAATTCATTTGAGCCAAACGCGCCTAGAAACGATAAAGTATCTGTGTTCGCGTCAACGTCAAAGGTAATGGTTAATTGTGCAACATCATTGTGTTGAAACCCAGGACTGTTGCCCGAAGTAATAGGATCTAAGAGGTTCTCCTGAGCTTCAGTGGCGGCTGAACCCGGCGAAATAACGATATTCTGCCCTGTTGGACCAGCAGAGAGAATTGATACTGCACCAAATTCACCAAAACATTCTTCGCCTTCACATTCACCTGGACCATCGCCTGGTCCTTCGCCAGGACCTTCTACAGGATAATTCAAATCTAAGACATTACCCGTACTTAATACGATACCAGGGCTTGGTAAACCCGTGACACCTGTATCACCGTCGTAAACACCGGTAGCGATACCTGTCGAACTCAAATCAACATTGGTCACATTAATACCAGTAGTGCCATTGAGTGTAAGAATATTCGACAATGTAATGCCATCACTTTCTGACGTTATTACTTCAGCGTATGTAGGGAGCGCTGCGAACAATCCTGCAGCAATTAGGGGGAGTGTTTTTTTTGTATTCATGTTAACTCTATTCCTTAAGTAAAACCTGCGAATTCAAAGCAAAAGCTGTTCCATATACCAAAACCTCCGTTTTATAAGGGTTTTATTATTACCTTGAGTATTATGTGTAAAAAAATCGAACACTAAAACAACTGAATAACTCAAAGCACTTGCACAGATTAAGTTTTGCCAGATAGACTAGAGTAGTAACATTCAATGGACGATATTTATGCTAAAAAAAATTTTCTTACCCATCAGCCTTAGTCTTATAGCTTTTAGTAGTGCGACTTGGTCGGCTGATAATAATGGACAATTTGCGGTCGATGGTGCTGGTGCTCAACAATGCAGTATTTACACCAACGCATGGGAGCAAAACACCCGTGATTTATATGTTTTTATCGGTTGGCTCGACGGATATATCAGTAGCCAAAACCAATCAACTGAGAACACCTTTGATCTCACGCCGTGGCAAACCAGTGAAACTATGGCGAGTTTAGTTTATAAAGCCTGCAAAAATGCACCTGACGATAGCTTTCTAGTAGCCACCATTAAAGTGTTGCGATTTATTGCTCCGACTAAGCAACTTGCCCAAACGGCGCTAATAAAAGTTGATGTTGGCGAGCAAAGTGTCTACTTATACCAACAAACAATCGATGAAATTCACCTTAAATTGCAGGCCCTTGACTACCTAAAGCCGGGAACGCCATCTAGCTTTGGTAGCCATAGTGAGCAAGCATTAAAACAATTTCAAGATAAAAATGACCTTGCGGCGACAGGCTTTCCTGACCAAAAAACGCTGCTCATGTTATTGCTTGGTAAAGTAAAGTAACCGATAAATTAAAGCGCTTACCAAACAAGCGGTAAACGCTTTACTTTCTAGGCAACGAAACAGCCAACGAACACATTGTCAGACTTAGCTTAAGTGCTACTTAAGTTGCTCAATAATAGCAACATATTCATCAGGCATCGTTCGATGTACATTGTGCCCTGTTTTAAGCTCGTAATATTGCCAGTTGCGTTGTTTTGCTCGCTGAGCAAACATGAGAAAATCATCATCTGACTGGTTTGGCTCTATCGTTAAAAGGTAACTTGATGGGATAGATTTGGCTTTATTAGTTAAGCTTATTGTCTGTTCAAAGGTCGCTATGGGGTGTGGAACATCTTTCCCCCAATCAGGCCAAAACGGTGGTATTGTCCATTCTTGACCTTTGTTATTAGCCGCTAGTTGGCGATATAAAGCGACTTCTTCAACCGAGATCAGACTAAACATAGATTCGCCATCTTCGGGCAGTATGGCGTCGACATATAGCAGGTGTGATATCCGCTCTGGTAGTTTGTCGGCCACGCCGGTTATTACCATACCGCCATAACTGTGGCCAACTAAGATTATATCTTTTAGCCCTTCAACCTTGATCAGATTGATAATATCTAAAATATGGGTATCGAGATTAATACCTGGATGGCTTAAATGCACACGTTCACCTAATCCTGTTAGCGTTGGGCGGTAAACTTGATAGCCTTTTTTCGTGAGCCTATCGCCGAGCGCTTGGTAATCCCAACCGCCGCCCCATGCGCCGTGAACAAAAACAATGGTACCTTGAGTTTTACTGAACGCGATAGATGAATATATGACGCTTAGTAGCACTAAAACAATTTTCATCTTAGCTCCTTGATTGACTAGTCATCGTTCTCAAGTTGAACGCCCTTGTGCTCGGCGCGCTTTCGCCATAGTTTTCTTGCGAGTTTTTGCATATCAACGTCGCGATCTTTCTCATCGACTATTTCAAAACCTAGTAGGGTTTCAATCACATCTTCTAAAGTGATAATACCTTGTACCGTACCGTATTCGCTTACCACTAACATAATATGTGAACGCTCTTCGACTAACTTGTCCATCACTTGGTTTAGCGGCAGTTTATCTGGTACTGCACGAATTGACCGCACGTAATTTGCCAACGGTTGTTTACCATTTTCTCGTGCTTGGGCCATTAATAGATCTGAGCGAAAAACATAGCCAATTATATTGTCGCTATCGCCCCGATATACCGGGATACGCGAAAAGAACACCTTGTCATACTTGTGAAAATACTCTTCAACTAAAAGGGTTTCAGATAGGGTAAACATCACGGTACGAGGTGTCATCGCATCTTTTACTTTGAGGGTTCTTACCAGTAACAAGTTTTGTAACAGTTGAGACTCTTGCTCTTCTAATTGGCCTTCTTCACTACTGACTTGCACCATCGCCGAAAACTCTTCACGGCTAAAACCTGATAAATTTTCGCCATTGTTGAAAAAGGATGTCAGGTATTCAGCCATTTTGATCAATGGGTATAGCGCCCAAACCATATACTTAAGAATATACGCCGATGCAGGTGCTAGTTGACGCCAATAATGTGCACCGATAGTTTTCGGAATAATCTCAGAAAAGACTAATATAAGTAGCGTTAAAATCGCCGAAAAAACACCTAAATAAGCATTGCCAAATACCGCTGCAGCTTGTGCACCTGCGCCAGCAGCGCCTATGGTGTGAGCAATGGTATTTAATGTCAGGATAGCTGATAGTGGTTGACTAACATTATCTTTCCATTTTTTATAAAGATGCCCTGAGGGACGATCGTCGTTAACTAGTGTGGTGATGTATGCTGTATTAACGCTAAGTAAAACCGCTTCTAATACAGAGCAGAGAAATGAAACGCCGATAGCTAAAACAATATATAAAATTAATAAACTCATCGATAACGCTCGAAAAAACACCTTAAGTCAATTGAACTAGTCAAATAATGGGGGTGAATAACCATAATTACAACAACCTTTTACCTTTCATTGCTTTACGAGTACAAAATATGAGTGCAGTGATCGCTTGTCAGCAAGCTTACGTAACGACAATAAAACATCTTAGTGATTTATTATGTTGATTAAACGTATTCTCGGCTACTTAGGTTTACTGCCCTTTCTAATAAGTTTAGCTGTTATTACCCAACAGCCCGACTTTTCATTAATAGACGGCGCGGAAAGTTTTATTATTTACTCAATCGTTATCGCCAGCTTTCTAAGTGGGGTGTTGTGGTTGCCTAACCAAAATTGCCAGCGAATTGACATTACTAGCAACGTCATCACAGTGGCTGCCTTTAGCTGCTTTTTCTTCCCGACATTACTGGCAGCTATAGCCCTAATCATCATTTATATCGCGTTATGGCGATATGAGAGACACCTCGTTGCGAGCGAACAAATAACAAGGCGAGAAAGCTACCTGTCGCTTCGAACACAACTCACCTTTTTTGTCGTTACTCTGCATTTGGTATACATAGCGTTGCTTTTGTAGTTGGTGTTAATTATGACTAAATTACTGATCTTTTATGATGGCCACTGTCCTCTTTGCTGTTATGAAATGACTAAGCTGTGCCAATACGATAACGACAAGCTAATAGCGCTTGTCGATATCCACGCTGATGAATTCAATCAATATGCCAATTTGCTAGATAAAAACACAGCACTAGCGCGGATCCATGCAATCTATCAGGGTGATCTAATTCAAGGGATAGACGTAAATTACTATGCTTGGCAAATAGCAGGTAAACCACATTATGTTTGGCCGTTGAAAGTGCCAGTACTCAGGCAAATAGCGCAAATAGGTTACTTGCTATTCGCACACTTTCGTCGCCCTATCTCTAAGCTTGCTAATAAACTCTTTAAGCTTGAGCAAGCTAATTGCCACCAAGGAGTTTGCTATGACAAACAATCGACAACTGATCATCGGCGCAAATAGTGAGATTGCAAAAGCAATTGCTAATGAAATAAAGAGTGAACAAGGCGACAACTTAATTGTTATCAGTCGCGATCTTAGTTATTACCAAGCATCAGCCTTTACCTTGACACAAAAATTAGCAGTGACATCGTATAATGAGCAAGAGATTGTCAGCGCAGTGGCGCAAATTGCTGATGATGTTTTAGCTAACGTTGATCAGGTGTTTATTTGCCATGGCCTGCTTCACACTGAGACCTTTAGCCCGGAAAAGCAATTGGCTAGCCTTAACGAGCATCAGTTTTGCCAAAGTATGCTATCCAATGCGCTAACGCCAATGCTCTGGTTAAAACATTTATCTGGCAAGTTAACACATAAGCCAACCTGCCAACTTGTGGTTTTTAGTGCTCGAATCGGCAGTATTTCGGATAATCAGCTCGGTGGCTGGTATAGTTATCGCGCGTCAAAAGCTGCGCTAAACATGCTATTAAAATCGGCGAGTGTTGAATTTCAACGCCGCAATAAAAACCTCAAGCTGATTGCCTTTCATCCGGGTACCACAGATACGCCACTGTCAAAGCCTTTTCAACGCAATGTCGCACCAGAAAAGCTGTTCAGCGCCAACTTTGTTGCTCAGCAACTGTTGTCATATTTGCCTGATTATCAAGCCGACGGTGAATTGAGTTACATTGACTGGCAAAACCAGTCAATTAGTTACTAGAGCGATATTTGCTGTTCGATATAACCAGCCCCAGCAGGCATGCCGCACATTTCGTCATAAGCGGTTTGCAGCTGAAACGAGGCAACGTGGTAATCATATAATTTTAACAACGACTTAGCTTCGTTTAATGAGTTACACACAGCAACCTGATCAAGTTGAGGTAAGTGCGTAAAATTACCTTGCTCATCCGTTGAGCCGACTAAGTAATGGGTGGCATCTGCCATACCTAAAATTGTTGCTCCTACCGCCATTTTCTTACCCTCGTGTTGATATAACAAATCGGTGTTATACCAAGCTCTTTAACTCGTTAGCCATTGAGTGACAACTTAAAGAAGCTGGTATTATTTATGGTTACGCATGGTTCCAACAAAACGATGACTTTTTAATCAATAATGGTTAAAAATGACTTGAGTCATTTATTAAACAAAGGTTTACTTTGATCGCTTAAAGCAGACTATGCGTAAGCTAAATGACTTAATTAAGAGAACTTTATATGAAGCATTTTTCTCAAACAGAACTACAGGCATTAGCAAAGCGATATCGCGCACAGCTAATCAATAGTCTATCTGGCTTTAAAAGCGCAAACCTAATAGCGACCAAAGATAACGACGGTCAAACCAACTTAGCAATTTTTAGCTCAGTGGTTCACTTAGGCGCATCACCAGCCCTTGTCGGATTTATCATGCGGCCAGATAGCGTGGAGCGGCATACCCTAGAAAATATCAGGCAAACCGGAAGCTATACGATTAATCATGTCACTGACAAAATACACAAGGCAGCTCATCAAACATCAGCTCGCTACCCAAAACAAGTATGTGAGTTTAAAGCAACAGGTTTAACGCCCCTATACGAGCGTGACATTTGGCCTCCTTTCGTTGAGGAAAGTCCAATTAGATACAGCGTAAGTTTAAGAGATATTTTACCGATAGAGCTTAACAATACCATGATGGTGATTGGAGAAATCACCGATATTTTTGTCTCTGAAAGTGCTATTCAACAAGATGGCTATATCGATATAGAAGGACTTAACACGCTTGCACTTAGCGGCTTAGACAGTTATCACAAAAGCGAACGACTCGCTCGATTAAGTTACGCTAAACCCGACATAACACCAATTGAAATACCTTTGGCTGGCAACGAGCCAAGATAAATCTTTGGCCAGTGCTTATTGCCAACCAATTCGCCACATGGTGGCGTCTTTTAAGTTACGCCAATTGATGGCGTAACTGTTTTTAGTTTTTATCGCTTCAATAATACACGTTTCGACATTTTGCATATCGTCGAACGTCACTTCAGTGATCATAAAGTGCTTTTCCTTATTCACCACTTGCTGCTTAGTCCATTTACTATGTAGTAGTTTTTTGGGATGTACCTGATTCATAAAGATATGCCCTCATCTGCTGCCATGGTTCCGCTCGCCTGCAATAACTTGCTTGAGCTAAAGGTCACAGAAAATATCTGTAAGGCGAACTCACCCGATACTTTTTTGTTGATCAAAAAGCCGACTTCTCGAATACGGCTTGCGCTGACTTTAGGTGCATTACTAATCACGCGGCCATGATATGTAGCGATAAATTTTTCGAGCGGAAAAGCAAGGTGTTGCCTAACACCCACTTGCGTATCAAAGGCTTGTTTGTAGTTAATTCGATAACCGTTAATATTGAGTGCTAAGCGCAACTGATAAGGTTGGCCATCACCCATAAAATCGACAAATACCGTATCTGTGTGCTGACTTAACCGCCCTATTGGTCGGTAAACAGAGGTAAAACCGCCATTATTTTCTGTAGAAACAAAACCGCTAAATACACCGTGATCAGCCTTAAACACTATATCCCCAGAGCTTTTGCCTCCCATAACGCCATCGTTGGTTATACGCCAAAAACCCTGCTCACTGAGCTTTAGGTCTAGCTTCATTGTTTTTTCTATCATCCAGTTTTCACCGTTTGCTTGTTGCGTGAGTGTTTGCTCTGCACTGTTCAAGCTGTAACTAGCAACTAAACCCGACATCACAGCCAAAAACACCAGTAAAATAATTAAGTATTTCATTTGCTTACTCTGCCTACCGATAAGCTGTCAACATGCGGTTAATTTTTTTATTGAGTAAGTCAAAGCTCTCTTCTTTTTCAAAATCTAACTTGTATTTACCGTGAAAGAGTATCGTAATAGTCACGTCTTTGTAGCTGAGCCAACAGGTGTAGCCGTCAAAGTCGTGCCACGCTTTAATGCCATCAAGTTCATAACCTGTCGCTGACTTCTGCCCCTTGGCAGTCACGATATTGAACGCTTCTAGAAAGTGCCTTTTCTCTTGTATTTTTGTCGCCATACTTACTCCGAAATGGCTAGTGTAGTTATGCTTACATTACGCTGACACATGGCGCTGCGATCAATAAACAATTCGAATCTGAACCAAACCGCTTATTTTGGCGTAAACTAGTGTATTAGCTAACAAAAAGGACAAAGCATGCGCTTTTTAATCACAACATTTTTTACCCTGATTATCGCTGGTTGCAGTACGACATATCCGAACAAAGATATCACCGGACAAACCTTTCCAACGGTAAACGGACAATCGCTAGAAGAGCAGCCTTATGTTATTCCGGCAGATTTTGATAACGACTTTACCCTGCTACTCATTGGCTACAAACAAGACTCTCAGTTTGATATCGATCGTTGGTTGATTGCCCTCGATTTTACCGAAACCCAAGTACCTGTGTACGAGCTACCGACGATTCAAGGTATGTTCCCACGTATGTTCAGCACGGTGATCGACAACGGGATGCGTAAAGGAATTCCAAAGCCATTATGGAAAGGCGTGATCACAATTTATAAAGACGGCGACACGGTGCAGCAGTTTACTGGCAACGAAAACCCTAACAATGCGCGTGTGGTGTTAATCGATAGAGCAGGAAAAATTCTTTATTTTTACGATCAAGGGTTTGGCGTAGATGCCCTAAAAGAAATCAGGGCAATTGTGATGCCTGATCGTAATAGTAATAGCAATTGAAACAAACAAAGATTAGACACAGAGCTGGTTGATAATAGTAAGGCAGATTTATTCTGCCTTACTCGAACGGGTTAAAAGATAAAGTTAAAAGCTAAACAAAAAAAGCCTAACAACATCAAAAGAGGCGAGTAATTTGATGTCAACGCTTCACTTCGATCAAACGTTAACTTTAATAACTCCGGAGAAAGATAAACGGCGTAAATAATTAGTATAATATGAATAAGTCTTAACTCGAACTGTCAGACTCGATTAACAGAACTCAATCAAATCTGACAGTCGCAAATGTGCCAACTGCCGCCGTTCGCTTATTAAACTTCAATACATTTTACTTTGCGAAAACAGCCGCTCGGTAACGCCCTGTTAATGGGCGGATTACGCTTGGCTATAATTAGCGAAGAATGAGCGCCAGCCAAGCAGTAAGACGTCCATTTTAAACAGCTTGTTATATTTCAATTGTTTGCCTCAGTCAATTTGACATCATATTTGCGACCTGACTCCGTTTGAATTGTGCAAGTACAATCATAGGTTGGCAGTTCAAAAGCTATTTTTCTTGAAACTGAAAAGTCGTATTTAATTTTGAACTGACTTAGCTGAATAGATTCAAAACCATATTTTACGATTTGCTGGCAAACAAAATCCTTTAGTGGAACTAACAATTCACCTGTTATCCCTGTATTTAAAATTTCAGGAGTGTACTCAAAAGCCAGCAAATCAATTTCGACTATATCTATGCCGTTTGCTTTAGCCACCTTTTCCAAATGGTTTATAGCGTAGTCAGTTTTCCAGTAAAACAAAGTACTCGCAAAATGGTGAGGAATATTATGAGCCAATGATTTGAGTGGCTTCAACGACGGCACTTTCTCTCCTTGAAATATAACGCCCCAATAAGGGGCTGATAAATGCTTGGCTAAACTGTGTAGCGGAGCGGAACTGAGCCAAGCTTTAGCAGTCCCGTACTTAATTGGCTTGTTAGGTTTACTTTACTGAGTAGCAAGCCAATAAACAATATACGCACTTAACAACACAGTAGCATAAGGTATTGAAATTAATATTAACTTTAGCCCTTTGCCTGATGTGTGATGAAGTAACCCCAAATAACGCTCAGCGTGATTAGAAGAATTTAAATAAGCTTTTGTTAAAAGGTAGTTTGTCCATTCGTTGTTTGAATAAGTGGAACAGATCCCTGAGACTTTACTTAGCAAGTAACCTGAATGTCTCGCCAACAGTGCTAAAGGCAATCCAATTATTGCGTAAAAGATCAAAATAAACTTTAAAAGTTCTACTATTTCCATGTAAACCTAACAATTTAATAGTGCGCGATTTGCGCATTTTTCTGATTTGCAATCGCGCACTTTTCTGAATGAGTTAGTTTTAACAAAGTTCATAAGCTGTTGCTAGCGTTATTAAAAATATACATTGTTAATTTTTTAGGAAAGACAAAAGTGCGCAAATTGCTCATTTTCCTGAATATAGGGGGAAGCGACCTGACACTGACTTTATAAACAGTTATTTTTGCCAAATTTATTATTTTGTTAAACATCCGTCCGCTTTGTAGAAGTTGAAGAATAATGTCTTATCTTCATCGTCGTCCGTTGTTCGCTCATAACTGTCTGTCAGATGAAGTCCAAACCTATTTATCGAAACTGTAAGATCAGATATGAGCTACTACATATAATACCCAACACTTCCATGAACATAAGGTTACTCCTTGTTACCTGAGAAATTCTACGACGCCTTGTTTCTTAACTGCTCTCTATATTTAGCGGGCGACATCCCATACCAACGTTTAAAGGTTCGAGAGAAATTATTAACGGCACTAAAGCCAAGTAGATATCCTATTTCCCCCAAACTTAAGTTTTTTTGCACAATATAATAATTGGCTAACTCTTTTTTAGTGTTGTCGAGAACTTCTTTAAAGCCAGTTTCTTTTTGCTTTAACACCCTTTGCAGACTGCGCACACTCATTGCTAATTCGCGAGCAACACTTTCTTGAGTTACCTCTCCTGTCGTTAAGTCCTTAATAACAATCTGTTTAATTTGTGACACTATGTCTTCGCGATCAAATCGAGCGAGATACTGATCTGCTATATTGTCATTCATACCGGCAATTTGTGCATTACCCGCTGGAAAATCAGCGTAATAGGTCTGTTGATCCATAAATATAGCATCATTTTCTGCCGAGAACTTTAACGGGCAAGCAAAGACATCTTGATATTGCTTGAGGTTACTAGGTTCAGGTCGCTTAAAAGTTATGAGCTTAGGCGTAAAGTTATTACCTGATAATTGGCGAAACAATTTTAATAACGCGTAAAACAAGCAATCTAACCCGATATCTGTTACTAGGCTAACACCTTGAGCATTTGTTTTTCTTGTTAAAATAAAACCATAACCATCGGCTCGTTGCTCGATACTCGCACTACCACCATTGTGAAAGATTCGTGAATAACGTACTAAACGCGAAAGCGCATCTGCTAAGTTACAACTGCTCCACAATGCCATACCTAATGCGTGAAAAGTTGTTGGTAGGACAAAATTAGCGGCAGTTAAACCGACATCTGGTGCATTGGTTTCTGATTCGATGCGATACCAGATCTTATTAAATGGTTCTGCAGGAAAACGGTAGTCGGGATCGGAAGTATTTTTTAGCTCTAATCCTTGTTCTCGATAAAGCTTTTCAGGGTCTAAGCCATAATGCAAAATAGTATTTTTCTGAACAAGAGCCCAACCACTGCCTATTGTCGCCTTTTCTTCCATTGCTATAACTGATTTACCTTGAATAAATCGAATATATCACAGCAATATAAGCAAAAAAATTAAAAAGGGCAGTAACTGCCCTTTAGATCAACTTTACTAATTCACTTAATTAAAAGCGATAGGTTCCCTGAACTGTCCACTGCCTAGGCATTTCAAGGTAGCGACGATAAGCATAATCAATGAGAGGGTTATCATTACCCGCACTAGAAATGTATTCGTTAGTCAGGTTTTTACCTATAAGGGCAACTTCCCAAAGATAATCACTAGAGTCAGCAAGAGCGACGTAAAGATTGACTTTAGTAAAGCTGTCCTGGATGAGATTTGGATCTAAGTCTGATTCAGTATTGTATTCGCCAGAATAGTTTAAGCTAAGGTCTGCACGAAACTCCAATGATGAGCTCACTTCGGTAATGTAGTTTAAGTTTGCACTAGCAGTCAGTTTAGGGGTTAATGCGCCGCGCTCACCAGTTAAATCTTGTTGACAGTCACCATCAGATGCCCAAATGGCCTCTTGCGATACCGTGCAAGGTGCATTAGTAAATTCTTTGTATTCAAAATCCAAATATGCGGAGTTAATTGATAAAGTAAGTTCATCATTCATCATCCACATATATTCAGCTTCTATGCCTTGAACAACGGCTTTAGCAGCATTACCAATAACAAAGCCTGCGCCATTATATGTTGACACTTGTAGGTCTTCATATTCTGAGCGGTATAGCGCCCAATTAAACACAGCTTCACCATCTTGTAGTTTAGTTTTACCACCAATTTCAATGGCATTTACTTCTTCTTCTTCAAACTCGAAACTGTCGTCAGGCACTGTTCCCATACTACCGTTCAAGCCAGAAGCATCAAATCCACCACCTTTGAAGCCTTTTGAAAAGCTTGCGTAATACATGGTGTCATCATTTTGTTGCCATTGTATACCAAACATGGGTGAAACATGATTTTCGTTACGAGATTCATCTAGGTTATGATCAGCGCCACCTAGTCGGGCCATAACGAAGCTACCCACAGGGTCTGGTGTTAAATCATATAAACCAGTAACCATGTCAGCAGTAGCCTGTTTGTCTTCGTCAGCCCAACGCAAGCCAAATGTTGCTGTTAAACGATCGGTCAGATGATAATTTAATTGACCAAATAACGCGAGCGTATCACTTGTTTGCCTAAATTGCTCAAAACCACCAGCGGTGATAGGAGCACCTAATAACGTTGCATCTGCTGAAGTATATACATCTATACCTAGATCATTGGTTTGATAATAAGCACCAATGATATAGTCGTACTTGTCATGAAGTGGCGAGAGTAAACGTATTTCCTGACTAAACTGTGAAAAGTCTTCATCTCTATCTTGGTACGCTATTGATAATTTACTAAAATCAGCATCAATCGCGTTGTCCCATGTATACTCACTAAAGCCTGTAATTGAAACGAGCTGGTAATTACCAAAACCGTGTTCAATGCGCAAAGCGATATTATCGAGTTTTGTTTTATTTGCTACTGGACCGCCGCCTAGCAAGCCTTCGTTAGCGATAGCGCTACGCTGATCAAACTCACCTTCACCCATTAACGGTTCAAGTTTGCTTGCCGCAGCTGGATCATAAGTCACTTGATAGTTTGAGCCGACTGTTTTAAACGTGCCCGTTTCCCACTTCAAATTAACTAGAGTTTCATCACTTGGCGTCCATAAAAGCGTGCCTCGACCACCCATTTCTTCACGTTGCTCTTCGTTGCGATCTAACTCAGTATTGTACATGTAGCCATCTAGGTTTCGGCCAAATACCGCTACACGTCCAGCTAAATTTTCAGATAGTGGCCCCGAAAAAATCGCGTGTGCAGTTTGATCGCCGTATTCACCAAACGCCAGTCTTACTTCACCTTCTGGCTCATCAGTTGGATCTTTAGTAACTATACTTAAGGCACCTGCTGTAGCATTCTTGCCAAATAAAATACCTTGTGGCCCCTTTAATACTTCTACGCGCTCAACATCAATAAATGGAAATTTAGATTGTTGGCCTCGCCCCATATAAACGCCGTCATTAAAAATCGCGACAGACTGCTCAAAACCAGCGTTGCTGTCAGTACCTATGCCTCGAATATAAACCCGCGCGTTTGTACTTGACTTGGCTATGGTCACATTCGGCATGTTGTCAGATAGGTCTTGAAAGCGAGTCACATTGTTTTGGGCTAATTCACTGCCGTGAATCGCTTGTATTGAGATTGGTACTGTTTGTAAGCTTTGTACACGTTTTTGAGCCGTAACCTCAATTATCTCAATCTGATTCTTTTTCACTGACTCTGTTTTTTGCTCTTCCCCAAAGCTAAACGGCGCAGCTACCGTCAACGCCAACCCGATAGCAGAATGTAAAGCTAGCTTTTTAGTTTTTATCATGTTGTAACCCGTTTGTTATAGTTTTATTTCCATAACCAATGTAAAGACTGTTTCAATGATATTTAAGCAAAACTCATCGCTCAGGCGTCTATTGATATGCAATTGGCGTAAAACGATAGAAAACGATAAAACGAGAGGAAATAAGAGTAGATTTATTCACTTAATATTAACCAAACTTCAACATAGATACTATGTTAGATAGCATGGTAAAGAAAGGAGTCGAACTGATCCCCAGCAATTTTGCTAGGCAAATTTAAAAAGGCTACTGCAAAACGATACAGGCAATTTTAACGATATTGATAAATCACGATTAAAAGGTGATGACATAACATCTGAGCTTATCTGCTATCTACACTATATATCAACTTTTGATCTTGCTTCGTCATTTTACTCACGACCAACATAAACGAGTTGTCAATCATTCGTTCAATTTCGCCCTGAGGGATTGAGCCATTGAGAATAACGGTATTCCACTGCGCATAAAGCATATAAACATTAACGCTATTCATTTCACATATATTTTTAGCTCAAGCTTCTTTACAGTATTAATTAGAGTACTATAATTAACACTCTATAACTAAAAGAGAGCTATTATCATGATTTCACTCACAGCTAATGAGTTAAAAAAAGGTGGGGTAACTGCCTTAGATAAAGCAATGCAAAATGATACTGATCATAAAGTTGTAATAGATGTCAGAGGAAAGCCAAAATATATGGTTCTAGATATTAGCGAATACAATGCTTACCGAGAATATGAGTTAGACAAAGCAATAGCCGAAGCAAAAGCTGACTACAATGCTGGAAAATATGAAGTTGTCGATAACTTTGATGAACTTGCTAAAGAACTCAATCAACCATAAGAGTTGCCTGTGCTAAAAATAATCCGCCCTCTTAGCTATAAAAAACGAGAAAAGAAGTTTTTTAAAAAACACCCCGAACTGATAAATCAGTACACTAAAGCACTTCAACTCCTAAGTTTAGATATAAAACACCCATCACTTAGACTTCATGAGATAAAAAATAAAGGGGGCCACTCAATTTCAATTAATATGCAATACCGCGTATTGCTCACATTAGAGTTTTTAGAAAATGGTGACGTGATACTCATTGATGTTGGCGATCACGATATTTATAGGTAAATCGCTAATAAATTTTTAGTGAAGTCACTCTTTAATAATCATTCACGTGATTAATGTAACACTTAGTTAGTTATTTGTTCACCTTAGTACTACTGAGCCAGACACTAATCGATACGATTAGCACTACAATGCCTTTGTACAGCCAATCAAGGGGCTCCCTCGACTCCCATATCATGACCTCACCAAAAACATTGACGACTAAAATGGTAATGATTACTTTGCCAAGTTTAGATTTTAACTCATCGAGACTGCTAATATGGAAACCACTTGGGTTTTCCAATTTACTTGTATCGACTTTTCGAATGAATAATTCATAGATACCAAATGAAAAAATCAATAAAATACAAGAAATTAGAAATACATCTAAAATTTTTACGACACCGACAACGAAACTGTTTAACGTTTGTTTGTCTGTGTAACCCTGTATGTTGTAAAGGGTAAAGTTAAAGACTTCAGAAACAAGGTAAGCAACACCGTTGACGCCCAAGAGGGTGAATACCGTAGAAGCCACAATTAAACTAAAAACACCAAGCACAAGGGCTAAGCGAGCGCCTAATAAAAAGACTTCTAAAAGCTGTTCTATTTTATAGGTGAACCTTTCTCCGTTTTTCATTGCCCCTTCCTTTCATGCTGACTTAAACCGTCAGTATTACGTATCCCAGACTAAAACCATCATCCATAACCATAGGAAGTCATCAACCCATTGTTATTAAAAATAAATATAGTACTATTTATCGTAAAAGCTACAGAAGCGGTAGGATAAACTTTTGATCTTTCTTAGTCATTTTACTCAAGACCAACATAAACGAGTTGTCAATCATTCGTTCAATTTCGCCCCGAGGGATTGAGCCATCTAAAATAACGGTATTCCACTGCGCCTTATTTAAATGATAACCGGGAATCACTGCATCAAAGATATCACGTAGCATCATGGCTTCTTCAGGATCACACTTTAGACTAATACAGTAATGCCCAGCCATTTTGCCTTCAGTACCTTTTTCATTACCCTTGCCCAAGGCGAGTATGGCAAACATCTTGCCATTGACTTTATAGACTTCTACGCCCTCTCCAAATGGGTAATCTAGAAGCGTTTGTGGTTTAGCTAATAAATATGCTCTACAAGTGCTTTCGTCCATATCAGCCCTTATTTACTTGAACAGTGCTATTTCGTCTTCAGTTAAATAGCGCCACTGACCAAAATCTAAGGTTGTATCTAAACTGATACTACCAATTTTTTCTCGATGTAATTCAATGACTTTATTGCCAACTGCTGCAAGCATGCGTTTCACCTGATGATATTTCCCTTCGCTGATCGTCAGTAACATTTGGCGACTATCAATCACCTCAACCATTGCTGGCTTGGTCATCGCTTTTTCGTTGTGCAGCTCTACACCTTGCTCAAGTGCGCTTACCATGTCATCGGTAATATCGACACGCGTGATCACACGATATGTTTTCTGGCAGCCTTTATTTGGCGACGTAATATTATGCGACCACTTTCCGTCATCGGTAATGAGTACAAGCCCGGTGGTATCGACATCAAGGCGACCAGCAATGTGTAAATCAAATACCCGTTCAACATCAATTAAATGCAATATCGACGGATAGACTTCATCGGTTGTTGAGCAAATCATCTCTTCAGGTTTGTTTAACATAATATAGCGATGACCAATCAGACTAATCACTTCCTCTTCAATCTTAACGACATCCCCTTCACCGAGTTTACAGGCTGCTGATGTTGTAACTTGGTCATTAACCGTGACTAATTTAGCCTTGAGCAATTTCTTGGCATCATTGCGTGTTAATTCGGTACTTTTGCAAATAAATTTATCTAATCGCATAACTAAAACCTTGATTATCTTGACCGGCATTATCGCATAGCAAACACAATATAGTTAAGTTCAATCCTTACTAAAAACAACACTAAGTAAAATATTTAAGACCCCAAGTAAAAAATATTTGACACGATAAAAAAGTCAAACTAAAGTTACACCATGTCAAATATTTTTAACATGAGTTTAGGAAGAAGTTATGTCGTTTGTTCACAAGAGTGTTTGGGTTCAATTTTTAATTACCCTGTTTATTGGCTACCACTACGCTAGCAGTTTTTATTATTTATTTGATACTAATCAGCTAACTAATGAGCGTTATACCGAGTTACTATTGTTTACTGCTTTTCAATTGGTAGTGCTAAATATCATAGTTCACACCGTTGTCGCTGTATTGAGTAACAAAGATGAAGTTGAACAAGAAAAAGATGAACGCGATGTCTTAATCGGTTTAAAAGGTGGCAATGTAGCCTATAACACATTAAGTGCATGGGTAGTTTTTGTCTTGGTTAGCCTGTGGCTAACATCACTGGAAAATGCGCGATTTTACTTTGATAGTTTAAGTGGTGAATTTAATGTCTTAAACATTTTACTGGTTGGTTTTTTAGTCGCTGAAATATTGCGTTTTTCAACTCAGCTTTACCATTATCAAAAAGGCATCTAACAATGGCAAAAATTCTGGTTAATAACATCCGAGTTTTGCGCTTTAATCAATGTGAAATGACCCAACAAGCATTAGCTCAAGCCGTTGGTGTTTCAAGGCAAACGATTGTTGCTATTGAAAAAGGCAAGTACTCTCCATCATTAGAAGTTGCCTTTAAGATTGCCGACGTGTTTAGCGTTCCTATCGAGCAAGTATTTGCTTATCAAGAACAAGCCGAAGACTAGTCTTCGGCTTGTCTTATACCTTACTCTTGAGCGCGTTGCCTCAATAGCACTTTTATTTCTTCCAGCTCGTGTTCAAGCTTTTCAATTTGTGCTCTACTGGCTGGCTCACCGCCTTCTTTGGATTCACCGTGAGACTCTGCTCTAAAGTTATTATGCTCCTCGCTCATCACTTCCAACACCGTACCGACCATCATATTTAAAAAGATAAAGGCGGTTAAAAAGATAAACGTTAAGTAGAAGATCCAGCTCATCGGGTAAACCGCCATAGTTTCATACATTACGTCAGTCCAGTCTTCAAATGTTGCCACTCGAAACATGGTCAGCATAGCTATTGAGACATCGCCCCACAAGAATTCGTTTATCTCGTGAAATACGATTGAGCCAATTGCCGCGTAGATATAAAAAATCACGAACATCAACAGTGCGATATAGCCCATTCTTGGCAGCGCTTTTAACAACGCATTTATCAATAGTCTCAATTCAGGCACCATGGAGACTAATCGAAGCACTCTAAATACGCGCAGTAGCCTTGCAATCAGCACACCTGAACCACCAGCAGGAATCAAGCTACCGATCACTATAATGGTATCAAAAATGTTCCAACCACTTTTGAAGAACTGTGACTTTTTCGGCGTTGCCAAAAACCTGATGACAATTTCAAAGACGAAAAACAGCGTAACGGCGACATCTAAAACACCAAGCACCTGAATAACTGACGCAGGTAGGTTGTGAGTTTTAGCACCTACGAGTAATGCCGAAAGAATAATAACGGCGATCACTATGCCTTGAAAAATTTTTGAATTATCAACGCGTTTTAAACGGCGTTGAAACTTAAAAACCATCGACGACATTTATCGCACTCCATCACCAACAAACGGATTAGAGCGGCGCTCTTCACCAAACGTACTCATCGGCCCGTGACCCGGAATAAATTTCACATCATCGCCAAGTGGGAATAAATTTTCACGAATCGACTTGATCAAGGTTGGGTGATCGCCACGTGGAAAATCTGTCCGGCCAATAGAGCCTTTAAATAACACATCGCCCACCTGTGCAAGTTTGGTTTTAGGATCAAAAAACACGACGTGGCCGGGGGTATGGCCTGGGCAAAAGTATACTTCTAGTTCAACATTGCCAAATTGAACGGTATCGCCCTGCTCTAACCAACGATCAGTGGTAAAATGTTCCGCATGGGCAAAGCCAAAGCGCTCTTTTTGCATCGGAATCAAATCAATCCAGAACTGATCTTCTTTATGGGGTCCTTCGATATTGACCTTAAAATAGTCGGCGATATCTTTAGTTGCGCCAGCGTGATCGATATGCGCATGGGTGAGCAGAACCTTAGTGACTTTTACCTTATTTTGTTCAACAGCAGCTTTGATTAACTGTGCATCACCACCGGGATCGACAATCGCCCCTTCTAGCGTTTCATCACACCAAAACAAGGTACAATTTTGTTGAAATGGTGTAACGGGAATAATTTGATAGCGCAACATAGCGAACAACCTTTCTCTTTTTTTATCGGCTTAAATAGCGGTTAATGGTCGGTATTATAGATTTATTGGGATGACAAGATAAATAGCCAAGCGCTAGTTAGCAAAAATTTTACTGATGAATGTAAATATCTATGTCTACTGACACATTTCACAGGCAATTTGACGAGATAACAATCAAGTACTTAGCGATGAGTTGCAGAAATATGCGTTAGGTTTATTTACATTCACCCACGCTTTAGAAACACTTTATCGGTTCGAAAGTGCCATGATTACTTTGCCAGTTAGGCATTATCATAAAAACGGAGAGATACCATGGCTAAGTTAATTAAATCAGTAGCAACACTATCAGCAACTATTGGCGCTTTAATGTTTTCATCAATTAGCGCTGCAGACATGCAGCCCCAACTAGAAAGAGCTCTAGTAAAAACCTGTGAAGCAGCAATGAGTGATAAACCGATTAAACTAAAAGTTGCAATGGACGATTACGACTTGAACGAACGCGATGTTGCACTCGGTGTAATGTGTAATAATGTAGACATTATTACCTTTGCCGAACAACACGGAGCTTATCAAACAGCTCAACGCTTACAAAACAGCATAGGTAATGTAAACATCATTGATGTTGCTGCGCTGAGTAAAGTCAACGTTAACTTCTAAGAATTCGTGCTCGCTGTACGTATACTCCCCTATAGAGTTTTGTAGTTATAGGGGGTTCATCACTTAAATTATTGTTCTCATTACAATCTAAAACAATTAATACTTCACTAATGCCTGACAACTGGGTAAGCTTTCCTATAAAAAAACAATAACAAGATTTTCTATGGCATTACGAGATTCATTTCATTCGCGGATCGGCTTTGTGCTAGCCGCAGCAGGTAGCGCAATTGGTTTAGGTAACATCTGGGGGTTTCCTACCAACGCGGCCAATAACGGCGGTGGCGCCTTTCTATTCGTCTACCTTATCGTCACTTTTTTACTAGCTTTACCTGCGCTATATGCAGAAATATACATAGGTAATCAGGCACAAAAAAACCCAGTATCAGCACTTGGTGAAGCCTGCCAGGACAAAATGCCGAAAGTCGGTCGATTTGCCGGTAAAATTGGCCTTGTCGGCGCCATGATGATGCTCAGCTTTTATACCATTGTCGCGGGTTGGATGTTATCACACGCCCTCAGTGGTATTTCAGCTTTAGCCGGCATGAATGAGATATCAGCTTGGTTAGCAAGCGACTCAACCTTGCGCAATATTGTTTTTACGCCCATTTTTATCATTCTAGGTGCTCTAATTATCCATCAGGGCGTTCATAAAGGCATCGAAAAATGGTCAAGCCGATTAATGCCTATCCTACTCGTCATGTTGATATGTTTGATAGGCTACATTCTTCAGCAAGACGGTGCTAGTGAAGGCTTAAAGCAGTATTTAATTCCCGATTTTTCTCGTATTACTGAGCCCAAATTAGTGATTTCCGCTATGGGACAAGCATTTTTCTCGCTAAGTATCGGTGTCGGCGGCATGATGATTTACGGCTCATACATGGAGAAAGATAAAGACCTAGGCAAACTGGTACTTTCTATTGGTGCTCTAGATACGCTCATTGCCTTTCTTGCCGGACTATTAATTATTCCCGCACTTTATGTCGCTAAACACGCAGGTCAAGAAGTATTTGCTGGCGGTGATTTAATAGGTGAAGGTCAGCTTATTTTTAATATTCTTCCGACTTTGTTTAACTCCATGGGTGATATCGGCTTAGTGGTTTCTTCAGCGTTTTTTGCACTGTTGTCAATTGCCGCGCTAACGTCGACTATTTCTTCAACAGAAGTGCCCGTCTCTTATTTAGTAGAAGAAAAGTCCCTCAGTCGCACAAAGGCTACCTGGTTGGTTTCTGCGATTGTGTTGGTTGCAAGTATGACATTAGTGGCATTTTTTGATGTTTTATTTGGCCTAGTTATTAGAGGCTTAACCACTATTTTACAACCATTGAGCTGTTTGTTTTATTTCATTGTTGTTGGCTGGATTTGGCAGCGCGGTAACAAACTTAAAGATCATGCGGTGCTTAACCAGCGTCCTTGGTTAAAATATTGGGGTTACTACTTGCAGTATGTTTGCCCTGTACTTTTGTTGTTAGTTTTCTATAACGTAGCACTAGCTTAGTTGCGGTTTAACTGAAGCGACACTGCTGTAGAATAATGTTTTCGGAGCAATATATGAATAAAGTTGTCCACATTATCATAGCGATACTACTGCCACCTCTCGCAGTATTTTTAAAAAATGGCGCAGGTAAAGATCTATTAATTAATATTTTATTGTGCTGTTTGTTTTGGCTACCAGCGATAATACACGCACTGTGGTTAGTCACAAAAGACTGACGATAAACTTAATATTCAAAGTAAAAGACCCAAGCTATTGCTTGGGTCTTTTGTTTCTGCAACCGTTTGATTGTATTTTTACTACTTACCACTATCAGTGGCAAAATCAATTATTTCGTCACGTTGTTACGACCACGTTTTTTAGCTTTATATAGCAGCTCATCGGCGCTTTTTAATACTTGCTCAAAGCTCTGTCCTGAACTTCGCTGAGCAACGCCGATAGAAATTGTCACGCTAACCATTTTTTCTTGCATGGTAGGTTTGTTCTTCGGATCTCTATCTTTTTTAGTTTTGCGCACACCCTGGCGAATAACCATCTGATAATCGGCAATAGACTGTCGTAAATTATCTAACTCGTCAAATACTTGCTCTGCATTTTTACGAGGAAATACCACGGTGAATTCCTCACCGCCGTATCGAAACACCTTGCCACCGGCTTTTACTTGCTTAAGTTTAGCCGCAACCAGTTTTAAGACCTGATCGCCAATATCATGACCGTAGGTGTCATTAAACTTTTTAAAGTGATCAACGTCCATCATCGCGACACTGTATTTACGCCCTAAAGACAGCGCTAGTTGATTTAACGCACGTCGAGATGGCAGGCCGGTTAACTCGTCGCGATAAGCGAGAAAATAAGAGCTTGCGATAACACTAATTAGGTAATAACAAACCAATAGCGTTAATGATAATTGCCAACTAATCACATTGATATTAGCCTGTGTTAAATACCATAAAACCACGCTAGCAAGGGCTGCGGGGTAAAATAGATGCGTCGTTTTTAAGCTTTTCACTAGATAGATCAAGATAACGCTCATCAGTGGTAACTCAATTGATAAATAAGGCTTTACCACCTGAAAATAAGTATTGTCTTTGGCGATTTCCATTAAGGTATCTACCCCGAGAAGCCAAGCTTGAGCAAATAAATAGGCGACAACAAACAAGGCGATTCGGGAGACAAGGTGAATGGAAAACAAACTTCGATCTTTTAAAAAAGCCAAACCGCCAAAAAAGAAAATAACCGATAAATTGACGATTTCAGGCGTTATCACCCAGTGCTCAGTCAAGTTAACAAGTTTCAGCTCAAGTACTAAAACAAGGGCAAAAAGAGCAATAAGCAACGCAAATCGAGAGTGGTTAAACTGGCTTGCAAATAAAAAGCTGATCAACATCAACAAAGCGAGCTGGTTGACTGAGATATCATTTACCCATTGCGCCACAAACGGAACTTGGCTAACAACAACCAATGACATCAACAAAAAACAGATACTGACGAGACTAGTTTTAACACCAATAAACTTTGTCACATACATCCCCAATTTCGAATTTAACGTGTACTACCAAGTGAATTTCACACTGACATGTTATCACATACACAATACAAAGGCGTTGACTAAGCCTCACCTGATAGTGGAATTTAAGGCTTTATTTTCGCAACTTTATCATGCGCTAAACTCGTATCAACTTGCTCAATTTTTTCAAACCGACTGGCGATTTTATTGGCTGAAGTATTGATTTGTTTAACATCAGTTGCGGCTTGATCAATGTGCTTAGCCAAGTTATCAAAGCGTGTTCTAAAGCGAGCAAAGTCAACCGATAAATGACTCAAGTGTGCTTGAATAATGTGTACTTGCTCCTTAGTCGCTTCATCTTTGATCACCGCTCTTGCTGTCGTCAAAATCGCCATTAGCGTTGTTGGTGAGGCTAGCCATACCCGTTTTTGATTGGCAAGCTCAACTAAATCAGCATGATGAGCATGAATTTCGGCAAATACTGCTTCGGCAGGAATAAACATGACTGCGCCCTGGGCGGTCTCGCGCTCGATTAAATATTTACTGGCTATATCGTTGATATGCTTTTTAATGTCCTGCTTAAATTGACGTTGGGCTTGTTTGCGTTCAATTTCCGGCAAAGAAATATCGGTTAACGTGCGATAGCTCTCTAGCGGAAACTTAGCATCGACCACAACATTACCGGTAGGTTCAGGTAAAAACAAAACACAATCTGCCACTTTACCATTGGACAAGGTATGTTGAATGGCAAAGTGCTCCTCTGGAAGCACGTTGCGGATTAAGCTATTGAGTTGAACCTCGCCGAAGGCACCACGAGAGCGTTTATCCGCTAACACTTCTTGCAAGCTAACCACGTTAGTCGAAAGCTCAGTAATTTTTTGCTGTGCATCATCAATTAACGCTAAGCGCTTGAGGATGTCATTAAATGTTTTCGTCGTTTTTTCAAAACCATCAGCTAAGCGTTTTTCTACTTGCTCACTAATACTTTGCAGGCGTTTATCCGTTGAATCTGTCAGCGCGTTAATATTTTTACTCAGCGTATTTGATAACTCTTCTCGGTTTTCCTTTGCGTGATGAGCAAGCGTTTGATGCAAATTTGCAAATGATTTTATTTGTTGTTCCGAGGTCTGCTGGTGAAATTCAGCTTGTTGGCGCATCAGTTTCATGCGCAAATCGACGAGTTGTTGCTCCGTCGACATTTTCATCTCAACGGGTAATTTTTGTAATAGCGGTAGCGTTTGGGAAAGCTGCTCGTTAAGCAATAATTGCTGACTCGCTAAATCGCGTATCGCTTTGCGCTGTGAGAGCACAACCATAAGTAAAACGACGCTTATCACAACAACACAAACCGCAGTGATAAGCGTTATATTCCAGTGAGCCATTTGTTCGAACATAACAACCTTAATCGCGCTTTTTTTTCGCTATAGTAGCGACAATCGCCAATAAGGTAAATTACCTCTTATCTCTTGTGCTTATTCTCTAGACAAAATCCGAGACAAAGTTTCTAAGCAAAATAAATAAGATTAAGCGTAATCGACAAGGTAACCCACATCAAGCCAATAAGCGGTACGCCAACTTTAACAAAATCAGAAAACTGATAGCCACCGGCGTTCATCACTAATAAATTGGTTTTATAAGCCATCGGGGTTGCGTAACTTAAATTAGCACCAAATAAGACGGCAAGTACAAAAGGCTCAGCCGGTGCCCCAAGCTGTTGCGCGACAGATATCGCAATTGGCGTACCAATAACCGCAGCGGCATTGTTTGACACTATATTGGTCAAAATAGCTAAAAGTAACATCAGTGCAGCTAATACACCGCCAACTGGGAGCGATGACGATAAAGCAACAAAAATCTCCGCCAAATACTGTGCTGCACCGGTGGAAACCATCGCCGCCCCAAGCGCTAATGACGCCGCTACAATCAAAATAACTTGTGTACTGAGCGCCGACGAAATTTCTTGCCAATTTAAGCAGCGCGAGGCAAGTAGAATAAAGACACCACAAATTGCACTGATCACTATCGGCAATATACCGAATACCGGCATTAGCACCACACCAAATAAGACACCTAAAGCTATGGGTGCTTTTTCAGATTGAACCACTTTAGCTGCGCCATCAACCACTAAAATCCCTTGTTGAGATTTGAGCTCTTCAATTTGATCGGCATCGCCTTGTACTAGCAAAATATCACCAACGCGTAGCGGAATACTCCCGATACTTTGTCTTTCGATATCCATCGGTTTACCTTCGCGATGCAGTGCCACAGCACTAATACCGTACTCAGAACTAAAGTTTGCACTTTTTAACGTTTTACCAATTAAACCTGAGCCCAGAATTACAACAATTTCAGCCAACACTTGGTTACCAGGATCTAAAGGATGCTCGGCATCTATTTTGTGTTTACCCGAGTGCAATGTTGCTTTGAGAACACTTTCATATTCCCTCAAACGGTCTGGAGTATCTTTAACATGAATGCGATCGTTTTCCTTGATAAGCGTATCTGGTAATGGCAATAATTTGTGAAAATCTTTACCGCGCTGAATACTTTGAATACGGATCATACCATCGGTTAATTTGATCGCTTTAGAGACCTTTTCACCAATTAACGGACAGTTCTCACCAACGTGTAAATACGCACTAAAGAGTCGAGGTGAGGTATCAGGCATGGTGGCTTCGCGCTGTGGTAATATCTTAGGCGCTACTAACCATAAGTAGAGCATGGCAACAATTGCCCCCGGTAGGACAATCGGTGCAAAGTCAAACATGCCAAAGCGCTCCATACCCATATCGGCAGCAACACTGACGACTAACAAGTTCGTTGAGGTACCAATGGTAGTAAACATACCACCAACAAGTGTCGCAAGCCCCATCGGTAATAACATGCCACTGACATTAGATTGCGTGCGGATCGCTACACTAATTAAAATAGGTAAAAGTAGAACAACGATTGGCGTATTGTTAACGAAAGCACTTAATGTGCCTGCGATAATTAGCGTGGCTAATAGCGAAAAGGATGGGCTGACCTTCCACATTCTTGAAAGCGTTCTACCAATGGGCTCTAATGCGCCGGTAAGTACAATCGCTTGACCGATGATCATCAAGGCACAAACAGTGACAAGCGCTTCGTGACCAAACCCGTGGAAAAATGTCACAGGATCGAGTTCTTCACCACGTACTTCATATGGGAAGATCGCAAAATAGACAGTAAGTACCGCGATAACGGCTAATGACGATGTTTCAAGCGCTATATCATCGCGTTTAAATAAATAAAGCGCGCCTAGCGTCAAACACAATACAAACATTGCATGTGTATTGGGGATTGATGGTAACCCAGCAAATAACATGTAACATCCCTAAAAAAGCTTGTTATTTTTTCATCACATTAGCACTTTTTCACTGAATTGATAGACTTTTATCTACTTTAAATAACAAAAAAGCGCTCATTGAGCGCTTTTGAAATAACACAATATTAACTTAATGCTTTATCGAGCTCTTCAATTTTAGCTTGCCAAATTGCAGGCCCAGTAACATGTGCAGACTCTCCCGTGCTATCAACCGCTACAGTAACAGGCATATCTTCTACTTCAAATTCATAAATAGCTTCCATACCTAAATCTTCAAACGCCACGACTTTCGCTTTCTTGATAGCTTTTGATACCAGATAAGCTGCGCCACCAACGGCCATTAAGTACACTGATTTATTGTTCTTAATCGACTCACATGTCGCCGCGCCACGCTCTGCTTTACCTATAGTACCAAGTAAACCTGTTTGCGAGAGCATCATGTCAGTAAATTTGTCCATGCGCGTTGCCGTTGTTGGGCCGGCAGGGCCAACGGCTTCATCACCAATAGCATCCACTGGGCCAACGTAATAAATAAACTTATCAGTAAAATCAACAGGTAGCGACTCACCTTTGGCAAGCATATCTTGAATGCGTTTATGCGCGGCGTCACGACCGGTTAAGATTTTGCCCGAAAGCAACACGGTTTCACCGGTTTTCCACTCGCTAACATCGGCTTTTTTCAAATCATCAACATTAACGCGACGCACATTTTCACCAACTTCCCATGTAATTTCTGGCCATTCTTCAAGTTTAGGTGGTGTTAGATCAGCAGGACCTGAACCATCAAGATGGAAATGAACATGGCGAGTCGCTGCACAGTTAGGGATCATCACAACGGGCTTAGAAGCCGCATGGGTTGGAGCTGAATTAATTTTTACATCAACGACCGTTGTTAAACCACCAAGGCCTTGAGCACCAATACCTAGTTTGTTGACTCGCTCGTAAATTTCAAGGCGAAGCTCTTCCTCAGCATTTTGCGGTCCGCGCTCAATTAATTCTTGAATATCAACCGGATCCATTAAGCTTTCTTTCGCTAATACACCCGCTTTTTCAGCTGTGCCGCCAATGCCAATACCTAACATGCCTGGTGGACACCAACCTGCGCCCATTTTAGGTAGTGTTTCAACCACCCAATCAGCGATAGAGTCAGACGGGTTAAGCATCACCATTTTGGTTTTATTCTCACTACCGCCACCTTTGGCAGCAATCATCACTTCCACGTGATCGCCAGCCACCATATCAAGGTGAACAACCGAAGGGGTATTGTCTTTGGTGTTTTTACGCGCGCCGGCAGGGTCAGCAACAATTGATGCACGCAATGGGTTATCTGGATTTAAATAAGCTCGGCGAGTACCTTCATCTACCATCTGTTGGATGGTCATGTTAGTTTTATCCCATTTAACATCCATGCCCACTTTAACAAAGCAAGTAACGATACCGGTATCCTGACAAATAGGACGTTTGCCATGAGCCGACATTCTTGAGTTAATCAGAATTTGCGCAATTGCATCTTTTGCTGCCGTACTCTGCTCTTTATGATATGCCTTCTCTAATGCTTGAACGAAATCAATCGGATGGTAGTACGAGATGTACTGCAATGAGTCAGCAATACTCTCGATGAAATCTTCTTGCTTGATAATTGTCATGAGTCTCTCTTTTTTCAATTCTTCAACTTAAGCCCTAAACTTTAGTTGAAAGTTATAATTTTGCCGATATGATACCTTGCTTAAAAGCCTCTCGCTAGCGGTTTTAGTGAGTAGCCTCAAGACAATTTGTTCAATATCATTGGGTTTACGTTGCAAACAATCAATTCTGTGTACGGCTATAGTGCCCTACCCGTTAACAATTATTCACTGGCTCAGGCATATCAAGCTATTTTCCAGCTCGCCAAACAACCTTGGGCTATGTGGTTAGATTCATGTGATAGTCAACACGTGGATAATCAATACGATATATTTGTCTGGCAGCCATTAGTTAAAATCACAACCGACAACGACACCACCCAAATAGCTGATCAACAGGGTGTCCTCAGCAAGCATCAAGTAGATCCACTGAGCATTGTTGAGCAACAGCTAAGCAAGTTATTACCCAAAGAGGATATTGCACCATCGACCTTGCCATTTAGCGGTGGTGCAGTTGGCTACTTTAGTTACGATTTGGGTCGTGCATTTGAACACTTGCCTACGATCGCAGAAAAGGATTTACCTGTACCAGATATGGCGGTTGGTGTTTACGACCAAGCCTTGATCATCGATAAATTCAATAAACAGACTTATTTGTTTTGTTGTGACAGCAAACGCCAACGCCTAGTTGAGCAGCTTACGCAACTTGCTAAATCAAGTGAAGATGCCGATTGTTTTTTACTAACAACACCGTGGCAATCAAATATGAGCCAAGCGCAGTATCGCGACAAGTTCGATAGCATCCAGCAATATTTGCGCTCTGGTGACTGTTATCAAATCAATTTAACTCAGCGTTTTAGCGCCCAATATCAAGGCGATGAATTTTCTGCCTACCTTAAGCTAAGAGCGCAAAACAATGCGCCTTTTTCCGCCTATCTCAACTTAGATGAGATCAAAGTGCTGAGCATTTCGCCTGAGCGATTTATCAAAGTAGATAATCGACAGGTGCAAACCAAACCGATAAAAGGAACAAGGCCTCGCGGCAATACAACAAAACAAGATCAAGCGAATAAGCAAGCGCTGATCAATGCTACCAAGGATAAAGCTGAAAATTTGATGATTGTTGACTTACTGCGCAACGACCTGTCTCGTGCATGTCGTCCTGGTAGCGTTAAAGTTCCCAAGCTGTTTGATATCGAAAGCTTTCCGGCAGTCCACCATTTAGTGAGCACAATTGAAGGTGAATTAGCTGACAACATGTCGGCAATTGATTTACTTCGCGGTGCCTTTCCCGGCGGCTCTATTACCGGGGCACCTAAAATACGAGCAATGGAAATTATCGAAGAGCTTGAACCACACCGCAGAAATATATATTGTGGCTCTATTGGTTATCTTAGCGCCTGCGGTAATATGGATACGAGTATCACCATTCGCACCTTAACCTGTGTTAACAACCAAATTGTTTGTAGTGCAGGTGGTGGCATAGTTGCCGATTCTATATGTGACGAAGAATATCAAGAGACCTTCGATAAAGTGAACAAAATCCTACCTATACTAGGTGAGATCGAACAATAATAGCGAGTTAATAGGTGGTGAATGAATAAATCTCAGTTTATGCGCTTATTTCATTTATCGCCGCTGAGCCAATCAAGTCATCAGTTTCGTTATGAACTCGTGTCAAATAAACCGATCCGACAAGCGGCTGTGCTAATAGCCATTACCCAAAGAAATGACCAGCTAGAGATTTTACTAACAAAACGAGCACGACACTTGAGGCATCACGCAGGCCAAATTGCCTTTCCCGGCGGTAAGCTTGAAGACGGCGATGACAGCCTAATCATAACCGCAATGCGCGAATTTGAAGAAGAAGTTGGCATTCAAGCAAGCCAGTTAGAGCTCCTAGGCTGTTTGCATCCCTATCAAACGATTTCAGGTTTTGAAGTGTTACCTGTGGTTGCCTTTTTACCATCGCCTTACCATGTAGAGATAGATCGGAATGAGGTTGACGAAGTTTTTTATGTTCCGTTAAGTCATTGTTTGGATCAAACAAATCACCTCCACGTAGCTACTGAACTCAAAGGCCAAGCATACAAAGTCACCTTTATCCCCTATCAGCACTACAATATTTGGGGAGCTACTGCGGCTATGCTCAAAGACTTAGCGCACCATTTCAATCGAACGTAACCACAGTTAATCAAAAAGAAGCCTAACTAACCTCAGCGCACGAATCTGCAACTAACCGCTATAATAAATGACAAGTAGGAGCAGTTTTTGTTGTTCAACAAGATAACTTTCAGTTACCATTACCGAAGATAATTCAATATATTTATAATTTTTACAAAATTTATTCAGGTTAAGAGCATGATTAGTGTATTTGATATGTTTTCAATCGGCATTGGCCCTTCGAGTTCACACACCGTCGGTCCTATGCGTGCAGCCAAACTTTTTGTTGATGAACTGGTTCAAACAAACCAATTAACAAACGTTGATCGTGTGAAAACTGAGCTTTTTGGTTCACTTGGTCAAACGGGTATCGGCCACGGTACTGGTAAAGCGGTGATTTTAGGTTTAACCGGTGAAACACCAGAAGAGATCCCAGTAGATAAAATTGACTCAACGCTAGCTACTGTTGAACGTTCACAAACCATTATGCTTAATGGTGAACATGAAGTAGCCTTTCCCAAAGGTGATGCGATTATCTATCACCGACGCAAAACCTTGCCAGCACATGCTAATGCGATGACACTATTCGCCTTTGCTAATGATCAGGTAATTTTAGAAAAAACCTTCTACTCTATTGGTGGTGGTTTTATTGTTGAAGATAGTGAATTTGAAAAAGAAAAAGACAAAGCTTTATCGCTGCACAGCAATATCGAACGCCCTCACAAGTTCTCAACCGCCGACGAGCTTATTCAGCAAGCGACAACTAAAGGTATTAGTATTAGTACCTTGATGATGGACAACGAGAAATGTCTCAACGATGAGCAAACTATTCGCACCAATTTAGTTAAAATTTGGCAAGCCATGTATGATTCAGTACAGCGTGGCATTCGCACCGAAGGTATTCTACCGGGTGGCTTAAAAGTAACAAGACGCGCACCTAAACTGCATAGAACACTATCAGTAGAAAACTCAAATGATCCACTCACGGCAATGGATTGGGTTAACTTATTTGCCTTAGCGGTGAATGAAGAAAACGCAGCGGGTAGCCGAGTGGTAACGGCGCCAACCAACGGTGCAGCTGGTATTATTCCTGCGGTACTATGCTACTACAATAAGTTTATTAAACCTGTTGAAGATGATGATTGCATTCGTTATTTATTAACCGCTGCAGCGATCGGTATTTTATACAAAACCAACGCATCGATATCAGGCGCCGAAGTGGGTTGCCAAGGCGAAGTTGGCGTTGCGTGCTCAATGGCAGCTGGTGCATTAACCGAAATCATGGGCGGTAGCCCACAGCAAGTTGAAAATGCCGCTGAGATTGGTATGGAGCACAACTTAGGATTAACCTGTGATCCTGTTGGAGGTTTAGTACAAGTGCCATGTATCGAAAGAAATGCGATGGGCGCTGTTAAAGCGATCAACGCATCACGCTTAGCATTACGTGGTAACGGCACGCAAAAAGTATCTTTAGATAAAGTTATTAAAACGATGTGGGATACGGGTAACGATATGAAGACTAAGTACAAAGAGACATCTCGTGGTGGTCTAGCGGTAAATATTATTGAGTGTTAGCCCATCGTTAAATATCTGAAAAGAAAAGGGGCAGTTTTTCAACTGCCCCTTTTCTTTATCTGTTACGGTATTCTGTCGCTAGTCACTGACGTTATTTTTACCTAACAGGTAACTCAATATCAGCAAACATTTCATCAATTTCTGCGTTATTTTTTAATAACACCGCTTTGGTGACTAAATCTCTATTGAGATGTGGTGCAAAGCGCTCTATAAAATCAAACATATAGCTTCTCAAAAATGTACCACGTCTAAAGCCAATTTTTGTGGTACTGGCTTTGAACAAGTGGCTAGCATCAATTCGTACTAGGTCTTTATCTAATTCATCATCTAACGCCATGGTTGCGATCACACCCACACCAACGCCTAATCTGACATAGGTTTTAATCACATCGGCATCAGTTGCCGTAAACGCTACCTTCGGCTCACAACCTTCTTCTCTAAACGCAGTGTCTAACTGCGAGCGGCCAGTAAAACCAAAAACATAAGTCACTAATGAATACTGAGCGATATCTGCAATCGTAATATCTTTAACATTCGCAAGTGGGTGGTCTTTTCTGACAATAATACTGCGGTTCCAGTGATAGCAAGGTAACATTATCAAGTCGTTATAAAGGTGCATAGACTCCGTTGCAATCGCGAAATCTGCTTCACCTTTTGAGGCTGCATCGCTAATTTGAGCAGGCGTACCTTGATACATATGCAATGAAACTTTAGGAAACTTTTTGACAAATCCCTGAATAATATCAGGCAATGCGTAACGCGCTTGGGTGTGAGTTGTGGCGATGCGCAATTTACCTTCATCAGGCTGGGTATGCTCACGGGCAACGGCCTTAATCGCTTCCACCTTAGATAATATCTCAGTGGCAATATTAATCACTTCATTACCGGCAGGTGTAACATGGGTTAAATGTTTACCTGAGCGACCAAAGATTTGGATACCTAATTCATCCTCAAGCATCCTCACCTGCTTACTGATGCCAGGTTGTGAGGTATACAAACTTTCTGCCGTTGCAGAAACGTTCAAGTTATTATTGAGGACTTCGACAATGTACCGGAGTTGTTGGAGTTTCATAGCGCGTCTTAATTTTTCTTGCTTATATCAAAAATATATACAAAATCATTCTAATATTCCATATTATTTTTACATGATTGTGAATTTATTTTAATCACCTTCTTATTCATCACCCCAAATTGCCCAACAATCACAGCTCTAGCGCTATGTACCTATCAACAATGAAAAAAAAGATATTTAGGCTATGCTTATAGGAGCATTTTTTGTAGACTGCTAAGAGTCTACACAATAATAATCGAGAAGTGGAATATGGTCGCTATTATCATTGGCTTAATCTTCATACTGATAATAATCGTAGTGGTTGTTAACGCCATTCAGCAACAAAAGCAAAAACAAGAACAAGAAAAGCGCGCTAAACTCGCCAAGCAGAAAGCTATTATCGACGAAAACGAAGAGCTTATCGTAAATTTATCCAATATTCCGGCGTCGCCAAATCTAGCGCTGATTTTGCACCGTCGTAGCCTAACCGCCGCAAAAGAAATGAAGAATTTGTCGCCTGAATCTAAAGCGACATCTGCACGAGTTGATGAGCTTGAAGCTCGATTAAACGCAGCAAAAGATGCTGCGCAATCTGCAGGCTCAAGAGACGAACAGTTTCTTTTACCTGACAACGAGAAGCAGATTATTGCATTACTTCAACTGATCAAAAAATTAAGAGTCGTGCTAAAAAGTGAACTCAACAAAGGCATGGTTGACCCTCAAATTTTCAGCATGGAAGATAAGCGCTTAGATTCAATGCAGCTTAAAATCAATATAGAAAGTTTAGTTAAGCGTGGTAATCAAGCGTATAACAACGAAATGGTTGGCTCTGCTCGTCAGTACTATGAAAAGGCATTACAAACATTAAATGACCACCCTGTTCAATCTGAATATGCGAGCCAAAAGCAAGCAGAGATCACCGAGAAACTCAGTGAAATTTCTTCTCAATTAAAGTCGGCAAATGCAGAAGATCGCAAAAAGAGAGCGAAAGCCGAAGAAGATGAGCTGGATATGCTCTTTCAGCCAAAGAAAAAGTGGTAAGTATCAATTTGTTAAAATCGAAGCCAGCAATTTGCTGGCTTTTTTTTTGATGGTATCATGGCGACTATATTGAATTAACATAACTTTATTGTGGCTACTGAAATATCCATTATTTTACCGTCGTTTTTACGAAAATCGCTCAAAGCTTATGCGCTAAAGGCGTTGATAAGGAGCCGCGGTTGTACCCTCAATAGAATTGGCCGTTCACGCAACTGGCAATTATCAGGGACAACCGAACAGTTAGAACTGGTGATTAATGATATTGCTCATAGTGATGAGCAAAGTTGGCAGTGGCTAATTGGTAAGCTATCGAGCCATGTTGCCTATTCCACCCACGAAAGTTTACTCGCCCTTGCTAAGCGAAACCCTAATATCACCGTCAATGAATTAATGGCAAAAGCCAACTGTACCCTCGCACAAGCACGTCAAGTTATCGATGAATTAGAGTGGCTTGACTAAAAAGCGCCATCATTAAACCTAGTTAACCCGAGTTCAGGTTAGTTAATTAACACTTATCACTCAATAAACAAACAACCTGTTCTGTTTGTTCTCGTAATTATTTGCTTAAAAAAAATTCAATTTTTATCTTGCGATATGGTTAAAATTACAGTACTGTTTATCCATACAGTATCTATACAGGTGGTTTTTCTATGAACGTACACACAATATATAACCGAGAAAATGTCATACTTAACCAGTACACACAAACACTTGCTAATATCTACAGCGCTCATAAAACACAAAACAAATGGATTATGATGATTGACGCAGAAGATAACGCGTTAAAGTCAATCTCAGCTAATAACGATTTAGATGCCAAAAAGATCCTTAAAGTACACAGCAATAAAGTAAAGATTGAAGCTGAGAGTATTCACAAGGCATTAACCAAGGGCAACTGTAGTGCTGTAGTTCTATGCAAACAACTTTTCACACCCAACCAAATTGCATGGTTAAGAGAGCAAGCCCAGCGATATAATACCGACTTCATCGTGTTAGAAAGCACGGCAACGGTTCACTAAATATTAACCCGAACAGTGATACCAATAGTAAAGCCTTTGATTTATAGTATCGGCTCAACCTATCGAGCCGATATCCACTATGAAATGTCCTTGCCAAAGCGGTTACAGTTACGACAATTGTTGTCAAGCGCTACACCTTGATCAAGTCATAGCAAATAGCCCTGAACAATTAATGCGTTCTCGCTACAGCGCCTACGCTCTATCTCTTGGTCAATACCTTTATAATACTTACCACAGCGAAAAACAGACAGGTTTGACTGTAGATGAGCTTGAACAGTGGGCAAGGGCTACTACCTGGTTAAAGCTAGAAATTAATCAAACCACCGAGAGTACAGTAACGTTCACCGCAACTTATACAGAGGCCGGCCAACTATATCAAATTCAAGAACACTCTCGTTTTACACAAGAGCATGGTGCTTGGCGTTATGTCGATGGTGATATTTTAGTCCATCAGCAATTACCAAAACCAAAACGCAATGAGAAATGCCCCTGTGGTTCACTTAAAAAACTTAAGCAATGCTGTGGAGTGCGATCGAATCTGCTTTAACCAGTGAAGTTTTTACGTTTTTGAGCCAATTCGCGACATTAGTATTAGGTGCTTGAGCGATTGACTTTGACTGAGGTTGAGACAAACGTTGTTGCTGACACAAAGACAAATTCGCTTTAATTTGCGAAGGAATAAATGCTTTATCATCTCGAAACGCCAAAGGTTTAGGCGCTAAACACTGCTTTAACCGGATGTCGTCAAAGTGCTGTTCAACAACTTCACCTGCTTGATTAAAGTGTGCAATATCTTCCAGTGACTCCAGCGCTAATGGCTGTGATTTAGGTAAATCAAATAAGCGGCGAAGCTGTACTTCAGGATCAATGATTTGTTCATGAGGGTTATTTTCAGCGCGGTGAAACTCACTAAAATCCCTGACATCTTCACTTAGCATCGCTAACATCAACGAAAAATCGCTGCGACGCTTTTCAACGACACAATGATTTAACTGCGATCCTAACTGGGACTCATTGACTAAAAGAGAATCTATCTGCAAAGCAAGATAACCGATAACTGCAACAACTTCCTTTTGTATCGGACATTAATTAAAAAGCTTTAACGATTTTATCAATTGAAATAAATATTATGTTGTTAAACCTCGCCGACTGGCGAGTAGTATTGGCACTACACAGGATAACAATCGCCTATGGGCCAATTGCGGTAGTAAACTTCCCTTAATGAACTGCTTATTGAAAGGTTTTACTTCATTCAGAGTGATAACAAGCCGTCATTCTCGCGAATTTAAATAGCCAATTTAAAGTAAATAAAGTATAGAGCCCCCCTGTGAAAGCATGATCGCCACGGATACTTAGACGAATGGCGGCACTTAGGTAGTGCTATGCGCAGCTATATACTATTCGGGTTCAGCGTTAACGAACGCTGAACCCGAAATAAAATAAGCCTTTTAATACTCGCTTAGAGCATAAAAACTTGATTCGCTGGCTATTACTGAACTATTGGAAACTTTAAACGGAATTTTGCGCCGCCGAGTTCACTATCATCAACGGCGACCTGCCCTTGATGCCATTGCATAATCCGCTCAACTATCGCTAAGCCTAAGCCAAAGCCACCTTTGTCTTTATTGCGACTTTTATCAGCACGGGTAAAGGCTTCAAAAACAGTCGGCTTAATTTCATCATCAACACCTTTACCGTTGTCTTCAACGTCTATGATAACCTCTTCGCCCTCTTGTGAAAGGTTAATAACGATCTGATCATCACCGTATTTTATCGCATTGTTGATATAGTTTGCCAAGGCTCTATCAATAAAGTGTTTATCGCACTCAACATGTAAATTGCCGACGTGATTATTGACTTCAATACTGCCGTGATACTGTTCATATTTTTCCAGATGGCTGTTTACCACATCTATCAATTTATAGTCAGTAAACTTTAGCTGCGGACGATCTGACTCTAGTGTTGAATAAATCAACAACTCATTGATCAGCTCATCGAGCTCCTTGTTATCACTGTCTATTTGATGAATGTACTTACTGCGTTTTTCTTCGTCTGAGGCACTTTCTAGCATTTGCAACGCAAAACGACTTCTCGCTAACGGCGTTCTAAGTTCATGAGCAACGGCGCTAGTGAGTTCTTTGTGTGCATTAATAAGGTTTTTCAAACGAACCGCCATCATATTGAAGGTTTTCGTTAAAGGCTCGATTGCACTGGTCATCGCTTTTGGCGCTTGAACATCAAAGTTGCTATTGGCGATTTCTCGAGCCGCTTTGTCTAAAGCGTCTAAATCGCGTGACATTGGCCACAGCCAGAAGAAAATCAATAGGCCAAACATTACCAAAATTAATATTCTACCCAAGGTAGCAAGTTCTGGTCGGGTAGGTATTTTCATCGGTCCTAAGATAAGTACTTGCTCGGTTTGGCTAACCAGGTGATGGATCATGACATCGTCACCATTTAAATAAATATAAGTTTTGCCCTTTGCCAAGTTGTCCTGATCATCTTTTGTTAATTTCTTAATCGTTGGCATTAAGCGCATACTTAAATTAACTTGAAATTTTTCATTTAATCGAGCGATTTCGTCAGGCCATTGTTCTTCGGGCAGTTCAAGTAAGCGCTCTTCAACCACTGACAGAGCCACTTTATGGCCGGTATAAGAATCTAAGTCTTGTTCTAAATAGATATGCCAAGCTTGATCTAAGAACCAAATAATGGTGAGAAGTGAAAAAACAATGAGAAGAAATAAGCTAAAAAATGTGCGACCAAGTTTCATAGTAATTAATCACTGTGACAAATAAAAAAATAGGGGGATAGCCCCCCTACCTCAGAAAAATATGTGAGTTGTTATGACCATGCATCAGGAACAAATAGATAGCCTTGTCCCCAGATAGTCTTGATTCTAAACGGTGTTTCATTACTGTCGTGTAATTTTTTACGCAGTCTAGATACGCGAACATCAACAGAGCGATCCAAACCGTCGTATTCACGGCCAACAACAGCTTTGTAGATATAATCTCGGTTTTGTACTTCACCCGCTCGACTTGCTAACAACCACAGAAGATCAAACTCTTGGCTAGTTAGTTCAATATTCTCACCTGCTAAGGTAACCTGGCGAGAGCCTCGAGAAATGAATAACTCGCCAATCGTCAAATCACTCGCTTCATTACTCGACGATGGTAACTGACCACGGCGAAGTAACGCATTAACTCTAGCGAGCAACACTCGAGGCTCAACCGGCTTAATCACGTAATCATCAGCGCCAATCTCCAACCCTAAAACCTGATCGAAATCAGTGCCTTTAGCGGTTAGCATTAAAATAGGCCCTTTAAACGAAGGACGAAGGTCACGGCACACGGCAAAACCATCTTTGCCTGGCAACATGATGTCGAGAACAATTAAATCAGGTGTGAAGGTCTCTACGCGCTTAGCTACGGTATCACCTCTAAACTCTTGCTTTACATGCATACCTTCACTTTCTAAAAACTCTGTAATCAAATTCGATAGCTGGCGATCATCTTCAACTAATAGAATTTTTTTCACTGATTTATTTTCAGCCATTTTTTCTTCTCCTACTAATCATGTATTTTCCATTCCTAGGAAGGTCAACATTTTTACACAAGTGTAATTTTTTTTAATCAAGTCTTACATTGTTATGTAAACACATTTCAAATTGATGCTGCCAGATTAAACCTTTAACATTGCGATAACAACTCTAACTACAAGATGTTACCCTAAAAAAACAAATAATTACATGTTGAGAATAGCAGATAAAACTGGCTCGCGGAAAGAGAACTTTAGCTTTACATTAACAATTGCGAGGATATCATGTAACCAAACCTCGCTATCTTCGGTAACATGCAAAAACAACAAGCGGTAAAAGCTTTAATGACCATGATGTTGGTCGTATTGCTAAGTTGTGCAGGTATTGCCCTCCCTTATCCTATTTTAGCGCCTTTGTTTATTAACGAAGTCTCGCCCTTAACAACTTTTGCTGGTATCCATCCAAAACTGCTGCTGGGCATGCTATTGGCTATTTATCCACTGGGGGTATTAGTGGGTAGCTCGGTTATCGGTGCAGCCTCCGATATCTATGGCCGTAAAAAAGTGCTGATGATCTCTTTAATTTGTGCCATGTTCGGCTATTTATTGTCAGCCTTTGCTATTGTGATAGAGAATTACCCACTATTTTTTGTCATGAGGTTTATCACAGGGCTATGCGAAGGCAACGTTAGTATTGCCAAAGCCGTTGCTTTAGATTTGTCGAAAGTACTCGATAAAACCCGATCATTTAGTTTAATTAATGCAACAACCTATGCCGGTTGGCTAATCGGCCCGCTCGTAGGTGGATTTCTTCAGCCATACGGTACAGAGCTAGCCTTTTACGTCGCTGCTGTCTCACTCGCGCTAGCAAGCTTTTTTGTCTTTATCTTTCTAAACCACCAACATGAAACAAAAGCCCCCGTGTCGTTTAGTTGGTCAAATTTATTGATAAAACAAAACTCCATTGGTCTACTAAAAAACCCTTCAATAAAACGGTTCTTTATGGTTTATTTGTTGGTAACCCTAGGGCTAAATGCGTTTTACGATTTCTACCCGTTGTGGCTTGCAGAATCGTTTTCATTTACGCCGCCTGACATTGGCTCTATTACCGCCTTGCTCACTGCATTCATGGTCACAACTAGCGCCATAGTGGTTACCCCGTTTAAACGGCGTTTTGGCTTGTTGACTGGTATATATATAGGTTTGAGCTTTTTAGCGCTCATGCTCTTTTTGCACCTTATTTACGATGCGAAAACCGTCTGGTTTGGCTACCCGCTTATTGGTGTTGCTATCGCATTGTTCAATGGCTTATTGCCCATATATATTTCAGAGCAACACCAAGACGAACAACAAGGGCGATTGATGGGCTTATTGTCGACGGGCTTCTCTCTATCTAATGTTGTAATTTCAATTTTAGGCAGTTTTATTGCTGTTATCAGCACGTTATGGGCAATTATTTTGGGTGCGATCCTTATCGTATGCTCAGTCATTTTGCTATTTTTCATTACTAAAGCGAATCATGAACCTCTCAATGTGTCCCAATAAAGTGGATTCATAGTCCCTAGCAAAGCTCATACTCGCGCTAGTTTGTTGCTAGCTGCCTGATAAAACCTTTACTAAAACTTAGCGCTAACGTAAGTCATAACCATTGAAAAGCACTCGCAAAAACACTATCTTAGGCGCTATTAATAAATCGATAGCGCTATTACTCGATTTTTCCAGTCGATAGTATTGGTCAAGGTAACGGTTATAGCAATCGCGGTTAATACTAGGCATGTGATAAATAAAGACCTGTCGAAAGCAAGTTTGATCACCCAAAATACTAAAATCCAAGTTTTATCGACCACTCGACTGATTAACGATCCCAATATATCCAAGGTAACATAACGATGAAAATCATCTCTTTTAATATTAATGGCTTACGAGCTCGACTTCACCAACTACAAGCGCTAATTGACAAACACGACCCAGATATTATTGGCTTACAAGAAATCAAAGTACACGATGAAGCCTTTCCGTTAGCCGATGTTGAAGCCATGGGGTATCACGTTTATTTTCACGGTCAAAAGGCGCATTACGGTGTTGCTATGTTATGTAAAAAACCTGCGATGGAAGTGATTAAGGGCTTTCCAACCGACACTGAAGAATCGCAAAAACGCATGATCATGGTAAAAACAACCAATGATGCTGGTGAAGTCGTTACCGTACTCAATGGTT